>NZ_JBHVUH010000003.1:0-220081 GCF_042884245.1 Streptomyces sp. NPDC058145 | reverse complement strand
GCGGGCTTCCGGTGCGGCGTTCCGGCCGGCTGCCGCAGGGCTTCGTCGAGGCCGGTGCCGGCCGCGAGCTCCCGCGCCCCGGCGGTGCCCGCGCACCGTTCGGCGAGGGCCCGGGCCCGGACCGTTCCGGCGACCCGTGCGGCGCTCATGGCGTTCCGCCGGCCCCGGTCGCCGGACGCAGGGCGTCGGCCACGGTCCGGTCCACCAGCCCGGGCATGCGCTCACGGGCCCGCTCGCGGACCTCCTCGGCGGCCCGTTCACCGGCGGCGCGCACGTCGTCGGCCTCCCGCCGCGCGTCCTCGAGGACGGGCGCCGCGGCTCGCCGCCGTACCTCGGGCGCCCGCTCCCGCGCGTCCGCCACGACCCGCTCCGCCTCCCGCGCGGCGTCCCGCCGCAGGGCCTCGGCGGCCTCGTCCGCCGCCACGCGAATCCGCGCGGCCTCCTGCTGAACGTCCGTCAGCCGGGCCAGCGCGGGTTCCAGTTCCGTGGCCCGCTCCGCCGCCCGGTCGGCGGGCACGCCGACGGCGGCCGCTCCCGGTGTACCGGTGGGACGGAACCGCTCCAGGAAATCCCGCAGGCTCATCTCCCGGCCTCCTGCCGGTCGGCTGCTCCTCCAGTGTCACCGTCCCCGCCCCGGCCCGCACCGGATAGGGCCGTCACGCCGCTCCACCAGGGCCGTTCGGCTCTAGGCGGCGAGCACAGGAGCGCGGTGACACTGGGACAACAGGCAACCCGACGGAGCGCGGAGGCCACCGTGAACAGGCACGAGAACTTCTCCACGGGGGCGGAGGCCCGGCGGAGCCAGCCCGGCCGTCCCTGGAGCCCCGGTGAGAGCGCCCGGCAGGACATGCTCGTCCGGTACCTGGGCGCCGTTGCCGCCGCCGCGGCCCGGCACGTCGGCACCGAGGAGCTCCCGCCGAGCGAGACCTCCCAGCCGGCCTCCCGGGCCGCACCGCCCACGCGGCCGTCCGCGCCGGAGCACGGCGCCGGCCCGGCGCTGGTGCGGGACGTGATGGACGTGCCCGCCGCGTCCCTGCGGGACGACCTGCCCTACCGGGAGATCGCCCGGCTGCTCGCGCGCGAACAGGTCGGCGCGCTCCCGGTCGTGGACGCGGAGGACCGTGTGCTGGGCGTCGTCTCGGAGTCGGATCTGCTGGCCAAGGTGGCGTTCGAGGCCTCCGGCCACCGGCCCGGACCCATCGGCAGGCTCCGGGAACGGCGCCTGCACGGCAAGGCCCGGGGCGAGACGGCGGCCGACCTGATGACCAGCCCCGCGATCACCGTGCTGCCGGGCACCACCGTCGCCGAGGCCGCCTGGCTCGCCGCGCTGTCCCGGCTGAAGCGGCTGCCGGTCGCCGACCACGAGGGCCGGCTGGTCGGTGCCGTGGGCCGGGACGCCCTGCTGCAGACCCTGATCAGGGACGACGCCGGAATCCGGGCGGAGGTGGAGACCAGAATCCGGGCCGTCTGCTCCCCGCACGACCGCGGGGTCGTGGACGTGACCGTCCACGACGGCATCGTCGAGCTGGCGGGGCAGGTGTCACAGGCGACCGGGGCCCGGCTGCTGGCCGAGGTCGAGCGGATCGCCGACGTGGTCGAGGTGAAGAACCTCCTTCGCGCGGACTGACACCGCGCCCGGTCACGGGCACCGGACGCCGGACGCGGAGCCCACCGGTCCCGCGGCAGGACCCCTGCCCACCGGCCGGACGGGACCCGCGGACCCGGCGAACGCGCACCGACCCGGCCAGTCCGCCGACGGGTGCCCACACCGGCCAGGTCCGCAGCGGCATCGACGGCACCAGCGGCCCCCGGCCGACGGCGCCCGCCGCCCGAGCCGCGCGGCCCCAACGCCAGGACATCCGAACCGGCCCCTCGACCCGAACCGCCCCTCGTCCGATTCGTACCCCCCGACCCCGTAGGTGGAGACCATGACCCGAATCATCACCGCGGGCCTCGACGGCTCGCCCGAGAGCCGGGCCGCCGTCGAATGGGCGGCCCGCGAAGCCCTGCTGCGCCGGCTGCCGCTGAAGATCGTCAACGTCCGCGAGCCCGGCCCCGCCGAAGGCACCGGCGGCATCCCGCGCGAGGCCGCCGAGGGCATCCGGCTGCGCCACCCGGGCGTCGAGGTGGTCACCGACCAGTTCACCGCCAACCCGGCCGAGGCCCTGACCGAGGCGGCGGACGCCGCCGAGCTGATGGCGCTGGGCTCGCACGGGCTCGGCACGGTCGGCGGGTTCCTGCTCGGATCGGTCAGCCTGGCCGTCATCGCCCGCGCCGAGCGTCCGGTGGTACTGGTCAGGGCGGGTGAGCAGGCAGCCGACGAGCACCGGCCGGACCCGTCGGGCGTACCGTCGGCCGGCGCGCCCTTCCGGCCCGTCGTCCTCGGCCTCGACACCGGCGCGCCGGACGACACGCTGCTGGAGTTCGCCTTCGACACCGCCGCGTGCCGGGACACCGCCCTGCGGGTCGTGCACGGCTGGAACGAGCCGCACGGCTCCGTGCACCCCGTCCAGGGCGACGCCGGAGCGCACGCCTCGCACGCGCGCGGGCAGGCCACCGTTCTGACCGAGCTGCTGCGTCCCTGGCGGCAGAAGTTCCCGGACGTCCAGGTGATCGAGGCGAGCCGGTGCGGCAGCGCCGCGCGGGTCCTCGTGGGCGCCGCCCGCGACGCCGCCCTGGTCGTCGTCGGCCGCCGAGTCCGCACCGGCCCCCTCGGTGCCCGCATCGGCCACGTCACCCACGCCGTGCTGCACCACGTCGAGGCCCCCGTGGCCGTCGTCCCGCACACCTGACCCTCGAGTGAAGGAGAGCCCGATGGACCTTCCGATCGTCGTCGGCATCGACGGATCCGGGCCGAGCCTGCGGGCCGTCGACTGGGCGGCCGACGAGGCCGCCCAGCGCGGCGCGCCGCTGCGGCTGGTGTACGCCTCGCTCTGGGACCGGTACGAGGGCGCCCTGCTCGCCCAGGAGCTGGACAGACCGAAGGAGGAGGTCATGGCGCAGGACGTGGTCGGCACCGCCCGGCTGCGTGCCCAGCGCCGGCGTCCCGAAGTCGCGGTCGGCACCGACGTGCTGCCCGAGGAACCGGAGTACGGGCTGGTACGGGAGAGCCGTACCGCCCTTGCCGTGGTGCTGGGCTGCCGCGGCCGCGGCGGCGTGACCGAGACGCTCCTGGGCTCCGTGAGCCTCACGGTGGCCGGGAGGGCGCACTGCCCGGTGATCGTGCTGCGCGGCAGCCACGACAACCGGGCCGGCTCGGCGCCGCGCGGCCCCATCGTCCTCGGCGTCGGTGAGAAGCCGACGGTCTCGGCCGCCGCGCGGTTCGCGGCCGAGGAGGCGGTGCTGCGCCGGGTGCCCCTGGAGGCCGTACGGGCGTGGCGGCACCCCGCGCACGCGACCACCGGGCATCCGCTGCTCGCCGGCGAGCCCGCCCACTTCGAGGAGCAGCGGGCCGCCGAGGCGCTGGAGGAGGCCCTTGCGGACGCTCCGGCCGGTCTCGAGGTGACCCGCCGAGCCGTCGAGGGTCACGCCCGGGACGTCCTGGTCGCCGCATCCCACGAGGCCGGCCTGCTCGTCGTCGGCGCCCGGCACCGGCACGGCCCCTTCGGGCTTCACCTCGGCCGGGTCGTCCACGGCGTCCTGCACCACGCGGCCTGCCCGGTCGCCGTCGTACCCGAAGCCTCCTGAACCGATCGAACCTGACGGGAACCCAACCGCACCGGACGGCATCCCAACCGCACCGGACGGCATCCCAACCCCACCGCACCGCACCGGACGGGAACCGCACCGCACCGGACGGGCGGACCCGAAGAGGGCCGGCCCGTCTACACGTCACCGCTGGAGCCGTCCACCGAGACGACGGTGCCCTCCTCGACGACGGTGCCGGCCCGGGTGGTGAAGCGCCGTGCCCCGGTGTGGACGTTGATGTCCTGCGCGCCGCAGACGCACACCTTGCCCATGCCGCGGGCGACGACGGCCGCATGGCTGGTCTTGCCGCCCCGGCCGGTGAGCACCGCCTGCGCGGCGACCATGCCGGGCAGGTCGTCCGGTGTGGTCTCCTCCCGCACGAGCACCACCCGCTCGCCGGACGCGGCCCGCCGTACGGCCTCCGCGGAGTCGAACACGGCCGCGCCCACCGCGGCGCCCGGCGAGGCGGGCACGCCGTGGGTGAGCGGGGTGCCGGCGGTGGTGGTGTCGAAGCGGGGGAACATCAGCCGCGCCAGCCCGTCGCCGCCGACCCGGGCCAGGCCCTCGTCGGCCGTGATGAGCCCCTCCTCCACCAGCTCGGCGGCGATGGCGAACGCGGCCCCGGCGGTGCGCTTGCCCACCCGGGTCCGCAGCATCCACAGGGTGCCGCGCTCGATGGTGAACTCGATGTCGCACAGGTCGCGGTAGTGCCGCTCCAGGGTCCGCGCGTGATCGCGCAGGCGGCGGTACGAACGCGGGTCCAGCCGCTCGAGTTCCGCCAGCGGCACGGCGTCGCGGACACCGGAGACGACGTCCTCGCCCTGGGCGTTCGACAGGTAGTCGCCGTACAGGCCGGGGCGGCCGGTGGCCGGATCACGGGTGAAGGCGACACCGCTGCCGGAGTCCGGTCCCAGGTTGCCGAACACCATGCGCTGCACGGTGACCGCGGTCCCCAGGTCGTCCGGGATGTGCTCGCGCCGCCGGTACAGGCCCTGTTCTCGTATAGCTACCGCCAGGTGGCGTGTAGCGCCGAGTAACTACTTGAGGGTGCGGTCGCGCTGTTGGAGGGCGGCGAAGTCGGCGTGCGCCGTCTTGACGGCCTCGGGGTACGCCTGGGCTTTCTCGTGCTCGGCGAGTGCCCGGTAGATGCTGGAGAGGCTGGGGTTCCGTCCCTTGCGCTTGCCCGTGGGGATGAGCAGGTCGGGCTGGATGTCCTCGACGGTCTCGCCGTTCGTGCGGCGGCGGAGCACGGTGTGCAGCATGTCGTCAGTGATGACCGGGGGCCGACCTCCGTGGTTGCCCTTGCGTGCGGCGGCGTCCAACCCTTCGAGGGTGGCCTCCCGGATGTTCTCACGCTCGGTCTCGGCCATCGCGGCGAAGAACCCGAACAGGAGACGGCCAGGCCCGCTGGGGTCGTACATCCCTTGGAGGGGGCCGGCGAGCATCTCCAGCACCAGGCCGTGCGCGGTGAGGTGATCGGCGAGCGCGGTCAGCTCTGCGGCGTCACGCCCCAGCCGCTTCATCTCGTATACCGTGAAGATCACCCGGCAGTGCGGGGCGTGGGCCTTGATCTCCCGGGCGGCGGTGAGCGCGGCCTCGAACTGCGGGCGGACCCGGACCCGGGTGCTGATCTTCTCGGCGAAGATCTTGTCCCGCGGGATGCCGTGTCCGGCAAGCGCGTCGAGCTGCGACTGGAGTTCCTGGGTGAGGCTGGAGCACCTCGCGTACCCGATGCGGATGTCTGCGGTTGGGGTATCCGCGTCGATGGGCGCGGGAGCGGGGGTGCCGGGCCGCCACGGCTGGCCGGGGCAGCGGTTGGCGGGGGTGGGCACGCGCAGGAGTTTCGCGAGCCGGGGCACCTTTGTGAAGCGGCCTGTGTGATAGGTGCCGGCGACCGCGCCGGAGCGCGAGCGGCAGGGTGAGCCTGGCTGAGCGTCACAGCGTGGGCAGGGGTGGCGCTCGACGTCGTCCGCGTCGGATCCGAGTGTGGTTTGAGGGTCCGTCATGACCCCGGAGACTGTCACAAATATTTCCCAGAACATGCCCGGTTCCACTTTTGAGTGAGAACGAGTTATGAACAGTGAATCCGTGCTCCGGACCGCTTCCGTCGACCCTTTCCGACCTTGCTCCGGGAAAGGGTCGTTTGTGGGAGCGGCGCGATGGGCTGTGTCAGCTAAAGGCACGGCGGTAGGTCTGCGGGCTGACGCCGGTGGTCTTCTTGAACCGGTCGCGGAAAGCGGTGGGCGAGCCGAATCCGACCTGGGCGCCGATGCGTTCGACGGAATGGCGGGTGGTCTCCAGGAGATGCTGGGCCTGGCGGATGCGTGCGCGGTGGAGCCACTGGAGCGGGGTGGTGCCGGTCTGTTCGCGGAAGCGCCGTATCAGGGTCCGGGTACTTGTTCCGGCGTGGGCGGCGATATCGGCGAGGGTGAGATCGGAGCCCAGGTTGTCCTGCAACCAGGCCAGCAGCGGCTCGAGTGTCGATCCCTGAGGGGCGGGCGCGTGATTGTGGACGATGAACTGTGCTTGTCCGCCCTCGCGTTCCAGGGGCATGACGGACAGCCGGGCGGCGTCGGCGGCGACGGCTGAGCCGTAGTCACGGCGGATCATGTGCAGGCATAGGTCCAGGCCCGCGGCGGCGCCGGCGGAGGTGAGAATCTGGCCGTTGTCGACGTACAGGACGTCCGGGTCCACCTCGATGTCCGGGTGCCCTGCGGCCAGGAGGTCGGCCGCGGTCCAGTGGGTGGTGGCACGCAGGCCGTCGAGGAGCCCGGTGGCGGCCAGGGGGAACGTGCCCGAGCAGATGGAGGCTATGCGCGTGCCGTTCGCGGCGGCTGCGCGCAGCGCGTCGCGGACGGCGGGAGCGAGCGGGGCCGCGGGGTCGGCGATACCGGGAACGATGATCGTGTCCGCGGCTCTGAGACCTTCCAGTCCCCAGGGCACGCGCACGGTGAAGACACCGGCATCGATCTCCGGACGTTCGGCGCAGACGCGGATCTGGTAGCCGGGGCGTCCGTCCGGGAGGCGGGTGCGGGAGAAGACCTCGATCGGCGTGGACAGATCGAAGGGGATCACCTGGTCCAAGGCGAGGACGGCAATGGCGTGCATGGCGAGAAGATACCTGCCCTTCGGTGGCCATGCCTCGGTCTCAGTGTCTTGAGTTTTGCGGTTTAGGCAGTTCAGAGCCTTGCCTACAGTCCTGGCTATATTCCGTTGGAAGGTGTCACTAATGCCACTGGGGGGCGGGCTGGCGGCCGGTTAGCGTCGGGAGCGACTCCGGCATGGGCCGGATGCCGACCGCCCGCGAAGGAACTTCTCCATGCATGCCCAGATCATCCTGTTCGACGGCTTCGATCCGCTCGATGTCGTCGCTCCCTACGAAGTGCTGTACGCCGGCGGCACCGCCTCCGGCGGCGCGGTGAGTGTGGAACTGGTCTCCGCGGAAGGACCGCGTGACGTGGCCAGCGGCACCGGGGGCCTGGTACTGCGCGCCACTGCCGCACTGGACCCCGCACGCGCGGGCCTGATCCTGGTCCCCGGCGCCTCGGGCCGCGTGGGAGAGCCCGGCGAGGTTCCCGACCACGACGCGGCGGCCGGGGAATGGCAGCAGGACGAATTCATCCCCGTACTGCTGGGCCGCGCCCTGACGACCGAGCTGCCCACACTGCTGAAGGCAGCTAGGGACAACCCCGAGGTGACGCTCAGCGCGGTGTGCGGCGGCTCGCTCGTCCTGGCCATGGCCGGCCTACTGGAGGGCCGCTACGCCACCACCCACCACATGGGCCTGGACATGCTCGACGCCACCGGCGTCCACGCGGTCAGCGCCCGCGTCGTCGACGACGGTGACCTCGTCACCGGGGCCGGGGTCACCTCCGGCCTCGACCTGGGCCTGTACCTGCTGGAGCGCATGGTAGGCCCCCAGATCGCCCACGCTGTCGAAGAACTATTCGCCCATGAGCGCCGCGGCACCGTCTGGCGCCACGAAGGCCCCGTGCCCGCCGGCCTCTGACCACACATGCCGCCCCGCACTTCAACCGCACCGCACGTGTAAGGAAGAACAGCACCATGGCCGCAGAAGGCGTCTGGGACCTGTCCATCTCCACCCCAATCGGCAGGATCGAAGCCGTGGTCGAATTTGCCCGGCAGGACGGTGTCCTGACGGGGGCAGCCCACGGGGCGGGAGAGAACGTCCCGCTCAGCGACATCACCCTCGATGGTGACCGAATTACCTGGAAGCAGGCCATCACCAAGCCCCTGCGCCTGAACCTGGCCTTCGCGGTCACGGTTGACGGCGACACTCTGACCGGCACGTCCAAGGCCGGACGTCTTCCGGCCTCGAAGGTCACCGGCCGACGCCGTGCTGTCCCGGCGGCCGTGGAAGACTGAGCATGACGAAACTTCTCCTCTCCCTGCACGTCCTGGCGGCGGTACTGGCCATAGGACCGGTCACGGTCGCCGCGAGCATGTTCCCCAAAGCGCTGCGTCGCGCCCACAGCGCCCCGGATGACTGTGAGGCGCTCGCGGCCCTGCGAACTTTGCACCGCATCTGCCGCGTCTACGCCGGCATCGGCATCGCGGTTCCCGTCTTCGGGTTCGCCACGGCCAGCACCCTCGGCGTCCTCGGCAGCGGGTGGCTGATCACCTCGATCGTCCTGACCACCGCAGCGGCCGCCATCCTGGGCCTGCTGATCCTGCCCGCCCAGGACAACGCCCTCACCGCCGCGCAGGCATTCGGCCCCAGCCCCGCCCTTCACCCCGCTGCCCGACTTGCCATGCTCACCGGCGTCTTCAACCTGCTGTGGGCAACCGTCACCGTTCTGATGATCGTCCGCCCCGGCTCCACCACGGGAGCGTGACCGTGCACCTTCGCCCCCTGCGCATCGCGGCGCACGTCGAACTCATCTCGTTGATCGTCATGCTGGCCAACCTCGCCACCGCCCACCTCAAGCCCATCTCCTCCTTGATGGGCCCCACCCATGGCTGTGCCTACCTGTTCGTCGTGATCGCGACCTGGCGCCTGACGTCGGCCACGACCACCACCAAGGCCGTTGCCGTCATCCCCGGCATCGGCGGCCTCCTCGCACTGCGCCGGCTCCGCCCTTTCGGCGTCATCGACCAACCCACCGAGGACTCCGTCCTGCCCCAAGGGATCGCGCCCGCCACACCCGCGCCGAGGAAGTAGTACGCCGAGCGCTGGGCTGTCCGGGCGGAAGCCGGCGGCCAGCCGCGCCCAACAGCCAGGCGGGCATCCCGTGCCGCTACGTGCACCACGCGCAGGGGCCCGTCCGGCAAGTCATGGCGCCCTATCCGGCCATGACCTGATCAGTCTTCGGTGTCCTCATCATCAACCTTGTTGGGGTCGGGGTCCGAGTATGAACGGACCAGAGCCCGGGGTGTCACGCCGGGGCTGCGGCTGCCTCCTCCTGCGGGGTGCGGGGGCCGGGCACCGTCGCGCGGATGGACAGGTCCAGATCGAGGCGGCTGTTCATGTCCAGCTCGAACCGCCCGTACGGATTCACGGCCTCCGCGACCCGCAGCAGCATGCCCTCCTTGCCCCGGACCTTCTTCAGCTCGGCGTTGAGTTCCTTGTCGACCTTCCGCTCCGCCCGGGTGTTGATCTTCAGCACGAGCTGGATGAACAGGTCCACCAGCGAGTCGGTGATCTCCGTCTGCCGCACATGGCACAGGGCGGCCAGCAGGGTCAGGCGCCCGGGCGGCTTCATCCGCTCCAGGTTCGCCGGGTACTTCTTCGACGCCCGCGCCCGCCACGCGTCCACCAGCTTCTCCGACACGTCCGCGAACAAGTCCGCGGGCAACTCCAGCCGCCGAACCCGCTGGAGCTTGTTCACCTCCGCCAGCAGGCTCTCCAGCCCCGGCGCCCCCGGGTCGGCCTTCAGCTCGGCAAAGTGCCGACCGGCCCCGGGTGCGCGGCCGGGACGGGCATGCGGCCCGATGAGGGTCCAACGGCCCTCCGAACGGGCCTCATCGGCTCATGACGCGTCGCCCGGCGCTGGCGACCGTGGACACAGACAGGTCGGACCCCGCGCACCGGAGCGCTCGTCCCGGTGCCCTCCAGGAAGTGAGTCGCCGTGATGTTCTGGTACGACCACGATGCCGGGTGGGGCTGGTTCGCCATGTCCGTCGGCATGCTGCTCTTCTGGGCCCTGATCATCGCCCTCGGCGTGCTGCTGTACCGCGCCCTGGCCCGGTCGGGCGGGGGCGGTGCTCCCACCGGGTCCCGGCCCATGGGTTCCGCGGCCGAGCATGTCCTCGCCGAGCGCTTCGCCCGTGGCGAGATCGACGAGGAGGAGTACCGCCGCCGGCTCGCCGTCCTGCGCGAGGACATCGGCGACGCCCCGGGGTCCGCCAGACGCTGACCCGTATCCGCACCCGCACCCGCTCGCCTGGGGCTGCCGTGCCCGGGCCGACGAACGGGCCTGCCGTGCCCGGACCAGGGGTCAGGACTCCGCCGCGCCCGCCGGCGGTCAAGGACTCTGCCGTGCCCGGACCACTGGTCAGGCCGCTGTCGCACCCGGCGGCGGTGAGGACTCTGCCGTGCCCGCCGGCGGGCAGGACTCCGCCGAGCCTGAACCAGCGAGCGAAACCCCGCCGTGCCCGGGCCGGCGGTCAACCCCCCGCCGTGCCCCGCACCACGGCGACCGGACAGTGCGCGTGGTGCAGCAGGGCCTGGCTCACCGAGCCGAGCAGCAGGCCCGTGAAGCCGCCGCGGCCGCGGGCACCGGTGACGAGCAGCCGCGCCTCGCCGCTGGCCTCGATCAGCGCCGGACGCACCCGGGAACGCACCACGCGCCGCTCCACCTCGACCTCCGGATGACGCTCCTGCCATGGGCGCAGACTCTCCTCCAGGGACCGTTCCTCCAGGGCCTGGAGCCGTTCGGCTTCCACCACCACGTCCAGCGGATGGGCGGGTTCGTCGGCGCCCTCGCTCCAGGTGTTCCACACCCGTAGCGCCAGCAGGTCCGCGCCACGCAGCGACGCCTCGGCGAAGGCGAAGCCGACGGCCGCCTCGCCCGCCGGTGAGCCGTCGGACGCCAGCAGCACGGGACCGTCCGGATCGGGCCTGCCGCGCACCACCAGCACCGGGCAGCGGCCGTGCGCGGCCAGGTGCACGCCGGTGGAGCCGAGCAGCAGGCCGCCGAACCCGCCCAGCCCGCGGCTGCCGACCACGACGAGCGAGGCGGTGTGCGACTCGATCTCCAGCACCATCAGCGGCTCGCCGACGGCCACTTCGCGGGTGACCGCCGGCTCCGGTACGGCCTCACGGGCCCGCTGTTCGGCCTTCACCAGGGTTCCGTCCACCATCTCGCGCACCCCCGCCGCCGGACTCCACGGGGGCCCGCCGGGCGGCAGGTGCATCGACGGCCAGCCGAAGGCGTGCACCAGGCGCAGCTGCGCGCCCCGTAGGCCCGCCTCACGGGCCGCGACCTCGACCGCGTCCAGGCTCGACGGCGATCCGTCCACTCCGACCACGACCGGGTTCGTCATGACACACCTCCGGGTAGCCGGGTGTTCCTCCCGGCACTGCCCCCGGCACGCGTGGAGCCGGGGGCCGCCCGCTTCTCGCGGGCCCTGATTGCACGGTGCACGGTTTCGCTCCGCTTCACCGTGTCTCCTTGTGGCCCTCGGCTCAACTCCAGGACACCGCGTCTCGGCCGCGATTCCCAGGGCCGTAGGGCCCCGGCCGGGGGTCCGGCAGGCCCCGTCGCCGGTCGCGTGGCGGCCGCACCCGTCCCGTAAGAAGCTGGAGACCCGGGTGACCGGGTCCGCCGGCTCGCATGGGCCGGACGTGGCCGGCCCGAGAGGAGACGACGGCGGTGACGATTCCCCTGGTGGTCGGCCTCGACGGTTCCGAGGCGAGCCTGGCGGCGGTGGACTGGGCCGCCGGTGAGGCGGTCCGGCACGGCGCGCCGCTGCACCTGGTGCACGTGACGACGGGGGACCGGGCCGCCTCCGGCCTGATCGGCGCCGCCACGGAGCGTGTCCGGCAGTACGCCCCCACGGTGCCGCTGTCCAGCGAGGTGCTGCACGCCGACCCGGCGACCGCCCTGGTCGGCGAGGGACGCGACGCCTTCGCGCTGGTCCTCGGTTCCAGGGGACTCGGGGACCTCGACGCCATGCTCCTGGGGTCCGTCGGCCTGGCCGTGGCGGCCCGGGCCGAGTGCCCGGTCGTCGTGGTGCGCGGCGCCGCCGAACACCGGGAGACCAGGTTCGGCAGCGTCGTCGTCGGCGTCGAGAACGGGGAGGGCAGTGGCACGGCGGTCGCGTTCGCCTTCCGCGAGGCCCAGGTGCGGCGCTGTGGGCTGGTGGTGGTGCACGCCTGGACCGCGCCGCTCGACGCGCACGCCACGGCACAGGCCCCCTCTTGGGCCCTGGAGGCCCACCGGCGCCCGCCCGCGCAGGTGCTCGACGACGCCGTGCGCGGTCTGACGGAGCGTTACGGCGACGTCCAGGTGACCCGCAGGGTGATCGAGGGGCCGGCCCGCCGGGAACTGCTCGATGCCGCCTCCGGCGCGGACCTGCTGATCGTCGGCGCTCCCCGGCGGCACGGCCACCCGGGCCTCCAACTGGGCCTGATCAGCCACGCGATGCTCCACCACGCGCCGTGCCCGGTCGCGGTCGTACCCCGGACCTGACCAGGGCCGGGGACCTGCCCACGACCGGCCGGCGGGAGCCGCCCCCGCTGTCCGGCCGCCGGGGCCGGACGTCGGCACGGCAGGGACGTTCGGCCCTGTGAGCGAGGCCCGCCGCCGTCCGATCGTGGGACGACAGAGGGGAGCCGAGGAGGCGACGCCGATGTCGGAGGCGACGACCACCGATCTGTACGAGGTCACGATGGCCCTGTCCTACCTGCGGGAGGGCATGTCGGGCCCCGCGACGTTCAGCCTGTTCGTCCGCGACCTGCCTCCGGAGCGCGGCTTCCTGGTCGCCGCGGGTCTCGAGTCGGCCCTGGAGTACCTCTCCGGCCTGCACGTCGGCCCCGAGGACGTCGAGGACTTCGCCGCCGCGCTGCACCGGCCGCCGGACGAACTGCGGCCTCTGCTGGGACTGGAGTTCACCGGCCGGGTACGGGCCGTGCCGGAGGGGCGGATCGTGCTCGCGGGCGAACCCCTGCTGGAGGTGACCGCGCCACTGCCCGAGGCACAGCTCGTCGAGACGTACGTGCTGAACCGGCTCAGTCACCAGACGCTGATCGCCTCGAAGGCGGCGCGCTGCGCGCTCGCGTCGGACGGACGCCCGGTCGTGGACTTCTCCCTGCGGCGCACCCACGGCCCGCAGGCCGGGTTCCAGGCCGCCCGGCTCGGCGCGATGGTCGGCTGCGCCGGGACCAGCAACGTGGCCGCCGCCACGGCCGCCGGCATACCCGCCGTGGGCACCATGGCCCACTCCTACGTGGAGGCGTTCCCCGGTGAGGAGGAGGCGTTCCGCGCCTTCGCCCGGACCCACCCGGGCCCGCTGACCTTGCTGGTGGACACCTACGACACCGAGGCCGGCGTCCGCGTCGCGGCACGCGTCCTGCGCGACCTGGACCGCGGACCCGGCTCGGCCGTACGGCTGGACAGCGGTGACCTCGGGGCCCTGGCCGTACGCGCCCGGGCCCTCCTGGACGACGCGGGCCTGCCGGACGTACGGATCATCGCCAGCGGCGGACTCGACGAGTACGCCGTGGACGACCTGATGCGCTCCCGGGCCCCGATCGACGTCTTCGCCGTCGGCACCCGGGTCGGCGTCTCGGCCGACGCACCGTATCTCGACTCCGCCTACAAGATGGTGGAGTACGACGGCCGGCCGGTGATGAAGCTGTCGTCGGCGAAGGTGACGGCGCCCGGCCCCAAGCAGGTGTTCCGCCGCCCCGGGTACGCCGATGTGATCGCCCTCGCCGACGAGCGGCCGCCCGGCGACGGCACCCCGCTGCTGGAGACCGTGATGCTCGGCGGGCGACGCACCGGCGGCCGGCCCACACTCGACGACGGCCGGGCGCGCTTCGCCGCGGACCTGGACGGGCTGCCGCCCGCCGCCCGCCGTGTCCGCGCCCCGGTCGCGCCCCGCGCGACGGTGTCCGGGCGGCTCGCCGCGCTCGCCGCCGATGTCCGGCGGCGCATCGAGGAGCGGAGGTCCGCCGCCGGCCCCCGCCCGCCCCACGCGGGACCCACCGTCCGCGGGCCGCTCCGGCCGGCTGCCCACCGACCGGTATCCAGGTGAGGAGAGAAGCGATGTCGCACACGGCTGAGTGGAAGGTCCGACTCCACCTCTACGAGGACGACGAGGGGACGACCAAGGCACATGTGGTGCTGGACACCGGCACCACGGCGCTCACCGGTGAAGGGGCGGCGCACTGCCACCCGGCGGACGCGAACGTGCCGGAGATCGGTGACGAACTGGCGGCGGGCCGGGCGATGGTCGACCTCGCCAAGCAACTGCTGACCACCGCCGAACGGGACATCCAGGGCATGGGGACAACCGGGCCGGGCCCAGGGACCCTGAAGACGGCATCACTCTGAGGAGAGGGCGGCGATCATGCGAGCTCACCTCGGCGACCAGCTCGTCGTAGAAAGCCCGGCGACCGGCATCGCCCGGCGCGACGGCGAGATCGTCGGACTCCACCACGAGGACGGCACACCGCCCTACGACGTGCGCTGGTCGGACACGGAACAGGTGTCGCTGGTGTTCCCCGGGCCCGACGCGCACATCCGCCACATCGGGCACGGCACGCCCCCGTCCGGCCAAGAGGTCTGGGTTGCGTCCGGGGCCGCGTCGGGGGCCGCCCCGGCGTTCGGCGGCGCCCCAGGAGCCGGCGACATCGGCCGGCGCGTGGCGGTGGAACGCCGGCGGCGGGGGCTCAGCCGGGAGGAGACGGCGGGCCGCGCCCGCATGTCGCCCGACTACCTGACCTATCTGGAGGAACATCCCGCCGACCCGACGCTCACCACCCTCGTCAGGCTGGCAGACGCGCTCGGCACCACCGTCGCCGCGCTGCGCGGCGGGGGCGCCGATCTGCCACCCGGCCGGGGCCACGCGCTGCTTCACCCGCACCTGCGGGACCTCGGCCCGGAGGAGTGCCGCGCACTGCTGTCCACCCACGGTGTCGGCCGCGTCGCGGTGACGGCGCCCGACGGCCGGCCCGCGGTCGTCCCGGTCAACTACGAGATCGTCGACGACGCGATCGCCTTCCGGACCGCGCCGGGCTCGATGCCCGCGGCGGCCGTGGGCACGGACGTCGCCTTCGAGGTGGACCACCTGGACGAGGCGCTCAGCCAGGGCTGGAGCGTGCTCGCGGTGGGCCCCGCGCGTGCCGTCACGGACCCGGACGCCGCACGGCGTCTCGCCGGGGGCGCGTACGGCGAACCGTGGGCGGGCGGTGAACGCGAGATGTGGGTGTCGATCCGGCCCACCCGCCTCACCGGCCGCCGCATCAGCCCCGGCCCCTGACCGGGGGCGCGGCGGCAGGACGGCGGCGCGCGAGTGAGGACGAGGGGTTACGACAGGGGGGTTGTGGCAACCGGACGGAGAAGGCGGTGGCGACGATGGAACTCCCGCTGGTCGTGGGTGTCGACGGCTCGGACTGCAGTCTGCTCGCGGTCGACTGGGCGGCGGCCGAGGCGGCGCGGCACGGGCTGCCGCTGCGCCTGGTCCACGCGTCCCTGTGGGAGCGCTACGAGGGCGCCCGGCCGTCCTTCGGCACCGGCCGTCCCGCCGAGGAGGTCATGGCCCAGCACATCGTCGCCTCCTGCGCGGAACGCGTCCGGGCGCGCGAGCCGGAGGTGAAGGTGTCCGGCGAGGTGCTGCCCGCCGACCCGGTGGCCGTGCTGCTGGCGGCGGCGCCCACGGCCTCGGCCCTGGTCACCGGCGCACGCGGGCGGGGCGAGATCGCCGGTCTGCTGCTGGGGTCGGTGAGTCTCGCGGTGGCGGCACGCGCCGTGTGCCCGGTCGTCGTGGTGCGGGGAGCGGAGCGGAACATCGCGGGGTCCCTGGGCCGGATCGTGGCCGGAGTGGGCGAGTCGGCCGGCAGCGCCGGCGCCCTGCGGTTCGCCGCCCGTGAGGCGGAGGCGTGCGGCTGTGCCCTGACGGCCGTACGGGCCTGGCGCACCCCGGCCCAGCAGCCCGTGGACCACATGCTGATCGCCGACGACGCCGCCCGGTCCCGCGAGGAACGGGCCCTGTCCGGCCTCGACGAGGCGTTGCGCGAGACCGAACGGGAGCACCCGGGGCTGGAGATCGAGCGCCGGCCGGCCGAGGGCCCCGCTCACCGGGTCCTGCTGGAGGCGTCGGCCGAGGCCGATCTGATCGTCGTCGGCGCAGTGCGGCGCCAGGGCCATCTCGGTCTGCAGCTCGGCAGGGTCGCCCACACCCTGCTGCACCACTCGCGGTGCCCGGTCGCCGTCGTCCCACACCGCGTCTGAGGTCCGCCGCGACCATCCGGTCTCCCAGGCCGGGACAGCCACCGGCCACGGTCCGGCTCCCGGCAACCGGACCGGTGGCAAGCGGGTGGTGAGCAGGGGCAAGGTCTGACGACATGACGTGACCAGGGGGATCGTCACCGGTGCACGACGTCGTGGTCCCGGCCCGGGCCGGGACCACGGCATGGCGTCTCAGTCCTCGGTCCACCCGTGGTTCCTGCCGAACCGCAGCAGCCCGAGCCGGACCTGAAGGATCTGCTCCCCGGTCAGGGACGGCGCGGCGGCCAGCAGGATCTCGGTGACCTCGTGGAGGTACTCGTCCGGGGTGAGGACGTCGCACAGCGAGTCGTCGCCGTCCGGCTGCCTCGCGGCGACCGGGAAGGGCACCGCGGCCCCGCCCCCGACCAGTGCCGGCGGCCGGCCGGTGGACGCCGGAGCCAGCTTCACCGCCGAGGCCTTCAGACCCCGGTCGCCCTCCTCGACCTCGAACTCCACCGCGAGCCCCGGACGCAACTGCTGCTCGGGAATGAGCAGATCGTTCACGTGCAGGAAGACGTCCTCGGTGCCGTCGTCCGGAGCGATGAACCCATACCCCCGGGAACCGTCGAACCGCACCACCCGACCAGCGACCATGCCACCAACCCCCCAAGAACCGGCCCCGTTGCCCGGGCCGTCATCAGCGCAGAAGACTAGGCCACCGCAGCCGCCGGGGCGAGTCGCGTCCGGCCCCGCCCGCCCGTGCGGGCCGCCGCGCGTGCCACCACGCATGCCGCCGTACGCGCCGAGATGCGATGATCATGGCGCCTCGCCCGGCTCCGGGCCCTCGCCGACGGAAGGACGACCCATGGCGACCGAAGCGGCTCCGCACCCGGCCGATCCGGACCACGCGCGCATCCCCGACACACCGGCCGGGGGCACGGTCGTCCTGCTCAACGGCACGTCCAGTTCGGGCAAGTCGAGCATCGCCCGGGCGCTCCTGGAAGTGCTCGACGGCACCTGGTTCCACATGCCCGTCGACACCTTCCACGCCATGCGCGGCGGCCGGCCGGTCGCCGGCGCGGACCTCCCGGCCGAGATCGACCGCACCGTCAAGGGCTTCCACCGCGCCGTCGCCGGGATGGCGGCGGGCGGCAACAACCTCGTCGTGGACCATCCGCTCAGCCGCCGCTGGCGGTTGCTCGATCTGCTCGGGTTGCTGGTGCCCGACGACACCGTCCTGGTCGCGGTCCGCTGCCCGCTGGCCGAGCTGGAGCGCCGGGAGCGAGCCCGGGGCGATCGGCAACCGGGACTGGCCGCCCTGCAGTACGAGCACGTCCACGCTTACGGGCCGCACGACGTCGAGGTGGACACCAGCGTCCTTTCCCCGCGTGGATGCGCCCTGCGCATCGCCGACTTCATGCGGGACCGGCCACGCCCCACCGCCTTCGAGAGGCTCCGGACGGCATCGCGCGACGGGGAGTGACCCCGATCGGCGGCCCAGGCGTACGCGCGACGCCCGGCCGCCGCGCGCCCTCGATCGGCTGATCCAGGTACCCCCGTCCCCGGGGTGACGGATTCACCCCGAATCCTCCGGTCATGGGACCCGATGCGCACGGGTACTCGGAGACTTCCTACCGGCACGCGACAGGTGTGGAGGAACCGGGATGACCGAGCAGACCCCCTCCCAGGCCGAGGGCGAACGCGACGACGACGCGACGACGGCCGGACCGCCGCGCACCACCCCCTCGCAGGCCGAGGGCGAGCGGGACGACGACGAGAACGACCGCGACGGCCCCGACGGCGGCGAGTGACGACGAGCAGACCTCACCGACCAGCAGCTCTCACCGACAACAAGAACCCGGAACGAGCAGAGGAGATCTCAAGGAGGAGACCCCATGGCACGCACCAGCGTTCCCGACGTGCTGGCCGCGATCAGGGGCGTCGACTTCCCCGCCGGAAAGGACCGGCTGGTGACGGCGGCCCGTGCCGCGAGCGCGCCGGAAGAGGTGATCAAGGTCCTGCGCGGCATGCCGTCCGAGCGGTACGCCAACCGCGAGGAGGTCGCCAGGTCGGTCCGGGTGGACCCCGCCGCGGACCTCGACCACGACGCCGCGCAACGGATCGAACGGGCACGCGAGGGCGGGAGGCCCGGACTGTCCCAGCATCTGCGCGAGGAGCCGAGGACGCCGATCCAGGAGGAGTTCGGCCGCTGAGCCGCGCGGCCGTCACAGCCCCGCGTACGCCTGCCGGGGCCTTTGCGCGCCCCGGTTGACGCCCCACGGGTCCCGCCCCGGCGTCCGCCGGAATGGAGACGTCTGGACAGGCGATCCCGCCCCCGGCCGGCCGGCCCTCACCGGCCGGCCGCCGCACCTCCCCGGAATCCGCACGCATGGCCCGAATCCGAACCGGGTACGCGAGGCGGGAGCACGCCCGGGCCCGCCCCGGTCGTGTGCCCGTACCGCCCGTACCGCCGCTACCTGGGGATCTGCCATGGAGACACCCGCCCACGACGACCAACTGCCCACGCCGGCCCAGCAGGCGCTCGACGCGCTGGCCGTGAACGCCGAGGACCAGATCGCCCTGGACACCCTCGCCCACAGCGAGGTGCTCGTCCCGGTGCCCGACGAGGCGGTGGACGGGGAGGGCGCCGACGCCTCGACCGTCGCACTGCCCATCCTCGAACAGGCCGGTGGCGATCCGGTCGTCCCGGTCTTCACCTCGGAGGGGATGATGGCCGAGCTGCTGCCGTTCATCTCCCGCTACCGCCTGATACCGCTCGGCGCCCTGGCCTCCCAGTGGCCCGAGGAGGACCTCTCTCTCGCCATCGACGGCAGCTCCGCCCACGGGCTCACGCTGACCTCACAGGGGGTGCGCACCCTGCTGGCCCGCTGAGCGGCCCGTACGCACGACAGGACCGCGGGGCATCCGATGGTGCCCGCGGTCCTGTCGTGTGGTCAGCCGGCCCGTTCGGCCAGCATCCGCTCCAGCACGGACCGCTGCAGCGGCAGTACCTCGGCGTGCAGATCGCGGCCCTTGCGGGTCAGCGCGACCCACACCCCGCGCCGGTCCTCCGCGCACACCGAGCGCTTGACCAGGCCGTCCTTCTCCAGCCGGCCGATCAGCCGGGACAGTGCGCTCTGGCTGAGATGGACCCGTCCGACCAGGTTCTGCACCCGGCACTGGTCGCCCTCCGCGGGCGACTCGGCGGCGAGGAGGTCCAGCACCTCGAAGTCGCTGGCGCCGAGCCCGTGCGGATGCAGGGCCCGGTCGATCTCGCACATCGTGCGCGCGTGCACGGTGAGGATGTCCCGCCACCGTTCCTCGAGCCGGGCATCGACCGTCTTGACTGCCATACCCGCACCGTAACACCGTTCCGGCCAATCGTTGAGTGTGCAACTAGTGCGGCTGCCGGGGGCCTCCGGCGGCTCAGGCGGCCGGGTCCTGAAGCAGGCCCACCAGGTTGCCGTCGGCGTCCCTGACGAACGCGATCAGCCGGCCGCCGCCGACGTCCTGCGCGTCCTGCAGCAGCTCGGCGCCGGCCGCCACCAGCGCGGCCAGCCGCTCCCGCAGATCGGTGACGTGCCAGTAGGGGACCGGCCCGGTCATGCCCTTGGCGTGTCCGTTCGGATCGAGACCTACGTCCTGTCCGGCGGCCTTGAAGCCGACGTAGTACGGCTCGTCCGCGTACGGCTCGACACCCAGCAGCGCCGCGAACAGCGGCTTGGCCTTCTCCAGGTCCTTGACGGGGTAGATGATCGTCTGCACGCCGGCGGTCATGGAACTCACTCCTCGGAGGTGACTGTCCCGACGGCTCCCCGCCGGTGACTTCCACGCTAGGGCCGGCGGGCCCGCCGCCGCTTCTTCGATCCTGACCGGTTGCGGCGACGGGGCCCGGGCGCCGTCACAGCGACGACGGCACCGCGCCCGGCGGCGCCGGCCGGCCCCGCTCAGGTCGACTCGCGGCGGACCAGTTCCGTCGGGAGGATCACCGCGGCCGGGTCCTCGCCGCCTATCTGGGCGAGCAGCACCCGCACCATCTCGTTGCTGATCCGGTCCCACGGCTGACGGATGGTGGTGAGCGCCGGGGTCGCCGCGGTCGCGGCGGGGGAGTCGTCGAAACCGCCGACGGCGATGTCGTCCGGCACCGGTGGAGGAGTTCTCACCGCTGCTGCACGGCGAACGGGTGGGCCTGACGGGGGTGGACGGCAACCGGCCGGACTCCGGCCCGACCGGTGACGTCTGGACCGAGTTCGTGGTGCCGCGCGGCGCCGAGACCGTATGGACCTACGCCGACGGCCTCACCGCGGGCCGCAGGGCGCTGTCCTCGATGACCTGGTTCGGCCACCGCTGAACCAGCCCTGACCGGGCCCGGCCGTGAGCGGACGGCCGGGCTCCGCCCCGTCTCCGTGAAAACCCGCCGCAATAACGGCCGTTCGGTACCGGTCAAGGGCCGACGAGTCCCGTACGGGACGTGTCCGGCTGCGCCAGAGTGGGAAGACCGCGCACGAGGAGGCCGGGGGACGGAGGCGGGACGGATGACGGGAACTCCCTCGGGCCGTATACGGCAGACCATCCTTGAGTGGCTCAAGGATCCGGCGGCGTACTTCCCGGCGGGGCGCGGGACCGGCGACCCGGCCGAGACGGGCGTCACCGCGCGGGCTGTGGCCGCCAAGCTGGGCGTGCCCCGCCGGACCGCCGCCGCCCACCTCGACCTCATGACCTGCCTGGGCCTGCTGCGCACCCGGCGCATCCGGTGCCGCACCCACTACCGGCGTGACGAGATCCGCATCGCCGAGGTGGCCCGCATGTTCGAGAAGGGCTGGTGAAGACGTATGACCACCGCACTCGTCCCGCTCCATTACGTCGGCCTCGGCGGCCGCGGCCCCGAGGACGTGGTGACCGACGCCGAAGGCCACGTCCTGACCGGGACGGCGGACGGCCGCATCCTGCGGATCCGCCATCTCGCCGACCCGCACACGGCCCGGGTCGAGACACTGGCCCACACCGGCGGCCGCCCGCTCGGTCTGGAACCGCTCTCCGACGGCGGCCTGCTGGTGTGCGACGCGGAACGCGGCCTGCTGCGGGTCGACCCCGACGGCGCCGTGCGGGTCCTGGCGGACTCGGTGGCGGGGGAGCGGCTGCGGGTGTGCAGCAACGCCGTCGCGCTGGACGACGGCAGCGTGTGCTTCACCGTCTCCAGCCGCCGCTATCCCCTGGACCAGTGGATCGGCGACATCGTGGAGCACACCGGCACCGGTCGGCTGCTCCGCCTCCCGCCCGGCGGCGGCACCCCCGAAGTGCTGCTGGACGGCCTCCAGTTCGCCAACGGCCTCGCCGTGAGCGGTGACGGCACCTTCCTGGTGATCGCCGAGACCGGCGCCTGCCGGCTCACCCGCTATCACCTCACCGGACCGCGCGCCGGCCGGTCCGAACGCTTCGCGGACCTGCCGGGCATGCCCGACAACATGTGGCGCGAGGGCCCGGACGGTCCGGTCTGGGTAGCCCTGGCCGGGCCCCGCGTCCCCCCGCTCGATCTGCTGCACCGCACCCCGCCGGGCGCCCGCCGCGCCGCCGCCCGGGCCGCCGTCCGCGCCCCGTTCCGTCCGGGTGGCACGATCGGCGTGGTGGCGGTCGACGACCACGGCCGCACCGTGCACCACCTGAGCCGCCACCGCCACCGCTCCCGCTTCCGCATGGTCACCAGCGTCTGCGTGACCGGTGGTCTGCTGGTCCTCGGCAGCTTCTGGGAGCCCGGCGTCGCCGTCTGCGCGGCTCCGGCCACCGGGTGACCCGGCGGTACCCTGGTGCCCGGCCGTGATCAGCCGTCGTGATCCGGCCGAACAGGAGACCCACGAGCATGACAGCCCCGGAAGCCGAGAGCCTCCGCGCCCGCCCCGCGCCGCGGGGGCGGTCCGAATGGCGAACCCAGGCCCCCGTCGTCGCGGTGGTCGCCGCCGGCGGGGCCCTCGGGGCGACGGCCCGCTACGCGCTCACCCTGGCCTGGCCCACCCCGCCCGGCGGTTTCCCCTGGGCGACCTTCTGGACCAACGTCACCGGATGCGCCGTGATCGGCGTGTTCATGGTGCTGATCACCGACGTGTGGGCCGCCCACCGCCTGGTGCGCCCGTTCTTCGGCACCGGCGTGCTCGGCGGCTACACCACCTTCTCCACCTACGCCGTCGACATCCAGAAGCTGGCCGACGGCGGGCACCCGCGCACCGCTCTCGCCTGTCTCGCCGCCACCCTGCTCGCGGCCCTCGCGGCGGTGTGGGCGGCCTCGGCCGCCGCCCGTGCCCTGCTCACCAGGAGGCAGCGATGACATCCCTCACCGGCCGGGCCCTGCGGCTGACCGTGTACATCGGCGAGGACGACACCTGGCACCACAAGCCCCTCTACTCCGAGATCGTGCACCGCGCGCACGCCTCCGGCCTCGCCGGGGCCAGCGTCTTCCGCGGTGTCGAGGGCTTCGGCGCCTCCTCCCGCATCCACACCTCCCGGCTGCTGTCGCTGAGCGAGGACCTGCCCGTCGCGATCGTCGTCGTGGACACCGAGGAACGGATCCGGGCCTTCCTCCCGCAGCTGGACGAACTGGTCGGCGAAGGGCTGGTGACTTTGGAGGAGTGCGAGGTCATCCGGTACGTGGGGCGGGGCGCGGACCCGGACGCAACGGACCGGAAGGGTAAGAGGTCGTTGTGAACTGGCTGCTGGTCGTGCTGGGGGCCATGGTCGGCGCGCCCCTGCGCTATCTCACCGACCGGGCCGTCCAGGCCAGGCACGACTCGCTGTTCCCCTGGGGCACCTTCGTGGTGAACGTCACCGGCTGTCTGGTCCTGGGCCTGCTCACCGGCGCCGCCGCCGCGGGAGCCGCAGGTCAGCACCTTCAGCTGCTGCTGGGAACCGGCCTGTGCGGAGCCCTGACGACGTACTCGACCTTCTCCTACGAGACACTCAGGCTGACCGAGGCCGGTGCGGCCCTCTACGCTGCGGCCAACGCCGCGGCGAGCGTGGTGGCCGGTCTGGCGGCGGCCTTCGCCGGGGTGTGGTTCGCCGGCGCCCTGTGGGCGTAGCGACCGGTCCGCCGGACCGGGCATAGTAGGAACGTCTACAGCACTGTCGACCAACTCATCTCCTCAGAACTGGATCCCATGAGCGCCATCTCCGTCGGTCAGGCCGTCGTCCTCGGAGTCGTCGAGGGGGTGACCGAATTCCTCCCCGTGTCCTCCACCGGCCACCTCAAGATCGCCGAGGGGCTCATGGACATCCCCGTCGACGACAAGTCCGTCGTCGGGTTCTCCGCCGTCATCCAGGTCGGCGCCATCGCGGCGGTGCTCGTCTACTTCCTCAAGGACATCAAGCGGATCGTCTCCGCCTGGTTCCGAGGTCTGACCAAGCCCGAGGAGCGCTACCACCACGACTACAAGTTCGCCTGGTGGGTGATCGCCGCGACCATCCCGATCGTCGTGGTGGGCCTGGCCGCGAAGCCGCTGATCGAAGGCCCGCTCGCCTCGCTCTGGGTGGTCGCCGGCTCCCTGATCGTCGGGTCCGGCGTGATGTGGGCGGCCGACCAGATGGGCCGCCACAAGCGCGGTGAGGACGACACCTCCTTCAAGGACGCGATGCTGGTCGGCTGCTCGCAGATCCTCGCGCTGCTCTTCCCCGGCTTCTCCCGCTCCGGCGCCACGATGTCCACCGCGCTCGTCCTCGACCTGGACCGGGTCGCGGCCACCCGGCTGTCCTTCTTCCTCGGCATCCCGGCCCTGACCGGCGCCGGCATCTATGAGCTGAAGGACGCCCTCGGCGCGGGCGTGGGCGCCGCCCCGCTGGCCGTCGGCACGATCGTGTCCTTCGTGGTCGCCTACGCCTCCATCGCCTGGCTGCTGAAGTTCGTCGCCAAGCACTCCTTCAACGCCTTCGTGATCTACCGGATCGTGATCGGCGTGGCGCTCCTCGGCCTTCTCTCCACCGGCACGCTCAGCAGCTGAGCGGAGCCACCGGTCACCCACGGGGTGCGGCAGCCCGGCCCGGGGCGCCGCACCCCGTGCCTGTTTCCCGGATCGGCCCGCCTTGACATCGCCCTCCCGCCCGTCGCAGGATCGCTCCGTGAACCTGTCAGACAGCCAGACAGGTGGTCCCGCTCCCCGGCGCGTCAGCGCCATGGAGGCGGTCCTCGGCCACCTTCGCGGCGCCATCGAACGCGGCGAGTACGCCGTGGGCGACAAGCTCCCCTCCGAGGCCGAGCTGTGCCGCACGCTCGAGGTCTCCCGGCCCGTGCTCCGCGAGGCGCTGCGCGCCCTGCAGACGATGGGCCTGACGGTCTCCCGGACCGGCAAGGGCACCTTCGTCGTCGCGAACTCCGTCGACGAGCCCACCTTCGGCGACTACACGGCCGGCCACCTGCTCGAGGTCCGCCGCCACATCGAGATCCCGGTCGCCGGCTACGCGGCGGTCCGCCGCACACCGGAGAACCTGGACCGGCTCGACCGTCTGCTCGACCGCATGGAGCGGGAGACGGACACCACCGCGTGGGTCGCGATGGACAGTCTTTTCCACCTGGCCGTCGCCGAGGCCGCGCAGAACCCGGTCTTCCGCCGGGTCATCGAGGAGATCCGCGACGCGCTGGCGCGCCAGTCGGCCTTCCTCAACGAGCTGGGCGGGCGCCGCGAGCAGTCCAACCGCGAGCACCGGGCGATCGTCGAGGCGCTGGTCGACGGCAGCGAACACGACGCCGTCCAGGCCATGAGCCACCACCTCGACCGCGTCGAGACGACCCTCACCGACATCGTGCGCGCCGGACGCCCGGACACGCCCGCCGACGGCGGACAAGGCGCGTGACCCGCGGCCGGTCCGCCGGTCCCCGTCCCGCTCCGCCGGTCCCCCTCCCGCTCCTCCCGCCCGTCCCGCTCCGACCACCGATACAGGCAGTGATGTACAGCAGCTCTCCCGCCACCGCGACCGCGCCCGCCGTCCGTGAACCCCGGCACGCCCCCGTCGCCCATCTAGTACGCGGCGGAGTGGTCGAGGGCGTCCACTACGGCTCGGTCGTCGTGCTCGGCGCCGACGGCCGTGTCCGGCTCCAGCTCGGCGACATCGAGGCCGCGTTCTACCCCCGCTCGGCCCTCAAGCCCCTCCAGGCCGTGGCCATGCTGCGCGCCGGGCTCCCGCTGGACGGCGCGCTGCTCTCGCTGGCCGCCGCAAGCCACTCCGGCGAGGAACGGCACCTCGACGGCACCCGGCGGATCCTCGAACTCGCCGGCCTCGGCGAGGACGACCTGCGCAACGTGCCCGACATGCCGTACGGTCCGGCCGTCCGGGACGCCTGGGTCCGCGAGGGCCGGGAGCCCAACCGGCTCGCCCAGAACTGCTCCGGCAAGCACGCGGCGATGCTGTGGACCGCGAAGCTCAACGGCTGGTCCCTGCCCGACTACCTGGACCCGGCCCACCCGCTCCAGCGGGCCGTCGCGGACACGATCGAGGAACTCACCGGCCAGCGGATCGCCCGGGTGACCGTGGACGGCTGCGGCGCGCCGCTGTTCTCCGTCTCGCTGCACGGCCTCGCGCGCGCCGCCGCCCGCCTCACCACCGCCGCGCCCGGCACGCCCGGTGCCCGGGTTGCCGACGCGATGCGCGAGCACGCCGAGATGGCCTCCGGTGCGGGCCGCGACGTGGCCGAGCTGATGCGGGCCGTGCCCGGCCTGCTCGCCAAGGACGGCTTCGAGGGCGTCCAGGTCGCCGCGCTCCCCGACGGCCGCGCCGTCGCCGTCAAGATCGCCGACGGCGCGAACCGGGCACGCATACCGGTGGCCGCGGCGGCCCTGGCCCGGGCCGGCGTCGACCCCGCCGCGCTCACCGCGTTCGCGGGCGAGCCGCTGCTCGGCGGAGGGGAACCGGTCGGCCGGGTGCGGCCGGTGCCGGCACTGGACCCGGTCCCGCTGCCGACCTGCGCCTGACCCCACCCCTCACCCCGTACCTCCGAAAGAGGCCGCACCCCGATGACCGCCGCCACCCGAAGCGAGCACGACCTGCTCGGCGACCGCGACGTCCCCGCCGACGCGTACTGGGGGATCCACACCCTGCGCGCGACGGAGAACTTCCCCATCACCGGAACCCCGATCTCCGCCTACCCGCACCTGATCGACGCCCTGGCCGCCGTCAAGGAGGCCGCCGCCCTCGCCAACGAGGAACTCGGCCTGCTGGAGCCCCGGAAGGCGGCGGCGATCGTCGCCGCCTGCCGGGAGATACGCGCGGGCGAGCTGCACGACCAGTTCGTCGTGGACGTCATCCAGGGCGGCGCCGGGACGTCCACCAACATGAACGCCAACGAGGTCGTGGCCAACCGCGCGCTGGAACTGCTCGGCCACGGCAAGGGCAGGTACGCGCACCTGCACCCCAACGAGGACGTCAACCTCGGCCAGTCCACCAACGACGTCTACCCCACCGCCGTCAAGATCGCGACGGTGTTCGCGGTGCGCGGCCTGCTCAAGGCCATGGCCGTCCTCCAGGACGCCTTCGCGGGGAAGGCCCTCGAGTTCCGCGACGTGCTGAAGATGGGCCGCACCCAGCTCCAGGACGCCGTGCCGATGACGCTCGGCCAGGAGTTCTCGGCGTTCGCCGTGATGCTCGACGAGGACCGCAGCCGGCTCGCCGAGGCCGTGGAGCTGATCCACGAGATCAACCTCGGCGCCACCGCCATCGGCACCGGCCTCAACGCCCCGGCCGGTTACGCCGAGGCGGCCCGGCGGCACCTCGCCGCGATCACCGGACTGCCCCTGGTCACCGCGGCCAACCTGGTCGAGGCCACCCAGGACTGCGGCGCCTTCGTGCAGATGTCCGGCGTGCTGAAGCGGATCGCGGTCAAGCTCTCCAAGAGCTGCAACGACCTGCGTCTGCTGTCCTCCGGTCCCCGTGCGGGCTTCGGCGAGATCAACCTGCCGCCGGTGCAGGCCGGTTCGTCGATCATGCCGGGCAAGGTCAACCCGGTGATCCCCGAGGTCGTCAACCAGGTCGCCTTCGAGGTCATCGGCAACGACGTCGCCATCACCATGGCCGCCGAGGCGGGGCAGCTCCAGCTCAACGCCTTCGAGCCGCTCATCCTGCACTCCCTGTCGGAGAGCATCACCCACCTGCGCAGCGCCTGTCTGACGCTGGCCGAGCGGTGCGTCACCGGCATCACCGCGAACACCGAGCGGCTGCGCGCCGCCGTGGAGAACTCCATCGGGCTGGTCACCGCGCTCAATCCGCACATCGGCTACACGGCCGCCACCGACATCGCCAAGGAAGCCCTCGCCACCGGCCGCGGCGTGGCCGAACTCGTCCTGGAGAAGGGCCTGTTGCCCGCCGACCGGCTGGCCGCCCTGCTGCGCCCCGAGATCGTCGCGGGCAGCGGGGCGCCCGCCGCCTGACCCGCGCGGGCACGCACGCGCGCCCGGACCGGCCCGGAGGCACAATGGCGATCATGACAACGACGTCGTCCCCCGCCTTCCTGCCGGTCCTGGAGCGCATCGCGCAGGAGCTGGGCCGCACGCCCGGCCGCGGGCGCCCCGCCGACTACATCCCGGCGCTCGCGGCCTGTGATCCGCGGAGCTTCGGCATGGCCGTCGCCGAACTGGACGGCACGGTCTACGGGGTGGGGGAGTGGCGGCAGCCGTTCTCCACGCAGTCCATCACCAAGGTGTTCACCCTCGCCCTGGACCTGGCCCGCGAGGGCGACGAACTCTGGGAGCACGTCGGCCGCGAGCCCTCCGGCAACCCGTTCAACTCCCTGGTGCAACTGGAGTACGAGAACGGTATCCCGCGCAACCCCTTCATCAACGCGGGTGCGCTGGTCGTCACCGACCGCCTGCAGACCCGCACCGGGGACGCCGCCGGCGAACTGCTCGCCTTCCTGCGCACCGAGAGCGGCAACCCCGGCCTGGACCTCGACCTGGAGGTCGCCGCCTCCGAGGCCGCGCACGGCGACCGCAACGCGGCCCTCGCCCACTTCATGGCGTCGTACCACAACATCGACAACGACGTACCGGTGCTGCTCGACCAGTACTTCCGGCAGTGCTCCGTCGCCGCCTCCTGCGCCGACCTCGCCCTCGCCACCGGCTTCCTGGCCCGGCACGGCATCCGAGCCGACGGCACCCGGCTGCTCTCCCGCAGCCAGGCCAAGCAGGTCAACGCGGTGATGCTGACCTGCGGGACGTACGACGCGGCCGGTGACTTCGCCTACCGGGTCGGGCTGCCCGGCAAGAGCGGCGTCGGCGGCGGGATCATCGCGGTGGTCCCGGGCCGCTGCACCCTGTGCGTGTGGAGCCCGGGCCTCGACGAGCGGGGCAACTCGGTGGCGGGCGTGGCGGCCCTGGACCGGTTCACCACGCTCACCGGTCTCTCGGTGTTCTGACCCGGGCCGGCCCCGCTCCGCGCACGCCGGTCACGTACGGGCCGCCCGCCGGTGTGGGGAGCGTCGTCTTCCGGCCACCCGGCATTGCCACGCTGACCCGGTGCCCGCCATGGCCTTTCCCCTCGACCTCCGCCGCTGCCAGGTGCTCGGGCTGGTCGGCACCGCCTTCCTCGCGCTGGGCGGGGAGACGGCCGGCGCCCTGCCCGTGCGGGACCTGCTCGCCCCCGCCTCCGCACGGGCCGCGCTCGGCCTGGTCGGGGTCTACTGCGGGGTCGTGCTGCTCACCGCGGCCTGGGCGCTGCTCGGCCGGCTGGTGCGCGGCCCGCGGCCGCCCGGCGAGCGCTCCCTGCTGCTGGTGCTCGCCGTCTGGGCGGCCCCGCTGCTGCTCGCGCCCCCGCTCTTCAGCCGGGACGTCTACAGCTATCTCGCGCAGGGCGCCATGGTCGACGCCCACATGGACGTGTACGCCCACGGCCCCGCCCGGCTCGGCGGCCCGCTGGCCGACGAGGTGGCCCCGGTGTGGCGGCACACGGCCGCCCCCTACGGCCCGGCGTTTCTCGCCCTGGCCTCCGCGCTGTCCGCCCTGACCCGTGGCGAGCTGCCCGCCGGTCTCCTCGGCATGCGTCTGGTCGCCGTGCTCGGCGTCGGCCTCATGGCGGCGGCGCTGCCCCGCCTGGCCCGGCACAGCGGCGCCGACCCGGCCGCCGCGCTGTGGCTCGGCGCCCTGAACCCGCTGGTCCTGCTGCACCTGGTCGCGGGCGCCCACAACGACGCGCTGATGCTCGGCCTGCTGGGACTCGGCCTGGTCGCGGCCCTCGGCCGGTGGCCCCTCCTCGGCACGGTGCTGATCACCCTGGCCGCCCTGGTCAAGGCGCCCGCCGCGCTCGGCCTGCCGGCGGCGCTGATCCTGCAGCTCCATGCCGGCCGCGGCCCGCTGCGCGCCGCGGTGACGACGGCGGCCGGCGCCGCGGCGACCACGGTCCTCGCCACCGCCGTCGCCGGCACGGGGTACGGCTGGATCGGCGCCCTCGACACCCCCGTCTCCTCGCACAACTGGGCCCTGACCAGCCTGCTCGGCCGGGCCACCGGCGCCCTGCTCGAACACCTCGGCAGCGGCCTGGCCCCGCTCGCCGTGCCCACCTGGCATCTGCTGGGACTGGTGGCCACCGCCGTCGCCCTGACGCTGATCTGGCTCCGGCTGCGCCCGCTGCCGGTCTACGCCCTCGGACTGAGCCTGCTCGCGGTCGCCGTGCTCGGCCCGGCCATCCGGCCCTGGTACGTGCTGTGGGGTCTGTTCCTCATAGCGGCGGCCGCGCCCAGCACCTCGGTGCGGCACCGGGTGGCCGCCCTGGCCGGTGCGCTGGCGCTCGCCGTGCTGCCGAGCGGCGGCCCGCCCGGCCCCGGCCAGCTCGCCCTCGCGGTCTGCGGCGGCGCGCTGGGCCTGGTCGTGCTGTGGCAGGCCCACCTGGCCGCCCAGGCGCCGACGGCGGGGCGCACGGCGTGACGGGCCCGCCGCTGCCGCGCACCGGCCGCGGGCGCCTGCTGCTCGTGTCGGCCCTGGCCGCCGCGGTGACCGTGTTCACGGCCACGGTGCCGCTGCTGCGGGACTTCTTCGACCTGCGCGTCTACTACGGAACCGTGCACACCTGGGTCGGGCACGGCGGCCGGATCTACGACTACCGGGTGCCGGGGACGTCGTACGGCTTCACCTACCCGCCGTTCGCCGCGCTGCTCATGCTGCCCCTGGCCGCGATGGGCCGGCCCACCGCGATCGCCGCCTCCCTGCTGGTGAACCTGGCCGCGCTGGCGGTGGTCCTGCGCGTCCTGGCCGGGCCCGGCCGGCGGCGCCACGGCTGGTTCCACTGGTCGCTCACGCTGTGCCTGCTCGCGCTGTTCGAGCCACTGCGCGACACCGTCAGCTTCGGGCAGGTGAACCTGGTGCTGCTGGCCCTGGTGCTCGGCGACGCCTGGCTGCTGCGGACCGGCCGCGGCCGCTGGGCGGGCGCCGGGATCGGGCTGGCCGCCGCGGTGAAGCTCACGCCCGCCCTGTTCATCGCCCTGCTGCTGCTCGCCCGGCGCCGACGGGCGGCCGCCGTGGCGAGCTGCGTGGCCCTCGCGGCGACCGGACTGGCCGCCTGGGCGGACCCCGGCGCGTCCCGTTTCTACTGGACCGGGGCGCTGTGGGACACGAGCCGCGTCGGGCGGCTCGACTACGTCTCGAACCAGTCGCTGCAGGGCGTCCTGGCCCGCCTCGGCGAGTCGGACCGCGCCCTGTGGGCCGGTGCGGTGCTGCTGGTGCTGTGCGGGTGGGCGTGGCGCACCCGCCGGGCGCTGGCGGCCGGCGACTGGCCGGCGGCCTTCGCGCTCACCGGCGCGGCGGCCTGCCTGGTCAGCCCGGTCACCTGGGTCCACCACCTGGTGTGGCTGCTGCCGTCCCTCGCGGTGCTGGCACGCGCCGGGTACCCGCGGCTCGCGGGCGCCCTGTACGCGGTGCTGTGCACCAGCGTGGTGTGGCTCTGGGTCCGGGACGCCTCCGGCCTCGGCGGCTTCCTCGGCGGCAACGCCTACACCTGGGTCACGCTCGGTCTGCTGCTGGGCCTGCCGGCCGGTCAGCCGCGGGCGTCCCGGCCGTTCTTGGCCCGCAGCGCCAGCGCCACCGCCGCCGCGCCTAGCCCGGTGAAGCCCACGACGGCCGCGGTGGGCGACCAGCCCGAGTCCTCGTCCGGCGCCGGGGCGGGCGTCGCCGCGGCGGGTGCGGCGGCCGCGGCCGCGGTGCCTCCGGGGCGCAGTGCGTCCAGCGACCCCACCGGGTCCACCCACCCGGCCGAGGCGAAACCCCAGTCGAGCAGTTGGCGGGCCTCCTCGTACACCGCGAAGCCGCCGCCCTCCTGAGGGTTCATCACGGTCACCACGAGGGTGCGGCCGTCGTGGCGCGCCGCGGCGACGAGGGTGTTGCCCGCGTTGCTGGTGTAGCCGTTCTTGATCCCGATCAGCCCGGGGTACGGGGCCACGCCGTCCTCACCGGTCAGCAGCCGGTTGGTGTTCTCGATCTGGTACGGCCATCCGTCGCCCGGGAACTGGGACCGGGCGGTGGAGCAGTACCGGGCGAAGTCGGGGTTGCGCAGCCCGGCACGCCCGAAGACGGCCAGGTCGTACGCCGAGGACACCTGGCCGTCGGCGTCGTAGCCGTCGGGGGAGACGACGTGGGTGTCCAGGGCGCCCAGGGAGCGTGCCTTGGCCTGCATCTTCCGGGCCGTGGTCTGCCAGCCGCCGCCCAGCGAGGCGAGGACGTGCACGGCGTCGTTGCCCGAACTGAGGAAGACCCCGCGCCACAGGTCGGCCACCTGGTAGCTGTGCCCCTCCTCGACGCCGACCAGGCTGCTGCCCTCGCCGACGTCCTCCAGTTCCCGGTAGTCGACGGTGTGCCGCATGCCGGAGGGCAGGCCGGGCAGCACGGTGAGCGCGAACAGGGTCTTCATGGTGCTCGCGGGCGGCAGCTCGCGGTGCGCGTCGGCCGCGGCCAGCACCTCGCCGCTGTCGGCGTCGGCGACCAGCCAGGACAGCGCGGAGACGTCCGGGACCTCGGGGGCACCCCGACGGAGCTTGACCTGCGTGCCGGACCGGTGGAGCAGGGACGGTTGCGGCACCGACGCACGCGGCCCGGGCGGTGCGGGATCCCCCGCACGGTGTGCGGTGGAGGCGGCGGCTGGTGCGAGGGCGAGGGTGCCCGCCACACACAGGGAGCAGGCCGTGACGGCGACCCGACGAGAGAATCCGGTGATCATAAGATCAACGTAGGAAGGTGGGGCGGGTCCGGCGCGCTGCCCGGGCCGGACGGCCTACGGGAGCAACCCGGATGTAGCACCCACGGGCGCCCCGGAGGGGTTCAGCCCCCGCCGCTCATGGGCGACCGGGAACCGGGTCAGCCGCCGGGCAGGGTCGGCTGGACGCGGCGCAGGAACGTGGCGTTGTCGGGGGTGTCCTGCATGCGCTCGAGCAGCGTCTCGAGGGCGCCGGGCCCGCCCTCGCGGGAGCGCAGGGCCCGGCGCAGGCCCCGGGTGGCCGTCAACTCCGCCCGAGTGAGCAGCAGTTCCTCGCGGCGGGTGCCGGTGGCGTCGATGTCCACGGCCGGGAAGACCCGGCGGGCGGCGGGTTCCCGGTCCAGCCGGAGCTCCATGTTGCCGGTGCCCTTCAGCTCCTCGAAGAAGTAGCCGTCGGCACGCGAGCCGGTGTCCACCAGGACGGTGGCGAGGATGGTGAGCGAGCCGCCCTCCTCGGCCTGCCGGGCGGCGCCGAAGAACCGCTTGGGGCCGAGCAGCGCGCCCGCGTCGACACCGCCGCTCAGGGTGCGGCCGCCGGCGGCGGAGGCGTTGTTGTGGGCCCGGCACAGCCGGGTCAGCGAGTCCATCAGGACGACGACGTCCTCACCGGCCTCGACCAGCCGCTTGGCCCGTTCGACGACCAGTTCCGCCAGGGCGACGTGCTCCCTGGCCGCCCGGTCGAAGGTGGAGGCGTACACCTCGCCGCGCACCGAGCGGCGCATCTCGGTGACCTCCTCGGGCCGCTCGTCCAGCAGCAGCACCATCAGCCGGCAGCCGGGGTGGTTGGCGGCCACGGCGGCGGCGAGCTGTTGCAGCAGCACGGTCTTACCGCTCTTCGGCGGGGCCACGATCAGCCCGCGCTGCCCCTTGCCGACCGGCGCGAACAGGTCGGTGACGCGCCCGGCCAGTCCGGACGCCGGGTGCTCCAGGCGGAGCCGCTCATGGGGGTGCAGCGGAGTGAGGTCGTGGAAGTGCCGGCGGGAGCGGAGTTCCGCGAGGGCGTGGCCGTTGACCAGCGTGATGCCGGTCAGGCCGCGCTGCGCCGTGCTCTCGCCCTGCACGAGGTCGCCCTTGCGCAGGCCGTGACGGCGGATCAGCGCGGAGGAGACCTGCGGGTCGGCGGGGGAGGGCAGCAGGTGCGCGGCCCTCAGGTGCCCCTTCCCGCGCGCGTCGATGTCCAGGACACCGGTGACGGGCCGGGCGGCCGGGGGCTGCTGTGCGACAGGGGGGTGTTCGAGTGTGGTGGTCATGGCGGGAAGGTCCTTTCACGGACGGAAGGCAGAGAGGAAGAGGGAGAGGCCGCGAGCGGGAGGCGGACACACAGGTGCCTCCGGGCGGCGGGAACGGCACCTCGGGTACGGCGCGGAAGGCCTGCTCACGAGGTGGTGCCGGGAAGCCGATGAGCCGGAGCCGGAAACCGGCGGGCGGATCGGTGCGATGAGGGGGGACTGGCACCGGCGTCCGCAAAGGGACGTGCACGAGTGCTGTCGGCACCGTACCACCCGGTCGAGCGGTATGTCCGTGACCACGCCAACACGCCTTCGCCGCGGAACATTCCCCATGGCGCGAAACCCCAGGCCAAGCGGCTCCGGTGAGCCTACGATCGTCGGCGTCACCCTCGTCTTACGACCGTCAGGAGCTGCCGGTGGAGACCACGCCCGCCATGCCGTCGCACCGCCTGGACCCCGCCGGCGGCTGCCCGCACGCCGACAACGCCCGACTGCTGGCCCGCGGTGCCGTGACCCCGGTCGAACTGCCCGGTGGCATCGAGGGCGCCGCAGTCCTCGGGCACGAGGCGCTCCGGGAGTTCCTGCAGCACCCCGGTGTCGCCAAGAACGCGCGTCACTTCACGGCGCTGCACGAGGGGTTGATAGCCGAGGGATGGCCGCTGCTCACCTTCGCGACCGTACCGGGCATGACCACCGCTGACGGCGAGGACCACCGGCGACTGCGCTCCCTGGTCAGTCGCGCCTTCACCCCGCGACGCACCGAGGAACTCCGGCCGCGTATCGAGGAGTTGACCGAGTCGCTGCTGGACGGGCTGGCGGCGGCCGCCGCGGCGGCCGGGGGCGTCGCGGATCTGCGCCGGCACTTCGCGCTCCCGCTGCCCATGGGCGTCATCAGCGAACTCCTCGGTGTGGACGCCGGGTTCCGGGACCGGCTGCACCACCTCAGCAGCCGCATCGTGGCCACCGACACCGAGCCCGCCGCGGCCGTCGCCGCCAACCGTGAACTCCTCGCCGTGCTCGGGGAGATCGCCGCCGCGAAGGCCGCCGCCCCCGGGGACGACCTGACCAGCGCGCTCATCGCGGCCCGGGACGAGGGCGGCGACCGGCTCAGCCAGCAGGAGCTGATCGGCACGCTCGTCCTGATGATCATCGCCGGGCACGAGACCACGCTCAACCTGATCACCAATGCCGTACGCGCCCTGTGCGGCCACCGCGACCAGCTCGACCTGGTGCGGGCGGGCGGGGCGAGCTGGGCCGACGTCGTGGAGGAGACCCTGCGCTGGGACGCCCCGGTCAGTTACTTCCCGTTCCGCTACCCGGTGCACGACCTCACCGTCGACGGCACGCTCATACCCGCCGGCACCCCCGTCCTGGCCGGCTACTCCGCCGCGGGCCGCGACCGGGCGGCGCACGGCCCGGACGCCGACCGCTTCGACGTCACCCGGCCGGCCCGTCCCGACGCCGTACGCCATCTCTCCCTCGGGCACGGCGCCCACTACTGCCTCGGCGCCCCGCTGGCCCGTCTGGAGGCGACCGTCGCCCTGGAGCGGCTGTTCACCCGCTTCCCCGGGCTCGAACTCGCCGTCGGCGAGGCGGAGCTGGCTCCGCACGCCGGCTTCGTCGGCAACAGCGTGCGCGCCCTTCCGGTGCGCCCGGTGCCCTGAGCCGCGGGGCCGCCGCGCGCCGGGAGCCGCACCGCAAGTCACCGATCCGTGCCAGATGTTCCCACACCATAACGATTCGGGATATCAGGGGACTTGACCGTCAACCCCGCACTATCGTCATGACATGTCCACGGCCCCGCCGGGCCACGGCCCGGCCGCGCCGCTCACGCGGACCGCGCCTCCGCCTCCCGCGCGATCGAGTCGAACCGGGCGCCCATGGCCGCGGCGAGCGCCTGGGCGCCCGAGAGCGGACGCACCATCACCGTGAGCTCGTCGATCAGCCCGTCGTCGTCGAGGTGGATGAAGTCGCAGCCGCTCAGCTCCCGGTCGCCCACCCGCGCCCGGAAGACCAGCGCGTGGTCGCGGCCGTCGGCGCCGGCGAGTTCCCGCTCGTACCGGAAGTCCTCGAAGACCTGGGAGACCCCGCGCAGGATCGCGGCGGTGATCGCCTTGCCCGGGTACGGCTTGAAGACGACGGGGCTGGTGAAGACGACGTCATCGGCCAGCAGCGCCTCGACGGCGTCCAGGTCGCCCACCTCGACCGCCTCGCGGAACGCGCGCATCGGATCACCTCACATAGTCAAGAAATTGAATAGGTGCGGATGAGAGTAATCAGCTCCTGCTAGCGTGTCCACATGTCGCTCAAGTACGCCGTCCTGGCCGCCCTGCTGGAGGGGGAGGCCTCGGGCTACGAGCTGTCGAAGGTGTTCGACGTCTCGCTCGCGAACTTCTGGCCCGCCACCCCCCAGCAGCTCTACCGGGAGCTGGAGCGCCTCGCGCAGGACGGACTGGTCGAGGCCCGGACGGTGCCGCAGGAACGCCGGCCCACCAAGCGGATGTTCACCCTGACCGAGGCCGGCCGGAGCCGGCTGCGGGCCTTCGCCGACGAGCCGCCGAAACGGCCCACCGCCATCCGCGACGAACTCCTCATCAAGATCCAGGCCATGGACGGCGGCGACCCCGGGGTGGCCCGGGCGCTCGTCCAGGAGCGCAGCGGCTGGGCCCGCGGCAAACTCGACCGCTACGAGCGGGTGCGCACCCGTCTCCTCGACGGGCGGACCGAGGAGGAGTACCTGCGCACGGCCGACCGGATCGGCCCGTATCTCACCCTCATGGCGGGCATCGCCTTCGAGGAGGAGAACCTGCGCTGGTGCGAGCGCGTGCTGCGCGTCCTCGACCAGCGAGTGCCCTCGTCATCCAGCGACGAGTACGCCTAGGCTGAGGCGATGTTCAGCACCGAAGGCCCCAGCCTGCGCGAACTCGCCGTACAGGCGCTGTCGTCCGTCGAGCACGGCTACGACCTGCTGGCCCCGAAGTTCGACCACACCCCGTTCCGTACGCCCGACTCGGTGCTGGAGCCCGTCGCCAAGGCGCTGGGGCCGCTCGGGCCGTTCGAGGACGGCCTCGACCTGTGCTGCGGCACCGGAGCCGGGACGGAGCTGCTGGCGGCACTGTGCGGCCGGAGCGTCACCGGTGTCGACTTCAGCGCCGGAATGCTCGACGTCGCCCGCCGCCGCGTGCCGTCCGGAGGCCCGGACGTCGCCTGGGTGCGCGGCGACGCCCGGGCCCTGCCGTTCGGGCCCGCCTTCGACCTGGTGGTCAGCTTCGGCGCGTTCGGCCACTTCCTGCCCCGCGAACTGCCGGGGCTGTTCGCCCAGGTCCGCTCGGTGCTGCGGCCGGGCGGCAGCTTCGCCTTCCCCCTCTTCGCCCCGCCCCGCCTCTCCAGTCCCGCGTTCTGGACGCTGCTCGGCTTCGACACGGCGATGCGGGTGCGCAACGCCCTGTGGCGGCCGCCGTTCGTCATGTACTACCGGACCTTCCGGTTCGGCGACGTCATGAGCGGGTTGGCCCGTGCCGGCTTCGCGGTCGGGCTGCGGCCGCTGCCCGAGTTCGGGCGGCGCGGCGACGGCAGCCCCCGGGCCCGCCTCGTCGTGGCCCGGGCTCAGCCGGCCGCCGGCAGGGTGAACTCGTAGACCAGCGCATCCCGTTCGGAGTCGACCACCAGGTCGGTGATCTCCAGCGGGCGCGCGTACTGGTCGTGCACCCGGCGCGTCACCCGGACCGACGAGGCGTCGCCCACCTGGGTGATGGAGTCCCGGTGGTGCAGGGTGAGCCCGGCCTTGCGCATCCAGTCGTAGGCCCGGCGCAACTGCGCCGGGGTGGCCCCGTCCGCCCGGTCGCGGTAGCGGCCCAGCTCCGCGACCTCGCTCAGCGCCACCGCCGAGAACGTTGTCACCGCCGTGCGCAGCGAGTGACCGTCGGGCGCGGCCGAGCGGTAGCGGTGCACCAGCGTGGGCCGGTGCGGGGCCAGCCCGAGCGCCTGTGCGTGCTCCGGTGACGGTTTCTCCCAGGTCACCGTCGCCCGGTCCACCGCGCACGGGTCCGCGGGCCGGGCGCCGACGGGGAAGGTGAGCGAGACCGGGTCCTCGACCGGGCGGCCGGGCAGCGTGGCGTGGCTGCCCCGCCGGTCGGTGGCGACCAGGCCGCCGCGGCGCAGCACCTCCAGGGCCTGCCGTACGGTCTCCCGGCTGACCCCGAAGTGCCGGGCCAGGTGCCGCTCGCTGGGCAGCCGGTCACCGGGCGGGACGGTGCCGTCGTGCAGTTCGTCGAGGAGCTGCGACGCGACCCGCCAGTACAGGGGCCGGTCGTCGGTCTGCGGGGGGTCGAGCGGGGTGGTGCGGGCCATGCCGCGCCTCCTGTGGTGACAAGACGTAGCCGAACGGGCTCATTGCGCGACCACATCTAGCATTGGTCTAAACCACAAGGGAAGAGTGGTCCGGTGGTTCGGCCGAAACCCACCCGCGCGACCGGGCCTCACAGGGCGCTGTAGACCGCGTTCACCAGGGCCGTCTTGCGTGGGTCGTCCGCGATGTGCGGCCCCATCCGGTTCATCGCGTACCCGAGCGAGACCCCCGCCTCCGGGTCCGCGAGTCCGCAGGAACCCCCGAACCCGTCGTGTCCGAAAGCCCGCGGGTTCGGTCCGTAGGAGCCGTGCGGACCGCTCAGCCACAGCCCGAGCCCGACCTCCGTCTCACCCTCGAAACCCGCGCCCAGCACCAGATCGCGGCAACTGCCCTGCCCCTCGCGCACCCGTTCCGCCGCCAGCGGTGACAGGATCCGCCGATCGCCGTAGGAGCCCCGGCCGGCGAAGGCGCCGTACAGGGCGGCGACCGAGCGCGCGGTGCCGTGCCCGTTGGCCGCCGGGATCTCCGCCGCCCGCCACGCGGCCGTGTTCGCCTGTGCCGCGCCCACCGGCGGATTGGCGAGGGCGGCGATCGCGGCCGGCGGCAACTGACCGAAAGCGGCGGCTCGTTCACCGTCGTCCCGGGACCGAGCGTGGACCAGCTCGGCCGCCCGGCCGGCCTCCTTCTCCGGCAGGCCGATCGTGAAATCCAGCCCGAGCGGCCCGGTCACCTCCCGCTCCAGAAACACCCCGGGTCGCAGCCCCGACACCCGCCGCACCACCTCACCGACCAGGAAGCCCCAGGTCAGCGCGTGATATCCGGATCGGGTGCCCGGCTCCCACCAGGGCTCGGTGGCCGCCAGCCGCGCGGTCGTCAGCTCCCAGTCGTAGAGCTGCTCGACGGAGTGCGGCTCCCGCAGGCCGGACAGCCCGGCGCGGTGCGACAGCAGATCCCGAACACGTACGTCCTCCTTGCCCGCCGCCGCGAATTCCGGCCAGTACGCGGCCACCGGCCGGTCGAAGTCGAGCAGGCCCCGGTCGGCGAGGAGATGCGCGCACAGGGCCACCGGCCCCTTGGTGGTGGACCACACGTTGACCAGCGTGTCCCGCTCCCAGGGCCGGGTGCGGGCCGCGTCCGCCCAGCCGCCCCACAGGTCGACCACCGTCTCACCGCCGACGGTCACCGCCACGGCGGCGCCCAGTTCGTCGCGCTCCCGGAAGTTCTCCTCGAACGCCTCCCGCACCGCGGTGAAGCGCGGATCGCAGTCGCCCTGAACCTGTGCCTCGTGCGCGGACATCCAGCCTCCGTCGTCGCCGGGAGCCCGGGCGGCGGCAGCACGGCCCGGGACGCCCCCCGAACGTACCGACTGGTCGGACTGGAGGGAAGAAGGCGGACGGCACCGGGCCGGCTTGCGCGGGCCCGGCCCTGTCCCACCCCTCCGGTCAGGCGTACGCGCGCAGCCAGCGCAGCTTGCGTTCCTCCTGGAACGGGCCGCCGCCCTCGTGGTCGTTGAAGTCGTACACCTCGATCGCCTTGTCCTGGTGCGCCCAGGCGTTGAACGCCGCGAACACGGTCGACGGCGGGCACGTCTGGTCCTCCAGGGCGGCCGAGAAGAGCGCCGGGGCCCGGCCGCGGGCCGCGAAGTGCACGCCGTCGAAGTAGGAGAGCGTGCGCAGCGCGTCCTCCGCGCGGCCGCGGTGCGTCTTGAGGAACAGACCGATCTCCCGGTACGGGTGACGGTCCGTCAGCGTCGTCGCGCGCGGGAAGTCGCACAGGAACGGGACATCGGGGGCGACCGCGACCAGATCGGGCAGCAGTCCGCCGACGGCGAGGGAGATCCCGCCGCCCTGGCTCTCACCGATCACCACGGTCCGCGCCGCGTCGGTGAGCGGATGTGACCGCGCCGCCTCCACGGCACGCACGGCGTCCGTGAACACCCGGCGGTAGTAGTAGTTCTCGGGCGCGTCGATGCCCCGCGTCATGTACCCGGGGAAGGCGGGCGCGGCGCCCACCGGGTCCGCCGTGCCGCCACCGCCGCCCCAGGCGCTGCCCTGGCCGCGCGTGTCCATCACGAAGTGGGCCCGGCCCGTCGACGCCCACAGCAGGTCCTCGTGCGCCAGCCCGCGCCCGCCGCCGTAGCCGATGAACTCCACGACCAGCGGCAGCGGTTCCGAGGCGCCGGCGGGCAGCCGCAGCCAGCCCTTGACCGGGTGGCCCCCGAAACCGGCGAACGTCACGTCGTACACCTGGACCGTGGACAGCCCGGTGTCCACCGGCTCGAACCGGGCGTCCAGCTCGAGCTCGCGCGCTTCCTGGAGGGTGTTGTCCCAGAAGGCGTCGAAGTCCTCCGGCGCGGTGGAGGCGCCGCGGTACTCGCGGAGTTCGTCGAGAGGGAGGTCGAACAGGGCCATCAGGAACCGCCTTTGGGAACGAAAGACTGCGCTGGGTTCACGGTACGTGGGTGGTCGGACGACTCGCCAGGCCCGTCGGGGACACGGTTTCCGTCCGTCGTCGAGACGCGCGATCATCATGCTGGTCACCGAGGCGAAAGCGTTTGCTGCTCCGGCCTGTCGGAAACGGTCAGGTCGATCCAGCAGAACGCAGTGGTCGGGTCACCCGCCCGGTCAGGCCCGGGGCTGGGTCCACTTCGGGCCCGTGCGCGCCCATTCCCGTTCCCACTCGTCCATCCGGTGGCGCAGCGCGGCCCGGCGCTGCACGGCGTACCCGAGGAGGATCACGGCCACCGAGCCGCCCGCCGCGCACAGGCCCACCGTGACGGTGTGCTGCCAGACGGCCACGTCGTTCGGCGGCGGGGCGACGGCGCGGCCCCGGGCGTCGAACCACACGGTGACCACGTCACCCGCCCGGCTCCCGGCGGGAACGCGGGCCACGGCGGTACGTGTTCCGGTGCCCTGCTCCGTCCAGCGGACCTTGGCCTGATAGGGGTGCGCGCGGTCGCCCCGCACGGGGCGCGACCGCTCGGACTCGCCGCCGGTCACCGAGGCGCGCACCTGGTGCCGCTCGGTCCGCAGCGCCGTGGCGCGCGACCGCGCCTGGTCATGGGCGTACAGACCGGCCGCCAGCCCGGCCAGCGGTGTGACGACGAACAGCAGGACGGCGGCGACCAGGACCGTCCAGGCCTCCATGACGTCCGACCGGCGCCGCAGCGGATTGTGCCGCCAGCGCCAGCCGCGCACCCGGGTCCGCATGCCCACCTCCTCGCCGCAGCCGGAGCCGGAGGACGGCCGGACCGGGACACCGGCCGGCCGCCTCCGTCGCCTCGCACGAAGCGTCCGCACCCGTCTGGTACCCCGTACGGCGCGCCTCGCGCGCGCCGCCCACCGCGAGTTCAAGCCCTCCTGGGGCCCGGCGCGCGGCACGCTCCGCACCGCCGCGCCGGCGGCCGGCGGGCTCAGCCGAAGCGCTCGATGCGGATCCGCTCGACCGGCTGGCCGGCCTCGACCAGCAGACGGGAGGCGTGCTCGGCGAACCCGTTGGAGCCGCACACATAGGCCTCCCATCCACCCGGAGGCCGCTCGGCCAGGAGCGGCGCCACATGGGCGGCCGCCATGCGACCCACCGGTACCCCCGAGGGGGCGCTCCGCGTGAACACGGCCGTGGTCTCCGCGCCCAACTCCCCGGCGTAGATCAGCTCCTCGGGGCTGCGCGCCGACACCAGCATCCGCAGCGGCACGCCGAGGCCCTGCGCCCGGTGATACCGGACCATCGACATCAGCGGTACGACGCCGGAACCGGCCCCGAGCAGCAGCGCGGGCCGGTCGCCCGGCCAGGCGAAGAAGCCGCTCAGCGGGCCGCGCATCTCGACCGTGTCACCGGGCCGGGCCGTGGTGTGGAACCAGCCCGAGACCTCGCCGTCCCGCACATGGTCCAGGGTCAGCTCGATGTGGCCCGAGTCGTCGGGGGCGGACGCGATCGAGTAGTGGCGCTGGGCCACGTAGCCGTCCGGCGCGGTCAGCCGCAGCATCAGGTGCTGGCCGGGTAGATGCCGCGCCCAGTCCGGCACCGCGAACCGGAAGGTGGTCGCGTGCGGGGTCTCGCGGCGGATCCCGGTCAGCGTGGCGGTCTGCCACACCGACGCGGCCCGCTCGCTCACGGCGATGCGCCCGGGCACGGCGAAGCGCGTCGGGGGAACGTGGGCCGGGGTCACTGTCTCAGTCACCGGAGTACCGCTGCTCCTCCCAGGGATTGCCCCGCTCGTGGTAGCCGTTCCCCTCCCAGAAGCCGGGCTCGTCGTGATCGAGGAGCGTGATGCCGGCGATCCACTTGGCGCTCTTCCAGAAGTACAGGTGCGGCACCAGCAGCCGCGCCGGGCCGCCGTGCTCGGGTGCGAGCGGCTCGCCGTCGTACTCCCAGGCGATCCACGCCCGGCCGCCGGTGAGGTCGGCGAGCGGCAGGTTCGCGGAGTAGCCGGTGTGCGAGTAGGCGACCGCGTGGGTGGCGGTCGCGGCCGGCCGCACCACGTCGAGGAACGTGTCCAGCGAGACGCCCCCGAAGCGCACCCCGAACTTCGACCAGCCGGTCACGCAGTGGATGTCACCCTCGTACGCCGAAGCGGGCAGTGCCCGGGCCCGCTCCCAGTCCCAGGTGTGCGGCCGCTCCACCAGCCCGTCGATGCGGAAGGACCAGTCGGCGGGGGCGAGGTCCGGGGTGACCTCGGCGGACAGGACGGGCCACTCGTCCCGCGCGTCGTACTGCCCCGGTGGCAGTCCTGGATCGGTGACGCGGGGGCGACCCGTGAAGCCTCGGGTGACGTTCATGGTTTCCACCGTACGCTGTCCCCGCGAGTGCTCCGCCCCAGGTCAGTACGTCGTTCGGGACAGCCGTGCGAACTCGTCGCGGCTGTGTGAACTCTTCGCGGAGCCGGGAATAGCCGTCGGCCGCTCCTCCTTGCCGCTGAGTGCCGGCCGGTGCGCCGGTGACGGTGCGACGGAAGCGAGGAACGAGGATGCCCAAGGCGTACGTCTTCACGCGGTACGGCGGTCCGGAGACCGAAGCCCTGACCGACGTGGACCGGCCCAGCCCCGGCCCGGGTCAGCTCCTGGTCGCGGTGCGCGCGGCCGGGGTGAACCCCGTCGACTGGAAACTGCGCGAGGGCCTGCGCCGCCCCGGCGACCCCGCCGAGCGCGTCTTCCCCGCGGTGTTCGGCAGCGAGGCCGCCGGCGTCGTCGAGGCGGCCGGGCCGGGAGTGACGGGGTTCGCCGTCGGCGACCCCGTGTTCGGCAACACCGTCGACGGCGGGTACGCCGAGTACGCCCTGCTGAGCGCAGGGGCGACCGCGCACAGGCCGGACGGGCTGTCGTTCACCGACGCCGCGACCCTGCCGGTCGCCGCGGCCACCGCCTACGACGGCGTCCGCCAACTCGGCCTGCCCGAGGGCGCGACGTTGCTCGTCACCGGCGCGGGCGGCGGGGTCGGTGCCGCCGCCCTGCAGATCGCCCGCGCCTTGGGCGTGCGGGTGGCGGGCGTGGCGAGCGAGGCCAAGAAGGACTTCGTCGAGTCGCTGGGCGCCGTGCACGTGCCGAGCGGCCCGGGTCTGGCCGAACGGGTGCGCGCCGCCGCCCCCGAAGGCGTGGACGCGGTGTACGACCTGGTGGGCGGCGACACGCTCGCGGAGGCGGCCACCCTGCTCACCGACCGGACGAGACTGATCACGGCCGGGGCCCCGCCCGGCACCGTCGCCGCGCTGGGTGGCTCCCGGGTCGCCCGGGCCCGCACGGCGGCCGTACTGGAGAAGGTGGCGGCGCTCGTGCTGCGCGGCGCCCTGGATCCGCACGTCACCCGCACCTTCCCGCTGGAGCGCGCCGGGGCGGCCCTGCGCGCCGTGGAGGACGGGCACGCCCGGGGAAAGATCGTCATCGAGGTGGGCGGATGAGCGCCGAGGCCTTCGCCTGCCCCCGGACGACCGTGGCCCCGCACGTCCTCGACAATCCCGCCCTCGCCTCTCTGACCGGCCCGCACGCGCACTTCGCCGAGCGGCGCGGCCGGGTGCTGCGCTACCCGCTCGACGTGTCCCCGTGGCTGGCGCTGCCGGACGATCCGGACGCGGACGACTGGGCGGACCTCGCGGCGCTGGCCGGTCCCGGCGCCGAGGTGCCCCTGTCGGGCTACGTCGGGGAGGTCCCGGACGGCTGGGAGGTGACCTTCCGGTCGGAGGGCGTGCAGCTCGTGGACGACGGTCTCGCCGCCGCACCGGACCCGGAGGCGGTCCCTCTCGGCCCGCGCGACGTGCCGGAGATGCTCGACCTGGTGCGGCGCACCCGGCCGGGCCCCTTCCTGGCGCGCACCGTCGAACTGGGCACCTACCTCGGTATCCGCCGCGAGGGCGCCCTCATCGCCATGGCGGGGGAGCGGCTGCGTCCGCCGGGCTGGACCGAGGTCAGCGCGGTCTGCACCGACCCCGCCCACCGCGGCGAGGGACTGGCCGGCCGGCTGATCCGCGCCGTGGCGCACGGCGTCCGGGAGCGCGGCGAGAAGCCGTTCCTGCACGCCAGTGCCCGCAACACGAACGCCCTGAGGCTCTACGAGTCCCTCGGCTTGCGGCCGCGGCGCCGCACGGCGTTCCTCGCGGCCCGCGCGCCAGAGCGCCCGGCGGCCGGCCGGACGGCCGTACCAGTGTCCTAGAGTCCGTCGGGGCCGGCCGTCGGGGCCGGCCCCGCGTTGTACCGCTCCAGGTACCGGGCGAAACGCACCAGGTCCTCCTCCGGCCATGCGGCGAGCCGCTCCCGGAAGGCGGCCCGGCGGCTGCGCGTGACCTGGGCGAGGATCTCCTGGCCGGCCTCCGTCAGGTCCAGCACCTGGACGCGGTGGTCCTCCGGGTCGGTGCGGCGCTCGACGAGGCCGGCCCGCTCCAGCGCGGTCACCTGGCGGCTGACCGTGGACTTGTCCAGGGCGTAGTGCGCGGCCAGATCGGTGGCCCGGCAGCCGCCGCTCTCCTCCAGATGCCCGAGCAACGTGTACGACACCAGGGACAGCTCGGGGTGCATACGCCCCGCCGAGGCCCGGGCCCGGCGGGCGAAGATCGTCATCTCGCGCTGGATGGTCTCGACGGCCGTCTCCGTTGCCGCTGTCACGGAACACCTCCTCCGACGTTCTAGTTGTATAGTACAACTTGAATGGAAGTTGTATAAGCCAACCATCGGACATTGGAGGCCGCCCGCGATGAGGTCACCGGCACTGCGCCATGTGCTCACCCACCTGATCACCCCGCTGCTGATGTGCCTGGGCATGGGGCTCGCGTACATGGGCGCCTTCGTCACGCCGGAGCCGAACCACCTGCCCGTCGCCGTCGTCGGCGCCGGCCCCGGGGCGAAGGTGTTCGCCCAGACCGTCAAGGACACCGCGGGGGACCGGCTGGACGTCCGCACCGTCGCCACCCGCGCCGACGCCGTGCGCCTGCTCCGGTCCCGTGACATCACCGGCGCCTACGTACCGGCCGCGAGGACGCCGGAGCTGCTGGTCGCCACCGCCGCGTCCGACATGGGCGCGACGGCCGCCGAGAAGGTCTTCACCCCCGTCGCCGCGGAGCGGGGCGCCCCGCTGAAGGTGACCGACGTGGCCGCCCCGGTAGCCGACGACCCCACCGGGCAGGGCCTGTTCTTCCTGCTGATCGCGATCAGCATCGGCTCCTACGCCTCGGTCGCCGCCCTCGGCGCCGCGGGCGCCGCCCTCCCGATGCGGGTGCGGGCGCTGCTCGCGCTCGGTGTCTCGGCCGTGGTCGCCGGCATCGGCAGCCTGCTCGCCGGACCGGTGTTCCACCTCGCGCACCACGATCTCGCCGGTGTGTGGGGGATGGCGTGGCTCTACTCCGCGGGCATCCTGCTCATCGGCGTCGGCCTGCACACCTTCCTCAGGCGGTGGACCACGCTGACCATGATGGTGCTGTTCGTGATGCTCAACTTCACCAGTTCGGGCGGTTTGTTCAGGCCCGAGCTCCAGAACGGCTTCTTCGGCGCCCTGCACTCCTTCTGGAACGGCGCCGGCTTCGTCGAAGGCGTCCGCAGCCTCCTCTACTTCGGCGACGACGGCCTCGGCCGCACCGTGTGGACCCTGCTGATCTGGCTGCTCGCCGGCCTCGCGGTGACCGCGATCGCCGCCGCCTTCGAACACTCCCGGACCCCCGAGGCGGCGGCCACGCCTCCCGCGACCGCCACGGCCCCGAAGCGGCCCGAGCGCGTCACCCGGCGGGAGACCGAGGCGGCCGAGGAAGAGGTGGAGGAGACGGTGGGGGTGTGAGGGGCGGTCGTACCGAAGATCCGGAGCCGGTGGGCGCACTGCCCGCCGGCTCACCGGCTCCCCGACCCGAGCGTCACGACCCGGGCCCATTCCGGTGGTGTGTCCGGCCGGTAGTCGGGCTCGTTCTCGTTGTAGGAGGCGCCCGCCCACTGCCGCGGGAACAGACCCACCACCGTCCGGCACGGTGGCCGGGTGTCCGGCCAGGGGGTCTGGCCGTCGGTCAGGACCACGACGACGTCGGGCGCCGGGCGTGTCCGCAACGCCCGGGCGAAGCCCGTCCGCAGGTCCGTCCCGCCGCCGCCCATGAGAGTGATGCCCTCGGCCCGGCACAGCGGATGCACGGACTGTGCCGCCGCGTCGCACGAGACCACCGTGACCAGGTCACGACGGCCGCCCACCGCACGGGAGATGGCGGCCACCTCCAGCAGCGCGCCGCCCAGTTCGGCGTCGCTGACGGACCCTGACGTGTCGACCACCACGCAGACCCGGGGCGGCCTGCGCCGCAGAGCGGGCAGGACGGCGCCGGGCACCCCGGCCGAGCGCCTTGCCGGACGGCCGTAGCTGTAGTCGTCGCCCGAACCCGCCCCGGAGACCGCCGAGCGCATCGCCGCGCCCAGCAACTCCCGCCAGGACAGCGGCGGATGGAACGCCTCCTCGGCCCATCGCCGCCACCCCTTCGGGGCGCTGCCCGGGCGGCCGGCGATGCCCTGGGCCACCCGGAAGCGGACCGCGTCCTGCTCCTGCTCGCCGAGACCGTGGGCGCCGTCCGGCCCGAGATCCCACGCGCGCTCCAGCCCGTCGGCACCGCTGCCGCAGTCCAGCCAGGCAAGCGCCTGGAGCCGGGGCCCGAGCCGGAACTGCCGCAGGTAGTCCTCCATCAGCTCGTCGCCCGGCAGCCCCAGATCCTGGGGGACGACGGCACCCCGAGGCCGTACCAGACCGTCGCCGTACACGTCGTCGTTGATCTCCAGGTCGGCGGCGATGTTCATCCTCAGCCGTTCCCCCGGCCCGGTCAGCCCTCGTTCGCGGGCGACCCGGTCGCTGCGTCCATGATGGTCGCGAAGCAGATGCGCCACCTCGTGCACCCAGACACCGGCCAGGTCCTCCACGGGTGTCCGGTCCACGAAGGCCGGTGACACGTAGCACCGCCAGTGGCGGTCGACACCCATCGTGGGCACCAGCCGCGACTCGACCGGGTGCAGTGCGAACAGCGCCGTCGCCAGGTAGGGCCGTGCCCGGGCCGCGTGCAACCGGGCGGCGAACAGCTTGCCGAGGTCCAGCTCCCCGGGCGCACCCGCCGTCATCGGCGGCTCCCGGTCGCGACCGCGGCGCGGCGGGCGGCTTCGTCGGCCCGCCGGGACAGGGACACCACACCGGCGAGTCGCTCGATCGCCGCCGGTACCTCCCAGTCGTCCCGGCGCAGGGAGGCCAGCGTGGTGGCGGGGACGACCAGCACATCCGGTGCTCCGGTCTCCAGGGCACGCACCAGCAGCGCCCACGCCGCGTCCCAGCGGGCCCGATCGGGGCGGGCGCGGACCGCTTCCACCACACCGTCCAGCGCCGCCTGCCGCCTGTCCCCGCGCCCGGGCAGTTCGGCACCCGCGGGATCGGCCAGCAGCGCCTCGGGATCGGGGAGGTCCATCCGGTCCACGCTCGCCAGCAGCTCAAGACCCGGACCGTCTCCCACGGTTCCCCTGACCAGCAGGGACAACGCGTCGCGCGTGGAGCCGGCGGCGGTCGCGAAGGCGATCAGACGCAACGTCATCTCCCAGCTCCGGGGCGACGGCCAGGCACCGCCCCGACGGCTCTCACCGCTGGGCAGCCGGTGCACGAGTCCCGGGCGGGCCGTGAGGAATCCGCAGACCGCGCGCCGCGCGAAGTCCACGGCGTCCGGCAGCCTTCCCGCGTCCAGCCGGGGAAGGGTGGCCCGGGGCCAGGTGCCGCCCAGGCCGCGCACGACCACGTCATGGTCGTGGGCCCACTGCAGGTGCACGAACCGGTTGGCCAGCGGGGGACTCAGTTCCCAGCCGTCGGCCGCCGAGGAGCGCGGGTTGGCGGCTGCCACGATCCGTACGCCGGGCGGCAACCGCAGGGCACCGATCCGCCGCTCCAGCACCAGCCGGAGCAGGGCGGCCTGGACGGCGGGAGGCGCCGTGGACAGTTCGTCCAGGAACAGCAGCCCGCGCCCGGCCCGGACCAGCCGTACCGCCCAGTCCGGCGGCGCCATGGGGACTCCCTGTTCCGCGGGGTCGTCCCCGACGACGGGCAGCCCGGAGAAGTCGGACGGCTCGTGCACGCTGGCGATGACGGTGGTCAGCGGCAGCTCCAGGGCGGTCGCGAGCTGGTCCAGGGCCGCGGTCTTGCCGATGCCGGGCTCGCCCCACAGCAGCACGGGGAGGTCGGCGGCCACGGCCAGCGTGAGTGCCTCCAGCCGGAAATCGGCGCGCGGTTCGGTGCTCGACTCCGTCAGCAGGGCCAACAGGTCGGCCGCGGTGTCGAGTTGAGAGGGGTGGGCGGGGGAGTCGGGCATCGCGAAGGGGGTGTGTGCAGACATGAGTGATCACCTGGGGGTGTGAAGTCGGGAGGAAGAGGGGGCGGAATCAGCGGAGGAAGGCCGCGTGGCGTGAGCGACCCCGGCGGTGCCGGGCGGCGAGACGCATCGGATCGGGGGGCGTGCGGTCGGATCGGTGAAGACCCGCCCGATAGAGCCCGTAGGTGATCCGGCGCGCCGCGGCCGCCTCCAGCTCGTCCCGCAGGGGGCCGTCCCGCAGCAGCGCGCCGGGACCCAGCAGGCCCTCCACCACGGCCAGCGCGCCCGCGGTGTCACCGTGGTCCAGGCGTTCGCGGACGCCCGTGAGACAGTCCGGACGCCGGTGCGCCTCGTCGATGGCCCGAAGGCAGGGGAGCGGCGGCCCGCCGAGCGCGGCCAGCAACTCCTCCCGACGGATCTCCGCCGGGGAGTGGTCCAGCGGGGCCAGGACGCCGTCGACCAGCGCGATCCGGTGCCGGGTGCCCTCGCAGTCCACGAGGCGCGGCCCCGGCGGGTCGGCCGCACCCGGCGGACCGGAGGGCTCATGGCCCGGTACGAGCGCGGACGCCACCAGCGGGTGCAGCTCACCGGGCCCGAGCAGACCGGCCCGGAGCAGTTCCAGGTCGGGCAGGACCCAGGTCGCCGCGTCGGGCAGGACGGGCGGCGCGGGAAGGCCGCCCTCCGGTGGCGGAGCGGCGACCCGGAGGGCGTACGGCGGACCGCCGTCGCGGCGCGGCTCCAGTGCGAGCGTCAGCCGGCACCGGCCACCGCAGCGCACGGAGAAGGTGCCGGTGGGCCACCCCTCCGCGCCGAGCAGGACGGCCGCCTCCGCCGCCCACCGGTCCACGGCACAACCGAGTCCCGGCGGTACCACGTCCAGCAGTTCGGGATCCGTCACCGGCTGTCCGGCCGGCGACCGTGTCCGCAGCTCCCCGCTGCGGGACGCGTCCCACAGGTGCCGGTGCAGATCGAGCCGGTAGCGGCGGCTGGGCAGCGGATGCGGATGCCCGCCGGCGCCCGGGCGGCACGCCTCCCACAGCGCGAGGCTGATCCGCTGCCCCGCATCCGCCCAGGCCGGCGGAGTGCGCGCCACGACGTGCACCGGGCCGTCCCCGGCACCCTCCGGGCTGTCGTACCGGGCCAGCGTGATGGTCAGCCCCGGCCGCAGCAGCCCGTCCGGGGCGATCCTCGGCAGGTGCCAGCGCAGCAGGTCGGGAGCGAGACGGCGCAGGTCGGCGCGGACCCGTGCCGCCAGTTCACGGCCGTGGGAGCGGGCGACGGAGCGCAGGTCGAGATCGACGTCGACGCGTGCCGCGGCACACGCCCCCGCCCAGTCCCCGGCACGGCGGCGGGCGGTCGCGGTCTCGATCATGGACGGCGGCACGGCGAACCGGCGCACGCGCAGCCACAGGGAAAGCCGGGAATCCCCGTACGCGGTGTGAGTGTGCATCAGCACTCACCTTGCGCGGACGGGACCCCCGATCTGTCAGGAGAATGAGTCGTCATCGCGGCGAGCCTAACGGGCCGCACCGCCCCGCGGCAGGCCTTTTTTCCGGACTCCGTGTGCGGCCCGGCGGGTCCGGGGCGCTGGGGTAAGGTGGCCGTCCGGTCGCGGAGTGTCCGTGGCCGGACGGCTGTTGAGGAGGTGGGACCCATTACCGCTGTGTCAGCCCGGGTGCTCTCTCCTTGTGACAGCTTGCTGTGAGCGTGGGAGCGCCCTTCGGCTCCGGTTCTCCGAAAGGCTCTCGGCCCGCATGTCCTCCGTGCCCTCCCTGCCCCCGCTCTCTGCCTCCGCCGTCGTTTCCGCGTTGCGTGCCGCCGGGTGCGTCTTCGCCGAGGACGAGGCGGAGTTGATCCTCGGCACCGCCCGCACCCCCACCGAACTGGCCGCGATGGTGGAGCGGCGGGCCGCCGGGCTGCCACTCGAACACGTCCTCGGCTGGGCGCGGTTCCACGGTCTGCGCATCGCCGTGGAGCCGGGTGTCTTCGTGCCCCGCCGCCGCACCGAGTTCCTGGTCGACCAGGCCCTGGCCCAGGCCCCGGACGCCACGGTCGTGGTCGACCTGTGCTGCGGCTCCGGCGCGCTCGGCGCGGCCCTGGCCGCCGCGCTCGGCCCCGTCGAGGTGCACGCCGCCGACATCGACCCGGCCGCCGTGCGCTGCGCCCGCCGCAACCTCGCCCCGTACGACGGCCGATCCCACGTGGGTGACCTGTTCGACGCGCTGCCGCCGGCGCTGCGCGGCCGGGTCGGCATCCTCACGGCCAACGTGCCCTACGTACCGAGCGCCGAGGTGCCGCTCCTCCCCGCGGAGGCCCGCGACCACGAGCCGTCGGCCGCGCTCGACGGCGGCGCGGACGGACTCGACGTCCTGCGCCGGGTCGCCGCCGGAGCCCCCGGCTGGCTGGCGCCCGGCGGCGTACTGCTGACCGAGACCAGCGAACGCCAGGCCCCGGCGGCGGTACAGGCCTTCATCGACGCCGGCCTGACGGCCCGTACGGCGGTGTCCGCGGAGCTGTACGCGCATGTTGTGATCGGCGTGCGGGAACGGTGACGCGGCCTACGGCAGCTCCTGCGCCCGGGCGATGAGCAGCGCCACGTCGTCGTGGTTGTCCGGGTGGTGCAGTGTGCGCAGGAGCAGGTCGCAGGCCTCCTCCAGCGGGCGGGCCGGGTCGTCCAGCAGGGACAGCAGGAAGTCCAGGCGCTCGTCCAGCGAATGGCAGCGGGTCTCGACCAGACCGTCGGTGTAGAACACCAGCACGTCGCCCGGCTCGAAGTCGACGGTGACGGTCGAGAACTCCACGCCGCCCACCCCCAGCGGCACCCCGGTGGGCAGGTCGAGCAGTTCCGGGGGGTGGCCCGGCCGGACCCGGGCCGGGGGCAGATGCCCGGCGTTGGCGATCCGGCACTGGCGCAGATGCGGATCGTGGACGGCGTACACGCAGGTGGCGATGGAGTGGTCAAGGGCCGAGGTCGTCTTGTCCAGGTGCTCCAGCAGCAGCGCCGGGTCGAGGCCGAGCGCCGCCAGCGTGGTGGTCGCGGTACGCAGCCGGCCCATGGTCGCGGCCGCGCTGATGCCGCTGCCCATCACATCGCCCACCACGAGCGCGGTCCTGCCGCCGTCCAGCGGGATGACGTCGAACCAGTCGCCGCCGACCTCGCTGGTGGCGTCCGCCGGCTGGTACCGAGAGGCCACCTCCAGGCCGGTCGTCACCGCCGGCTGGCTCGGCAGCAGGCTGCGCTGCAGGGTGAGCGCGGTGTTGCGGGCGTCCTGGTACCAGCGGGCGTTGTCGATGTGCACGGCGGCGCGGGCCGCCAGCTCCCGCGCCAGCAGGACGTCGTCCCCGTCGAAGGGCGCCGGGTTGCGGGTCCGCTTGAGATCAAGAGCGCCGAGCACCTCGCCGCGCGCGATCAGCGGCACGGCCAGATAGGAGTGCAGGCCCGCCCGGCCCAGCAGGGCGGCCGCCTCCGCCGAGCGGGCGATCCGCGGCAGGTCCTCGTCCTTCACCCGCGCCACGAGCACCACCTCGCCCGTGCGCACGCACTCGGTGACCAGCCGGTCCGGCCCGTACCGGGCGACCTGGCCGGGCGGGTCGGCGGCGCACACACCGTCCGAGCTCTCCGCCGGGCGCACCGCGAGGGCCCGGATCACCGCCTCCTCCGACGGGCCCAGCGTGCTGGGCCGGCCCTCCACCACCGCGTCCAGGAGATCCACGGCGGCGATGTCGGCCAGCGCCGGCACCGAGACGTCGGCCAGCTCGCAGGCGGTGCGCTCCAGCTCCAGTGTGGTGCCGATCCGTACGGAGGCGTCGGCGATGATCGCGAGCCGGCGGCGCGCCGTCTCCGCCTCCTGCGAGGCCCGGTGCTGCTCGGTGATGTCGACCAGCGAGAGGGCGACCCCTAGCACGTTGCCCATCGCGTCCTCGAGGCGGTACAGGGACTGTGACCAGGTGCGGTCCCGGTCCGGGTCGGCCGGGGTCCGGCCGACCAGCGGCGAGTCGATGACCGGGACGCCGGTCTCCAGGACCCGGCGGGTGGCGGCCTCCAGCGCGTCGGTGTCCAGCATGGGCAGCACGTCGCGCAGTCTGCGCCCCATGTGCTCCTCGGCCGGTACGCCGTTGTTCCTGGCCAGGGCGGGGTTGACCGTGACGAACCGCAGCTCGGTGTCGAGCACGGCGAGCCCGATCGGCGACTGCTGCACCATCCGCTCGGACAGCGCCACGTCCTGCTCCAGGCGCCGCACGGTCGACTGGTCGGCGGCGAGCCCCAGCGCGTACACGTCCCCCCGGTCGTCCAGCAGCCGCATGTTGCGGAACTCCACCAGGCGGGTGCTGCCGTCCTTGCGGCGGATCGGGAAGCCGCCGGCCCAGCTCTGGCCGGTGCGCATCACATCGGCGAACAGCTTGCCGACGAGCTGGATGTGCCGCTCGTCCACCATCAGCCGGGCGGCGTACTGGCCGAGGGCCTCCTGCGCCGAGTAGCCGAACAGCTCCTCGGCCTGCGGGCTCCACAGCACGATGCGGCCGCTGTCGTCCAGCACCACCGACGCCACGCGCAGCACGTCGAGCAGCCCGCCGGCCCGCACCGGTCCGCGCACCGGCTCGTTGCCGTCCGACACCTCAGGCCCGGCTGCACTCATGCCACGCACCGCCTTCGCCCGATCGCACGGCACGCCGTCCCCCGTGCCGACTCCCTCAGTTTTACCGCGCTCACCCGACTCTCCGCGCCGTCGCACCTATCTCCACCATCTCTCAACCGGGCGGCGGACGTACGCCGAAAGTACCGGGCCGGCGGCGCGGACGGGATGGCCGTGACCCGCGGCGGCCGCGCAGGACGGTGCCCGGGGCCGTGAGAGTTCACGCTCATATTGCTCCATTGGCCTGTACATGACCACTCCTCCGGGCCAGACTGTCCGCCGACCGAGTGCACCCACCCCCCTCCTCCGAGGAGCCGGCCATGCCCGCGTCCCCCTCCGCCAGGCAACGTTGTCACGCAGTCCTCACCGGACTCGTCATCCTGGCCACCGCCGCAGTCGTGTCCCTCGCCGCCCCCGCCCCGGCGCACGCCGCCGACACCTGGACCGAGACCGGCTCCGACCGGGCCGATCCGCTGACCGAGAGCCAGGGGCTGGCCTCGATGGAGGTCCCGGCGAACAGCCCCAACCGGTACACCGGCATCGGCACCATCCCGATCGGGGTGTCCAGCCGCGGCTGGAACCACGTGGGCGACCCCGACGCCTCGTACGACGGCCACTACATCGAGCCCTACCAGCGCGACTCGGGCGACTCGAAGATGTACCGCGTGCAGGCGCCGGGCGGCGGCTGGTCTGAATACGTCCACACGCTGAGCGCCGGAGAGGCCCTGAACAACTCCTGGGTGGCGATCTCGCCCGACGGCCAGTGGATGCTGTCCGGCGAGTGGGGCACCATGAACCGCCTGCTCGTCTTCCCGACCCCGGGCGTGAACCCGGCCACCTCGCCCTCGGCGAACCTGCCGCAGGCCTCCACCGTCAATCTCGACCACGCCGTGCGTGACGTCCAGGGCTGCGACTTCTCCGGTCCCACCACCCTGCTCTGCTCCTCCGACGACCCGGACGGCTCCCTCTTCGGCGTCACCAAGCCGCTGCTGCGGATCGACCTGTCCGCCGCGCCGAACGGCACGGCGGACGTCACCGGCCATGTCACCGCCCTGCGCCAGTTGCCGCTGCGCAGCTCCTGCTCGGGCGGCTTCGAGGCGGAGGGCATCGACTACGACCGCCGGACCGGGGTCCTGCGCGTCATCGTCGTGTCGCCAGGCTTCTGCGTCCTCACGGACAGCAAGACGTACAAGTTCACCCGTGGCTGAGACGTACGGGGCCTCCCGCGGCTGAGGTGTGCTCGCCGGTCCGCGGTGCTTTGCTGAGGATGGACGCGGTTCGGCGGGGTACCCCGTTCCACCGCAGCGCGGCCAGGAAAGGAGCGATCATGGAGAACACGGACCGGTCGCACCAGGAGACCGTCTCGGTGGAGATCAGCGGTTCCAAGGAGGACGCCCGTCTTGTATTCGATGCGTTGAACAGTTGCTTCGCGTCGGATCGGGCCCCCGAGGAGGTTCCGCGACAACTCCACGAGGTCCGTCCGATGGTGTGGCTCGGCACGTACGACGTCGCGGACGCCCGTGGGCCCGGCTGTCCACCGGTCCACCTCGACTCGTCCATCCTCGCGGACGTCCAGGGCGGCTACTGGGCCGTGGACCGGTTCCGCACGACGCTGGACTCGATGTTCACCGTCGAGGAGACCTGCACCGCCTCGGGCGATCAGGAGCGGGACCTGCACCTGCGGCTGGAGAGCCGCTGACGGGGTCCGGCAGGACCGGACCACAAAACACACCACGGCGCCCCGGCCGGCGAAGAGCCGGCCGGGGCGCCGTCGTGTCCGCGTGAAGTGGCCGGGCTCACCTCCCCTCGTTTATGCAACTAGTTGCACAACAGGGTGCGCTTCCTCTACAACAAGAGGCGACCGCACCTGTACGGAGGGCCCGATGAGCCGTTACCCGCACCTGATGTCCCCGCTCGACCTGGGCTTCACCACCCTGCCCAACCGCGTGCTCATGGGCTCCATGCACGTCGGCCTCGAGGAGGCCGAGCGCGGCTTCGAGCGGATGGCCGCGTTCTACGCGGCCCGCGCGCGCGGGGGAGTGGGCCTCATCGTCACCGGTGGCATCGCGCCCAACGACGAGGGCCGGCCCTACGAGGGCGGCGCCAGGCTCACCACCGAGGCGGAGGCCGAGCAGCACCGGACCGTCACCGAGGCCGTGCACCGCGAGGGCGGCCGGATCGCCATGCAGATCCTGCACTTCGGCCGGTACGCCTATCACCGGGACCTGGTGGCCCCGAGCCCGGTGCAGGCGCCCATCAGCCCCTTCGTGCCGCGCGAGCTCAGCGACGCCGAGGTCGAGCGGACCATCGAGGACTACGCCCGCGCCGCCCGCCTCGCCCGGCGGGCCGGCTACGACGGCGTCGAGATCATGGGCTCCGAGGGCTATCTGATCAACGAGTTCATCGCGGCGCAGACCAACCACCGCACCGACCGCTGGGGCGGCTCGTACGAGAACCGGATGCGCCTGCCCGTCGAGATCGTCAAGCGGGTGCGCGAGGCCGTCGGCGAGGACTTCATCATCATCTACCGGCTTTCCATGCTGGACCTGGTCCCGGGCGGCTCCTCCCTGGAGGAGGTCGTCACCCTCGCCAGGGCCGTCGAGGCCGCCGGGGCGACGATCATCAACACCGGCATCGGCTGGCACGAGGCCCGCATCCCCACCATCGCCACCTCCGTGCCGCGCGGCGCCTACACCTGGGTCACCAGGAAGCTGATGGGTGAGGTGTCCGTCCCGCTGGTGACCACCAACCGCATCAACACCCCCGAGCTGGCGGAGGAGTTGCTCGCCGGCGGCTGCGCGGACATGGTGTCCGTGGCCCGCCCGATGCTCGCCGACCCCGACTTCGTCGCGAAGGCCGCCGCCGGGAAGCCGGAGGCCATCAACACCTGCATCGGCTGCAACCAGGCCTGCCTCGACCACACCTTCAGCGGGCAGATCACCTCCTGCCTGGTCAACCCGCGCGCCTGCCACGAGACCGAGCTGGTGCTCTCCCCGACCCGGCTGGCCAAGCGGGTCGCGGTGGTCGGCGCCGGACCGGCCGGACTGGCCTGCGCGGTCAGCGCCGCCGAACGCGGCCACGCCGTCACCCTGTTCGACGCCGCGAGCGAGATCGGCGGTCAGCTCAACGTGGCCCGCAAGGTCCCCGGTAAGCAGGAGTTCGACGAGACGCTGCGCTACTTCCGCCACCAGCTCGACGAGCACGGCGTCGACGTACGGCTCGGCGCCTGGGTCACCTCGACGGACCTCGACGGCTACGACGAGGTCGTCGTCGCCACCGGCGTCACCCCGCGCGTCCCCGACATCCCCGGCGCCGACCACCCCCGCGTCCTCGGCTACCTCGACGTGCTGCGGGACGGCGCCCCCGTCGGCGACCGGGTGGCCGTGCTCGGCGCCGGCGGCATCGGCTTCGACGTCGCCGAGTACCTCACCGACAGCGGCGACAAGGCCGGCGATGACCCGCGGGCGTACTTCCGCAACTGGGGCGTCGACATGGACTACCAGGCGCCCGGCGGCCTCACCGCACCGCGGCGGCCCGCGCCGCCCCGCACCGTCCACCTCCTGCAGCGCAAGACCACCAAGGTCGGCGCCGGACTGGGCAAGACCACCGGCTGGATCCACCGCACCGAACTGAAGCACCGGGGCGTCACCATGGTCCCGGGGGTGCGCTACGACCGGATCGACGACGCCGGACTGCACATCACCGTCGGCGAGGAGAGCACGGTCCTGGAGGTCGACACGGTGGTCCTGTGCACCGGCCAGGAGCCGCGCCGCGACCTGTACGAGGAGCTGGTCGCCGCCGGCCGCAGCGCCCACCTGATCGGCGGCGCCGACATCGCGGCCGAGCTGGACGCCAAGCGGGCCATCAAGCAGGGCACCGAGCTGGCGGCGGCACTGTAGGGGTCCCGGCGCGCGTCCCTAGGATGAGCCCATGTCACTCCCGCACGCCATCCTCACCGCCCTGCTGGAGAAGCCGTCGTCGGGCCTGGAGCTGACCCGCCGGTTCGACAGGTCGATCGGCTACTTCTGGTCCGCGACCCACCAGCAGATCTACCGCGAGCTGGGGAAGCTGGAGGGTGAGGGGTTCATCCGCGCGCTGCCGGCCGAGCAGCCGGCCCGCGGGCAGAAGAAGAGCTACGAGGTCCTGCCCGCGGGCCGCGCCGAACTGGCCCGCTGGACCGCCGAGTCCCAGGACCCCAGGCCGCACCGCGACGCCCTGTTCCTGCGGCTGCGCGCGGCCGCGGTCGTCGGCACGGCGGGTCTTGAGGCCGAACTGGCCCGTCATCTGGAGCTGCACCGGCGGCAGTTGGCCGAGTACGAGGGGATCGAGGGGCGCGACTTCCCACCGGGCCGGGACACCCCCGAGGACCGGCTGCGCCACCTGGTCCTGCGGGCCGGCATCGACCTGGAGACCTTCTGGACCCAGTGGCTCACCCGGGCGCTGACGGAGTTCACCGAACTCCCCGGATCCGCAGGGGAGAACGGCACGGGACCGGGGGACGGCACGCCCGCCTGAGGGCCGCCGGCCCCGGCGGCCGCCCGGGCGGGGCGTGCGGGCGGCCGCCGGGGCCGCCGCGCGCGGGACCGTAGGAGCGCCGGACCGCCGGCTCAGAGCCGGTACGGCTTCGAACGGCGGCGCAGGAACCAGACCGTGGCGGCCACGGCGGCCGTCACCAGGGTCGCGCCGATGCCCAGGGTGAGCGGGCCGTAGTCATGGGAGGCGCCGCCGACGCCGCCCTTCACACCGCGCGAGGGCGCGGGTGTGGACGTGGACGAGATCGTGGGCGGCGCGCTGGGTGCGCTGGGCGCGGAGACGACCACCGACTGGGTGCCGGCGGTCGTGCCGTTGGAGCACATCACGACCACCGTGTACGTCCCCGGACTCACCCCCGACCAGGCAGCGGACTGGCTGACGGTGGTGCCCGAAAGGGCGACCTGCCGCCCCTGGGAGAAGTTCGCCTGGCGGCTGCTGATGAGTGAGGCGTTGCCCCAGCTGCCGTTGCTCTGGGTGCACGCACTGGTGACGACCGAGACCGTGGAACCGGTGGTGCTCACCGATATACCCGTGGCCGCGGCCGACTGCCCGGCGAGTGAGGCCGGAAGCGTGGCGGCGGCCGCCAGGGTCAGACCGGAGCGGAGGAGAAGTCGGGAGTTGCGCATTGGCTGGCCCTCCGGCGGCACGGTTGGCGGTACGTCCCATGCGCCGCCTAGGGTCGGGAAACGTCCGTGCTGCCTCAACGGCAGCAAACGCGGCCCCGGACCCCGCCGCACCCGGACCGCGCCCAGTCGGGTGACCGGTACCCCGTCCGGCGCGCCCCGGCGCGCGCTCCGGGCCGCGGCCCCCTTCCGCCCGTCAGCCGCCCGCGTTCTCGCCCAGGGTCACCGTACGTTCGGCCGAGAAGCCGCCCCAGGTGCCGTCCGGCAGCCGCGCCCCGAGCCGCACCCGGTGCTCTTCGCCCGTCTCGCGTCCGGCGAAGAAGCTGTAGTGCGCCCGGCCGCGCGGCGGATCGCCGCCCCACACCAGTGAGGTGGCCGTGGCGCCGTCGAGCCGGATCCGGTACTCGGTGATCACCCCGTCCACGGCCGGAGGATCCCAGGACAGGTCGATGTAGTACGCCCCGTCGGACCGGTGGCTCGAGGCGGTGAACGAGGCCGGCGCGGTGTTCCGGCCGTCGTCGGTACCCGGCGTGGTGACACGGACCGGCGCGCTCGCGGGGGAGAGGTTGTCGGCCGCGTCCCGGGCCCGCACGGTGAAGACGTAGTGGGTGCCCGGGCGCAGCCCGGTGACCACGGTCGCGCCCTGGCCGCCGCCGACGCTGTGGATCTTCGCGCCGCCCTGCTGTATCTCGTACGACACCACGCCCCGGTCGTCCCGGGAAGCGGACCAGGACAGCTGGACCGCGCGGCTGCCCACCGCTCGCCCGGCGGGGCCGGCCGGGCGGGTCGGCGCCGAGCGGTCCGCCGCCACCGCGGCCGGCGTCCCCGCCCGCACCGCCCGGCTCGGCGGCCCGAGGCGGCCGTCCGCGTCCCGGGCCCGCACGGTGAAGGCATACATGGTGGACGGCCTGAGCCTGGTGACGTCCACCATGTGTTGTTAGCCCGGCACTTCGCTGACTCTCGTGTGGCCGCGATAGACCTCGTAAACGCGGACCGCCGGGCCGCCCGCCACGGCGTTCCACATCACGTGCACGCTCGTGGCGCTGCCGGCCGCGGCGGTGACCCCCGTCGGAGCGCCCGGCGCCCGGCCGCCGTCGCCCTCGGCCGCCCCGCCCCAGCCGCAGGACGCGACCAGCACGAGGACGGCGGGGACCAGCAGGGGCGGAAGAGGAACGCGTCGCACGGCTCTGCCTCCCCGGGGACGGCGTCACGGCAAAGGTCCGGACCAATATGCCCGGTGGGTGCGGGCATGGCAAGGGGGCCGTGCCGGTGCCGTCCGGGGGGTCCGGACCGGCGCCGGATCAGGCCCACGAACACCTTTTGGCTTCTCATCAGACGAACGCGTCAAGGCGCTGCTCCATCCGGACCCAAAGGAGTGTCGCACTCGCCGTTTGGTGCCGTTTTGGGCATGGTGTCCGGAATGTTCCCAAGGAGAGGGTCCCCCAGAGTGCGTGTCCAGACGCTGACGCTGGCCGCGGCCGGTGCCGCCCTACTCGCCCCGACAACGCTGCCCGCCGCGGCCGTCCCGACCCGGGAGAGACCACCGGCCGCGCGCGGCGAGGGTGCCGTGACCGCCGCCGACCTGCTGGACCGGGTGCGCTCCTGCGACCGGGTCTCCCGGGGCACATACCGCACCGACGACGCCTCGTCCGCGAAGGTCTCCGTGTGCGGCACCCGCGGGGCGGTGTTCTGGAAGGCCGACCTGGACATCGACTGCGACGGACGGCCCACCGCCCGCTGCAACCGCCGCACCGACCCGTTGTTCTCGGCCGCCACCGCCTACCAGCAGTCCGACGGCCGCCATCTGAACGCCGCCTCCCTGCCCTACATCGTGCTGCCGGTCCCGAGCGGCATCTGGGACCACCGCGCCTACGGCATCCGGGGCGGCTGCGTGGCGGCCGTGATCTACCGGGACCGGGTGCAGTACGCGGTCGTCGGCGACGCCGGCCCGCGCGACATCATCGGCGAGGCCTCCTACGCCACCGCCCGCGGCCTGGGCATCCACCCCGACCCGATCCGCGGCGGAGCCGCCTCCGGTGTCACGTACATCGTCTTCAAGGACTCGCGCATCACCCCGATCGAGAACCACCGAGCGGCGGTGAAGGCCGGCGAGCGGCTGGCCCGCCACTTCGTGGACCGCCACTGAGCGCGGTCATGCGGGGCCTTGGAGCGGGGCCTCCGCCCGCCGGGCCTGCCGCCGGCGGCAGGCCCGGGTGATCGTCTCGCGGTCGGCCGCCGGCTCCGGATCTCATTCCTTCCGGTAGCTGTACGCCTCTGCCGCCGCCGCCTCGACCGCGTCCAGGTCTGCGCCCGTGGCCGCCGTGACCACCGCGGCGACCGCGCCCTCGACGAACGGGGCGTCCACCAGGCGTGCGCCGGCCGGGAGTTCGTCGCCCTCGGCGAGCAGCGCCTTCACGGTGAGCACCGCGCTGCCGAGGTCCATGAGCACGGCGACACCCGCGCCCCGGTCCACGGCGGCGGCCGCGGCGGAGATCAGCTCGGCGCTGGTGCCGAGCCCGCCGCCCTCGGTGCCGCCCGCCGGGGCGACGGGCACCGCCGTGGCCCCGCCCGCCAGGCTCTTCGCCAGCTCGGCGACGGAGGCGGCGACCTCCGCGCTGTGCGACACCAGCACGATCCCCACCAGCTTCTCGTCACTCACCGCGGGCCTCCTCACCGGCCGCTTCCTCGAGGCCGGCGATCAGCAGGGCCGAGGACGTGGCGCCCGGGTCCTGGTGGCCGATGCTGCGCTCGCCGAGGTAACTGGCCCGGCCCTTGCGGGCCTGCAACGGAATGGTGGCCACCGCGCCCTCCTCGGCGGCCGAGCGCGCCGCGGCGAACCCGTCGCCGAGCGCGTCCACCGCCGGGACCAGCGCGTCGATCATGGTCTTGTCGCCGGGGGTCGCCTTGCCGAGCGCCATCACCCCGTCCACGCCCGCCCGGAGCGCCTCGGCCAGTTGTCCCTCGCTCACCTCGGCGGCGTCCCCGAGCGCCTTGCCGGTCCGGCGCAGCAGCGTGCCGTAGAGCGGTCCGGACGCCCCGCCGACCGTCGAGATCAGCAGCCGCCCGACCAGGGTCAGCAGGGCCCCGGGAGTGTCCGGCGTCTCCTTCTCCAGGGCGGTCACGACCGCCGTGAACCCGCGCTGCATGTTGCTGCCGTGGTCGGCGTCGCCGATGGCCGAGTCGAGGGCGGTGAGCCGGTCCGCCTCCCGGTCGACCGACGCGGCGGTCGCGGTCATCCAACGGCGGAAGAAATCGGCGTCGAGCACTGGATCTCCTTGCGTGGTGGAAGGGCTGGCCGCTTCGTCCGCCTCGTCACATCCCCCAGCGCAGCCCGGGGGTCTTCACCGGCGCGTCCCACAGCCGCAGCAGTTCCTCGTCGACCTGGCACAGGGTGACCGAGGCGCCCGCCATGTCGAGGGAGGTGACGTAGTTGCCGACGAGAGTGCGGGCCACGGTCACGCCCCGTTCGGTGAGCAGCCGCTGCACCTCGGCGTTGAAGCCGTACAGCTCCAGCAGCGGAGTGGCGCCCATGCCGTTGACCAGGACCAGCACGGGCTTGTGCGGGGGCATGTCCTCCAGGATGGCGTGCACCGCGAAGTCGGCGATCTCCCCGGAGGTCATCATCGCCCGGCGCTCCCGGCCCGGCTCGCCGTGGATGCCGATGCCCAACTCCAGTTCGCCGTCCGGCAGATCGAAGGTGGGGCTGCCCTTCGAAGGCGTCGTACAGGCGCTGAGCGCGACTCCGAAGCTGCGCGCGTTCTCGTTCACCTGGCGCCCGATGGCCTCCACCCGCTCCAGGGGCTGCCCCTCGGCCGCGGCCGCGCCCGCGATCTTCTCGACGAACAGCGTCGCGCCGGTGCCGCGCCGCCCGGCCGTGTACAGGCTGTCGGTCACCGCCACGTCATCGTTGACCAGCACCTTCGCGACCTGGATGCCCTCGTCCTCGGCGAGTTCCGCCGCCATGTCGAAGTTGAGCACGTCACCGGTGTAGTTCTTCACGATGAACAGCACGCCGGCCCCGCTGTCGACGGCCGCCGCGGCCCGCGCCATCTGGTCCGGCACCGGCGAGGTGAACACCTCTCCGGGGCAGGCCGCCGAGAGCATGCCCGGGCCGACGAAGCCGCCGTGCAGCGGCTCGTGCCCCGACCCGCCGCCCGAGACGAGCGCGACCTGGCCGGCCACGGGGGCGTCCCGGCGCACGATCACCCGGTTCTCCACGTCCACGGTCAGCTCCGGATGGGCGGCCGCCATACCCCGCAGCGCATCCGCCACGACGGTCTCGGGGACGTTGATCAGCATCCTCATGGGTGCCTCCTGGCAAGCCTGGCGGGGGGCCGTCGGCCCGGTACCCGCTGGTCATATAGGGCGATGTGAGAGGGCTGGAGACCTTGCTACTGGCAGTATCGGCCCTGCGGCACGGAAGGTCACGTGCGCGCCCTCGCGTGCGGCGGCGTCCGGCCCGGTGGCGGCGGGGCCCGCGGCGGCGGCCGCTTCGGGACGGCCGCACGGGGAACTCGGCCCCCCGCAAGAGCCCGGAAGAGGGGGCACGCGGGCCGCCGGCCGGTGCGAGGAGGTGCCGTTTCCGTGGACGACTGGGAGACCCCCGAGGACGTACGGCTCTCGCCGAGCGAGCGGCTCGCGCTGCTGCAGATCGAGGCGAACCTCCGGCAGGACCGCCGGCTCGCCCACCGCATGCACGCCGCCGCGCACCGGATGACAGGGGACCATCGGAGCAGGCGGGGCGTGTGGCTGCCGCTCTCCGTCCTGCTGCTGCTCACGGCGTCCGCCTTCGCGGCCGTCACGGGCGTGCGCACCTCCGCACCCGCGCCGCTGTGGTGCTTCGCCCTGCTGTGGCCGCTCACCCTGATCCAGTCCTTTCGGCTGCTGTGCCGCGTCACCCGCCGTGCACGGCCCGGCCGCCGGCTCACCCGGTGGCTCTGAGCATCCGCGGACGGGGCCCGGGACCGGTGTCCACGGGGCACGGCAGACCTCCCGGTGCCCGCCCGCCCCCCGAGGGGCGGGCGGGCACCGGGAGGTCCCGAGCGGGTCGGCTGCCGTGAGCCTCCTCAGCTTTCCTTGCCCCGCCCCGACATCGCGTCCCGCAGCCGGTCCACCATGCCGGCGCCGGGCGCCAGCAGCTTGTTGGCCGGGGGCTTGTCCGGGGCCATCGGGTGCGGGCGGGTGGGCGCGGTCTTCTTCGCCTTGCGCACCTTCTCGCCGAGCTCGTCCAGCGCCTCCGGTGTACAGGCCGCCTGCAGCCGCGGGAAGAGGTTCCGCTCCTCGTCGGCCAGGTGCGAGCGGATCTCGCTCATCAGCCGGGCCATGAGGGTGTCGAACCGCGCGTCGTCCGCGTCCAGGCCCTCCAGGTCCTTCATGATCTGCTCGGCCTGGGCGTGGTCCTCGAGCTCCTTGTCGGCGAGGGTGTCCCCGCCCTCGATGTGCTTGCGCACCGCCGGGTAGAGATAGGCCTCCTCGGCCACCGAGTGGCGGACCAGTTCGATGGTGGCCTGGTCGGCCAGCGTCTTGCGTTCCCTGGAACCGGGGGGCATCGCCTCGATCCGGCCGAAGATCTCCTCGACCTCCCGGTGATCGGTCGTCAGTTCCTGAATGACGTTTCCGCCGTGACCCATGTCGTTACCTCCTCGGATACGCGCGGGAGCCGTGCGCGGCCCGTCGCTCGTCGCCCCGCCGAGTGCCCCGCCCCGGACCCGCTACACAGCCGGCCCCCGCCCCTCAGCCCATCGAGTGGCGTTCCGCCGCCGTCCGGCCCGCCCCGGACAGCGCCCACCCCCACCAGTGGTCCAGGATCCGCGCGGACAGCGCACTCGCCTCGATCACCGCCGGCCACCCCAGCGCCTCCGCCTGGGCGCTCACCTTGGCGCCGCCCGCCACCGGGTCCACGGCGATCGCCGGGGTGCCGGTGCGCAGGGCGAGCACCAAGCCGTGCAGCCGGGTGGTGACCACCAGGTCGAGCCGGGAGACCAGGGCCAGGAACTGCTCGGCCGTGGCGCACAGCCGCCAGTCGTCCCCGGCCAGCCGGGTGTCGACCGACAGCCGTACGCAGTCCTTGGTGGCGAGCCAGCCGGTGAGGCGCTCGTTCACCCGCTCGTGCCGGCGGCGCCCGCCGTACTCGCCCTGGCCGTGCGTGAGCACCAGCCCGGCCACCGGCGGCAGCGGGTCCACCGGGGCCGCGACGGCCAGGTCGCGCCGGGCGGGTGCCGGGGTGCCGTCCCGGGGCACGACCTCGTGGAAACCGGTGACCGCCGGATCCGCCGGGTCGATCACGCTGACCCCGGCCGCGAGCCGCCGGCAGTGAGCGAACTCACGGTGCAGGGCGGCGACTTGCGGACCGTGCGCCGGACCGCAGACGAAGAGGAGCGTGTCGTACGCGCGCGGGTCCGCCGTCTCCAGGGACAGCGCGCCCGGCCGGAAGCCGGGGCTCCACGCGGTGTCGTGCCGGATGCCGGCCCGGTCCAGCGCCGCCGATACGTGCCGCTGCGCCAGGACGTCACCCGCCGTGGCCTCGCCGTCCAGGAAACTGAACCAGCCGGTGAGGAGCAGCCGCCGGGGCGGATGTCCGGGCCGCCGCAGGAGGGGCAGCAGAATGTCCGGGATCTCGTCGTCCATGGGCGTCTCCCCCCGGGGGTGGGCGATCATCCTGAGTCGCGCGAGTACCCGTCATCCCGGACAATAAGGATCTAAGGTGTGAAGCCAACTGGCACGGGAACACAACTGCCAGTGCCGTCCAGCCAGCGGCGGCCGACGAGGGCGGTCCTCCGGATGAGCGGGGACCGTGGCCCCTTCCGTCTTCCATCACAGTCCCGCTCGACGAGCCGGCGACGAGGCCGGCCGGGCCGCACACACACGCCGAACGCCCGCTTCCACGGGACGTTCCGGCGCCCCGGCGAGCCCGGCGACGCGGATGACGTTGACTAAGGACGAGCCTCCATGACTGGTGAGACCTTCGCGGTTCCCTGGCGCCGTGCCGTCGTGACCGGCGGCGCCGGCTTCCTGGGTTCCCATTTGTGCGAACGGCTGCTGGATTCGGGTGCCGAAGTCGACTGCGCGGACAACCTGGTCTGCGGGCGGCGGGAGAACGTCGCCCAACTGGAGGCCCGGTCCGGGTTCCGCTACGTGCACTGCGACGTCAGCGCGCCCGACTGCCCCAGGTTGCTGCCGGGGCCGTACGACCTGGTCCTGCACTTCGCCTGCCCGGCGTCGCCCGCCGACTACCTCAGGCTGCCGCTGGAGACCCTGGACGCGGGCAGCCTCGGCACCCGCAACGCCCTGACGATCGCCGAGCGCGACGGCGCCCGCCTCCTGCTCGCCTCCACGTCCGAGGTGTACGGCGACCCGCTCGTGCACCCCCAGCACGAGGGCTACTGGGGCAACGTCAACCCGGTCGGCCCGCGCAGCGTGTACGACGAGTCCAAACGGTTCGCCGAGGCGCTCGTCACCGCGCACGCCGGCACCCATGGCGCCGACGCCGGGATCGTCCGGCTGTTCAACACGTACGGACCGCGCATGCGGGCCCACGACGGACGCGCCGTGCCCACCTTCATCAGCCAGGCCCTGGCCGGCGAACCGCTCACCGTGACCGGTGACGGCAGCCAGACCCGCTCGCTGTGCTACGTCGAGGACACCGTCGACGGGGTGCTGCGGGTGGCGGCCAGCCGGTCGGTGCGGCCCGTCAACATCGGTGGCGCCGACGAGATCACCATGGCCGAACTCGCCCGCCGCGTCATCGCCCTGACCGGCTCCCGCTCGCCGATCGCTTTCGTCGACCGGCCCGTCGACGACCCAGGCCGGCGCCGCCCCGACACCGCGCTCGCGCGCGAACTGCTCGGCTGGTCCCCGCAGGTGCCCTGGGAGGAGGGCCTGAAGCAGACGATCGCCTACTTCACCGCCCTGTCCCCGGAGGAGCGAACCCTGCTTCCGCGGGAGCCCGCCAAGCCCCCGGACGGGCAGGCCCCACGCCCGGACGAGGAGCCGCCCGTACAGACCTGACCACTCGACCGCCCCGCCCGCCGCCCAGGAGACAGCGCATGCACGTCCTCGGTATCAACGCACTCTTCCACGACCCCGCCGCCGCCCTCGTGACGGACGGCAAGGTCGTGGCGGCGGCGGAGGAGGAACGGTTCTCCCGTCGCAAGCACGGCAAGCGGCCCGTCCCCTTCTCCGCCTGGGAACTGCCCGAGCTCTCCGCCCGCTGGTGCCTCGAGCAGGCCGGCCTGACCCCGTCCGACCTGGACGCCGTCGCCTACTCGTACGACCCCTCGCTGGCCCGCCCCGCCGAGCGGATGGGCCTGCACGACCCCTGGGACCACCTGCGCCAGGAGTACGCCCGCGGGGCCCCCGGCTTCCTCGCCGAGGCAATGCCCGGCCTGGACCCGGCCAAGGTCCGCTTCGTCCCGCACCACGTCGCGCACGCTGCCTCCGCCGGACCCGTCTCGCCCTACCCGGACTGCGCCGTCCTCGTCCTGGACGGCCGCGGCGAGTGTGGCTCCCACCTGGCCGGCCGGTACACCAACCGCGAGCTGACCGTCCTCGGCACCCAGGAACTGCCCGACTCCCTCGGTCTGTTCTACGAGGACCTCACCCAGCACCTCGGATTCCTGCGCAGCAGCGACGAGTTCAAGGTGATGGCGCTGGCCTCCTACGGCACCCCGCGCTTCGCCGGCCGGCTGCGCGAGTACGTCGGGGCCGACGACCGGGGCGGCTTCCGGGCGCGCCCGGTGCCGTGGGCCTCCATCGTCCCGCCGCGTGAGGCGGGCGGAGTCTGGAGCCAGGACCACGCCGACCTCGCGGCCAGCGCACAGCGGTGCCTGGAGGAGACCGTGCTCGCCCTGGCCCGGTGGCTGCGCGAGCGCACCGGCGAGGACGCCCTCACCATGGCCGGCGGCGTCGCCCTCAACTGCGTCGCCAACACCCGGATCTGGCGGGAGAGCGGCTTCCGGCACGTGTGGGTGCAGCCCGCCGCCGGCGACGCCGGCACCGCCCTGGGCGCGGCCGCCCACGTGGCCGGCCAGAAGGACACCCTGGAGCCGATGCCGACCGCCGCCCTCGGCCGCGGCTGGAGCGACACCGAACTGCGCGACTGGCTCGAGCGGGCGGCGGTGCCCTACGAGGAGCCCGCGGACATCGCCGAGACGGCCGCCGGGACACTGGCCGCCGACGGCATCGTCGCCTGGTTCCAGGGCCGCAGTGAGTACGGGCCGCGCGCCCTCGGCCACCGCTCACTGCTCGCCCACCCCGGACACGCCGCCAACCTGGAACGGCTCAACGCGGTCAAGGGACGCGAGGAGTTCCGGCCGGTCGCGCCCATGGTCCTCGCCGAACGCGCGGCGGAACTGTTCGACGGGCCGCTGCCCAGCCCGCACATGCTCTTCGTGCACGACGTGGCGGCCGGCTGGAAGGACCGCGTCCCGGCCGTGGTGCACGTCGACGGCACCGCCCGCGTCCAGACCGTGGACCGTGCGCAGGAGCCGCTGATGGCCCGCGTGATCGACGGGTTCGAGCGGCGCACCGGCCTGCCCGTGGTGGTCAACACCAGCCTCAACACCGCCGGACGGCCCATGGTGGACGACCCCCGGGACGCCCTGGAGTGCTTCGGCTCCGCCCCCGTCGACCTGCTGGTCCTCGGCCCGTTCGCCGTCCACCGCGGAAAGGCCTTCGCATGAGCGCCGCTCCCGCCTACACCGTCGTCGTCCCGACGATCGGCCGCCCCTGTCTCGCCGAGTGCCTGCGCGCGCTGGCCGCGGCCCAGGGACACCCGCCGCACGAGGTGATCGTCGTCGACGACCGGCCCGCCACCGATCCCGATACCGGCCTGCCACTGGAGGCCGCCGGCCAATTGCTCGACCGGGTAAGGGCCCTGCACACCGGCGGCAAGGGCCCGGCCGCGGCCCGCAACGCCGGGTGGCGGACCGTCCGTACGCCCTGGACCGTCTTCCTCGACGACGACGTCCAGGTGCTGCCGGACTGGTCCCGCAGACTCGCCGACGACCTCCGGACGGCCGGCGAGTACGCCGGCGGCATCCAGGGGCGGCTGCGTGTCCCCCTGCCCCTGGACCGCCGGCCCACCGACTGGGAGCGCACCACCAAGGGCCTGGAGAACGCGGCCTGGGCCACCGCCGACATGGCGTACCGGACCGCCGCGCTCACCCAGGTCGGCGGCTTCGACGAGCGCTTCCCGCGGGCCTTCCGGGAGGACGCCGACCTCGCTCTGCGCATGGAGCGGGCCGGGTGGACCCTGCACCGCGGCACCCGCCTCACCCGGCACCCGGTCCGCCCGTCCCAGTGGTGGGCCTCGCTGCCCGCGCAGCGCGGCAACGCCGACGACGCCCTGATGAGCCGGCTGCACGGACGCGACTGGTGGGCCCGCGCCAAGGCCCCCCGGGGACGGCTGCCGGGGCATGTCGCGGTGACCGGCGCCGCGCTCGCCTCCGCCGTCTGCGCGCTCACCGGCCGCCGCCGCACCGCCGCGGTCTGCGCGGCGCTGTGGACGCTGGGCACGGCCGAGTTCGCCCTCGCCCGGATCCGGCCCGGCCCCCGCACCGCCCGGGAGATCGCCGGGATGCTGGGCACCAGCGTGCTCATACCCCCGCTCGCGGTACGGCACTGGCTGCGCGGAGCCGTCCGCCACCGGGGCGCCGTACCCCTCGGAGGCGCCGCGTGAGCACGGCCCGGCCGCCCGTCTGCGCCGTCCTGTTCGACCGCGACGGAACCCTGCTCGCGGACGTCCCCTACAACGGCGACCCCGACCGCGTCCGCCCGCTGCCCGGTGCCGCCGAGGCCGTGGCGCTCGCCCGCCGCGCGGGGCTCGCCACCGCCGTGGTCAGCAACCAGTCGGGCATCGGCCGCGGACTGCTCACCACCGACCAGGTCCACGCCGTCAACGAGCGGGCGGACGAACTCCTCGGCGGCCTCGGCACCTGGGTCTTCTGCCCGCACACCCCGGACGCCGGCTGCGCCTGCCGCAAGCCCCGCCCAGGCCTCGTCCTCACGGCCGCCGACCGCCTGGGCGTCCGCCCGGACCGGTGCCTGGTGATCGGCGACATCGCAGCGGACCTGCTGGCCGCCCGGGCGGCGGGCGCCCGGGGCGTCCTCGTCCCCAACGCGGCCACCGCGCCCGCCGAGGTACGGCGCTTCGCCGCCCGGAGCGCGCCCGACGTCCTCACCGCGGTGCGCACGGCACTGGGCACCCCGGTGCGCGAACACCGTGCTTGTGGCGGGAGGCCGTCCTCGTGAAAGCGCTCGTCGTCCGGCTCGACAGCTTCGGTGACGTGCTGCTCGCCGGACCCGCCGTCCGTGCCGTCGCCGCGCACCGCTCGCACGTCGCCATGCTGTGCGGGCCGCGCGGCGCCGAGGCCGCCCGGCTGCTGCCCGGCGTCGACGAGGTGCTGGTTTGGGAGGCGCCCTGGGAGGGCTTCGACCCGCCCCCGGTCGACGCAGCCGACGTCCACGCTCTGGCCGGGCGGCTGCGCGCCGCCGCCTTCGACTCCGCCCTGATCCTCACCTCCTTCCACCAGAGCCCCCTGCCGGCCGCGCTCGTGCTGCGCCTCGCGGGGATCGCGCACATCGGCGCCGACAGCGTCGACCACCCCGGCCGGCTGCTGGACGTCCGCCACCGGCGGCAGCCGGGCCGGCACGAGATCGAGGCGGCCCTGGACACCGCCGCCGCGATGGGCTTCCCGCTCCCGCCCGGCGACGACGGCCGCCCGCGGGTCCTGCCGCCGCCGGATACCGACGCCCTGACCGGCCACGGCCCCTACGTGGTGCTGCACCCCGGCGCCACCGCCCCCGCCCGCGCCTGGAGCCCCCACCGGTGCGAGGAGGCGGTCGCGCTGCTGGCCGACGCCGGGCACCGTGTGGTCGTCACCGGCGGGCCGGACGAGACTGCCCTCACCCGCCGGGTGAGCGCCGACCTGGCTGTGGACCTCGGCGGCCGCACCACCCCGCGTACCCTCGCCGGCGTGCTGCGCACGGCCGACGTCGTGGTGAGCGCCAACACCGGACCGGCCCATCTGGCGGCAGCGGTCGGCACCCCCGTCGTGTCGCTGTTCGCGCCCGTGGTCCCGGCCGGCCGCTGGGCGCCCTACGGCGTCCCCGTCATCCTTCTCGGCGACCAGTCGGCGCCGTGCGCGGACACCAGGGCCCTGGTCTGCCCGGTGCCCGGCCATCCCTGCCTGGACGAGGTCACCGGGCAGGACGTGGTGCGCGCGGTGCACAAGCTCATCCAGGAGCGACAGTCATGAACATCCTCGTCTGGCACGTGCACGGATCCTGGCTCACCACCTTCGTGCGGGGCCCGCACACCTACCTGCTCCCGGTCACCGAGGACCGCGGACCCGACGGCCTGGGCCGCGCGGTGACCTGGGACTGGCCCCCGACGGTGCTCGAACGGACCCCTGGGCAACTGCGCGACGCCGGCATCGACCTGATGGTGCTGCAGCGTCCGCACGAGATCGACCTCGCCCGGCGCTGGACCGGCCGCCGGCCCGGTGTGGACGTGCCCGCCGTGTACGTCGAGCACAACAGCCCCGACGCGTCCCCGGGGCGGCAACTCCACCCCCTCGCCGGGCAGACGGACATCCCCGTCGTCCATGTCACCCACTTCAACCGGCTGATGTGGGACAGCGGCAGGGCCCCGGCCGAGGTCGTGGAGCACGGCATCGTCGACCCCGGCCACCGCTGGACCGGCACCGAGCGCCGCGCCGCTGTCGTCGTCAACGAGCCGGTGCGCAGGGGCCGTACCACCGGAACCGACCTGCTGCCCCGCTTCGCCCGCTCGGCGCCCCTGGACGTCTTCGGGATGCGCACCGAGGGACTCGCCGAACACCTCGGCCTGCCCGCCGGGCGCTGCCGCGCCCGGGACCTGCCCCAGCACGAACTGCACCGCGAGATGGCCCGCTGCCGGCTGTACCTGCACCCCGTGCGCTGGACCTCGCTCGGCCTGTCCCTGCTGGAGGCCATGTTCCTGGGCATGCCGGTGGTCGCCCTGGACACCACCGAGGTCCGCGAGGCGGTCCCCGCGGGCGCCGGGGTGGTCTCCAACCGGCTCGACGTCCTCGAGGACGCCGTACGGACATTCCTCGCCGAACCGGACCACGCCCGCCTGACGGGGCAGGCGGCCCGCGTCGCGGCCCTGGCCCGCTACGGAGAACGACGCTTCCTCGAGGACTGGGAGCGCCTGATCAAGGAGGTCACCCGATGAGCCGCATTCTGCCCCCGGCCGGGCGCGTCGCCATGGTCTCCGAGCACGCAAGCCCGTTGGCCGCGCTCGGCGGGCCGGACGCGGGCGGCCAGAACGTGTACGTGGCACAGGTGGCCCGGCAACTGGCCCGCAAGGGGTACCGGGTCACGGTCTACACCCGGCGGGACTCCACCGGCCTGCCGGACCGGATGACCCTCATCGACGGGGTCCAGGTGGTGCATGTGCCCGCCGGGCCGCCCGCACCCGTACCCAAGGACGAACTGCTGCCCCACATGGCCGCGTTCGGCGCCTTCCTGGCCCGGCAGTGGGCCGCGGACCCGCCCGACGTGGTGCACGCCCACTTCTGGATGTCGGGCCTCGCCGCCCTGACCGGAGCCCGGGGCCTGGGCATCCCCGTCGTCCAGACCTACCACGCCCTCGGTACCGTCAAGAAGCGCTACCAGGGCGCCGACGACACCAGCCCGCCCGAACGCGTCGCGATCGAGGAGGCCGTCGGCCACGAGTGCGCGCGGATCATCGCCACCTGCTCCGACGAGGTGGCCGAACTGCGGGCGATGGGCCTGCCGGAGGACCGCGTCACGGTCGTGCCCTGCGGGGTGGACCCCGACCAGTTCGCGCCGTCCGACCGCCCCCGGACCCTGCCCGGCGGCCGCAGACGGCTGCTCGCCGTCGGCCGGCTCGTGCCCCGCAAGGGCTTCGACCGGGCCATCCGCGCCCTCGCCGGGATACCCGACGCCGAACTCCTCGTAGCCGGCGGGCCCGAGGCGGATCTGCTGGGCACCGAGCCGGAGGCCCGGCGGCTGCACGCCATCGCCGGCGAGTACGGCGTCACGGACCGGGTGACCCTGCTCGGCGGGGTCGGCCGGACCCGGATGCCGCGCCTGATGGCCGGCGCCGACCTCGTGCTGTCCCTGCCCCGCTACGAGCCCTTCGGCATCGTCCCGCTCGAGGCCATGGCCTGCGCCACCCCGGTCGTCGCCACCGCCGTGGGCGGCCAGCTCGACACGGTCCTAGACGGCACCACCGGCGTCCACGTCCCGGCGGACGACGACCACCACCACCTCGGCGACCTCGTCCGCGAACTCCTCGACGACCCGGACCGGCTCGCCCGCCACGGCGCCGCCGGCCGCGAACGGGTGCTGGCCCACTACACCTGGGACCGCGTGGCCGACGGCGTGGCCGGGGTGTACGGCGCCGTGTCCTCGATGCCCTCGCGCTCGGAAGTCGTCCGATGAAGGGAGCCGTCCGATGAAGACCGTCACCGACACCGCGCACTGCGACGACCTGATGAAGGCCCTGGAGACGTTCCGCGACCAGGGCTCCCTCATCGAACGCTGGGGCGCCGAACTCGCCCGGCGGCTGGGCTCCGGAGGCCGGCTGCTCGTCGCGGGAAACGGCGGCAGCGCCGCTCAGGCGCAGCACCTCACCGCCGAACTCGTGGGCCGCTACCGGGACGACCGGGCGCCGTTCTCCGCACTCGCCCTGCACGCCGACACCTCCTCCACCACCGCGATCGCCAACGACTACGGCGTCCAGGAGGTGTTCGCCCGCCAGACCGCGGCGCACGGCCGCCCCGACGACGTGCTGATGCTGCTGTCCACCAGCGGTGCCAGCGCCAACCTGCTGGCCGCGGCGGACCGCGCGCACCGGCTCGGCATGACCGTCTGGGCGCTGACTGGCCGGGCCCCGAACCCCCTTCACCTGGCCGCAGACGACGCGCTGTGCGCGGACGCGCCGGCGGCCGCCACCGTGCAGGAACTGCATCTGGTCGCCGTGCACATGCTCTGCGAGTCGTTCGACCGGGCCGTCGAACGGGGCGAGGCGGACGGAGGCACGGCGGACGGCCGGGGTGACGGCCGGCCGGGTGTGAGAGGCCGGATGGACGGCCGGGTGGACGGCGCCCGGCCGGACGGCCATGGCGGCGCCGCGGGCCGACCCGCCGACCGGCCGGTGGGCCCGCGCACCGCGGGCACCCGGGCACGGCGCGGGGAAGGAGACGCATGAACACCTCCCGTACCCCCCTGGTCGTCGTCGGGGATGCGCTGCTCGACCACGACCTGTGCGGCCGGGCCGAGCGGCTGGCCCCCGACGCGCCCGTGCCGGTGGTGCACGGCACCCGGCGCAGCTCCCGCCCGGGCGGCGCGGCCCTCGCCGCCTGCCTGGCCGCCTCCGACGGCCGCCCGGTCACCCTCGTCACCGCCCTCGGCGACGACGGGACCAGCGGCATCCTGCGGGACCTGCTGGCCGGCCGCGTCGATCTGGTCGAGGTGCCGCTGGACGGCGAACTCGGCAGCAAGACCCGCGTACTCGCCGGAGACCGGCCGCTGCTCCGCCTCGACGACGGCGAGGGACGCGCCCGCGAGACGAGCCGGGCCGCCCTGGCCGCGGTCCGCGCGGCGGACGCCGTCCTGGTCGCCGACTACGGCCGGGGCACCGCCGACGTGCTCCGGGAGGCACTGGCCGGCGCCGCCGCGCGGGCGCCCGTGGTCTGGGACCCGCATGTGCGGGGCGGCCCGCCGGTCCCCGGAGTACGGCTGGCCACCCCCTCCGCGCAGGAGGCCCGCCTCCTCGCCCGGCGGCCGGCCGAGGACACCGGCACCGCGCCCGGCGACGGGGGCGCACTGCGCACGGCCGCCCAGGACGCCGGCGCGCTCGCCCGGGCCTGGCGCGCGCACGCCGTCGCGGTCACCCTGGCCGAACGCGGCGCGCTGCTCTCGTACGGCGAGACCCCCCTGCTGGTGCCGGCCCCGGCCACCGCGGCGGGCGACCCCTGCGGGGCCGGGGACCGGTTCGCCGCGACCGCCGCCGGGCTGCTCGCCGACGGCGCCTTCACCGAGGCGGCCGTCCAGGCCGCCGTGCACGCCGCCACCCGGTACGTCGCCGAGGGCGGCGCCCGCGCGGTCGCCGTGCCCGGGGCGCCGGACACGCAACCGGAGCGGCCGGCCGGCGAGGACTCCACGGCCGCCGCCCGGCGGACCGCCGCCCGGGTACGGGCCGCGGGCGGCACCGTGGTCGCCGCGGGCGGCTGCTTCGACCTGCTGCACGCCGGCCATGTCGCCCTGCTGCAGGCCGCGCGCCGGGCCGGCGACTGCCTGATCGTCTGTGTTAACTCCGACGACTCGGTGCGCAGGCGCAAGGGCGGCGGCCGGCCCCTGGTCCCGGCGGCCGACCGGGTACGCGTGCTGAGCGCGCTGGAGTGCGTCGACGCGGTCGCCGTCTTCGACGAGGACACACCGGAACGCGTCCTCGGCGAACTGCGCCCGCACATCTGGGCCAAGGGCGGCGACTACGCCCGCACCCGACTGCCCGAGCAGCCGCTCGTGGAGAGCTGGGGCGGCCAGGTCCTGCTGCTGCCCTACCTCGACGGCCGCTCCACCACCGGCCTCGCCCGCCGCGCGGCCCTGGCACCCGCCCGCACCGGAGGACCCGTCCAGTGACCCGCTTCCCGCCCCCGCCGTCCGGGGCCGATACGGTGATACCCGACTCGCATTCCCCGGCCGTGCTGGTGCTGCGCGCCCTGGGCCTCGGCGACCTGCTCGCCGGGGTGCCCGTGCTGCGCGCGGTCCGACGGGGCTTCCCGGGGCACCGGGTGGTCCTCGCCCTGCCGCCCGGGCTGACCGGCATCGCCCTTTCCACGGGGGCGGTCGACGAAGTGCTCCCGGCCGAGGCGCCGGGCCGGGCCGTACCCTCCCTCGCGCACTGGCCGGGACCGCCGCCGGACGTCGCGATCGACCTGCACGGCAACGGCCCCGAGAGCCGCGACGCGCTGGCCGCCCTGCACCCGCGCCGGCTGCTCGCCCACGCCCTGCCGGACGGCCCGCCCTGGCAGCCGCACGTCCACGAACGGGACCGCTGGTGCGGCTTCCTGCGCGCCCACGGCATCCCGGCCGACCCCCTCGACCTGCGCCTGCCGACTCCGTCCACGCCGTCCCCGGCGCCGGGCGCGGTCGTGGTGCACCCCGGGGCCGCGTCGGGCGCGCGCCGCTGGCCGGGGGAGCGGTTCGCCGCCGTCGTGCGGTGCCTGCGCGCGGCCGGACACCGCGTGGTGCTGACCGGCGGCCCGGGGGAGGACGCCCTCGTCGGGTCCGTCGCCGAGCGCGGCGGCGGGCCCGCGGCGGACGTGCTCAGCGGGGGCCTGCCCCTGGACGAGCTGTCGGCGCTGGTGGCCGGGGCGTCGCTGGTGCTCAGCGGCGACACCGGCATCGCACACCTCGCGGTGGCCCACGGAACCCGGTCGGTCACCCTGTTCGGCCCCGTCTCCCCGCGACTGTGGGGACCGCCGCCCGGCCATCGGCACCTGGCCCTGTGGAAGCCCGGCCGGCCCGGGGACCCGCACGGCCGGAACCCGGACGCCCGGCTGCTGCGCGTCCACACCGGCGATGTTGCCGCCGCCTGCCTGCTGCAGCTCCGGGGCCGGCAGGTCCGCGCCGGAGCGTCCGGAGCCTCCGGACGGGGGGTGGCGGCGCGTGTCCACTGACCGGGCCCCCGGACCCACCCGCCGGCCCACCGCCGGACCGGACCCCAGGATCACGGTGGCCGTCATCACCCGAGACCGGTCCGGCAGCCTGCTACGCACCCTCGACGCCCTGGCCGCGCTGCCCGAACGGCCGCCCGTGATCGTCGTCGACAACTCCCGCCACGACACCACCCGGCTGGCGGTGCACGGCCACCCGGCGGTCACCCGTCTGCTGCGGCCCGCCACCAACACCGGCGCCCTCGGCCGCAACCTGGCCGTCCGGCGCGCCCGCACCCCTTACGTCGCCTTCAGCGACGACGACTCCTGGTGGGCCCCGGGCTCCCTGCGCCACGCGGCCGACCTGCTCGACGGTCACCCACGGCTCGGGCTGCTCGCCGCCCGCACCCTGGTCGGTGAGCGGGGGACGGAGGACCCGCTGAACGCCGTCCTCGCCGCCTCGCCCCTGCCCCGCGAACCGGATCTGCCCGGCCGCCCGGTGCTCGGCTTCCTCGGCTGCGCGTGCGTCGTGCGCCGGGAGGCCTTCCTGGGCGCCGGCGGCTACCACCCGCTGCTCTTCTTCGGCGGAGAGGAGACCCTCCTCGCCTACGACCTCGCGGCCGGCGGCTGGGGCCTCGCTTACGAACCCTCCTTGTGCGCCCGCCACCACCCCCAGGCCGACGGCCGCACCGGCCGCTCCAGCCTGGTCAGGCGCAACTACGTGCTCACCGCCTGCCTGCGCCGCCCCTGGCCCGTCGCTCTGCGCGCCGGCGCCGACCTCGCACTGGCCGCCGTCGCCGCCCGGCCCGGCGCCCGCCGTGCCCTGCGCGAGACCCTCGTACGGCTGCCCGCCGCCGTCGCCCGGCGCCGGCCGCTGCCCCCGCACGTCGAACACGCCGCGCGCCTGCTCGACTGGCAGCCCGCCGGAGGCACCCGATGAGCCGGACACGCCCCCAGGGACACCCGGACGGCCGTACGACGGTGGTCCTGATCACCCACGACCGCCGCGACGAACTCCTGCGCACCCTCACCCGCCTCAGGCGGCTCCCCGAGCGGCCCCGGGTGATCGTCACCGACAACGCCTCGGCCGACGGCACCGCCGAAGCCGTCGCCCGGCACTTTCCGGAGATGACCCTGCTGCGCCCCGGCCGCAACCTCGGGGCCGTCGGCCGCAACCTGGCGGTACGCCACGTCCGCACGCCCTACGTCGCCTTCTGCGACGACGACTCCTGGTGGGAGCCGGGCAGCCTGTGCCGGGCCGCCGACCTGCTCGACACCCGGCCCGGCCTGGCGGCCGTCTCCGCGCGGATCGTCGTCCAGCCGGAGGGCACCGAGGACCCCGTCGTGCGCGAGCTGCGCGAATCGCCGCTGCCCGGTCCGGGCTGGCTGCCAGGACCGGCGCTCGGATCGTTCCTCGCCGCCGCCACCGTGCTGCGCACCGACGCCTTCCGGGCCGGCGGTGGTTTCCACCCCGGGCTGTGGCTCGGCGGCGAGGAGGAACTGCTCGCCTGCGACCTGCTACGGCAGGGCTGGTGGCTCGCCTACGCCGAGGAACTCACCGTCCACCACCAGGCGTCCCGGCTGCGCGACAGCACCGCGCGCCGCGTCCTCGGGATCCGCAACACACTGTGGTTCACCTGGCTGCGCCGCCCTCTGCTGCCCGCCCTGCGCCGCACCGTGCACCTGATGCGCACGGTGCCCCGCGACGCCGCCTCCGCGCGCGCGTTTGCCCGCGCCACCGCCGGGCTGCCCTGGGTGCTGCGCCAGCGCGACCCGGTGCCGCCGGAGCTGGAGCACCGGCTGGCCGCGCTGGAGCGGGCGCGCCGGACGTCAACCGCGCGGCGATACGTCGGGTAGGGGCTCGGAGGCGGGCAGGGGCGCCGAGGAGCACGGAGCCCGCGAGTCCGGCCGGGCGGCGACACGCCCGGAGACACGTCGTTGCTTCGGGCACCCGGGGGCGGCACAGTGGTCCCCTCCCCGGTCAAGAAGCGGCTGGCCGAGCCCTCCCTCCCAGGAAGTGCCCCGCCCATGGAAAAAGGCCAGCTTCCCGCTGCCCCGCTGCTGCTCCACGCCGTACGGGCGAGCCGCCCAGAGTCCGGCCGGATCACCCTTCTCAAGGCGCGCGGAACGGTCGACGCGTCCAACGCCACGGAGTTCTCCGAGGCCCTGGCGGAGCATCTGCGGCAGTCCGACCGGGCCGGCGAACACCTCGTACTGGACATGACCGAGGTGTATCTGGCCAGTGCCGTCGCGGTGCGCTCGCTGGACCGGGCCACCGGCGGGCTCGCCCTGTCGGGCCGCTGCCTGCCGATCGTCCAGCCCAGGCCCCATGTGCGCGAGGCGCTGCGGCTGGCTGGTCTGCCGGGCGTCCGGGTGCACGCCACCACGACGTCCGCCCTGGACTCCCTGCCGGCGGGCGAACCGGCGCGGCCCGGCGGCCGCCACTGAATCGAATCGACGGCCGGGGCCCCGCGCGGTGCGGTTGAGGGCCGGGCACCGAGCGTGCAAGGTGGTGGTCCAAGGCCAGAAAGAGGCCTTTGCGGATATTCGAGGCTTTGTGACGTCCTGGTGTGGTGATGCCGTGAAATCCTCCTCCGCCCGCCCGGGCGCACCGGCCCCTCTCGTCATCGAGTCGTCCCTGGTGGAGGGCCTGCCCGCCGAGGGCGCCCTGCTCCTGCGCATGTCCGGCAGCCTGAGCCCGGACGGGGCCGAGGTCTGGTCGGACGAGCTGCGCGGCCATCTGGAAGAGGCCGACCGCGCCGGACTGCGGCCGGTTCTCGACATGGCCCATGTGCAACTGGGCGGCGCCGCCGTCCTGCACGCGCTGAGCGAGACCACCCGGGTCCGCGCCGGGCGCCCCGACCTCATCATCATCCGGGCCCGCCCCGGCGTACGCGAGGCCGTGCACCTCGCCCGTCTCGACGGCGTGCGCCTGTACGCCACCCTCGACGAGGCGCTGCGGGAGCTGGCGCGGGCCACGGCCCCGGTGGAGGACCTGCCGGCCTGGCGTTCGCAGATGGCCGACCTGTGGCGTCCGTCGTACGAGGACCTGCACAAGGAGGTCCGGGCCCTGCGGGCCCGGGTGCGCACCGCCCCGGTGATCGGTATGGCGCAGGGCACGCTGATGGCCCGCTACGGCCTGCCCGACTCCGGCAGCGCCTTCCGGGTGCTGCGCGAGGCCTCCCAGCGGTTCAACGTGCCGCTGCGCGTCCTGGTCTCCGCCGTCGTGGTGGCCCGGCCCCCGGACGGCGGGGTGTGGTTCCCCGGCCGCCGCTCCCTGCCCGTGCCGCAGCTGCGGATCCTGGCCCGGGAGGGCCGGGACCCGCGCTGCCGGCGCCAGATGATCGACGCGGTGCTGCACGAGGCACTGGCCGTCGGCCGGGCCACCGCCGGTTACGTGCAGTTCGTGGACCCGGCGGTGAACGCCCTGACGCTGGAGACCCACTACGGCTGTGACGAAAGGTTTCTGGACCACCTCGTCCGGGGCCAGGACGAGGGCATGGCCGACGCGGTGGCCCGGGTCCGGGGCCGCCGGGTGAGCGTGCCCGACGTGGCGGCGGAGCCGTTGCTGTCCGACGAGGCCAGGCGCGCCCTGCTGGCCACGGACACCCGCGCCCTGCACAGCGTCCCCGTCGTCACCGCCGCGGGATCCTGCACCGGCGTGATCACCCTGCACTGGCCCGAGGCCGGCTGCCTGCCGGCCGGCGCCCGGAGCGAGACTCTCGACGTGCTCGCCGCCGACACGGCCGCCTGGCTGAGCTGGTACCACCGCTCGGTGCTCCTGGACGCGCTGGAGCACCTGCACAGGCTCCTGACCCGCCGCGCGCCCTGAAGCGGTCCGGCACCGCGGATCGCAGGCGTGGGCCGCGGTGTGCGCCGGCCGGGTGCGCCGCGGTGTGCGTCACCCGTGGCACCCTGGGAACCCGGACTCCGCAAGCAGCACGTACACCCGGAGGGAGCCCGGAGCATGTCCAATCCGCAACAGCCCGAACAGCGGCGCAGTGACAAGGGGGGCGGTACCCCGCAGGACAGTGGCGAACTCAAGGCCCGCCAGACGGCCGGACGCGATGCGGGTGCCCGCCCGCACGGCTCGGACAAGGGCGATAAGGGCGGGGGAGAGGGCGGCGGAGTGCCCCCGGCGCAGCAGCCCGACCACCCCTGACCGTCGAAGGGTCCGCAGACCCGATCGGCCGGCCCCGGAGGCGTCACCGGACGCCCTCCGGGGCCGCTCACCGGCCGGGCCGGCAACGCTTGGGCCGGGAGCCGTGGGCCGGCAACCGTTAGGCTCCGGAGCATGCGGATCTCCGTCTCCTCCGACATGGACGAACCCGTGGCCCGGTACCTCGTCGAGGAGCTGCGCCGGCGCGGCCACGAGGTGCGCGAGCACGGCGCGCTGCGCCCCGGCGCCGACACGGAGTGGGCGGTCTGTTCCGAGGCCGCCGCCCGGGACGTCGCCGACGGCGCGGCCGATCAGGCGGTGGTGTGCTGCTGGACCGGCACCGGCGCCTCCATCGCGGCGAACAAGGTACCGGGCGTCCGCGCGGCCCTGTGCACGGACGCCGGTACGGCGGAGGGGGCGCGGCGCTGGAACGACGCCAACGTCCTGGCGCTCGGACTGCGGCTCACCTCCGCGCCGGTGCTGCGGGAGATCCTCGACGCGTGGTTCGCGGCCGAGCCCAGCCAGGACCCCGAGGACCTGCGCAACGTGGCCCGCGTCGGCCGCCTGGACGCCGGGAGGGACTGCTAGTGCTGTGGCCCGGCGCGGGCCACGTGCAATCGGGTGTCGGGTCGGGTGTCGGCTCTTGTGTCGGGGTTCGGGGTCAGTGGGCGCCCAGCCCGCCGCCGCCGAACGAGCCGCTCGACCCCTTGCTCCAGCGCCGGCGCTCCTTCGAGTCGCTGGGCCTGGAGTCGAGGTTGGTCAGCTCGTACGGTGTGAGCGGGCGACCGCCCTTGGGAGTGACGGGAACATCCTGGGATTCCCTGTTCTCCCGGATCTCGTGCACCGCGCCCTCCGGTGGCAGGTGCGGTTGCTCCTCGGGACGCGGTCGGGGAGGCTCGCGGTACTTCTCCCGGGAGTTCATCCAGAAGCCGCCGGCGAGCAGCGCCAGCACGGCCACGGCTATGACGAAGAACACGAGGCCCATCAGGCCGCTTGCCGCGGCCAGCTGCATCTGTGCAGTACTCATAGCTCAGGAATACCCCGCCCAGAATGGGACGAACCGGACACCTTGCGTGACCGTCCGTCACGGTCGGCGACCTGTCTCCGGTTGCGGTATCTCCCTTCGCGGCCTAGGCGTTTGCCCTGCCCGGGCCCGGCTACCCGCCGGGTGTGACCTCGCCTACGCAGCAGCAGCTCTACCGGTTCCTCGAGGACCGGTTCACGTGCGCCCAGGCGTGCGCGGAGTGCGCCAGGGCCTGTGCGGTGCGCGCGAGCCTCCTGGACCCGGACGGCACCGAGCAGCAGGAGCGCGTACGCCGGCTGGGGATCATGTGCGCCGAGGTGTGCGACGCGACGTGCCGCACGCTCTCCGAGCAGAACGGTCAGGACGAGGAAGGGATCAGAGTGCAGCTCGAGTGGTGCCGCTCGGTCTGCCTCGAGTGCGCCCACGCCTTCGACGAGCACCCCGGCGCCGAGTCCGCCGCGGCGGTGTGCCGCGCCTGCGCCGTGGCGTGCACGGACTTCATGGTGGCGCTCGCCTGAGCCCGGGCGGCTCCCGTACGAACGTCGACACCCTCGCCTCCACGGACACCGACAGCCTCGCCTCCACGGGCATCAGCACCCTGCCCCCAACGGGCATCAGCACCCTCGCTCCTCCCCACGGGCATCAGCACCCTCGCCTCCCACGGCGCCACCGCGAGCCACGGACGAGAACTCCGGAGCAGAGGGCCGTCAGGGTCCCGTCAAAGCAGGACGCACGGCCGTAAGAGAGCCGTCAACGGCGGTCGCGACCGGTCGCGGAGGCGGTTTCCTCGAATCGTCCGATGCAACCGCACCTCACTCCAGGAGTTCACGATGGCCGATCTGGCCTTCGTCGTCACCGTGCTCGCGGCCTTCGCGCTGGTGGCCCTTGTCGCAAAGGGGGTGACCAAGCTGTGACCGCCGAGAACGTCGTCGGCCTCGTCGTGGCCGTCGCCCTGCTGGGCTATCTCGTCCTCGCCCTGCTCTTCCCGGAGAGGTTCTGAGCACACACATGGGTCCCGTACTCGCCGGCGTGCTCCAACTGCTCGCCCTGACAGGCGCGCTGGCGCTCGTCCACGTCCCGTTCGGCAACCACATGGCCCGGGTCTACTCCTCCGGCAAGCACCTCAGGGTGGAGAAGTGGGTCTACAAGGGCATCGGTGCCGACCCCGACACCGAGATGACCTGGCCCGCGTATCTGCGCGCGGTCCTCGCCTTCTCGGCCGTCGGCGTCCTGTTCCTCTACCTGCTGCAGCGCCTGCAGGGCGTCCTGCCCGGCTCGCTCGGCTTCTCCTCGGTCGACCCCGCGCAGTCGTTCAACACGGCCGTGTCCTTCGTGACGAACACCAACTGGCAGTCGTACTACGGTGAGCAGACCATGGGCCACGTCGTGCAGACGGCCGGCCTCGCCGTGCAGAACTTCGTCTCCGCGGCCGTCGGCATGGCCGTCGCCGTGGCCCTCGTCCGGGGGTTCACCCGGTCCCGCACCGGTGAGCTTGGCAACTTCTGGTCCGACCTGGTGCGCGGCACCCTGCGGATCCTGGTGCCGGTCGCCGTCGTCGCCGCGGTGATCCTGGTCGCCTGCGGCGCGATCCAGAACTTCTCCGGTATCCACGAGGTCGGCCGGTTCGTGGGCGGTTCGCAGCAGTGGAACGGCGGCGCGGTCGCCTCCCAGGAGGCCATCAAGGAACTGGGTACGAACGGCGGCGGCTACTTCAACGCCAACTCCGCCCACCCCTACGAGAATCCGACCCCGTTCACCAACCTCTTCGAGATCTTCCTGATCCTGGTCATCCCGTTCTCGCTGACCCGCACCTTCGGCGTGCTGGCCGGAAGCGTCAGGCAGGGCTACGCGCTCCTCGCGACGATGACCACCATCTGGCTCGGCTTCACCGCGCTGATGATGTGGACCGAGTTCGCCCACCACGGCCCGGCGTTGCAGGCGGCCGGCGGTGCGACGGAGGGCAAGGAGGTCCGCTTCGGCGTCGGCGGTTCGTCCATCTTCGCGGTGGCCACGACCCTGACCTCGACCGGTGCGGTGGACTCCTTCCACTCCTCCTTCACCGGGCTCGGCGGCGGCGTCGCGATGCTCGGCATGATGCTGGGCGAGATCGCGCCCGGCGGCACCGGCTCGGGTCTCTACGGCATCCTGATCATGGCGGTCATCGCGGTGTTCATCGCCGGTCTGATGGTCGGCCGCACCCCCGAGTACCTGGGCAAGAAGATCGGCGCCCGCGAGATGAAGCTCGCCGCGGCCTACATCCTCGTCACCCCGGCGCTGGTGCTGGTCCTCACCGCTGCCTCCATGGCGCTGCCCACCCCGCCGCACTCGACGCTCAACTCCGGTCCGCACGGGTTCTCCGAGGTGCTGTACGCCTTCACGTCGGCCGCGAACAACAACGGTTCGGCCTTCGCCGGCCTGAACGCGAACACGGACTGGTTCAACACCATGACGGGTCTGGCGATGCTGCTCGGCCGGTTCCTGCCCATGGTGTTCGTCCTGGCCCTGGCCGGCTCGCTCGCGCGACAGAGGCCGGTGCCGGTGACCGCGGGCACCCTGCGCACCGAGAAGCCCCTGTTCACCGGCCTGCTGGTCGGCGCGATCCTCATCATCACCGGTCTCACGTACTTCCCGGCCCTCGCGCTGGGCCCGCTCGCGGAAGGGCTGGCGTGATGACCACCGACACCGAGAAGTACGAGGACTCCATGTCCACTCCCACCCTCGCGCCCCACCAGGACGCGCCGACCGGGCACGATCCGGCCGGGAGCCGCGTCGGCGCGGGCCTCTTCGACCCCAGGCAACTGGTCAGGTCCTTGCCCGAGGCCTTCCGCAAGCTCGATCCGCGGGTGATGGTCAAGTCGCCCGTGATGTTCGTGGTGTGGATCGGCTCGGTGCTGACCACCGTCTTCTCCTTCAAGGACCCCGGCGACTGGTTCGGCTGGACGATCAGCGCCTGGCTCTGGCTGACCGTGGTCTTCGCCAACCTCGCGGAGGCGGTCGCCGAGGGCCGTGGCAAGGCCCAGGCCGACACCCTGCGCAAGGCCAAGACCGACACCGTCGCGCGTCGGCTCCGGAAGGACGGCCCCGAGGAGCGGGTCCCGGGCACCGGCCTGACCATCGGCGACCTTGTGGTCTGCGAGGCCGGCGACGTCATCCCCGGTGACGGCGACGTCGTGGAGGGCGTCGCCAGCGTCGACGAGTCCGCGATCACCGGTGAGTCCGCGCCGGTCATCCGCGAGTCCGGTGGCGACCGCAGCGCGGTGACGGGCGGCACGAAGGTCCTGTCGGACCGGATCGTCGTCCGGATCACGACGAGGCCCGGCGAGACCTTCATCGACCGGATGATCAGTCTCGTCGAGGGCGCCGCCCGGCAGAAGACGCCCAACGAGATCGCCCTGAACATCCTGCTGGCCTCGCTCACCATCGTCTTCCTGCTGGCCTGCGCCACGCTGCCGCCGTTCGCGGACCACGCGGGCACGCACCTGACGACGGTGGTGCTGGTGGCCCTGCTGGTCTGCCTCATCCCGACCACCATCGGGGCCCTGCTCTCCGCGATCGGCATCGCGGGCATGGACCGTCTGGTCCAGCGCAATGTGCTGGCGATGTCGGGGCGCGCGGTCGAGGCCGCCGGTGACGTGTCGACCCTGCTGCTCGACAAGACGGGCACCATCACCCTGGGCAACCGCCGGGCGGCGGAGTTCGTGCCGGTGAGCGGCACGACGGAGGCCGAGGTCGCCGACGCCGCCCAGCTGTCCTCGCTGGCCGACGAGACCCCCGAGGGCCGCTCGATCGTCGTCCTGGCGAAGGAGAGGTACGGGCTGCGCGAGCGGCACCAGGGTGAGCTGGCGCGCGCCGAGTGGATCGCCTTCACCGCCCGGACCCGGATGTCGGGCGTGGACGTCGACGGCCACCGCGTCCGCAAGGGCGCCACGGCCTCCGTCATCGCCTGGGTGACGGAGCAGGGCGGCGAAGTCGCCGCCGACACGCAGAAGTTGACCGACCGGATCGCGGCGGACGGCGGCACCCCGCTCCTGGTCGCCGTCCACGACGACGACGGTGCCCGCGTGCTGGGCGTCATCCATCTCAAGGACGTCGTGAAGCACGGTATGCGGGAGCGGTTCGAGGAACTGCGCCGCATGGGCATCAGGACGGTCATGATCACGGGTGACAACCCGCTGACCGCGAAGGCGATAGCCGAGGAGGCCGGCGTCGACGACTTCCTCGCCGAGGCCACTCCCGAGGACAAGATGGCCCTGATCAAGCGGGAGCAGGCCGGCGGCAAGCTGGTCGCGATGACCGGCGACGGCACCAACGACGCGCCCGCGCTGGCCCAGGCGGACGTCGGTGTCGCGATGAACACCGGCACGTCGGCCGCCAAGGAGGCCGGCAACATGGTCGACCTCGACTCCAACCCGACCAAGCTGATCGAGATCGTCGAGATCGGCAAGCAACTCCTCATCACCCGGGGTGCGTTGACGACGTTCTCCATAGCCAACGACGTCGCGAAGTACTTCGCGATCATCCCGGCGCTGTTCGCCGCCGTCTATCCCGGTCTGGACAGGCTCGACATCATGCGGCTGTCCTCGCCCGACTCCGCGATCCTGTCCGCCGTCGTCTTCAACGCGCTGATCATCGTCGCGCTGGTGCCGCTGTCCCTGAAGGGCGTGCGGTACAGGCCGGTCGGCGCCGACAGGATGCTGCGCCGCAATCTCGGGATCTACGGCATCGGCGGCCTGGTGGCGCCGTTCATCGGCATCAAGCTCATCGACCTGCTCATCTCCCTCATCCCCGGAATCGGCTGATCGGCATGAACAACTCCTCTGTGAACACGGCCCGGTTGCTGGGCGCGGGTCTGCGCGCGCTGCTCGTGCTGACCCTGGTCACCGGCGTCCTCTACCCGCTGGCCGTCACCGGCATCGCCCAGGGGCTGTTCCACGGCAGGGCGAACGGCTCCGAGGTCGAGGCGGACGGCCGGGTCGTCGGCTCCTCCCTGATCGGGCAGTCGTACGACCTGCCGCCGAAGAACGGCCGGCCAACCGCCGGGCCCGACCTGAAGTGGTTCCAGGGCCGCCCGGCCGACGGACTCGGCGCCAACAGCGTCAACACCCAGTACAGGCTGATCCTGTCCGGCGCGACCAACCTGGCCGCGGACAGCGGTGCGGTGCACGGCAAGTGCCCGGCCGAGCCCGCGGACGGCACGCTCTGCGCGCGGGTGCTCGCCGCCAGGGCGGCCGTGGTCAGGGACAACTCGGTGCCCGGCTACACCGTCAGGCCGTCCGACGTCCCCGCCGATGCCGTCACCTCCTCCGGCTCCGGCCTGGACCCGGCCATCTCCCCGCAGTACGCCGAACTCCAGGCGCACCGGGTCGCCGCGAGGAACGGCCTGCCCGTCGCACGGGTCGAGAAGCTGGTCGAGGACCACACCGAGGGCCGCACCCTCGGCTTCATCGGCGAGCCCCGCGTCAACGTCCTGAAACTCAACATCGCGCTGAGGGAACTCACGGCGAAGAGGTGACGCCCCCCGGCGCGTCCCGTACGGGGGCCGAGGGGGCAGGCGTCGGCGGTTGGGAAACCGGGCACGCCCGGTGGGTGACCGCCCTCTCCGCCCGCCGACGCATCCCCTGCTCGTCCGGCGCGCGAGGCGCGATGGCGGCGGGTGGCGCATCCGATGTACGCCGTCCTGCTCCCGTACGCCGACGAGGTGTACGGCGGACCGGCCCCGCACCGCCGTCGTCACCGGCCGGCGCAGGGCCGGCGGCGTCCTGACGCATCGCGTTCCCGCAGGTCCGCGTCGGCGGCCGCGGTCCAAACACCTCGCACGGGGCGTGGCGGGGCCCGGTCCGGGTGGCCGGCCGGCACCGTACAAAGTCGGACGATAAGCCGCCATACTGGACGAGCAGGGGGGTGTGTCACTGATCGGGCCGGGTTCCTCGCGGCCCCGCCGTCGTGACGACGTCTCCCAGGGGGCGGGCGTACAGCGACGGGGGCGACGGCGCGCGATGGGGGAGAACAGGCTGATTCAGGGCCGCTACCGGCTGCTCGAACCGATCGGGCGGGGCGGCATGGGCGACGTGTGGCGGGCCCGCGACGAGTCGCTCGGCCGGCAGGTCGCGGTGAAGTGCCTCAGGCCGCCCGGCCCGCAGCACGACGCGTCCTTCATCCGCGTCCTGCGGGAACGGTTCCGCCGGGAGGCGAGAGTGGCCGCCGCGCTGTCCCACCGGGGCGTCACCGTCGTCCACGACTTCGGCGAGCACGACGGCGTGCTCTACCTCGTCATGGAGCTGCTCGACGGGCGCGACCTGAGCCGGCTGCTCGAGGACAACAAGGGGCATCCACTGCCCGTGGACGACGTGCTCGCCGTCGCGGAACAGGTCGCCGCCGCCCTCGCCCACACCCACCGGCAGGGCATCGTGCACCGCGACCTGAAGCCCGCGAACATCGTGCGGCTGACCGACGGCACGGTGAAGATCTGCGACTTCGGCATCGCCCGCCTCGGCCAGGACATCGGCTTCACCACCCGGCTGACCGGCACCGGCGTCGCGATGGGCACCCCGCACTACATGTCCCCGGAGCAGATCGGCGGCTCGGGGGTCGACCAGCGCAGCGACCTGTACTCGCTGGGCTGCGTGCTGTACGAGATCGCCACCGGGGCACCGCCGTTCGACCTGGAGGACGCCTGGGGGATCCTCATCGGCCACCGTGACACCCCGCCCCTCCCGCCCCGCGGTCACCGTCCCGAACTCCCCGCCCACCTCGAGCGGATCATCCTCGACCTGCTGGCCAAGCGACCCGAGGAACGGCCCTACGACGCTGTCGAGTTGGGACACCGGCTGGCCTCGGGGCGTACGGCGGCGGGGCACTCGCCCACGGTCGTGGCCGAGCGGCCGCGGACCGGCGGGGCGGCCGTGCGCGCGAGGCGCCCGCCGTCGTGGACCCGGGACGTCACCACCGGGCACAAAGCGGTCGGGGCTGCGCTGAGCCCCGTCCCGCCGGACCCCGGCGCCGCGCTCACCGTCGCCTGGACCGCCCGCCGGTACATCGCCGGTGCGGAGGTGGCGGTGCCGCCCCGGCCGTCACCGGACAACGTCGCGGCGCTCGCCGCCCGACACCACGAGGGCCTGTCCCTGGCGCGGAGCGGTCGCTGGGCCGAGGCGCGCGAGATCCACCTGGCCGTCGCCGCCGAACGGGCGGCACTGCTCGGACCCGGCCACCCCGACACCCTCACCAGCCGCTACGAGGCCGCCTTCGCCCTCAGCCGCACCGGCCGGGCCGCCGACGCGCTGCGCGCCTACACGGACGTCGCCGAGGCCAGGGAGCGCGTCCTCGGCCCCGACCACCCCGGCACCCTCGCCGCCCGTCAGGAAACGGCGTACGTGCTCGGTCAGTTGGGCCGCCACTTCGAGGCGCACCAGCGTTACACCTCGGTGCTGGCCGCCCGGACGCGCGTCATGGGCCCCGACCATCCGGACACCCTGCGCTGCCGCCACAACCTCGCCGTCAGCCTCGGCAGGCTCGGCCGCCTGGAGGACTCGTACCGGACGGCCCTCGACGTGGCCGCCGCCCGCGCCCGGGTGCTCGGCCCCGACCACCCCGACACCCTGGTCAGCCGCTGCGAAGTCGCCTACGCGCTCGGCCAGTCGGGCCGCTGGGAGGAGGCGCTCGGCACCTACCGCGAGGTCGCCGGGGCGCGCGCCCGGACCCTCGGCCCCGACCACCCGGATACCCTCGCCGCCCGCTACGAGACCGGCATCAGCCTGGGCCGCCTCGGCCGCAGCGCGGACGCCCTCCTCCTCTACCGCGACCTGATCGCGGACCGCGCCCGCGTCCAGGGGCCCGCCCACCCCGAGACGCTGCGCGCCCGACACGGCCTCGGCGTCAACCTCGGCCGTCTCGGCCGCTGGGAGGAGGCCCTGGCCGAGGCCCGCGACGTGTGCGCCCACCGCGACCGGGCCCTCGGCGCCGACCACCCGGACACTCTCGTCAGCCGCCGAGAGGTCGCGGTCGCCCTGGGCTGGCTGGGCCGCTGGACGGCCGCGCTCACCGAGTACCGCCGGGTCGCCGCCGCGCGCGAACGCGTCCTCGGCCCCGCCCACCCCGACACCCTCGCCAGCCGCAACGACGAGGCCCACTGCCTGGAACAACTGGGCCACGACGCCGAGGCCGCCGAGCTGTACCGCAGGATCGCGACGCTGAGCCGCCAACGGGGGTCCGGCGGCCGCTGAGTCCGCGCCACCCGCGCACGCCTCTGGCCCGTCTTGATCATCACGTGTTACGAAGGACCATGCCTGCCAACGAGGGAACCCGGACCTACGACGCCGTCATCGTCGGTGGTGGTCACAACGGACTGGTCGCCGCCGCCTATCTGGCGCGGGCCGGGCGGTCCGTGCTGGTGTTGGAGCGGCTCGGCCACACCGGTGGGGCCGCCGTCTCGACGCGTCCGTTCGCCGGGGTGGACGCCCGGCTGTCGCGCTACTCGTACCTGGTCAGCCTGCTGCCGCGGAAGATCGTGCGCGACCTCGGGCTCCGGTTCCAGGTCCGCGGGCGCACCATCTCCTCGTACACGCCCACCGAACGCGGCGGGCGGGCCACCGGGCTGCTCGTCGGCGGAGGGGAAAGGCGCACCCGAGAGGCGTTCGCCCGGCTGACCGGCGGCGAGCACGAGTACGCGGCCTGGCAGCGCTTCTACGACATGACGAGCCGGGTGGCCGAACGGGTGTTCCCCACGCTCACCGAACCGCTGCCCGGCCGGGACGAGCTGCGCCGGCGCATCGACGACGAGACCGCCTGGCGGGCGCTGTTCGAGGAGCCGATCGGGGTCACCGTCGAGGAGAACTTCACTGACGACCTGGTGCGGGGCGTGGTCCTCACCGACGCGCTCATCGGGACCTTCGCCGACGCCCACGACCCCTCCCTCGCCCAGAACCGCTGCTTCCTCTACCACGTCATCGGCGGCGGCACCGGAGCCTGGGACGTACCCGTCGGCGGCATGGGCGCCCTCACCGACGCGCTGGCCGCCGCGGCGCGCACGGCCGGCGCGGTGATCGCGACCGGGCACGAGGCGGTCCGCGTCGCCACCGACGGGAAGACCGCCGAGGTCACCTACCGCACGGCCGACGGCGAGGGTGTCGCCGCCGCCCGGCACGTCCTGGTCAACGCCTCGCCGCAGGAGCTGGCCGCCCTCACGGGAGACCCGGCGCCGGAGCCGGCCGAGGGTGCCCAGCTCAAGGTCAACATGCTGCTCACCCGGCTGCCCAGGCTCCGCGACGACTCGGTCGACCCCCGTGAGGCCTTCGCCGGCACCTTCCACATCGCCGAGGGCTACCGGCAACTGGCCACCGCCCACGCCCAGGCGGCCGCCGGGGAACTCCCCGCCGCGCCACCCTCGGAGATCTACTGCCACTCCCTGACCGACTCCACCATCCTCGGCCCCGACCTCGCCGGGCGCGGCTACCAGACCCTCACCCTGTTCGGACTGCACACCCCCGCCCGGCTGTTCGCCCGGGACAACGACGCCGTCCGCGAGGAACTGCTGAAGTCCACCCTGGCGCAGCTCGACGCCCATCTCGCCGAACCCCTCGCCGACTGCCTCGCCACCGACGCCGACGGCCGCCCCTGCATCGAGGCGAAGACCCCACTCGACCTCGAACGGGACCTGCGCCTGCCCGGCGGCAACATCTTCCACCGCGCCCTGTCCTGGCCGTACGCCCAGGAGAGCACCGGGCGCTGGGGCGTGGAGACCGGGCACCCGGGCGTGCTGCTGTGCGGCGCGGGCGCGGTGCGCGGGGGAGGGGTGAGCGGGGTGCCGGGGCACAACGCGGCGATGGCGGTGCTGGAGTCGTAGCGCGCGAGCGGCCACGGGTTCTTGACCCGCCCGCCCGGCGGGCCGAGGATCGGCTGTCATGACGCAGGGACACGGCAGCACGGTCGACGGGGTGCTGCGGCGCAGCGCCCGGCGCACCCCGGCACGCATCGCACTGGACTACGGCGAACGCGGCTGGACGTACGAGGCACTGGACGACGCCGTCACGCGCGCGGCGGGGCTGCTCCGCGCGGAAGGCCTCGCCCCGGGGGACCGGGTCGCCGCCTACGGGCACAACTCCGACGCCTATCTGATCGCCTTCCTGGCCTGCGCCCGCGCCGGCCTGGTCCATGTGCCGGTCAACCAGAACCTGACCGGCGACGACCTGGCGTACATCGTCCGCCAGTCGGGCAGCGCCCTGGTGCTCGCCGACCCGGACCTCGCCGGCCGGCTACCGGAAGGCGTACGGGTGCTGCCCCTGCGGGACGCCGACGGCTCCCTGCTCGCCCGGCTGGCGGACGCCCCGCCGTACGACGGGCCCGAGCCGCGCACCGAGGACCTGGTGCAGCTGCTGTACACCTCCGGCACCACCGCCTCGCCCAAGGGCGCGATGATGACGCACCGCGCGCTGGTGCACGAGTACCTCAGCGCGATCACCGCCCTCGACCTGAGCGCCGGCGACCGGCCCGCCCACGCGCTGCCGCTCTACCACTCGGCGCAGATGCACGTGTTCCTGCTGCCGTACCTCGCGGTCGGCGCGACCAGCGTGCTGCTGGACGCACCGGACGGGGACCGGCTCTTCGACCTGATCGAACAGGGCCGGGTGGACAGCCTGTTCGCGCCACCCACCGTGTGGATCGGCCTGGCCAACCGGCCCGACTTCGCCACCCGCGACCTCGACGGACTGCGCAAGGCCTACTACGGCGCCTCGATCATGCCCGTTCCGGTGCTCCAGCGCCTGCGCGAACGCCTGCCGAAGCTCGCCGTCTACAACTGCTTCGGGCAGAGCGAGATCGGCCCGCTCGCCACCGTGCTGGCCCCCGACGAGCACGACGGCCGGCCGGACTCCTGCGGCCGGCCGGTGCTGTTCGTGGACGCGCGCGTGGTGGACGAACGGGGCGAGGACGTGCCGGACGGCAAGCCCGGTGAAATCGTCTACCGTTCACCGCAGTTGTGCGAGGGCTACTGGGACAGGCCCGAGGAGACCACCGAGGCCTTCAGGGACGGCTGGTTCCACTCCGGCGACCTCGCGGTGCGCGACGCGGAGGGCTACTACACGATCGTCGACCGGGTGAAGGACGTCATCAACTCCGGTGGCGTGCTGGTCGCCTCCCGCCAGGTGGAGGACGCGCTCTACACCCACGAGGCGGTCGCCGAGGCCGCCGTCATCGGCCTTCCCGACGAACGGTGGATCGAGGCCGTCACCGCGGTCGTCGTCCCCCGCGGTGCGGTGACGGAGGAGCAACTCCTCACGCACGTACGGGAGAAGCTCACTCCCTTCAAGGCGCCCAAACGGGTGCTGTTCGTGGACGAGCTGCCCCGCAACGCCAGCGGCAAGATCCTCAAGCGCGAGCTGCGCGACCGGTTCGGAGGCGGCTCCTAGTCCCACGGACGACGGATCATTCGGTCGGTCCGTTCGAGGCCGGTGATGCGGGCCATCCGGCCGGCAGGCAGGAGGGGAGCCCGAAATGCTCCGGGCGGGACCGCGCAGAGGGATGAGGGCCTCCGTCCGGGCAAAGGCGTTGCGGCCGGGCGGTGCGGGCCTGAATGATCACGGCATGTTGACCTTCACCGCCGCCGACGGGACCACGCTCGCCTACCACCTCAGGGGCGAGGGCACGCCTCTCGCCGTCCTGCCCGGCGGACCCATGCGCGCCTCCGGCTACCTCGGCGACCTGGGCGGCCTCACCGCGTACCGCCGGCTGGCCCTGCTCGACCTGCGGGGCACCGGCGACTCCGAGGCGCCGGCCGACCCGGCGACCTACCGCTGCGACCGCATGGTCGACGACGTGGAGCGGTGGCGGGCCCACCTGGGCCTGGAACGGATGGATCTGCTCGCCCACTCGGCGGCCGGCGGTCTCGCGCTGCTGTACGCGGCCCGCCACCCCCACCGGATCCGGCGGCTGGCGCTGATCACCCCCAACCCCTCGGCCCTCGGCATGCGGGCCACGCCCGACGACCGGCTCGCCGCCGCCCGGCTGCGGGCGGACGAGCCGTGGTTCGGCCGTGCCTTCCCCGCCTACGAGGCATGGCTCGCGGGTGACGCCGACTTCGACGAGGTGTTCCTGCCGTTCTTCTACGGCCGCTGGGACGACGCGGCCCGGGCGCACGCGGAGCCCGAGGAGACACAGACCAACGACGAGGCGGCCGAGCGCTACTCCGCCGACGGCGCCTTCACCCCGGACGCCACCCGGGCCGCGCTCGCCGCCCTCACCGCCCCGGTCCTGATCCACGCGGGGGAGTACGACGGCGGGCCCCGCCCCGCCCTGGCCCGCCGTGTCGCCGAGGCCCTCCCCAACGCCGAGGTGAGCGTCCAGCCCGGCGCCGGTCACTACCCCTGGCTGGACGACCCGGAGCACTTCGTCCGCCGCGTCCTCCGCTTCCTCGGGGAAGACGGTGCCCCGTCCCGGTGAGGCGACCCGAAAGTCCTCCTCACGTGGCCTGTCCGCCGTGGGAACCGGTCGCTAGGCTGGCTCGCGGACGACGAACCGGGAGGAGCACGGACGTGGCCGAGACCATCACCCAGCAGCAGTCGCTCGTGGGCTGGGACAAGCCGGAGCTGGACCTCAGCGGGGCCGAGTGGCAGTCCAGCAGCCGAGGACTGGGCGATGTGCAGATCGCCTTCGTCGAGGGATTCATCGCGATGCGCAACAGCGGCCGCCCGGAGAACCCGTCCCTGATCTTCACGCCCGCGGAATGGGGCGCCTTCGTCTCCGAGGCGCGCGAGGGCCAGTTCGACCTCACCTGAGCCCATCGCCCATCGCACGCCGATCCGGGGGTGTTCCCCGCGGAATTCCGGACACGCGACCCACAGCGCCCTGCCGGGGCCGCAGCCTGCGCCAGGCTTGGCCCCAGCAAGGGGAAGGTCGTGTTCCGGAGGTGGGCAAGGAATGAGCACTGCGCCGGTCATCGCCGCGGTCGACGGCTCCGACGACAGCCGGCGGGCCCTGGAGTGGGCCGTGGACGCCGCCCGGCGCCGCGCCGCACCGCTGCGGGTGGTGCACGTCCGGCAGTACGCCGCCTGGGGACAGGCCGACGTCCTGGTCGCCGGGCCGCCCGAGGCGGAGGGCGACCCGGTGCTCGACGAGGTGCGCGCCCTGCTGCGGGACAGCGCGGACGCCCCGGCCGCCGAGTACGTCGCCGTGGAAGGCGTGCCCGGCGCGGTGCTGCCCGAACTCGGCGTCGACGCCCAGCTGTTGGTGCTGGGCTCCCGGGGCCGGGGCGGCTTCGCCGGCCTGCTGCTCGGCTCCAACTCACTGGCCGCCGCACGCGACGCCGACTGCCCGGTGGTCATCGTGCCCCGGCCCGGCCGAGAGATCCCCGAGGGCGGCCCCGCCGGACCCGGTACCCGGGTGGTCCTCGGCGTGCACGCCGACAGCCCCGACGAGGCCACCCTGGAGTTCGCCTTCACCGAGGCCGCCCTGCGCCGGGCCCGTGTCCAGGTGATCGCCGCCTACCCGTGGCCGGCGCAGACCTGGTCCGCGCCCGGCCAGATGGTGCCGCCCCCGGTCGGCCAGGACGCCGTCGAGCACGAGACCCGCTCCCTCGTCGAGGGCTTCCTCGCCCCGCATCGCGAGCGGCACCCCGGCGTCGACACCGAGGTCCAGGTCCGGCCCGGCGACGCGGCCGGCCATCTCGTCACCGCGTCCGGGGACGCCGCCCTGGTCGTCGTCGGCCGTCACCGGCGGCGCCTGCTCGCACCCGCGCGCATGATGGGCTCCGTCACCCAGGCCGTCCTGCTGCACGCCGCGTGCCCGATCGCGGTCGTCCCGCCGGCACCACCGAAGGAGTGACGCCCCCGCTCCCCGGTGCCGCCCGGCCCGGACGAAAGATCCAGGCCGGCCGGGGTAATCCGGGTGCCGCCGTGCGGGCGCCCGCACGGCGGCGGACACGGGCGTGCACGTACCATTGCGGCATGTCGTTCCTCCGCCGCCGCAGCGCCACTCCCGCCGGACCCGAATTCGACGTGCTGGCCATGGACCCGGGCGACTGGCCGGGCAACCTCGGCGCGGGCCTGCTGCCCGCCCCCGACGGATCCTGCCAGGGCGTCTTCCTGCGCTACGACCTCTTCGGCGGCCGCGGTCCCGCCATGATCATCGGCAATCTTCCCGAGGGCTCCCCGGCCCGCGAGGTGGCCGAGGGCGAGATCCCCTTCGAGGTGGCCCAGCTGCTGATGGCGCTGGAGAACGACGAGGAGATCACCGTCGTCGGCACCGAGGACACCCCGGTCCTCCAGGGCGACAACCTGCTGATCGTGCGGCGCCTGAAGCTCTCCGAGGGCCGGATCTCCTGCGTCCAGTTCGACCGCAGCGACGGCGTCCTGGTGACCATCGCCGCCTGGGACCGCCCCATCACCGACGACCTGTACGCCCTGCTGAAGCCGCTCCCGGCGGAGCTGTTCCAGCAGGGCTGACGGCAGGTCCTAGCGGGCCGCTCCCGCCACGGTGACGTCCGCCGCGCGCACGAACGCCACCCGGTGCCCGTACTGGATCTCGTAGTACAGGTCCTTGCCGATCACGACCCGGTGCGAGTCGGGGGTGAAGGTGACCGCGTAGTAGTACTCGCCGGGCACCAGGTCACCGACCGCGTACTTCTGCCCGGCCGGGATCGTGTACTTCAGCGGCACCACCGACTGGGCGGGCACCCCCGCCGGGTAGGCCTCCTTCTCCGGGTACGCCCTGCCGTACACCGGGATGCTCGCCGCGCCGTCCTTCGGGGTGACGACGAGACCCGCGGCGCGCACCGCCGTGGGCTGCTTGCGCGGGTTGTGGAACCAGGCCTTCTGCCCGAGGTACCAGATCGCCGTCCAGTCGCCCCAGCGGTCGGCGACGGCGAACCGCTGACCGGTCGAGACCCGGGACGACAGGTCGTTGACCCCGTCGGTCGGTGCAGTGCCGAGGCCGATGTCCTGGATCAGCGGGGCGCTCTCGTCGTGGTCGGAGTACAGCCGCACCTCGCCGGAGCCGTGCGCCGCGCAGGGCTCGCCCTTGGTGGTGCAGCCCGTGTACACCGGCTGGTTGGAGGCGTAGTCCGGCAAAATCGTCACCAGCGAGGAGTGCTTGCCGCCGGTGCGCTTGAACGGGTGGCCGAGCAACTGGAAGTAGTGCCGCCAGTCCCAGTACGGCCCGGGGTCGGTGTGCATGCCGGGGACCGTGGCCGCCGTCGGGCCGGGCACGTTGTCGTGGCCCAGGATGTGCTGCCGGTCCAGCGGGATGCCGTAGCTGCGGGACAGGTACTTCACCAGCCGCGCCGAGGACCGGTACATCGCCTCCGTGTACCAGGCGTCCGGCGAGGTCAGGAAGCCCTCGTGCTCGATGCCGACGGAGCGGGCGTTGATGTCCCAGTTGCCCGCGTGCCAGGCCACGTCCTTCGCCTTCACGTGCTGGGCGATCAGACCGTCGGTGGAACGGATGGTGTAGTTCCAGGACACATAGGTGGGGTCCTGGATCAGCTTCATGACCCCGTCCCAGGAGCCCTCGGTGTCATGGACGACGATGTACTTGACGCGCTGCGACTGCGGACGGTCGCCCAGGTCGTGGTTGCCGTAGTCGTTGTCGCCGAACTCCTCGTACGGCGCCGGGACCGACTCGCAGGACACCGACTTCGGGCACTCGACGCCGTCCGCCGGGGCCGTGCGCAACCCGGCCCGCTTCAACTGCTCGGTTTCCGGTTTCAGTTGGGGCTGGGCGGCGAGCGCCACCCGCAGGCCCTCGTCCGTGACACGTTCCTCGCCCGTGTGCAGCACGTCGTAGACGTCGTTCGCGTACGCCGCCGCGGTCGCCGTATCGTCGGCGCCGGAGAAGCGGGCCACCGCGCCGTACCAGCCGGCCGGACCGGCGCTGAGCGGCTCGCCCAGCTCCTTCTGCGCGGCGGCGAGCAGCGCGGCACCGCCGGCGATGTTCGCCGCCGGGTCGGTGCGCAGCTCGGCCGCCGGCAGGCCGGTCAGCTCGGCGGCCCGGGGCAGCGTCCTGAGACGGGCCGGCAGCGCGGAACTCGCGGGCACCTGGACGTCGGGGTGAAGGGCCGGGCGGGCACTGTCGCCGCGGGCGTCCTCGGTGCCCTCGGCGAAGTGCTCGGCCGTGGCGAGCGCGGTGCGCGCGTCGGTGAGGTGCATGGGGCCGTAGCCGCCGGTCACGCTGGGCGCCCCGGCGTGCGTGTCCCAGCGGGACTGGAGGTAGGAGACGGCCAGCAGGACGCTCTGCGGTACCTGGTACTCGGCGGACGCGGTGGCGAACGCGCTCCGCAGCTCGCCGCTGGAGGAATCAGGGGCGCTCTGGGCCGGGCCCGCGCCGAGCAACGGCAGCAGCAGAGCCGCGGAGGCCAGGGTGACGGCGGTGTGCCGCAGATGTCTCCGGCCGGGTGTGGACGTGGGGTCGGTGGCGGATCCTCGCAATGCGGACTCCTGTGACAGGCGGATCGTGGCGGGGCGTACGGGGCCGAGCTTGGTCAGTGGTACCGGCTTGCCGACGATCCGTCAATGATGCCTTCGGCGGGGTGATTTCCCATGTCACGCAGGGGTCCGGCGAGTTTCGCAGCGGTGGTGCACGGGCCTGCGGGGCGTCAGTGGCGTACACCAGTGGGAGTGTCCGGCGAGGCGGGGACCCTACCCCGGGGGAAGGTTCCGCGCGAGGCCCAGACGCACGAAGGTCCGCGGTGCGCCGCCGTTTGGGGCGCACCGCGGACCTTCGTCCCGTCAGCGAGTGCCGACCGCCGCGCGTACAGCCCTGCGGGCCAGCTGGCAGTCGTCGTGCAGCCGCCTGAGCAGCAGCCGCTGTTCCTCGCCTGTCGGCGCGGCGCCCGGGAGGGCCGTGCCGGGTGCCGCCGGGGGCGCCTCGTGCATCGACCGCTGTACGGCCGTCTCGTAGGTGCGGATCTCACGGGTCAGCAGGAGCATCAGGTTTACCAGGAACGCGTCCCGGGAGGCCGGTCCCGCCGACTGGGCGATCTGGCTGATCTGACGCCGTGCCACCGGCGCGTCCCCGAGCACCAGCCACAGCGTCGCCAGGTCGTATCCCGGCAGGTACCAGCCCGCGTGCTCCCAGTCCACCAGCACTGGACCGGCCGGTGACAGAAGGATGTTCGAGAGTAAGGCGTCGCCGTGGCAGAACTGACCCATCCCCTGGCGGCCCGCCGCGTGCGCGATGCCGTGCAGCAGCTTCTGCAGATCGCCCAGATCCCGGTCGGTCAGCAGACCCAGCTCGTGGTACCGGGCGATGCGCGCCGCGTAGTCCAGCGGGGCGTCGAAGGTGCCCGCCGGGGGCCGCCAGGCGTTCAGCCGGCAGATCGCGCCGAGCGCGGCCCGGATGTCCGGCCGGGGCGGGGCCTCCACCGGATGCCGCTGGAGCGCGGCCACCCGGCCCGGCATGCGCTCGATCACCAGGGTGCAGTTGTCCGGGTCCGCCGCGATCAGCCTCGGCACCCGCACGGGCGGGCGGTGCCGGACGAACGAGCGGTATGCGGCTATTTCGTGGCGGAACCGCTCCGCCCAGGCCGGTGACTGGTCCAGCAGACACTTGGCCACGGCCGTGCTGCGTCCCGTCGTCCCGACCAGGAGGACCGAGCGTCCGCTGCGGCGCAGCACCTGCACCGGGGCGAACTCCGGGCAGATTCGGTGCACCGAGGCGAGCGCGGTGCGCAGTTGCGCGCCCTGCGGACCGGAGAGATCGAGTCTGCCGCTGAGCGGCTGGGAGCCGGGCTGCCCGGGAACGCGCCGCGGCCGGCCCGCGCCCAGCACGGGGGCCGCCGGCCGGGCCGCCGGGTCGAGGTAGGGTCCGCCGCCCACCGGGCGGGGACGCAGCGGCCGGGGCGGAGCGGACACGGAGGATGATGCTGCGTACATGGGAGATACAGATCCCTTCGTGTGCCTGCGGTGCCTGCCTGTACATCCACGCTGTGCGTGCGCCCGCCCGGCCCGGCCGCCCGGGCACACCCTGGGGAGTGGGCCCGCTCTGGATGGTGACGACCGGGGCGGGGTGGCGCGTTCCTACTCGACACCCGATGCCCAGTGGCACACCATCTGGCGCACCCTGGCGAACCCTGGCGAATAGTCGCCCGGCAACCTCCACGGGGCTACTGTCAAGTCAGCCGAGAACCTGGGGGCTTGACGTGAGCGGACAACCCAACACCCGCCTTGCGGACCTGTTCGGCCTGGCCGGCTGGTCGAAGGGCGAACTCGCGAGGCTGGTCAACAAGCAGGCGGCGGCCATGGGCCACCCCCAGCTGTCGACCGACACCTCCCGGGTGCGGCGTTGGATCGACACGGGAGAGATCCCGCGCGATCCCGTACCGCGGGTGCTGGCGGCCCTGTTCACCGAGCGTCTCGGCCGTGTCGTGACCACTGAGGACCTCGGTCTGGTACGGCACGGGCGTGCGGGAAGACGGCAGGGCGACGGGATCGATGAACATCCCGACGGTGTGCCGTGGGCGCCCGAACGTACCGCCGCGGTCCTCACCGAATTCACGGGAATGGACCTCATGCTCAACCGACGCGGCTTGGTGGGCGCGGGTGCCGCGCTCGCCGCGGGATCCACACTCAGCAGTGCCATGCACGACTGGCTGCACACCGACCCTGCCCTGAAGGCCGACTCCCCTGTCGTCGACGACCCCCTGCACGCCGACCCCGCCGGGTTCGACCGCTATGAGGCCGCCCCCATCGGGTCGCAGGAGATCGAGGAACTGGAGCGCTCCGTAGAGGTGTTCCGGGCCTGGGACGCGGCCCGTGGCGGCGGGCTCCAGCGCAAGGCGGTCGTGGGCCAGCTCAACGAGGTGGGCGGCATGCTCGCCTACAACCACCCACCCCATCTGCAGCGGCGCCTGTGGGGCGTCGCCGCCAACCTCGCCGTCCTCGCGGGCTGGATGTCGCACGACGTCGGCCTCGAGCCCACGGCCCAGAAGTACTTCGTCATCGCCGCACACGCCGCCCGCGAGGGCGGTGACCGGCCCCGCGCCGGGGAGGCGCTGTCCCGGGCGGCCCGCCAGATGGTGCACCTCGGCCGGCCCGACGACGCGCTGGACCTGATGAAACTCGCCCAGTCCGGGGCGGGGGAGCGGCTCCAGCCGCGTACGAAGGCGATGTTCCACACCATCGAGGCCTGGGCGCAGGCGTCGATGGGCAAGGGCCAGGCGATGCGCCGAACGCTCGGCCAGGCGGAGGACCTGTTCGTCTCCGACCGGCAGGACGTGGAACCGCCGGGCTGGATGCAGACCTTCAAGGACGAGGATCTGTACGGCATGCAGGCCCTCGCCTACCGCACGCTCGCCGAGTTCGACCCGGACGCGGCCGTGCACGCCCAGCACTACGCGGAGAAGGCCCTGGCCCTGCGGGTGGACGGCAGGGAGCGGTCGAAGATCTTCGACCATCTCTCCATGGCCTCGGCCTGCTTCATCGCCGACGACCCCGAACAGGCCGACCGCTACGCACGGCTGGCCCTGATGTCGATGGGCTCGAACTCCTCCCGGCGCACCTGGGACAGGCTGCGCGAGATGTACCGGCTCACCGCCGAGTACGCCGGCTACCCGGGCATCCACGAACTGCGCGAGGAGATCAGGCTCGCCCTGCCGAAGCCGAGGGGCAGGAGCGACGGCAGCGCGCCGGCATAAGGGGCGGTGCGCCGCGTCCGGTCAGCCGGTCACCCTGGCCACGAGGACGCAGCCGTCGTCCTCGCGCTCGGCTCCGCCGAACTCCTCCATGACCGTACGCACACAGTCCTGGGCGGTGCGTGCCGCGCCGAAGCGGGGAGCGAGGTCGAGCAGACGGTCCATGGCGCTCGTGGAGCTGTGGCCCGGTACGAGTCCGTCGGTGTGCAGCAGTACGAGGTCGCCGGGCTCCAGGGTGACTTCGGCCTGCCCGTAGGTGGCGCCCGTGGTGGCGCCGAGCAGGACGCCGTCCGGCGCGTTCAGCGGATGCCCCGTCCCGTCGCGGTACAGCACCGGGGCGGGGTGTCCGGCCTGCGCCCACACCAGCGTGCGGTCCTCGGGCCGGTAATGGCAGCAGACGGCGCTGCCGAGGGCGGGCTGCACGGTGGCGTCCAGTAACTGGTTGAGCATGGCGAGCAGTTCCCCGGGGCGGGTGCCGGCCATGGCCATGCCGCGCACCGCGCCGAGCAGCATCGCCATGCCGGAGGTGACCGCGACCCCGTGCCCGGTGAGGTCGCCGACGCTGAGCAGGGTGGCGCCGTCGGCCAGCTCCAGCGCGTCGTACCAGTCGCCGCCGATCAGCGTGCCGGCCGTGGCGGGCAGATAGTGGGCGGCCAGGTCGAGGGTGCGCGGCCCCTGGTGCGGGAGCCGCAGCGAGCCGCGCCATGGCGGCAGCACGGCCTCCTGCAGCTCGACCGCGATCCGGTGCTCGGTCTGCGCCCGCCTGCGGTGGTGCTGCAGCGAGTCGTGGCTCTCCCGCACCGTCCGCCGGTGCCGGCGCAGCGCGCTGACGTCCCGCAGCACGGCCCACATCGAGGTGGTGCCGCCGTCGTGGCCGAGCACGGGCTCGCCCATCATGTGCACGGTCCGTACCGAGCCGTCCGGCCGTACGACGCGGAACTCGCCGTCGATGGGCCGCGCGTCCACCAGGCAGTCGGTCACCAACGCGGTCAGCTTCGGCCGGTCCTCGTCCAGGACCAGGGACGGCAGCTCGTCCAGGGTGAGCGCGGGGGCGGCCGGGTCGCGGCCCAGGATCTCGTACAGCTCCCCGGACCAGCTCGCCTCGTCCGTCAGGAAGTTCCACTCGGCGCTGCCGACCCGGCTGAGCAGTGAGCCGCGGGTGGTGCCGGCCGGTACGGGCCGGACGGCCGGGACCTCGGCCGGTTCCGCCTCGGTGGGCACCGGCCCGTCCCGCAGTTGGGCCAAGTGTGCGTCGAGGTCGTCCAGTTGATGCAGTGCGAGGTCGTACAGAGCTCGCTGCCAGCGCTCCTCGGGGTCCGATCCGTCATTCCGCGTGTCCCTCCGCACGGCGACCATGTCGCCTTTGAGCCGCCGCGTCTGCGTTATCAACGCCTCGACCGAGCCGCGCCCTGGCGGCTGGGCGGCTGAGCGGTCCGCGGAGACTGGGGACGGCATGACGCACTCCGAATGGGGAGGGGACGGTACGGCCAGGAAGGACGGAGGGACCGTTATGACTGTTGCACAGCCCGCGACGCCCTGTAAGGGATTTGGCAACACACGATACGGTGGTGCTTCCGGCATATGCCAGAGTCTTCCCGGAGTGTTCCGAGGGTACGTACGGCGTACGCGCACGGGAGAGCAAGTCGTAGGCGCACTACGGGACTTGTGCCATGGCGAAGGCTTTCCGAGTCGCGCTCAGTCGTGTGTTCGATGTTCTGGTGTTCCATCGCGGCGCCCGCTGTTCGACGCGCATCAATTCTGTCCGGAATTGACGTCCTGTGAAAGGCCGTCGCGGACTCCTTAATTGCATGGACCTCATTGTCGAACAGGCCGCCCTTGCCCGTCTCATCACCGCCGAGGACCGGGAGCTCCCGGTGTCGGCGACCCTGCGCTACACGGCGGACGATCCACTGGCCGTCTTCGTGGACTTCCCGCCCGAGGCCACCCTGGTGGGCGACGAGGTCACCTGGACCTTCGCCCGCTCGCTGCTGGACCAGGGACTGCGGGCCCCGGCGGGCCACGGCGACGTGCGGATATGGCCGTACGGCCGCACGCGGACGGTCCTGGAGTTCCACGCGCCGTGCGGCCTCGCCCTGCTGCAGTTCCCGACCTCGGCGCTGCGCCGCTTCCTGCTGAACAGCCACGCCCTGGTGCCGGCCGGACAGGAGGATCTGGCGGCGGTCGTGGAGCGGGGGCTTAGCAGCCTGTTCGACGGGGTCTGAGCGCCGGCTCAGCGGCCGGCGCCGGCGTACAGGGCCGGGCGCGGCGCGAGGTGGACGGTCACCCGGCCGCCGGTCTCCAGCGCCCGGACCCCGGCCTCGGCGACGACGGAGGCCGCGTAACCGTCCCAGACGCCCGGGCCGGTGACCTCGCCGCGCCGGGTGGCGTCCACCCACGCCTGCACCTCACGGTCGTAGGCGTCGGCGAACCGGACCAGGTAGTCCTGCGCCACCTCCTCGCCCGCGCCGCCCCGGGTGGTCACGACCATGGAGTGCCCGTCGCCGATCCGGGCGCTGCCCGCCTCGCACACGGCCTCGCAGCGCACCTGGTAGCCGAAGCCGCAGTTGACGAAGACCTCCACGTCGACCAGCGCGCCGCGCTCGGTCTCGAAGAGCACGAACTGCGGATCGGCCAGGCCCTCGGGCGCGCCCGCCGAGGGGGCCGGACGCAGCACTGTCACCGCCGTCAGCTCCTGCCCGAGCAGCCAGCGGGCCGCGTCGATCTCGTGCGACACGGAGCTGTTGATCAGCATGGCGCTCGTGAAGTGACCGGGCGAGGAGACGTTGCGGTGCGTGCAGTGCAGCATCAGCGGACGGCCCAGGGCGCCCCCGTCGAGGAGCGACTTCAGCCGGCGGTACTCGGCGTCGTAGCGGCGCATGAAGCCGATCTGCGCCAGCCGGCGGCCGAGCCGGGCCTCGGCCTCGACCACCCGCAGCGCACCCGCCGGGTCCGGCACCATGGGCTTCTCGCACAGCACCGGCAGGCCCCGCCGGAAGGCCGCCAGCAGCGCCTCCTCGTGCGCGGGTCCGGGGGAGGCGATCAGCACGGCCGCGACGCCGGGCGCGTCCAGCGCGGCCACCGGGTCCGAGTGCACGGTGACGCCGTCGATGCCGGCGACCGCCTCCTTCGCCCGCTCCGGCTCGGGGTCGGCGACGGCGGCCACCCTGGCGCCACTGACGACCCGATCCAGGCGCCGTATGTGGTCGGCTCCCATGTGTCCGGCACCCAGTACGGCCACACCCAGCAGGTCACCCACGCGCGTGCTCCCTCTCGCCGACGATCACGCCGTAGCGTACGCCGCCGGGCAAGCGCTGTCCGTGGGGTGCGTCAGTACCGCAGCACCCCCGCGATCCCGCCCGCGTCGCCCAGCGCGCCGTCGGGTACGAACCGCACGTCGGCGCCGGTCTGCAGGCACTGCTCGACGATCTCGTCGACGATGTCGTCCCGGGCGTCCATGTCACCGGGCTCGGCCGGGACGAGGTGGTCGCCGTCGTCGCGGACGGTCGTGCGGTAGTTCTCCTCCACGGCGAGGAGCCGCACCCGGCCCTCCCGGGCGTTCTGCCACAGCTCGTCCACCCCGGCCGCGAAGTTCCGCCGGCCCCGCGCGGAGACCAGTTCCCCGACGATCAGGTCGGTGCCCTTCCAGTCCTCCTCCCGCAGCACGGGTTGCAGCGCCTGCCAGACCGCTTCGGCCCCGGCGTGCGCGAGACCGCCGTGCCGTACGTGGACGGCGCTCCCGGCGATCTGGCCGGCCTCCTCCAGCAGTGACAGCGCCGCGTCCTCGCCGGTGATGTACAGCCGGCGGGGCTGGTCGCGCAGGACCATGCTCATCGCGGTGTCCGCCTCGCGCAGGAACTGGCGCGTGCCCTCGTCGGTGAAGGTGCTCGGCAGGTCGCCGCGGCGCATCTCGCGCTCGGCGTCGAAGTTCTCCTGTCTGCGGATCAGCGGGAAGCCGCCGGTGCGGTCCTCGACCACCCGGTCCTCGCCGCCGCTCCACAGGGTGACGCGGTCGGCGGAGACGGACATGACCCAGAAGGGGCGCTCGGCGACCTGCGCGGAGACGAGGTTGCGGGTGAGGAAGGTGTCCGAGAGCACCACGCGCTCGGGGACGGTGCGGGACAGGGACCAGACCTGGTGTTCTCCCGGGGCGGCGAAGATCACCAGGCCGTCCTCGGCGTGCGCCAGATCCACCTCCGCCAGCGCGCGGTCGAGCTGGGTCACGACCTCGGCGCGCCGCTCCCGGGTGACCGAGGGGTCGGATTCCAGCCGCTTCTTGGCCTCGGCGACCACGTTGCGCAGCCGGACGGGATCCTGCCCGTTCTCGGGTTCGCGGCGGTGTGTCGGCGTCAGGACGGACACCGCCGGGTAGGGACGCGGGCGCCGCAGTTCGGCGAGGGTTGCGGGACTCAGTGCGTGCTCCATGACAGAACGATAGGGCGGTTTCACATATCCGGCACTTGGGCCGAAAGGGCGACATGGGGTTGCGCTGTGTGGCGGACCGGGCGCGCCCCGTGAGAAGCCCCGGCTTGACGCCGGGGGGAGGCCGGGAACCCCGCTTCGCCGCCGGGGCGGGACGGCCCTCCGGTAGCGTCTGTTCACGCCGTCGTCATCAACGCGGTTCCGGCCGATGTGCTTGGATACGAAGCGTTTACGCGCAGTCGGCATTTCGACCAAACAGACTTGCTATGGTGCTACTTGTCGGTAGCAAATGCTGCGGGGGGACCGCGAGGAGCCGTCGGACCACGGCGTCCTGTGCGGAGGGTCGAGCTCGACGACCCGGCAACGAGGCCGGGTTGCCGCGGGCTTTCGGGTGTGCGCGTGACGCCGCACCGAACTCCTGTCTCCTCGCCACCTATTCAGACAGGTGAGACTCGTCCCATGGCACGATCCCTGGTCGAATTACTGACCACGCACGCCTCGAACCACCCCGAGCGCACCGCGTACCGTCACCTCGTCACCGGTGACTGCGACGGAGAGATCCAGGAACTCACCTACCACCGCCTGGCCGTACGCTCCCGTGCCGTCGCCGCCTGGCTCCAGGACCGCGGGCTGGCCGGCTCGCGGGCCATGCTGCTGTACCCGCCCGGCCTCGAGTTCATCTGCGCGTACCTGGGCTGCCTCGCCGCCGGTGTGATCGCCGTACCGGGCGTGCCCCCGCAGGGCCGCGCGCAGAACCACCGGGCGCTGACCCGGATGAAGCGCCTGATGGCGGACGCGGACGCCAAGGTGGTGCTGGGCGACCGCGGTGTGCTCGCCGCGCTCGACGGCATGGCGGAGCACCTGCCCGAGCTCGACCGGATCGCCCGCGTCGCCACCGAGGACATCCCCGACGACGCGGCGGCCGGCTGGCGCGAACCCGAACTCACCCCGGACACGGTCGCGTTCCTCCAGTACACGTCCGGCTCGACCTCCGCGCCCCGCGGGGTCGCCGTCACCCACGGCAACCTGCTGGACAACGAGGCGGTCATCACCGAGCGCATGGGGCACACGCCCGAGGCGATGGCCGCCCACGACCACGAGGCGTTCGTCAGCTGGCTGCCGGTCTACCACGACATGGGCCTCATCGGCCCGGTCCTGAACACGGTCTACCTCGGCGCCACCGCCACCCTGTTCTCGCCGCTGCACTTCCTGCAGCAGCCGGCCCGCTGGCTCACCGCCGTCAGCCGCTACCGCCCGCACACCAGCGGCGGCCCCAACTTCGCCTACGAACTCTCCCTGAAGCACGCGGACCCGGAACTGCTCGACAGCCTGGACCTCAGCTCGTGGAAGGTGGCCTTCAACGGCGCCGAACCGGTGCGCGCGGCCACCCTGCGCCGGTTCGCCGACACCTTCGGCGCGGCCGGCTTCCGCCGCGAGGCCCTGTACCCCTGCTACGGCCTGGCCGAGGCCACCCTCATGGTCACCGGCGGCACCGCGGGCACCCCGCCGACCCTGCTCGCCGCGGCCGACGGGACCCCGAACGCGGGCGAGGCCGACGCGGCCGCCGTCGGCTGCGGCCGGCCCGGCCCCGGAGTCACCGTGGCGGTCGTCCACCCGGAGAGCCGGCAGGAGCTGCCCGAGGGCGAGGTCGGCGAGATCTGGGTCGGCGGAGCCAGTGTCGCCAAGGGCTACTGGCGCAACGCGCTCGCCACCCGCCAGACCTTCCGGGCCGAACTCGAGGGGCACGACGGCCGGTTCCTGCGCACCGGCGATCTCGGCCTCCTGCGGGACGGCGAGCTGTTCGTCACCGGCCGGCTTAAGGACCTCATCGTCATCGACGGCCGTAACCACTACCCCCAGGACCTGGAGCTGACCGCCGAAGTGACCCATCCGGCGCTGCGCCCCGGCTGCACCGCCGCGTTCTCCGTGGACGCCGGGGCGGACGGCGAACGGCCCGTGATCGTCGCCGAGATCGCCCCGGACAGCGCCGGTGAGTCCGAGAAGATCACCGATGTGATCCGGGCCGCCGTCGGCGAGGCCCACGGCCTGACGTTGCGCGACATCGTGCTGGTCCGGCCCGGCACCATCCCCAAGACGTCCAGCGGGAAGATCCAGCGCCGCGCCACCCGGGGCGCGTACCTCGAGGGCACGCTCGCCGTGGTGACCGAGCCCGCCGTGTGACACCGCCCGCCGCCGGCGCCCCCTAACCGGCGCCGGCGGCCCGGCACGCCCCCGGCCACTTCCGTACGGCCCCGACCACCCTGCCGTCCGGCCCCGGTCAGGGGCGTACGGCCCCTACTTCGCCGTACCGCGCACCCGAAGCCCGGTACGGAGCCCCGCCTGAGCCCGAGTTCACGAGGACACCTGCCCAGATGCCTGCGAACGAGTCCCCGAAGCAGACCCCCGAGCCGTCCCTGACGACCTCCGAGGGCGTCCGGGCCTGGCTGGTGTCGGCCGTCGCCGAGGCCGCCGGGACCGACCCGGCCCGCCTCGACCCGAACCGTCCCCTCGCCGAACTCGGCCTCGGATCACGGCATCTGGTCACCCTGGCCGCCGAACTCGGCACACTGACCGGCCGCCCCCTGGAACCGTCCCTCGTCTTCAACCACCCCACGATCGACGCCGTCGCGGAGGCCGTCTTCGCGCCGTCCCCGGCGCAGCCGCCCACGCCGGGCGCCGCCCCCGACCGCACCGACCCTGATCGCACCGGCCCCGGCGACGACGTGGCGATCATCTCCATGGCCTGCAGTTTCCCCGGCGGCGCCGATCACCCCGAGGCCCTGTGGCGGCTGCTGGACGCCGGGCGGGACGCCATCGGCGAGGTCCCGGCGGGTCGTTGGGACACCAGCGCGCTGTACGACCCCGACCCGGAGGCCACCGGCAAGGCGTACACCCTGCGCGGCGGCTTCCTGGACGGCGGCATCGACCGCTTCGACGCGGCCTTCTTCGGCATCTCACCGCGCGAGGCCGCCGCCATGGACCCCCAGCAGCGGCTGCTCCTGCAGACCTCCTGGGAGACGTTCGAACGCGCCGGCATCCTCCCGGAGTCCCTGAACGGCAGCTCCACCGGCGTCTACCTCGGCCTGTACGACAGCGGCTACCTCGCCGCCGCCTCGCTGGGGCAGCTCGACGGGCACGTCGGCACCGGTTCTTCGGCCGGCGTGGCCTCCGGGCGCATCGCCTACACCCTCGGCCTGCAGGGGCCCGCCGTGACCGTGGACACCGCCTGCTCGTCCTCGCTGGTCGCCCTGCACCTGGCGGCGCGCGCCCTGGCGAGCGGGGAGTGCGACCTCGCCCTGGCCGGCGGCGCCACCCTGCTGGTCACCCCGCGCGGACACGTCGAGTTCAGCCGGCTGCGCGGGCTGTCCCCGTCCGGGCGGTGCAGCCCCTTCTCCGCCGACGCGGACGGGGTGGTGTGGGCCGAGGGCTGCGGTCTCGTCCTGCTCAAGCGGCTCACCGACGCACGCCGGGACGGCGACCGGATCCTGGCCGTCGTCAAGGGCTCGGCGATCAACCAGGACGGCCGCAGCCAGGGCCTGTCCGCCCCCAACGGCCCGGCACAGGAACGGGTGCTGCGGGCCGCCCTGCACGCGGCCGGGCTCGGCCCGCACGACCTGGACCACGTGGAGGCCCACGGCACTGGCACCCGGCTCGGCGACCCCATCGAACTCAGGGCGCTGGCCAACGTGTTCGGCCCGGACCGCCCGGCCGACCGGCCGCTCGTCATCGGCTCCCTGAAGTCCAACATCGGTCACACCCAGGCGGCCGCGGGCATCGGCGGCGTCATCAAGACCGTCCTCGCCCTGGGCCACGAGCACATACCGGCCTCCCTGCACGCCGAGCACCCCACCGACCACATCGACTGGTCCGGCACCGGGTTGCGGGTGCCGGCCGAGGGGCTCGCCTGGCCGCGCGGCGCGGAGCGGGTACGCCGGGCGGGGGTCAGCGCCTTCGGGATCAGCGGCACCAACGCCCACGTGATCGTCGAGGAGGCGCCGCACACCCCGGCCGCCACCGCCACCCCGGCCGCCACTGCCACGCCGGCCGATACCGTCCCGGCCGCCGCCCCCGCCGAGCGGCGCGCCCCCGCCCTCTTCCCCCTCTCCGCGCGCAGCCTCCCCTCGCTCCGGGGACAGGCCGCCCGGCTGCTGGAAGCCGTCGAAGCCCGCCCCGAGCTGCCACTGTCCTCGGTCGCCGCGACCCTCGCCCACCACCGCACCCACTTCGAGTACCGCGCCGTGCTCCACGCACCCGACCGCGCCGGGCTCCTCGACGGCCTGCGCGCCCTCGCCGGCGGCAGGCCCGACCCCGACCGCGTCACCGGACCCCAACAGGCCGCCCCCGGCGGGAAGCTGGCCTTCGTCTTCCCCGGTCAGGGCAGCCAGTGGGCCGGGATGGCCCGCGACCTGCTGGACCGGGACCCGGTGTTCGCCGACGAACTCGACCGCTGCGACGCCGCCCTGCGCCCCTTCACCGACTGGTCGGTGGCGGCCGTGCTGCGGGGCGACGAGGGCGCCCCGTCGCCGGACCGCGTGGACGTCGTCCAGCCCGCCCTGTTCGCCGTGATGGTGTCGCTGGCCGCCGTGTGGCGGGCCCGGGGCGTGCTTCCGGACGCCGTGATCGGGCACAGCCAGGGCGAGGTGGCCGCGGCCTGTGTCGCCGGCGCCCTCAGCCTCAACGACGCGGCCGCCGTGGTCGCCCTGCGCAGCCAGGCCCTGACCAGCCTGGCCGGCACCGGCGGCATGGCCGTCGTCGCGCTGCCCCACACCGAAGTCGAGCCCCTGCTCGGCGACGGCGTCTCCGTCGCCGCCGTCAACAGCGGCCGGGCGACCGTGGTCGCGGGTGCCGTCGAACCGCTCGAGGCCCTGCTCACCGGTCTCGAGGCGCGCCAGGCGTTCGTCCGCCGCCTCGACGTCGACTACGCCTCGCACAGCGCCCAGGTCGAGCCCGTCCGGGCGCCGGTCCTCGACGAACTCGACGGTGTCGTCACCTGCCCCACGGACATCGCCTGGTACTCCACGGTCACCGCCGAACCGGTCACCGGGGAACTGGAGGCCGACTACTGGTATGCCAACCTGCGCGAGACGGTCCGTTTTGGACCCACCGTCGAGCGCATGCTCGCCGACGGCTACCGGCACTTCGTCGAACTCAGCCCCCACCCCGCCCTGCTCACCGCGCTGCGCACCCTCGGCGAGGACACCGGCCACGAACTGACGGCCGTCGGCTCACTGCGCCGCGACGAGGACGGCCCCGGCTGTCTGGACCGGGCCGCCGCCGAACTCCACGCCCACGGACGCCGGATCGACTGGCGCCGGCCGGTCCCCGACGACACCGCCGCCGATCTGCCCACCTACGCCTGGGACGTGCAGCGCCACTGGACCGAACCCGAGTCCGGCGCCGACGGCCCCGCCCTGTTCGACCGCGCCGCGCACCCGTTGCTCGGGGTCCAGCTCCAGTCCGCCGACGAGACCCGCTGGACCTTCCGCAACGAGTGGTCCCCGGCCACCGCCGACTGGCTGCCCGACCACACCGTCTTCGGCCGCACCGTGGTCTCCGGCACCACCCTGCTGGAGCTGTGCCGTGCCGCGCTCGCCGTGGCCCGCCCGGACGAGGCCGCCGACGTCACCGACCTGCTGCTGGTGGGCCCGCTCGTCCTGCCCGGCTCCGGTACGGTCGAGGTCTCCGTCGAGGTCGTCACTGCCGGCCCCGTGCCCGAGGTCACCGTGCACAGCCGTCCGCGCGGCCAGGAAGCCCCCGGCTGGACCCTGCACGCCACCGCCTCCGCCGCCCCCTCGACCCCGCTCACCCCAAAACGCCCGCCCGCCTGGCCGGAGTCCGCCCCAGAGGCCTGGACCGAGGGGACCTACGACCGGCTGGCCGGGCTCGGCCTCGGCTACGGGCCCGCCTTCCAGGGCGTACGGTCGGCGGTCCTCACCGGCGACGGGGAACTCCTCGCCCGTCTCTCGCTGCCCGCCGAAGCCCGTGACACCGCCGACCCGTACCCCGTGCACCCCGCCCTGCTGGACGCCGCCCTCCAGGTGACGGCCGCGCTCGGCCCGGCCGGGCAACGCGCCCTGCTGCCCGTAGCCGTGGGCCGCTGCGTCCTTCCGGCCGTCACCACGGGCGACCTGACCGCGCGGGTGCGGCGCACCGGGGACACCGGCACCGACCTCACCCTGGACGTCACCCTGTGGGACGCCGACGGCCTCCCCGCCGGACGCCTGGAGGCCGTACGGCTGCGCGCCGCCGACCCCGCCGACCTCGACGCGGGCTCGGAGAACGCCCGGCACCTGTACGAGGTGGCGTGGACGGCCGTCGGCGAGGAGTCCGCCGACGCGCCGGACCTCACCTGGGCCGTGGCCGGCGACCCCGCCGACCCGCAGGTCGCGGCCGCCCGGCACGGCCTGCCCGGCGCCGAGGGCCGCGCCGACGTCGCCGTACGCTTCTGGCCGCGCCCGGTACCGGATGCCGGACCGGCGGCCGTCGCACACGAGACGGCCACCGGCGCCCTCGAAGAACTGCGGCGGCTCATCGCACTTCCCGAGGACCAGGCACCCGCACGGACCGTGTGGGTGACCCGCGGCGCGATCGCCGCCGCCGACGGCGACCGGGTGCCCGCGTACGCCCAGTCGGTGCTGTGGGGCCTGGTCCGCGGCGCGCGTGCCGAACACCCGGACCTGGGACTGACCCTGCTCGACCTGGACGACGCCGACCCCGATCCCATCTCCGCGCTGAGGACGGCCGCCGGTCTCGCCGACGAGCCCGAACTGGCGTGGCGTGATACCGAGTTGCTGGCGCCCCGGCTGGTGCGGGCCCGCCCGGGGAAGGCCGGACGAGGACCAGAGCCGGGCCATGACCGGGCCCCCGCGGTGCCCACGGACGGCACCGTCCTGATCACCGGCGGTTTGGGAGCCGTCGGCGGGCACATCGCCCGCCTCCTCGCCGAACGCGGCGTGCCGAGGCTGCTGTTGACGGCACGCGGCGGTGCCGAGGACCCGCGCGCCCAGGAGGCCGTCGCCCGGCTGGCCGCGCTCGGCGCGCGGGCCGAGGTCGTCGCCTGCGACGTCACCGACGCGGCCGCGATCGCCGGCGTACTCGCCTCGGTGGGCGAGGAGTTCCCGCTGCGCGGTGTCGTCCACTGCGCCGGAGTCCTCGACGACGGCGTGATCGGCGAACTGACGCCCGAGCGGCTTGAGCGGGTGCTGCGCCCCAAGGCCGACGGCGCCGCCCATCTGCACCGGCTCACCGCGGGCACCCCGCTGGACCTGTTCCTGCTGGTGTCCTCGGCCGCCGGTGTCGTGGGCAATCCCGGCCAGGGCAACTACGCGGCCGCCAACGTCTTCCTCGACCAGCTCGCCCACCACCGGCGGGCCTCGGGCCTGCCCGGCCTCTCCCTGTCCTTCGGCGCCTGGGCGGGCGAGGGCCTCGCCGCCGCCCACGCCGACCTGGACCGCATGGCCCGGCTCGGGCACCGGGCCCTCACCCCGGAGCAGGGCCGCGACCTGGTGGCGCTGGCCCTGCGCGGCGACGCCTCGCACCTGGTCGGCTGGGTCCTGGACCTGCCCCGCCTGCGCACGACGGACGCCGCGGGCACCGCCCTGTGGCGCACGCTGCTGCCCGCGCCCCGCACCGCCACCGCGGCGGGCGACGCCCTGGCCGGGCGGCTGGCCCGGCTGCCCGAACCCGAGCGGTCCGAACGTGTCCTGGCCCTGGTCCGGGAGGAGGCGGCCCGCGCGCTCGGCCTGCGCTCCGCCGAGTCCGTACAGGCCGGCCGGCCGCTGCGCGACCTCGGCATGGACTCCGTCACCGCCGTCGAACTGCGCAACCGCCTCGCGGCCCGGCTGGGTGTCCGCCTGCCCGCCACCCTGCTCTTCGACCACCCCACCGCCGACCGGCTGGCCGAGTACCTGCTGGCCCACGCGCTCGGCGACACCGCCCCGAGGACGGCCCCGGCGCGGGCGCGCCGGAGCGATCCGGCCACCGACGAGCCCATCGCCATCGTGGCCATGGCCTGCCGGCTACCCGGCTCGGTGGGTGACCCGGAGGGGCTGTGGCAGTTGGTCGCCGAAGGCCGGGACGCGGTCGGCCCGTTCCCGGCGGGACGCTGGGACGTCGAAGCGCTGTACGACCCCGACCCGGACGCGCCCGGCAAGTCCTACGCCCGCGAAGGCGGCTTCCTGGACGACATCGAGTCCTTCGACGCGGGCTTCTTCGGCATCACCCCGAAGGAGGCCGCCGCCATGGACCCCCAGCAGCGGCTGCTGCTGGAGACGGCCTGGGAGGCGCTCGAGCGGGCCGGCATCGTGCCCGCCCGGCTCGCGGGCAGCACCACCGGCGTGTACGTCGGCATGTTCGGCAGCGACTACCTGGCCGGCTCCCGCCTCGACCAGCTCGACGGCTACGTCGGCACCGGCTCGGCACTCAGCGTCGCCTCCGGTCGCCTGGCGTACGCGCTCGGCCTGCACGGCCCGGCGCTGACCGTGGACACGGCCTGCTCCTCCTCACTGGTCGCCACCCATCTCGCCGCCCAGGCACTGCGCGCGGGCGAGTGCGATCTGGCGCTGGCCGGCGGGGTGACCCTGATGGTGACCCCGCAGACCTTCGTGGAGTTCAGCCGGCTGCGCGGGCTCTCCCCGACCGGGCGCTGCCGCGCCTTCTCCGACGACGCCGACGGCGCCATCTGGGCCGAGGGCGCGGGCATGCTCGTCCTCAAGCGGCTCGGCGACGCGCGACGGGACGGCGACGAGGTGCTGGCCGTGCTGCGCGGCACGGCGGTGGGCCAGGACGGCCGCAGCCAGGGTCTGTCCGCGCCCAACGGACCGGCCCAGGTACAGGTCGTCCGCCGCGCGCTGGAACGGTCCGGACTCGACCCCGCCGACATCGACTACGTCGAGGCCCACGGCACCGGGACCACCCTCGGCGACCCGATCGAGGCGAACGCCCTCGCCGAGGTCTTCGCCGGCTCCCGGCCCGGGGGCCGCCCGTTGTACCTGGGATCGCTGAAGTCCAACATCGGCCATGTGCAGGCCGCTTCGGGCGTCGCCGGACTCATCAAGGTCGTGCAGGCGATGCGGCACCGGACCCTGCCGCCCACCCTGCACGCCGGCACGCCCAGCCGCCACGTCGAGTGGGAGGGCAGCGGACTGCGGCTGCTCCAGGAACCGGTGGCCTGGCCGGCGACGGGGGAGCGGGTGCGGCGGGCCGGTGTCAGTGCCTTCGGGATCAGCGGCACCAACGCCCATGTCGTCGTGGAGGAGGCCCCCGCCCGGCCCGCCGTGGAGACGGAACTCCCGGACCGCAAACGGTTGTTCGTGCTCTCCGGGCGCAGTGAGGCCGGGCTGCGCGGACAGGCCGCCCGGCTGGCCCGCCACCTCACCGCCGACACCGCCCTTCCGGACGTCGCCCACACCCTGGCCCGGCACCGCAGCCACTTCGAGTGGCGCGCGGCGGTCGTCGCGGACGGCCGGGAGGAGCTGCTGTCCTCGCTCCGGGCACTGGGCAGCGGCCGCAAGCCGGTACCCGCGCCCCACGAGGAGCAGGCCGGCAAGGTCGCCTTCGTGTTCGCCGGACACGGCGGCCAATGGACGGGCATGGGAATGGAGTTGATGGACCGGTCCGAGGCCTTCCGGGCGGAGCTGACCCGGATCGACGCCGCCGTCGAACGGCACGCCGGCTGGTCGGTGCTCAACGTGCTGCGCGCACCGGAGGAGTTCTCCCCGCTCGACCGCACCGAATACCTCCAGCCGGTCCTGTTCGCCGTGAACGCGGCCCTCGCCGCCGCCTGGCGCGAACTCGGCGTCGCCCCGGACGCCGTGGTGGGCCACAGCCTCGGCGAGATCGCCGCCGCCTACAGCGCGGGCGCCCTCACCCTGGACGAGGCGGTGACCGCCGTCACAGGCCGGGCCCAGGCGGTGGTCCCCCTCGTCGGGCACGGCGGCATGCTCGCCGTCGAACTGCCGCCCGCCGACGTCGAGGACCTGCTGCGCCCCTACGCCGGGAAGCTGTTCGCCGGAGCAGTCAACGGCCCCACCGCCACCGCCGTCTCCGGCGAGTCTGAGGCGCTCACCGCGCTCCGCGCGGAACTGGAGGAACGGGGCGTCCCCACCAGGGTGCTGTCGACACCGTTCGCCTCCCACACCCCGCTCATGGAACCCCTGCGCGCGGACCTCCTCGACCGCTTCTCCGGCATCCGCGGCACCCGCACACCGACCCCCCTCTACTCGTCGGTGCTCGCCGAACCGGTCCCCGGCGACGCTCTGGACGCCGCCTACTGGTACGCGAACCTGAGCCGGCCGGTCCGCTTCGCGGACACGATCAGGCGGATGCTGGACGACGGCTACCGCTACTTCGTCGAACTCAGCCCGCACCCCTCGCTCCTCCCGGCGATCGAGGCGGTCGCGGGCGAAGCGGGCGTCGAAGCGGCCGGTGTCGGCTCGTTGCGCCGCGGCCGCGACGGGCACGACGTACTCCTCGGCAGGCTGGGGGAGTTGTACACGGCCGGGCACACGCCCGACTGGACCGCGCTGTACCCGCGCGGCCGCCGCACCGACCTGCCGACCTACGCCTTCGCCCGGGAACGCCACTGGCTCGCCCCGGTCCAGTCGAGCGCCACCGGAGGCTCACCGCTCCTCGGCACCCACGTCCAGGCCAGCGACGAGCCCGGCCGGGACCTCTTCCAGACCGAGATCGACCTGAACGACGGCCGCTTCGCCTACCTGACCGACCATCGCGTCACCGGCGAGGTGTGGCTGCCGGGCGCCGCCCTCCTTGACATGGTGCTGGAGGCCGCCACCGGCTTGGCGGCGGACGGTGACGGGGTGCGGCTGACCGACGTCCGGTTCGTCCAGCCGCTGCGCCTGGACGCCGACCGGCCCGTACGCCTGCAGTTGGTGCTGCGCCCGGCCGAGGACGGCCACCGGGACTTCACGGTCGCCTCCGCCCCGGCCGGCCGCCGGCAGTGGGAGCGGCACGTCACCGGCCGCATCGCCCTGGGGCCTGTCGCGAACGCCCCGGAACCCGGCCCGGCCGACGGGCCCGGGCTCGCCGCGCTGCGCCAGCGGTGCACCGAGCGGGTCGACGTGAGCGCCGTGTACGCGGGCCTCGCCGCCCTCGGCATCGACTACGGGCCCGCCTTCCGGGGCCTGGAGGAGGGCCACCGGGACGGAGGCACGACAGCCCTCGCCCGGCTGGCCGCCCGGCCCGCCGCCGGGCACCTGCTGCACCCCGCCACCCTGGACGCCTCCTTCCACAGCGCGGCCCTGCCCGCCGCCGCGCCCGCCGGCCGGGCCTTCGTCCCCGCCGGCGCCGGCCGCGTACACCACGGCGGTGCGCGCACCACGCCCGCCTGGGTGAGCTGCGACCTGCGCTCGGTGGACGGCGACACCGCCACGCTGGATCTGCGCCTGTGGGACGAGGACGGTCAACTCGTGCTCGCCATCGACGAGTTCCGGCTCGCCGCGCTGTCCCCGCTGGACGGCGCCCTCTTCGAGACCCGCTGGCAGCCACGCCCCGAGGCGCAGGAACCGCCCGGCGAGGGTGGCTGGCTGATCCTCGCCGACGAGACCGGTACAGCGGACGAACTCACCGCCCGGCTGGACGGCCTGGTGCCGTACGTCGTCGCCCGCCGGGGCACCGGGTACGCCGTCGAGGCCCCCGGCCGCCACGTCCTCGACCCGGCCGACCCGGCGCAGCTCGCCAGGCTCCTGGACGAGGCCTTCGGGGACGCGCCGCCCGAGCGTATCGTCCAGCTCTCCGCGCTCGACGCCCCGCCGGTCGCGGACGGCGGCAGCGCGGAGGAAGCGGCCCGGCTGTGCTGCCTGACCACCCTCCACCTGGTCCGGGCCCTCACCGGACGCGACCGGCCGCAGGGCGGGACACCGCGCCTGTTCGTCGTCGCACGCGGCAGCCAGGCCGCCGGCGACAGCACCGCCGTGACCCATCCGCAGCAGGCCCTCGCCTGGGGGTTCGCCCTCGCCGTGGCCCAGGAGCACCCGGAACTCGCCACCACCCTGATCGACCTGCCCGCCGAAGGCGGCACCGACCGGCTGTGGACGCAGCTGTGGCACGCGGACGACGAACGCCTCGTCGCGCTGCGCGACACCGGCCGGCTCGTCCCGCGGCTGGCGCGCACCCGCCCTGACGACGGCGGCCACCCCGAGCGGCCGGACGGCGTGCACCTGATCACCGGTGGCCTCGGCGGGCTCGGCCGGGTCGTCGCCGAACGGCTGGTCCGCCGCGGCGCCCGGCGGATCGCCCTGCTCGGCCGCGGCACTCCGGACGCGGCCGCCGCCGCCTGGATCGCCGACCTGGAACGGCGTGGGGTGGGCGTGCACCTGGCCCGCGCGGACGTCGCCGACCGCGACGGGCTCACGGCCGCCCTGGACGCCGTACGCCGCGCGGCCGGACCCATCACCACCGTGGTGCACGCGGCCGGTGTCCTGGACGACGCCACCCTGGCCAACCTCACCGAGGAACGCGTCCTGCGCGTCCTCGCGCCCAAGGTGCTCGGCACCGCGCTGCTCACCGAACTCGTCCCCGAGGCGGACAACCTGGTGCTGTTCGCCTCGGCGGCGGGGCTGCTCGGCTCGGCGGGACAGAGCCCGTACTCGGCGGCCAACGCCTTCCTCGACGCCTGGGCGCACCATCTCTCCCGCACCGGCCGGCGGGCGCTCAGCCTGGACTGGGGTGCCTGGGCCGGTGTCGGCATGGTCGCCGGGTCCGGCACCCGGGCCGCCGAGACCGGCCGCTCGGGTCTGGTCGCCTTCTCCCCGCAGGACGGCGGCGAGCTGTTCGACCGGGTGCTGACCACCGGCCGCCGCCAACTCGCGCCGATGGCACTGGACATGGAGCTGCTCGCCCTCGATCCGGACGCGGCGCGCGGCCGGCCCCTGCTCGCCGACCTGGTGACCGTCCCGGCCGCCGGCGCGGACGGCGACGACCTCGTGCGGCGGGTACTCGCGGCCGCCACCGAGGAGGAGCGCGCCGAGTGGCTCGAAACCTATGTACGGGCCCGGGTCGGTGAGGTCTCCGGCGGCGCCGTGGACGTGTTCGCCACCACCGCCCTGAAGGAACTCGGCCTGGACTCGCTCATGCTCGTCCGGCTGCGCAACGCCTTCGCCCGCGAGCTGGGCGTCGAACTCCCGGCCGCCGACGTGTTCTCCGCCGCCGACATCCGCGGCCTCGCCCGCGCCCTCGGCGAGGGGCTGCCCGAGCGCACCGCACCGGCCGAAGCCGGGCGGGACGCACCGGCGCGGGAGGTCCCGGAGACCGAACTGCGGCCCGCCACCCGGGACGTCGTACGCCTCCTGCGCAGTGCCCAGCCGGACATGCCGCACGCGGCCCACGGCGTCGGCCTCGCCGTACGGCTCACCACCCCGGTCACCCGGGAGGATCTCACCGGCATCCTGGACCGGCTCGTCGCCCGGCACGCCGCCCTGCGCACGGCCGTCGTGACCGGCGCCGAGGGCCGACGGCAGCTCCGGGTGGACCGGGAGCTGCCCGCGCCGCCGCTGCGCTGGACCGACGGCACGGACGTGGACGCCGCAGAGCGGCTGCGGCTGCTGCTGGAGCCGCCGTTCGACCTGGCGGCCCCGCCGCTGTGGCGGTTCGAGCTGGCCGACGGCGGCCCGCGGGGCCAGGTCCTGCTGTTCGGCGCCCACCACGCGGTCAGCGACCTGCAGTCCCTGCTGCTGGTGGCCGCGGAGATCGACGCCGAGCTGTCCGGCACCCCGCTGGACGGCACCGTCACCAACCGGGACCTGGACCTGCTGATCGAGGCTCAGCAGGGCGGCGGAGAGGGCCCCGGTGACGAGTGGCGCGCGGCCTTCCGGGGCAGCGAACGGCTCGACCTGACCCTCGCGCGTCCCCGCCCGGACACCCGCTCGTACCGGTCCGGCAGCGTCAACGTGACCGTCCCCGACGGGCTCATGCGGCGCGTCGCGGACGCCGCGAGCGGCCTGGGCGTCACCCCCGCCGCCTACTGCCTCGGCACCCTCACCGTGCTGCTGGCCCGGACGCGGGAGCGGGAGCGGTTCGTGCTCGCGGTACCGGTGGACACCCGTATCCACGTCGACGCCTTCGGCGCGGTGGGCTTCTTCGGCGTCCCCGTGCCGTTCCCCGCCCAGGCGGCGGCGGGGGAGCGGGTCGCGGACGTACTGCTGCGCACCGACCGCCGGCTGCGGCAGATCCTGGCGAAGGGCGCCATGTTCTCCGACGTGCTCGCCACCCTCGCCCGGCAGGGCCTGCACCGGGCCAACGCGCCACTCGTCGAGGTCTACTTCAACTACGTACGCTTCTCAGGCGAGTTGAAGCACCTGGAGGTGCTGCCCGCCGGGGTCGGGCACACCGACCTGGACCTGATGATCACCATGACCCCGGACGCGGGCACCGTCCGCCTCGACCACAACCTGGACATCCTGGACGCGGACACCGCCGCTCGACTGGGAGAGGAGTTCCTGCTGTTGCTCGCCAGGACCACCGAGGACGCGACCGGCCCGGTGCGCGAGCGGCGGCCCGAGCCGCCCGCCGAGGGACCGCGCCTCGCCCTGGCCGCCACCTTCGCCCTCGGCCATCTGCCCCTGATGTGCGAGGCGGCCCTGGAGGACGAGCGGGCGAGTACCGCCGAGGCGCCCTACCACCAGGTACTGGCCGCCCTCCAGGACCCGTCGGGCGTCCTCGCCGACCCGGCCACGGCGGTGGGCGTCGTCCTGCTGCGCGCCGCCGATCTGGAACGCTTCGGACCGGTCGACGACGCCCTCCTCGCCGAACTGCGCGGCGCCTACCCGGCCGCCCTGAAGTCCCTCGCCGAGCGCACCCGCAGGCCCCTCGTCGTCGGCATCCTGCCCAGCGCCGGGACCACCGACCGGCTCCTGGACTGGGAGCGCGGTATCGCCGCCGACCTGGCCGAGCCGCCGGGGATCGCGGTGCTCGGCCCCGACGAGTGGACCCGCCACCACGCCGTCGGGCAGCGCTTCGACGAGCGCACCGAGCGGCTCGCCCACCTGCCCTTCACCCCCGACTTCCAGGCCGCGGTCGCGCTGCGCCTCGCCGAGGTGGTCCGGGCCGTACGACGGCCCGCGCCCAAGGTGATCGCCGTCGACGGCGACGAGACCCTGTGGGGCGGGGTGGCGGGCGAGATCGGTCCCGACGCGGTGGACCTCACCGGCCCGCGCGCCCTGCTGGCCCGCAGGCTGCTGCGGTGGCGGGCGGCGGGCGCGCTGCTGGCCCTGGTCAGCAACAACGACGAGGCCACCGTCCGGGCGGTCCTCGACCGGCCCGACAGCACCCTGAAGGCCGAGCACTTCAGCGTGATCTCGGCCGCCTGGGGGCCCAAGCCCGCCCGTCTCGACGAGGCCGCCCGCGGCCTCGATCTCGGCCTGGACAGCTTCCTGTTCCTGGACGACAACCCGGCCGAGATCGCCAAGATGCGCGCGGCACTCCCGCAGGTGCTGTCGGTGACCTGCGCGCCGACCGGTGAACTCCAGGCTTTCCTCGACCGGTTGTGGCCCCTGGTCCCGGCCCCGGCGACGGCCGAGGACGGCCTCAGGGCCCGGTTCTACGAGGCGGAACGCGCCAGGGACGCCGTCCGCGCGGACGCCGGGTTCGAGGACTTCCTGGCCCGGCTCGACCTCGAGGTCGACATCCGTGAACTCACCGACGCGGACGTCGAACGCGGTGAACAACTCATCCGCCGCACCAACCAGTTCACCCTGCGCGCCCGCTCCGCCGACGGCGGTGACCTCACCCGGTGGCGCGAACGGGGCGAGGTGTGGACGGCGGCGGCCCGCGACCGCTTCGGCGACTACGGCCAGATCGCGCTGCTCGCGGTCGCCGCCGACGGCGACCTGCTCGACGTCCTCGCCTGGCCGATGAGCTGCCGCGCCCTCGGCCGCGGGGTCGAGGAACGGCTGCTCGCCCGGCTCGCCGACCGGGCCGAGGAACTGGGCTGCACCAAGGTCCGGCTCACCGCGGAGCGCACCCCGCGCAACGCACCCGCCCGCCGGCTGCTGGCCGCACTCGGCGGCGGCGACCCGGACGACGCGCGGCTGGACGTCGTCGTCACGCCCGAGCACCTGCGGGCGTTCCGCTCCTGGGAGCAGCAGTGAGCGACAAGACCAAGCACAACGCGAAGGGCTCTCATGCGTGACGTGAACGAGGCGATCGCCGAGTCGATCGAGCGGGGCGGCGGCGGAATCGGCGTGTCCGACCTGCTGGCCAGGGTGCGGGCGGCGGGCGCCGGCCCCGAGCCCGCGCCGGCCCCGGCGCCGGACCTGGACGGCCTGACCGCCGCCGTCGCCGCCGCGGCCGGCCGCCACCTGCCCGCCGGCCGGCTGGACCCCGACGCCGACTTCTTCGACGCCGGCGGCACCAGCGTGGACGCGGTGGAACTCATCGCCGAACTCGAGGGCGAACTGGGCATCGAGGTCGACCTCGACGAGGTCTTCGCCGACGCCCGCCCCCGCAGCCTGGCCCGCCGCTGGCTGCCGCTCCTGGCCGCCGCACCGCCGGCGGCGCCCTCCGGAGCCGCCGGCGCGGCACCGGACACCACCACATCTCCGCCGAGCCCGGAGTCCATCGCCGCCGAGGCATCCCGCACGGCTCCGCCGGGCCCGTCCTCGGCTGCCGCTGAGGTCGGCGGCGCCGCCCCGGCCCCGGCACCCGGCCCGGCACCCCGCGCCACGGGAACCCCCGCCGCGGCACCGGCCTCCGCCTCCGCCCCGGCGTTCGCGGACGCCCCGCCCGCCTTCCCCGCACCGGCGGCGGCCCCCGGCACCCTCCCCGTCCCGTCCCCCCGGACCCCGCCCGCCGTACCCGGCACCCCGCACCGCACCGACGGCGACCGCTACTCCCGCGCCCGCCCGGAGGATCTCGAGCAGATACTCGCCGACCTGGCCCTCGCCGACCGGCTGCCGTTCACCGATGTGCCCGAGCCGGTGCCGCCCCGCCGGGTCCTGCTGACCGGCGCGACCGGCTTCCTCGGCAGCCACATGCTGCTCGACCTGCTGCGGCACAGCGACGCCCATGTGTACTGCCTGGTCCGCGCGGACGACGAGGCGGCGGCCACCGCACGGCTCGGCGAACAACTGCGCGGCTACCGGCTGCCGTGGTCGTCCGAGGTCCGCCGCCGGATCACCGTGCTCCCCGGCGACATCCGCCGCCCGCGCCTCGGCCTCACCGACGAGCGGTGGCACACCCTCGCCCACGAACTCGACAGCGTCGTCGGCGTCGCGGCCGCCGTGGACTTCCTGCGCGGCTACCAGTCGCTGCGCGGCAGCAACGTCCTCGGCGCGCTCACCCTCGCCGAACTCGCCGCGACCGGCCGTCCCAAGCCGCTGCACCACATCTCGTCGATCGCGGTGTTCAACGAGGTGGGCATCACCTCGATGGGCGAGGACGACCCGCTCGCCCACATCGACCGGCTCGTCTCCGGCTACGACCAGTCCAAGTGGGCCGCCGAGGTCGCCCTGCGCCGGGTCCGCGACCACGGCCTGGTCGTCACCGCGCTCCGCCCCGGCGGCATCGGCGGCCACACGAAGACCGGCGCCTACAACCCGCAGGACCTCAGCAGCGGCCTGATCTCCGCCTTCGGCCGCTTCCGCACCGTGCCGGCGTTCCGCCATCTCAACGCCGCTCCGGTGGACTGGGTCAGCAGGATCGCCGTCGCCACGATCTGCGAACCCGACGCGTGGGGCTTCGACTACAACCTCACCGGCGTACCCAACACCCTCGACGACGTCGTACGGGACATGGCCTTCGGTGGCATGCACGTACGCGTCCAGGACTGGGACGAGTGGCGCACCGGCGCCCTCGCCCGGCTCGAGGCCGAGCCCATACCCGAACTCGGCTTCCTGTCCCGGGTGTTGCAGAGCCCCACCGCCCTGAAGCTGTGCGAGGCCACCCTCAAGGGCCCGGCCGCCGAGGCCGAACGCACCGACGCCCTGGTCGCCGCGCTCGGCCTCGCCCCCGCCGCCCGCTACGACGCCCAGGCCCAGTTGAAGACCTTCGAGAAGCTCGCCGGCGACGGCCTCGCCCGGCTGCCGCACAAGGACGACCAGCCCTACCTCTGGTTCTCCGAGACCACCGAGGGCACCGTCGGACCGGTCGGCGCCAACGCCGCGACCCCCTGCTCGATGGCGCTCACCCTGTCCATCGCGAGCATGTACCAACTGGTGAAGGAGCGCCGGGTGGACGTCACCGGACAGGTGACCTGCGCCGCCCTGCACCCCGAACCGCTCACCGTGGAACGCGGCGACCTGTGGGTGCGCCCCGAGGAGGGCATTCCGCAACAGCACGGCATGCGGCACCAACTTCTGCGATACCGGCTCAAGTTGCGGGACGCGGACGGTGGCCGGTGGTGGCTCGAGGGCCGCAAGTACGCGCGCGCCCGCCGGGACCTGTGGCGGCAGACCCGGGCGCTCACCGTGGAGATCGGCCGCGACGGCGAGGCGGCGAGCCTGCTCGGCGAGGTCGTGGTGCCCGCCGACTCCTACGTCCGCGACCAGATCGACGGCATGCGTGTCGACCCGCGCCTGACCGGCCAGGAGAAGCGGGCCGCCAAGCTCACCTGGCTCGCCTGGTTCGGCCTGGAGATGGGCCGCGGCCTGGTCGCCCCGTTCGCCCGGGCCGCCGCCGACCTGCTCGACCTGCGCCGGACCCCGACCCCCACGGAGCACAACCGATGATCTTCAGGACCACCCCCGCCAAGGCGGCCCGCCCGGCGCTCCGCAAAGTCCGCACCGGCGTGGCACCGCGCCCCCTGCGCCACCGCCTGGACCCGGCCCACGTCGAAGAGGTCCCGTTCCGGACCGGCGACGGCGTCCGTCTCGGCCTGACCCGGATCGGCCCGGGTGACCCGGGCCGCCCCGCCGTGCTGCTGCTGCACGGGCACACCGCCTCCGCCGACATGTTCCTGCTGCCCGAGACCCGCAACCTCGTAGACGTCCTGCTCGACGACGGCTACGAGCCCTGGCTGCTCGACTGGCGGGGCAGCCGCAGGCTCCCGTACAACGAGACCGGGGGCCGGTACACGTACGACGACGTGGCCCTGTACGACATCCCCGAAGCCGTCGCCCACGTCCGTGAACGCATCGGCGACCGGCCGCTGTTCGTGATCGCGCACTGCATCGGCTCGCTCACCCTGTCGATGAGCATGGCGGCCGGTCTCGTCCCGGGCCTGGCCGGGGTGGTGTCCCAGGGGGTCTTCCTCACGCCGAAGCTGGCCGGGCGGACCTCGCTGCGTATGTCCGTGGCGGGGGAGCTGCTGAAGACCCGGATCGACCACATCCCGGTCGACATCCGCAAGGTGGGCCTGTGGTCGAAGTACACCCCGCTGTTCGCGCTCGCCTCCCGCAAGGCGGCCTGCCCGGACCCGACCTGCCAGATCCTGCACAACTCGGCCTGGGGGACCGGCGCCTCCCTCTTCGTCCACGAGAACCTCGACCCGGCCACCCACGACCGGCTCGCCGAACTGCTCGGCCCCGCCCCGCTGTGGATCCTGCCCCACCTGCGCCGGATCGAGCTGGCCCGCACCGTCGTCCGCTGGCACGACACCGACCACCGCTACCGAGCGCTCCCGCCCAACGCGCTGGACGCCGCCGGCCGCATCGACACCCCGGTGCTGCTGCTGTCCGGCAGCGAGAACGGGCTGTGGCTGGACTCGCAGAAGCTCTGCCACGAGGTGCTGTCCCGTCGGCAACCGCAGCTCGACGTGTCCTACACCGAGATCCCCGGCTACGGCCACCTCGATCCGTTCCTGGGCCGCGGCGCCGCGCTGGACGTCTTCGGGTACATCCTGGAGTTCCTCGGCGCACACCGCTGAGAATCATCCCCGGAGGCCGGTGACGGCGGAGGGCGCCGCCGGTACCGTACCCGTCAGTAACCGGACTCGCCCCGATCCGCACCCCAGGAGGCCCCATGCCCCAGCTCGACGTCGCCGGCGCCGTACTGACGTACGACGACGAGGGCCCCCGCGACGGCGCGGCGGTGCCCCTGGTCTTCGTGCACGGCTGGACCGCGAACCGGCACCGCTGGGACCACCAGGTGGCGCACTTCTCGGCCGGCCGGCGGGTGATCCGGCTGGACCTGCGCGGGCACGGGGAGAGCACCGGGGCCGGGGTGCGGACGGTCGCGGAGCTGGCGACGGACGTCCTGGCGCTCCTCGACCACCTCGAGGTCGAGCGGTTCGTGCTGGTCGGCCACTCCATGGGCGGGATGATCTCCCAGACCATCGCCCTGTCCCACCCCGAGCGGGTCGAACGGATGGTGCTGGTCAACTCCATCGGCCGGATGACCTACAGCCGTGGCCGGGGACTTCTCATGGCGGCCTCCACGCTGGCACCGTACAAGCTGTTCATCGCGGCCAACATCCAGCGGGCCTTCGCGCCGGGCCATCCGCGCGAGGAGGTCCGCGAGTACATCCGCGCCTCCGCGGAGACCCCGCGCGAGGTCGTCATGACGCTGTACGGCGCCATGCGCGCCTTCGACGTCCTCGACCGGGCCGGTGAGATCCGCACGCCCACCCTGATGGTGCACGGCTACCACGACATCCAGCTGCCCGTGCGGCAGATGCTGCGGCTGGCCAAGGCCTACCCGGACGCGGTCGTCCGCATCATCGACGCGGGCCATGAACTGCCGGTGGAGAAGCCGGCCGAACTGACCGCGGTCCTGGACATGTTCCTGACCCCGAAGCCTGCGGAGGCCGAGCAGCCCGAGGAGACCCCGAAGCCTGCGGAGAACGAGAATCCCGAGGAGACCCCGCAGCCTGCGGAGAGCGAGCCGCCCGAGGAGACCCCGAAGTCCGAGGAGACGGCACAGCCGGCGAAGCCCGCGGCGACCACACAGCCGTAGCGCCGGCCCGGGAGCGGCCGCGCGCCCGGAGCGGGTCTCAGCCGACGCCGAGAGCCCGGTCCGCGGCCGCCGCCGTCGGCTGCCACCTCGTCGTCACCGGCTCCCACACCAGCACCTCGTTCCCGGTGCCCAACTGGGCGGCGGTGAAGGAGCGGCCCCACTGGGACGCCGACGCGGCCACCGTGACCGAGCCCGTCCGGCGGGCCTCGGGATCCACCGGGTCGGCGATGGTGCGCACGGCCGCGTACGCCGTCCTGCCCGCCTTGAGCGCGTACGTGCCGCTGCCGCCCTCGGGCACCGGCAGCGCGGCCCCGTCCAGGTCGCCGAACGTGATCGTGGGCACCCGGTCCACCACACAGGCGTGGCCCCCGCGATTGGTCACGGCCACGCGCAGCACGGAAGGATCGGCGGACGCGGCCTTCGCCCGTACGGTCAGGGCCCGTTCCGCACAGCGGGCGGGCCCGGCCTGCTGGGCGGCCGCCTGGCTCTGCGGTGCGGCGCACAGCAGTGCGGCGGCGGCGCAGACGGCGGGTACGGCGACGGCGGCTCGGATGTGCATGGCGGGCTCCCCCTGTCATGGTCGGGTGCGGTACGGCGGGCCGGGGCGCGCCTTGTCGGATGTGACGAGCCGGGCGGCCGGGAGGTTGCGCCGCGATCGCCCCTGTCACCCGTTCGCTCCATGTCCGTCGTCAGTGGGCGGTGCCGGACGTGGGACTCCAGCCCTTCCGGTCCGCCGGGCAGGAACTGCCGTCGGCCGGCAGGGAGCCGTACAGCAGGAAGTCGTCGACCTTGCGGTGCACGCACTTGGACGACGAGTAGCCGGTGTGCCCCTCACTCCTGTTGTCCAGCACGACGGCCGCCGTGCCGAGCCGCCGGGCCGTCTCCTCGGTCCAGCGGTACGGCGTCGCCGGGTCGCCGCGCGTGCCGACCAGCAGCATCTTCGCCGTGTCGACGTCCTTCACCCGGTCGCGGATGAAGTCCGTGCCCCTGGGGCGGCCGTAGCACATGAGGAGCTGGGTGAGCTTGAACCGGCCGAAGACCGGTGAGGCCTGGTCGTAGGCGGCCCGCAGGCTCTTCAGGTCCTTGGTGAGCTGTGCGTCGGTGGGCCGGTCGGGGTCGTCCGCGCAGTTGATCGCCAGCAGTGCGGCCGGCAGGTTGTCGGCCGGGACGTCGTCGGAGTTCACGAGCCCGCCGTCCCGCTTGTCCACCGCCGGCCCCTGGGCGGGTCCGGGCCGCCGGACGGGCGGGGTGAAGCCGCCGCCCGGCCAGAAGGCGCCGGCGGAGAAGCTGAGCACGCCCCGGGTGTCGCCGTCGTCGACCAGCGAGGCGAGCGCGCGTTCCAGGGTGGGCCACAGCTCCTCGCTGTACAGGGCGGTTCCGATGGCGCCCGCCAGGTCCTGCCCGGAGAAGGCGCCGCCGAAGTCCGTGGGCACCGGGTCCTCGTCGAGCGAGCGCACCAGACGGAGCACCTGGCTCCCGGCCATGCGCCGGTCCCGCCCGAACGGACAGGCGATGTCCGTCGTGCACCAGTCCAGGAAGTCGTCCAGCGCCGTCTGCAGCCCCTCGGCGCCCGCGACACCCTGTTCGGACAGTGGTTCGGTCAGGGTGTCGACACCGTCCAGGGTCATCCGGCCGACCCTGTGCGGGAACTGCGCCGCGTACACCGCGCCGAGCCGTGTTCCGTAGGAGAAGCCCAGGTAGTTGAGCTTCTTGTCGCCGAGTGCCTGGCGTATGACGTCCAGGTCGCGGGCGGCGTCCATGGTGCCTATGTGCCGCAGCACCGGGCCGGAGTTCCGGGCGCACTGGTCAGCGGCCTGCCGCAACCGCTTCAGCAGGGACTGGGGCCGGGTGATGTCGAGGGTCTGGCCCGTCGCCACCGAGGTCTGGTCGCCGCCCTCGCCGCAGCTGACGGGGGAGGACCGGCCGACCCCGCGCGGATCGAAGGTGACCACGTCGTAGCCGTTGGTCAGGCCCATGAACGGCTTACCACCCAGCGCGAGTTCATGCACGCCGGAGCCGCCGGGACCGCCGAAGTTCAGCAGTACCGAGCCCCGCGATCCGCCTGTGGCCCGGTAGCGGGCCAGCGCCACGTCGAGCGTGCCGGCGCCGGGGTGGGCGTAGTCGAGCGGGACGGTCACCTTCCCGCACTGCAGGTCTCTGGGCATGTCCGCGCCGTCACAGGCCGCCCATGCCACCTTCTGCCCGTAGAAGCGGGACAGGCCGGGCCGCGGCTCGTCGGCCGCCGCCGCGGGCAGCCCGGACCCGAGCAGCGCCAGGGTCAGCGCGCCGGCGCCCGCGCACTTCCGCGCGGCGGGCCGGGTGGACAGCTTGGCCAGCATCGTTCGCCTCCCGGGGGCGCACCCGACGGGGACCGGGCGGCGCCCTCGCTCACCATAAGCGGGCTCCGGAAGGGCCGCCTCCGGGCGAGCGGCACGACTGTCGATGATCTATTCTTCGCACTTTCTGCGACGATCGATGACTATTCGAAACTTTACGTGCGACTCGAAAGATCATGTCGCTCAATGGGGTGAAAGACTGATACGCCATAACCCCGATGGTTCGTCTGCGTTCTATCCGGTGTGGGCAAGTGCCCGCGACGATGTCTAGAAAGCAGGGAAATCCATGAGACGGGCTACCCGAAACGGTGTGATCGCTGTCGTTGCCGCCTCAGGCGCGATGGCCGTGGCGATGCCGGTGTCCGCTGCGTTCGCGGCCGACGGGGCCTCCGCCGACGGTGCGGCGACCGGTTCGCCCGGGGTGATCTCCGGCAACACCATCCAGGTCCCGGTGCACATCCCGCTGAACGTGTGCGGCAACACCGTGAACGTCGTGGGACTGCTCAACCCCACGGCGGGCAACGCCTGCAGGAACGGCGGTGACGAGGACGGCTCGGACAGGGCCGGTTCCTCCTCGTCCAGGGGCGGTGCCTCCGCGCGCGGCGGCAGCAAGGACTCGCCGGGAGTGATCTCCGGCAACAGCATCCAGCTCCCCGTGCACGTGCCGGTGAACGTCACCGGCAACTCGGTGAACGTGGTGGGCGTGGGCAACCCCGCGGTGCGCAACCACTCCTCCAACCACCACTCGGACACGCCGGTGACCACCACGCCGGAGCCGACCCGCACGACTCCGGTCAAGTCCCACCCGGCCCCGCACACCCCGCAGGCCGCTCCGGAGCCCTCCGTGGCCACCCTGGCCCACACCGGAGCGGACATGATGGCGCCCGCGGTCGCCGGCAGCGCGGCTCTGCTGCTCACCGGAACGGTCCTGTACCGCCGCTTCCGGCCGAGCCGCATGCGCTGACCCCATCGGTAGTAAGGCCCCACCGGACGCCGGCCCGGTGGGGCTCACCGCTGTCCCGGTCCCGACAGCGACTGTCCGAAAGCCGGTTGGGAACCGCGCCACGGCCGGTCCCGGCATGGCGCGGGCCCGGGGTGATCGGGAAGGATGCCCGGTGCGCGGCCGAGCGCCGCGCCGTACGGCAGCCCGAACCTCACGGACAGTGGAGCGCACCGATGACCTCACCGGCCCCGCAGGACCTCGTCGTCACCCAGGCCACGCTCGCCGACTGGCCGGTGATCAGCGAGTGGGCGGCGGCCGAGGGCTGGAACCCCGGGCTGTCCGACGGGCCCGCCTTCTTCGCCCAGGATCCCGACGGCTTCTTCCTCGGCCGGATCGACGGGGAGCCCGTCTCGGCCATCTCCGTCGTCACCTACGGCTCCGGCTACGCCTTCCTCGGCTGCTACCTCGTCCGCCCGGACCTGCGCGGCCACGGCCACGGCCTGACCACCTGGAAGACCGCCCTGGCCCATGCCGGGAACCGCACCGTCGGCCTCGACGGAGTCGTCGCCCAGCAGGACAACTACCGCCAGTCCGGCTTCGAACCCGCCCACCGCACCGTCCGGTTCACCGGCGTCGCGCCCGGCACCGGATCACCCGCGGGCGTCCGCCCCGCGAGCCCCGCCGACCTGCCCGCCATCACCGCGTACGACGCCCTCTGCACGCCCGCCGACCGCCCCCGCTTCCTCGCCGAGTGGCTCACCGGCCCAGGCCACCGTGCCTTCGTCCGCCACATCGGCGACCGGCTCACAGGCTACGGAGTGATCCGCCCCGGCCGCGACACCCTCCGCATCGGCCCCCTCTTCGCCGACACCGCCGCCGACGCCCGGGCGCTGTTCGCCGCCCTCACCGCCGACGCCGCCGGCCGCGCGGTCGCCGTCGACGTGCCCGAGCCGAACACAGCCGCGATCGCACTCGTCGAGGAGGCCGGCTTCAGTGCCTCGTTCGAGACGGCCCGCATGTACACCGGGCCGGTCCGCGCCCACGCCCAGGAACGGGTGTTCGGCGTGACCACACTCGAACTCGGCTGACCCGCGCGGCACGCTGCCCGCACGTCACCGGCTGACGCGGCACCCCGGCTCAAGCGGCCCCGGCCCGCGCTGCACGCCGGCCCGCGCGGCGCAGCACCGGCCGGCGCGAGACCCGGTCGGCACGGCGCCCGGCTCACGCGGCACCTGCTCTCGGCGACCCCGGCCCCAGCGGCACACCGACCCGAACGGCTCGTCGCCGGACTCCAGCGCCTCGCACGCGAGTTCCACGCAACGGCGCAGATCGCGCAGCTCGCCGTCCGTCACCATGACCTCCGGCCCTCCTCACCCGACAGCCCCGGCGTGGCACGCCACGGGCCCCGCCCGCTCCCGGCGACCGGAAAACCCCGTTGCCCCGGAGGGGAAGCCGGTGCTGGAGTGGGGGCATGGATCATGCCGCGGTGCTCGCCCTGTACGACCGGGACATGCGCGAGGGCGCCCGCCCCGACGGGCCCGGTGCCCGGATCGAGCGGGCCGGTGCCGTGGTGCGCCAGACCGGCGACGCGCACGGCTGGAGCGGGGTTCTCTGGTCCGGCCTGGACGAGGCGACGGCGGACCGTGTGATCGGCGAACAGATCGCCCACTTCACCGGCCTGGGCCTGGACTTCGAGTGGAAGCTGTACGGCCACGACCGGCCGGCGGACCTCGGCGCCCGCCTCACCGCGGCCGGCTTCCGGGCCGAGCCCGAGGAGACACTGCTGGTCGGTGAGGCCGGCCGACTGGCCCTGGATCCCGGAACACCCGACGGGATCCGGGTCGTCCAGGCCACCGACGCGGCCGGCGTCGAACTCGTGGTGAAGGTGCACGAGTCGGCCTTCGGCACCGACGGCACCCGGTTGCGCCACCAGCTGCTGGCCCGGCTGGCCGCCGACCCTGGCACGGTCGTCGCCGTGGTGGCGCTCGCCGGGGACGAGCCGGTCTGCTCGGCCCGCATGGAACTGGTGCCCGGCGCCCGCTTCGTGGGCCTTTGGGGCGGCGGCACCGTGGAGGCCTGGCGGGGCCGGGGCGTCTACCGCGCCCTGGTCGCCCACCGGGCCCGCGTCGCCGCCGCCCGGGGCTACCGCTACCTCCAGGTCGACGCCTCACCGATGAGCCGCCCGATCCTGGAACGCCTCGGCTTCCACGCGCTCAGCACCACGACGCCCTACCTGTACGGAAGCTGACCGCCGCTCAGCGGTGGGCCCTGGCCCGGTCCAGCGCGGCCACGCCCACGGCCGCCAGGGCGATCTGGATGAGCCACTCGATCCAGTCGGGCCCCTTGGTGTCCGCGACCCCGATGCCGGCGGCGATCGCCGAGCCCACCAGCGCGGCCACGATGCCGACCACGAGGGTCCACAGGATGCCGATGTGCTGCCGCCCGGGTACGACGAGCCGGCCCAGCACACCGATGATGACGCCGATGACGATGGCACTGATGATGCCTGATATCTCCATGTCAGCCCCTCGGTTGTCGCCCCCGCCGATGTGCCGTCTGCCCGCTGCCGCCGGATGCACGCCGGCGCGGTCATTGCCGGGACTTTCTGTTCACCGGACCTTTATGCCATGTACCTTTCAATCAATCGACGCGTGTAGAACCCTCATGCGTGCTCTACGCGCGCAGACAAGGCGCCCCCACCGCCTCTCCCCACTCCCATGGAGGTTCGCCGGATGTTCGGATCGAGGAGATCCCCCCGCTCGCTCACCACCGCGCTGGCCGGACTCGGACTGCTCGTCACCGCAGCGGCACTGCAGTTCGGCGCCGCATCCGCCCCCGCCCACGCGGCCACCACGCACCGGATCCTGTTCGACAACGCCCATGCCGAGACGGCGGGCAACGCGGACTGGATCATCTCCACCAGCCAGCCCGACCCGCTCGGCCAGGACTCCACCCCGTCCGCGGAGACCGACTGGACCGGCGCCCTGTCCTCCTGGGGCGTTTCCCTGCAGAAGGCCGGCGGCTACAGCCTGAAGACACTGCCGTCCGGCTCCAGTCTGAGCTACGGCGGCTCGTCGACCACCGACCTGTCGAACTTCGACACCCTGGTGCTGCCCGAGCCCAACACGCTGTTCACGACCGCCGAGAAGACGGCGATCATGAACTTCGTGAAGAACGGCGGCGGCCTGTTCATGATCTCCGACCACACCGGCGCCGACCGCAACAACGACGGCCAGGACGCGGTCGAGATCCTCAACGACCTGATGACCAACAACAGCGTGGACTCCACCGACCCGTTCGGCTTCTCCATCGACTCGCTGAGCATCAGTTCGGACTACCCCTCGGCGATCAGCGACAGCACCGACCCGGTCCTGCACGGCTCGTTCGGCACGGTCAGCAAGAGCCTGATCGCCAGCGGCACGACGGCCACCCTCAAGCCCGCCGACAACTCGAGCGTCAAGGGCCTGCTCTACCGCACCGGCTACTCCGGGAACACCGGCGCCTTCTTCCTCACCAGCACCTTCGGCAGCGGCCGGGTCGCCTTCTGGGGTGACAGCTCGCCCATCGACGACGGCACCGGCCAGTCCGGGAACACCCTGTACGACGGCTGGAACGACACCGGCGCCACCAACGCGGCCCTCGCCCTCAACGCCACCGCCTGGCTGGCCGGTTCCGGCACCACGGGAGGCGGTGGCGGCACCGGCACCTGCACCGCCGCCCAGCTGCTCGGCAACAACGGCTTCGAGTCCGGCGCCGCCTCCTGGACCGCGTCCAGCGGTGTCATCACCAACGACTCCGGCGAGGCCGCCCGCACCGGCTCCTACAAGGCCTGGCTGAGCGGCTACGGCTCCGCCCACACCGACACGCTCGCGCAGACGGTGACCATCCCCGCCGGATGCACGAACGCCAACCTGAGCTTCTACCTCCACATCGACACCGCCGAGACCACCACCTCCACGGCCTACGACACCCTGAAGGCGCAGGTCCTCAACAGCGGTGGCACGGTGCTCTCCACCCTCGCCACGTACTCGAACCTGAACGCGGCGAACGGCTACACCCAGCGCGGCTTCAGCCTCGCGGGCTACGCGGGCCAGACGGTCACGGTCAAGTTCACCGGCACCGAGGGCTCCACCCTGCAGACGTCGTTCGTCGTCGACGACACCGCGCTCAACGTGAGCTGACCCCTTCAGCGACACCATGGGCCCGGCACCTGGTGCCGGGCCCACAGTGCTGTCTACCGGACGGCCCAACCCCACAAGCGCTCACCACCCCCTGCGGTCAGAGTGGGCAGCATGACAGAACCTGGCGGGCGACGGCGTGGCGGCACGGCTTCGACCACGGCGCGCAGGCGCGAACCCCGCGGCGCCCAGGACGCCGCACGGATCGCCGCCGACGAGCTGACCGAGCTGATCAGCCACCGCCTGGAGGGCGTCTCCGCGGTGAGCCGCAGCGAGGACGGCGGCTGGATCGTCAACGTCGACGTACTGGAGCTGGCCCGCATCCCCGACACGACCAGTCTGCTCGCCACCTACGAGGTCGAGCTGGACTCGGCGGGCGAGCTGCTGCAGTACCGCCGGGTCGCGCGCTACCGGCGCGGTGCCCAGGATCAGTGATCAGCCCGTCGGGCTCGTATCCGGAAGGACCGCCGCATGATCACCTACGACGACGAAATAGTCTGCGCGCCTCGCGCCGGAACCCTCTACGACGTCCTCGAACTCATCCTCGACCGCGGCATGGTGATCGATGTCTTCGTGCGCGTCTCCCTGGTCGGGATCGAGATCCTCAAGGTGGACGCCCGGATCGTGGTCGCCAGCGTGGACACCTATCTGCGCTTCGCCGAGGCGTGCAACCGACTCGACCTGGAGCACGACGTGCGCAGCAAGACCGTGCCCGAGCTGTTCGGAGGAGGGGCCGCCAAGACCGTGGCCAGGGCGGGTGCCAGGCGAACCGCCCGCTCGCTGACCTCGAAGGTGCGGGACATCCTCACCCCGGAGGAATCCGAGGAACCGGAGGAGTCGGAGGAGCTGGAGGAGGAGCCCAGGAGGGCCCGAGGCACTCGCGAGCCGGAACGGAAGCGGCCGCTGCGCCGGCCGCCGGAGGAGGGACGCGGCGGTACGGGCCGGCGCCGCGATGACGACGAGCGGCCCCGTCCGCGCTCCCGACGCCCCGCCAGAGAGGACTGACCGTGACGGACACCGCCACCACCCAGGGCACGCTCTACGTGTACGGCATCGCGCACGCCGGTGTACGGGCCCCGCACACGCCGGGCGTGGGCGGGGCCCAGGTACGGCTGCTCACCGAGTCCGGTCTGTGCGCCGCGGTCTCCGACCCGCCCGAACAGGTCCGTGCCCGGCGCCGCGACCTGACGGCCCACCAGGCGGTGCTCGGCGAACTCACCGCGCAGGGCCCCGTCCTGCCCATGAGGTTCGCGGTCGTCAGCCCCGATCCCGCCACCCTGCGGGCGCAGCTGCGCGCCGACCAGGGCCGTCTGTCGGCACAGCTCGACACCGTGCGGGGCTGTGTGGAGATGAACGTCAAGGGCTCGGTCGTGTCCGGCTTCTTCGCCGATCTCGTGCGCCGGGACGAGAAGCTGCGTGATCTGGCCCGCCGGACGCGACGCAGACCCGACTACGAGGCCAACGTACGGCTGGGCGAGGCCCTCGCCCGCAGTGTCCGGCGCGAGGCCCGGCGTGCGGCGCAGGAGGTCCTGGCCCGCCTGGCGCCGCTGGCGGTGCGAACGGCCCAGGGACCGCTCGACGACGAACTGGTGCTGAGCGCCTCCTTCCTGCTGCGCTCCGCCGACGAGGAGCGGTTCAGGCAAGCGGCGGCCGCGCAGGCGCGAGGCTTCGGGGACCGGCTGGCGCTGAGTGTGACCGGCCCCCTGCCGTGCTACAGCTTCGTCGAGACGCGCCCCGCGCCGGCCGGGCGGTGAAGCGATGGGCATCGTGAGCGGACTCCTGCTGCTGCCCCTGGCTCCGGTACGCGGCACGGTGTGGGTCGCCGACCATCTGCTGCACGAAGCCCGGCGTCAGACCCACGACCCGCGTGCGGTGCAGGCACGGCTGGCCCAGCTCAACCGGGACCTCGACGACGGCGTCGTCGACGAGGCGGCCTTCGAGCAGGAGGAGGAGCGGCTGCTCGGTCTTCTCGACGATCCGGCGCGCCCCATGGGCCATGCGCCGGGGCCCACCGGCTCCGCGCGGGGGAGGCGCGGGTGAGCGACGACGCGGCGGAGACGCGGACGAGGGCTCACCGCCCCGCCGTGCGCCCGGGACCGTGCCGGTCCGCCGGTGCGCCGTACGGCACGGGGACGAGGAGGTGGAGGGCTGGCACGGTGAGATCCGCGACGGCGAGGTCGTCCGCACGCACGAGGAGGCGTGCTCCGAGGAGGACGGCGAAGAGGACGAGTACCGCGACGCGTACGACGAAGAGGACGAGTACGGCGAGGGCGAAGAGAACGAAGAGAACGAAGAGGACGAGACCGCCGACGAGTACGACGACGCCTTCCGTGACCGCGTCGCCCGGCAACGCTGAAATCCCTGGAGCCCCTGTGACCGACGTCTCCGCCTGGCACACCGATCCGGCGCCGCAGGATTACGTGCCCGCGACCACCAACCTCGCGGACCTGCTCGAACGTATCCTCGACAAAGGCATCGTGATTGCGGGCGACATCAAGATCGACCTGCTCGACATCGAGCTGCTCACCATCCGTCTGCGGCTGTTCATCGCCTCGGTCGACACCGCCCGAAGGGCGGGCATCGACTGGTGGGAGACCGATCCGGCACTGTCCTCGCGGGCCGCCCACGACGTGCTGGCGGAGGAGAACGAGCGTCTGCGCGCGCGACTGGACGCCCTTGAGGGCACCGAGACCGACGCGCTGGGCACCTCCCGGGAGGAGGTCCGGTGAATCGGCCTCCGGCACGCGCCACCGTCCCCGCCGGCCGGCAGAGCACGCGGGACACCCTCACCTATGTGTTCGCCGTGACCCGCACCCCGCCGTCCTCCGACGTGCTGACCGCGACGACGGGCCACGACGAGGGCGGTCCGCTGCGCCTGGTGGCCGCCGGACCCCTCTGGCTCGTGGCCCAGGACGTCCCGGCCGCGGCCTTCGACGCGTCCTCGCTCGGGGAGCGGCTGAACCGGCCGGAGGAGCTGGAGCGTTGCGCCCTCGCCCATCACCGGGGCGTGGGGGCGGCCGCCCGGCCGGGCCCCGTGGTGCCCCTGCCGATGGCGACCCTCTACCTCGGTGACCTCAACGCGGCGCGCGCCGTGTCCGGGCGGGAGGCGGATCTGTGTGTCCTGCTGGACCGGCTGCGCGGCCGCACGGAGTGGTCGGTCAAGGTGCACGCCGCAGAGGCGTCCGCTCCCGGTGGCGCGGGCTCCGGCGCCGCCGAGGAGGCCCCGGCCGGCGGGCGGTCCTACCTCAGCCGGGTCAGCGCGCGACAGCGCACCCGCTCGGAGGCACATGAGCGAGCCCTGGCCGGGGCCCACGAGGTCGACCGGGAGCTGCGGCGGTACGCCGTCGCCGCGACCCGGCACCGCACGCAGAGCGAGCAGCTGACCGGCCGGACCACCCCTCAGCTGCTGAACGCCGCCTATCTCGTCGACGACGCGGAACGCGCGGGCTTCGCCGGGGCGCTGGCACGGCTCGCCGCCGTTCCGGCCCGCCCGGGGATCGAGGTCACCGCGTCGGGGCCCTGGATCCCGTACTCCTTCGCGAGGCTCGACCAGGAGTGGGACGTCCTGGCGGACCCGGAAGGGGCCACCCCGGAGCACGAGGGCCGCGCATGACCGCACCGGCGAACCGCGAATCCGCCCCGGCGGCCGTGCCCTGGGAAGTGCCCGAACCGTACGCGCCGATCGGAGTGCCCCTCGTCGACCTGCTCGACCGCGTGCTGGGGACCGGGGTCGTGATCAGTGGCGACCTGGTCCTTGCGGTCGCGGACGTGCCACTGGTGCGGATCTCCCTGCACGCCCTCCTCGCGTCGGTCAGCGACCGGGTGCCGGCGCCCTGGCCGGACAGCGGGCCGCTGTGACCACGCCGCGCGCCCACACCCTGGACCTCGACCCCGAGGCGGTCGCGGGCGACCTGGCCGCTCTGGTCCTGACCGTGGTGGAGCTGCTGCGCCAGCTGATGGAACGTCAGGCCGTGCGCCGCTTCGACGAGGGGACGCTGAGCGCCGAGCAGGAGGACCGCCTCGGGACCGCGCTGATGCTGCTGGACCGGCGGATGGACGAGCTGTGCGCGCAGCACGGTCTGAGCCGAGCCGACCTCAACCTCGACCTGGGCCCGCTCGGCCCGCTCCTGGCCGATCCCGGTCCCTGACCCCCGCGCCGCTGCCGTCCGGGACCGCGTCAGCCGGCCGGCAGCGTCCGCTCCGGGGTGTTCCATCCTGACACCCGCACATGCGGCGCCGAGCCGTGCAGATCGGCGGTCCGGTAGGTGGCGGTCAGCGTCACCGACTCGCCCGGCCAGAGACCGGCCTCGTTGTCCGACCACCGCACCGGCAGCACCGGCCGGCCCCGGTCGTCGACCACATGCACGTCCGTGAACAGGGACGGCGTCCTCCCGCTCCCGGTGCGCCGCAGGGTCACCGTCGTCGTGGACGTGTCGCCGGACGACCTCGTCGCGGCCGTCGCCTCCACCGGCACCTGGGCCATCGAGGCGAGCCCCTTGAGGTCGGCGTAGCGGCTGGTCGGCGTGTAGTACCAGTCGGTGTGCGCCCAGTCCAGCGTGTCCTGTGCCGTGGAGAGCCAGTAGACGTTACGGCTCACCTCCCGGCCGTCCTCGTCGGTCAGCGTCAGCCGGAGCAGATATGTGGAGGGCAGGCCGCTCACCGACGCGGGCAGGGTGAGGGCGGTGCGGCGCGCGCCGTCGCCGTCCACGGACACGTCGCCGACGGACCTGTCGTACCTCTGCGTGCCGTCGGGGTCGAACAGCGTGGCCCGGGCGGTGAGCCGGCCGGCCGGGCCGTGCCGGCCGTTCACGACGACGACCGAACGGTCGTCGTAGGAGTACTGGATGTGCAGCGGCTCGTTCGCCTTCTTCGCGCCGAAGTAGGCTCCGCCCTGGTCCAGGTAACGGTCCGTCAGTTGCCAGTGCAGGGACGTCCAGCCGCTGTTGAACATCCAGTAGACCACCCCGGTGGCGGGCTTGTCCGCGTCCGTGGCGTTGCGCGCGTAGGCCTCGTACTGGGCCCGGACGTTCTCGTACTGGGCGAGCTGCGCCTTGCGGACGTAGTCGGTCAGGTCCTTCGGAGCGCCGTAGCGGCCGGTGAGGGCGGCGTCGTAGATCTTCAGCGTGCCGAAGACGGACGAGGGGGAACGGTGGTACTGCCGGGCGCCCGGGTCCTTCCAGAGGGTGTCGAGCTCGGCCGGGGTCATCATCCGGCGCAGGGTGTCCAGGGTCGGGATGTCGGGGCCCGCGCTGGTCTCGGAGTTGAAGCCGGTGGCCCCGCCCTCGCGCTTGGCGTACCAGTAGCCGGGCGGGACCCAGTCGTACGGCCCGGTCATCTTCATCCCCGAGCGGCCGAGTTGCGGTGAGGACTTCTCGGAGGCGGCCGGGATCACCGGGTTGGGCCAGTCGGCGGCCTTCAGTGCGTCCAGGTAGTTCCGCTCGATCTCCGCGTCCGGAGCCGCGTCGCTGCCGATCAGGAACGAGATCACGCTCGGGTGACCGCGCAGCCGGGCGGCCTCGGCGGCCATGGACGCCTTGGCGACCCGGTGGTCCGCGTCGGTCCACTTCTCGCCGGAGCCGTCCTCGTTGACGTTCCCCTCCCACTTGTCGCAGCACTCCCAGCCGGGCAGCGCGAGCAGGCCGTAGCGGTCGGCGAGGTCGAAGAACTCGTCCGGCTCGATGTGGCCCTCCAGCCGGAGGGTGTTGAGCCCGAGGTCGCGGGCGTACTCGAGCCGGTCCGCGGCATAGGTGGGGTCCCAGCGCAGGAACTCGTCCGGGGACCAGCCGCCGCCCTTGATCAGCAGCCTGCGGCCGTTGATCCGGTACTGGCGGGCGCCGTCGGCGTCGAGGGGGGCCTGGACGTCACGGATGCCGAAGGTCTCGTGGGCGGTGTCCGAGGCCGTGCCGGACACCGATGCGGTGAGGTCCAGGTCGTACAGGGACTGCTCGCCCATGCCGGCCGGCCACCACACGCGGGGGGAGGCGAGGCGCAGAGAGGGGACGTCGGCGGGGGAGAAGGTGACGGCCTTCGTCTCGTGCGGGGCGAGCGGCACGCTCCGGGTGAAGGCCTTCCCGGCGACATGGCCGGTCACCTCCGCGGTGACCGGCTCGGCGGAGTCGTTGCGGGCCCGCGCCTCGACGGTCAGGTCGGCGGTGGCGAGGGACGGCACCGCCAGCCGGGTCACCACGTGCGCGTCGCGCAGCGCCACCGGGCCACCCCGGCGCACCAGGACGTCACGGACGATGCCCATGTTCCGGTCGGGCGGCGGCTGGAGCCAGTCGAGCCAGCCCATGGTGAGGTCGGCGTCCGGGTTGTTGGGCCGGATCCGGAACGCGACCGTGTTGGTGCCGGGCCGCACCAGCGAGGTGATGTCCAGCTCGTGACGGGTGTAGGCGCCGGTCACGTCCGCCGCTCCGGCCACCGCGTGGCCGTTGACGTAGACGTCGGCCGCCGAGACGACCCCGCTGAAGTCCAGGTGGGTGCGCCGGCCGGTGTCCTCGACGGTGAAGTCGGACCGGTACCACCAGGGGACGTCGAAGTCCTTCCGCGCGATCTTCGTCAGGTTGGTGGAGTGGAAGGGATCGGCGTACACGCCGTCGGCGAGCAGGGCGGCCAGGACCGTCGACCGGGGGCCCGCCGGATGCCAGCCGGCGGCCCGGTAGCCGGGGGAGGAGACGGCCGCCGCCGGGTCGCTCACCTTCGCCGTCGACTGGATGGCGTACCCGGCGAGCGGGGTGGCGGAGCCGGCCGCGGAGGGCACGCGGGTCACCGCGGCCGGCTGTTCGCGGGGCGCCGCACTCCGGTCCGCCGTCGCGGCTCGGGCGCTGGTGCACAGCGTGGCCAGCAGGCCCAGGAGTACGACTGCCGTGGCCGGCCGGCGTCCGGGGGCGGGGCGAGCGAACACGGCGGTCTCCAGCCTCGTGAAGTCAGGAGCCCAGTAAAGTCAGGAAACTTTACTAACCTGGCTCAAGGTAGGGCGCGGCGCGGGCCGCGTCAACGACCGTAGGCCCCGCCCGCCTTGACGAGCGGCACGAACCGCTCGGCTGTCGCCCGTCCGGCGCCGTAGGGCCGCACAACTTCATCCGCCAGCCAGTCCGGCCGGGCGGACCGCCGCCGCGCACGCGGTCCGCGCGCCCGTCGCGTCAGGAGTCCCCATGTCCGGTAGCCCGCCACCCACGGGTGGCTTCGTCCGCCGTGTCGGCCCTTTCCAGGCCACGGCCATCAACATGAGCCAGATGTGCGGCATCGGCCCGTTCGTGACCATCCCGCTGATGGTGAGCGCGTTCGGCGGCCCTCAGGCGGTCGTCGGTTTCGTCGCGGGCGCCGTGCTGGCCCTGTGCGACGGGCTGGTCTGGGCCGAGCTGGGCGCCGCCATGCCCGGTTCGGGCGGCAGCTACGTCTACCTCCGCCAGGCCTTCCGGCACCGCACCGGCCGTCTGATGCCGTTCCTGTTCGTGTGGACGGCGATGCTCTTCATCCCGCTGATCATGTCCACCGGCGTGGTGGGCTTCGTCCAGTACCTCGGCTACCTCGCCCCCGGCCTCGGCCGGACCTCCGGCGACCTCGTCGGCCTCGGTGTCATCGCCCTGGTCGTGCTCCTGCTCTGGCGCGGCATCGAGCACATCGCCCGCATCACCGCCGTGATGTGGACCGTGATGATCGCCTCGGTGCTCCTGGTGATCGTCGCCGCGGCCACCGGCTTCAGCCCGCACCTGGCCTTCACCTACCCGGCGCACGCCCTCGACGTCACCTCTGACCACTTCTGGCCCGGCTTCGCGGCGGGCCTGACCATCGGCATCTACGACTACCTCGGCTACAACACCACCGCCTACATGGGAGCCGAGATCAAGGACCCCGGCCGGACCCTGCCGCGCTCCATCATCTTCTCGATCCTCGGCATCATGGCGATCTACCTGCTGCTGCAGATCGGCACCCTGGGCGTCGTCGACTGGCACCGCATGACCGACCCGCACGACATCGCCTCCACCTCCGTGGCCTCCGCCGTGCTGGAGCGGACCTGGGGCAGGGGGGCCGCCGACACCGTCACCGTGCTGATCCTGATCACGGCCTTCGCCTCGGTCTTCACCGGCCTGCTCGGCGGCTCCCGGGTGCCGTACGACGCCGCCCGCGACCGGGTGTTCTTCCGGCCGTACGAAAGGCTGCACGCCAGGCACCGGTTCCCGGCGCTGGGGCTCGCGACCATGGGGGTGATCACCGCGATCGGCTTCCTGATCGGCCGGCACACCGACCTCGCGACACTGATCCAGCTGCTCACCACGGTCATGGTGATCGTCCAGGCGCTGGCCCAGATCGTGGCCCTGACGGTCCTGCGCAGACGCCGGCCCACCCTGCGCCGGCCCTACCGGATGTGGCTCTACCCGCTGCCCGCAGCCGTCGCCTTCACCGGCTGGTGCGTGATCTACGGGTACGCCGACGAGAACTCCCCGGGCCGCCACCCCATCGAGTGGTCCCTGGCCTGGCTGGCCCTCGGCTGCGTCGCCTTCCTGATCTGGGCACGGCTGGAGCGGTCGTGGCCCTTCGGGCCGAAGGAGACCCCGCAGGAGCACACGGGGGGACACCCGGCCCTCGAAGTGGGCTGAACCCCGGTCGACCGTGAAGTCCGGGGGCATGGGGAGGCCGGTCCGCCCGGGCGGACCGGCCTCGCATTCTGCGTGTCCTTCACTTTCTTCGCCTGGTCCTCCTTCCACGCGTCCGTGTACAGGAGCCCTTCTCCCAACGGCCGGTCTCTCTTTGGCCGGCCTCTCTACGCTCGTGGGGCGCTCTTCTGCGCCGTACCGGCGCACATCAGCCCGAGGACCACGGCCAGCGCGCCGATGACGATGTTGTTCACGGTCACGCCTGCGTCCGGGCCGCTGCCCACGATCCACGGGGCGATGATCATCCAGACACCCATGGCGCACATGGCCCAGCTCAGGCCGTACATCCGTGCCGGAGCGGTGGTGAAGCCCAGGGCCAGCAGCCCGATCGCGATGCCCATGATCAGGTTGTGGGTCGCGAGCGCCGGCTGACTCGCCGTGTAGTGCAGGATCCACGGGGACGCCGCGCAGTACAGGCCGAGCAGGAAGACCGGCCCGTCCACGAGCGCCACGTCGCGGCCGCCGAGCATGCGGGCGTAGCGCGTCCGCATCTCGGATATGTCGGGGTGAGTCGCCATGTCACCCCTGTGCGAGACGTTGGTCATGTCCCGCCTCCTTCGTGACTCGCAGGCCCGACCGCGCCCGGATGGAGCGCGCGGTAAGCGCCGCTTCTTCGCATTCTGCCCTTGTTTCCCGCTTATGTGTAGGGTCTGAACGCGCGGAGCCCGGCGGCGGCCGCGTCTCAGTCCTCGCGGCCGCGGGCCCGCCTGAACCGGGCCAGGCCCTCGGACAGGTCGACGATCGGCTCCGGGTAGTCCAGCGCGGCCCGGTCCGGTCCCGGCAGCTTCCACGGCTCGTGCACCAACGGGGCGTGCAGCGGCTCCAGTTCGGGTACCCAACGGTGAACGTACGTGCCGTCGGGGTCGTACCGCTTGCCCTGGGTGACCGGATTGAGGACGCGGTTGGGACGGGTGTCCGTACCGGTACCGGCCATCCACTGCCAGTTGAGCTGGTTGTTGGCCACGTCCCCGTCGACCAGCAGGTCGAGGAAGTGCCGGGCGCCCACCCGCCAGTCGACGTAGAGCGTCTTGGCCAGGAAGCTCGCGGCCAGCAGCCGGCCGCGGTTGTGCATCCAGCCCTCGTACCTGAGCTGACGCATCGCGGCGTCGACGATCGGATAGCCGGTACGCCCCTCCCGCCACGCCTGGACGTCCTCCCGGGCCGTCCGCTCGGTACGCCAGCGGTCGTGCTTGGTGCGGTAGTCGGCGCTCGAGGCGGCCGGCCGGGCCGCCAGCACCTGCCGGTGGAAGTCGCGCCAGGCGAGCTGCCGTACGAACGCCTCGGCGCCCGGGCCGCCCGCCCTGCGGGCGCGGTGCACCAGTTCCACGGGGGAGAGCGTGCCGAAGTGCAGGTGCGGGGAGAGCCGGCTGGTCGCGTCGCCGGCCAGGTCGTCGTGCCGGTCCTCGTACCGCGCCACACCACGGCGCAGCCAGGCGGTGACCAGCTTGCGGCCGAGCACCTCCCCGCCCCCGGCCAGCCCCTCGGACACGCCCGTCAGCCCAGCGCGGGAGGGGAGCTCCTCGGACCCGACGCCCTCCGGTACCAGGATCGTGCGCGGCGGGCCGAGCGCATCGCGCAGTCCCACCTGCGACCACTGCCGGAAGTACGGGGTGAACACCGCGAAGTGGTCCGAGGAGGCGGGCGTCACCGCGCCCGGCGTCAGCGCCGTGGTCACGGTGTCGTGGACGTGCAGCCGGCGCCCGTCCGCCTCCAGGGCCCGGCGCAGCCGCTCCTCCCGGCGATGCGCGTAGGCGCTGACGTCGGCGGCCATGTGCACCTCGTCGGCGTCGGCCTCGGTGACCACCTTGCACACCTCCTCGACCAGATCGCCGGAGCGGAGCACAAGCCGGCCGCCCCGCTCGCGCAGGCCCACGTCCAGATCGCGCAGGCAGTCGGCGAGGAACGCCAGCCGGTTGGGCGCCGCGTATCCGGCCTCGTCCACTCCCCGGTCCCGCACGAAGAGGGGCACCACGTGCCGGGAGCCGTCCAGCGCCGCCCGCAGCGGCGGATGGTCGTGCAGACGCAGGTCGGCGGTGAACAGGACGACCGAGACGTTCATGGTGCGGCTCCGGGGCGTCGGGCGGGAGAGCGGGCGCTGGACGGTGGTTGCTTCCGGTCCGCGGCGCCCGGTGGATGCGGGGCGTCAGCGAGCTGCCGCCCGTTCCCTCCGGCGGGGGAGCGGGGTCGTGGTGGCGGCGCGGGCGATGTTGCGGGCCATGCCGCCGAACACCACGGCGTGGAACGGGGAGACGCCCCACCAGTAGGCCTGGCCGAGCAGCCCGTGCGGATGGAACAGCGCGCGCTGCCGGTACCGGCAGCGCCCGGCGCCGTCGGGTTCCACGTACATCTCCAGCCAGGCCTGCCCCGGCAGCCGCATCTCCGCCCGCAGCCGCAGCAGGTGCCCGGGCTCGATCTCCTCGACCCGCCAGAAGTCCAGCGAGTCCCCGACCCGCAGCCGCTGCGCGTCCCGGCGGCCGCGGCGCAGTCCCACCCCGCCCGCCATCCGGTCCAGCCAGCCGCGCAGCGCCCAGGCGAGCGGGAAGGAGTACCAGCCGTTCTCTCCGCCCACCCCCTCGACGACCCGCCACAGCGCCTCGGGCGGAGCGTCCACCGCGGTCTCCCGGACGTCCGTGTACAGGCTGCCGCCGGCCCAGTCGGGGTCGGTGGGCAGCGGGTCGCTCGGCGCTCCCGGTACCGCGGCCGACGTCCAGCGGGTGACCACCTGGGCGTCGCGGACCCGCTGCAGGGCCAGCCGTACCGCCTCGTCGAAGGGCAGCGGCTGCCCGGGCGGGTGCGGCAGATACGTCTCGATGTCGCGCTCGTGGCACACCACCTCGTGACGCAGCGACTCCGCCAGCGGCCGGGCGATGGACGCGGGCACCGGTGTCACAAGACCGACCCAGTGGCTGGACAGCGCCGGGGTGAGGACCGGCACGGGCAGGATGACCCGGCGCGGCAGCCCCGCCACCGCCGCGTAGCGGACCATCATCTCCCGGTACGTGAGTACCTCGGGGCCGCCGATGTCGAAGGTGCGGTTCACGTCCGCGGGCAGATCCGCGCTGCCGACCAGGAGGCGCAGCACGTCCCGTACGGCGATGGGCTGGATACGGGTGTGCACCCAGCTCGGGGTGACCATGACGGGCAGCCGCTCGGTGAGATAGCGCAGCATCTCGAAGGACGCCGAGCCGGAGCCGATGATCACGGCCGCGCGCAGCACCGCGGTGGGCACCCCGGAGTCCATCAGGATGCGGCCCACCTCGGCGCGGGACCGCAGGTGCGGGGAGAGCTCGTGCTCGGGGACGTCCTCGGGGGTGAGCCCGCCCAGGTAGACGATGCGTCTCACGCCGGCCGCCCGGGCCCGCTCGCCGAAGATCCGGGCCGCCTCGCGGTCGGTCTTCTCGAAGCCGTCGCCGGTGCCGAGGGCGTGGACAAGGTAGTAGGCCACGTCGACGTCCCGCATGGCCTCCGCGACGGAGTCCGCGTCGGTGACGTCCCCGCGCGCCACCTCGATGTCGCCGGCCCAGGGATGGTCGCGCAGCTTGCCGGGGGAACGGGCGAGGCAGCGGACCCGGTGGCCGGCGGCGAGCAGCTCCGGGACGAGCCGGCCGCCGATGTACCCCGTGCCGCCCGTCACCAGACAGCGTGTTCCGCCCTTCACGTCGTCGCCGTACATCCGTATCCGCCCTTCGCGCCGCTGATCCGGGTCCTGCCGAGTTCCCCCCGTCCGACTCTTCGACGCGGGCGCGCCGTACGGATGCGGGATGCGCGCCGTGCGGATGCGGGACATGACGGCGGCCGTCCCGGGCAGGCGGACTACACGGGCCGCGAACGTCCGGGCCGGTCCCGACGCTGGAGGTGTGAGCCGCCATGAGTGCGAAGGTGCTGGAGCGATTCCCCGCGGGAGCCCCCCGCGGATCGTGGCCCGCGGAGGAGTACGCGGCCGCGCGCCGCGCCCTGGGCGAGGCCGCCACCGTGGTGATGGACCTGAAATCGGACGCCTTCCTCGTCGTGCTGCCGGGCCAGGACGAGGACTGACCGCCCCGTCGGACGCCACGGCCGTCCCGGCGCGGGTGCCGCGCGCCAGGCCGCCGACTCCGTTCGACGGGCTGCGGGTCCATGACACGAGAACCGCGGGAGGTGGGCGCGTCCGTCACCCTCGGACAGCCGGCCGCCGCCGCGAAGGGCACCCCGCGCCGGCCCGGCGCCTCGTGCGCCGCCGCGGCTGAGCGTGCCCTCTCGGGGATCCATGGGGATCCATCACCCGTGCCCCGCGGGGTGCCGCGTGCGAGACTCCGCCGATGACCTTCGAAACGATCACCGCGGACGCCTCCGGCACCATCCGTCTCGGTGACCTGCCCGTCCACCGCATCGGCCTCGGCGCGATGCGGCTGACGGGCAGCGCCGCCTTCCATCTCGGCACCCCGAGCGAGCGGGAGCGTTCCCTCGCCGTGCTGCGCAAGGCCGTCGAACTCGGTGTGAACCACATCGACACCGCGGCCTTCTACTTCTCGTCCCTGCGCTCCGCCAACGAGCTGATCAACACCGCGCTCTCCCCGTACCCCGACGACCTGGTCATCGTCACCAAGGTCGGCCCCCACCGCGACGAACAGGGCGAGTGGGGCGCCTCGGCCCGCCCCGACGAACTGCGCGGGCACGTCGAGGAGAACCTGCGCCAGCTCGGCCGGGACCACCTCGACGTCGTCAACTACCGCCGTCAGAGCCAGGATTCGATAGCCGAGCACTTCGGCGCCCTCGCCGAACTGCGGGAGGCCGGGCTGATCCGGCACCTCGGCGTCTCCGGCGTCGAACCGCGGCACCTCGCCGAGGCCCTCAAGATCGCGCCGGTGGTGTGCGTGCAGAACCGGTACGCGGTGGACCGGCCCGACCCCGTCGGCGACGAGGTCCTGCGCCTGTGCGCCGAGCACGGCATCGCCTTCGTCCCCTTCTACGCCGTCGCCGGCGAGGCCGGGCAGCACGGCGCGACCACCGCCCACGACGACGCGGTCCTCTCCGTCGCCCGGGCGCACGACGTGAGCCCCGCCCAGATCCGCATCGCCTGGACCCTGCACCAGGGCCCGCACGTCCTCGCCATCCCCGGCACCGGCGATCCCGCCCACCTCGTGCAGAACGTCGCCGCCGGCGCGCTGCGCCTCACGGGTGAGGAGCTCGCCCGGCTCGGTGAGGCCCGCTCCCAGACCGGCTGACCGCCGGACCCGCCACGCACGCGCGGGCGGCCGCGACCTGGGTCGGTGCCCGGTGGCGGAGGCACCCGCCCGGGTGGGCGCGGCGCCCGGCCGACTACACTGGTGTCGCCGGTCCGGTGGACCGTGGACCAAGACGGGGTGAGGAACGATCCGATGACCGACGCCAGGGACGCGCGCAGGCCGGCCGGCGAGCTCGAAGCGAGCGTGATGGCCGCCCTCTGGGCCGCCGGCACGCCCCGGACGCCCGGCCAGGTCCAGCTCGGTCTCGGCGGCGACCTCGCCCGTACGACGGTCACGACGATCCTGACCCGGCTGCACGACAAGGGCATCGTCGACCGGCGGCGCCAGGGGCGCGGCTACGCCTACTTCCCGGTCCAGGACGCACAGGGCCTCACCGCCCGCCGGATGCACACCGAACTCGACCGGGACAGCGACCGCGAGACCGTCCTCGCCCGCTTCGTCGCCCAGCTCGGCCCCGACGACGAACGCATCCTGCGGGACCTGCTCGAACCCGGCGACCAATGACCGCCCTGCTCCTGCTGCCGCTGCTGCTGCCGTTCGCCCTGCCGGCCCTGGCCCGGCGGGCACTCGACCGGCTCGCCCCGGTCGCCGCGCTGTGGGCCGTCACCGCGTGCGCGGTCGTGCTGGCGGGCTGCTCGCTGGGCGCGCTCGGCGTCCTCCTGCTGACCGGTCTGCTCAAGTTGCCGCTGTTCGCCGCGCTCGGCGAGCTGGTTCACCCCCTGCGCACCGCCTCCGACCTCGTCGTCCTGCCCGCCGCCGCGGTCTCCGTCGGCGCCCTCGCGGTGTGCGCCTCGACCCTGGCCCGCTCCGTCCTGCGCCAGGCCCGCGCCTTCCGGGTCGCCCGCACGGAGGCCGGACGCGGGCCCGCCGCGGGGGACCTGTGCGTGGTGGACTCCGTCCGCCCGGACGCCTACGCCCTGCCCGGCCGCCCGCACCGCATCGTCGTCACCACCGCCATGCTGCGCTGCCTCGACGGCCCCGAGCGTGAGGCGCTGTTCGCGCACGAGCGGGCGCACAACGAGGGTGGCCACCACTACTTCCTCGCCGCCGCCGAACTCGCGGCGCACTGCCACCCCGCCCTCCGCCCGGTCCGCGAGAGCATCCGGCTCGCCGCCGAGCGCGCCGCCGACGAGGCCGCCGCGGCCCGGGTCGGGGACCGCCGGCTGATCGCCCGTGCCATCGCCCGCGCCGCCCTCGCGGCCCAGGACGACCACTCCGAGCGGCCCGCCTTCGCCGCCGCCGCGACGGCCGGCCCCGTCCCGCAGCGGGTCCGGGCCCTGCTGACCGGCGGCCGAGCTCCCCGCCGGGCCGGCCGCCCGATCGCCGCCCTGCTCCTCGTCTGCGCCGCCGTCTCCTGCGTGGCCTCGGCGGCCGGCCTGGCCGACGTCCACCACCGGGTCGAGGTCGCCCAGGGCGATCAGAGCCCGTAACCGGACCGCCGGACCACGGGCCATCGAGCCCGCGTCCACCCGCCTCCGCGGCGGTGACTGGCGCTCGCGGGGTTTTACGTATAACCTCACCCGCCAGTCCACCCCCACCGGAAGGTCCCGATGCGTCGCGTTGCCCTGGTCACCCTCGTCGTGGACGACTACGACGAGGCCGTCCGCTTCTACACCGACGCCCTCGGGTTCCGGCTGGTCGAGGACGAGCCCCGGCCGGACGGCTCCCGCTGGGTCGTCGTGGAGCCGGGCGCGCGGGGCGAGGACGTGACGGGCCACGGCACCGGCCTGCTGCTGGCCCGGGCCAAGGGCGAGGAGCAGCGCGCCCGGGTGGGGGACCAGACCGGCGGCCGCGTCGGGTTCTTCCTGCACACCGACGACTTCGCCCGCGACCACGCCCGGATGACCGCCGCCGGCGTGACCTTCCTGGAGGAGCCGCGGCACGAGCCGTACGGCACGGTCGCCGTCTTCCAGGACCTGTACGGCAATCGCTGGGACCTGCTCCAGCCCGCCGGCTGACCGCTCCTCCCCTCACTCAGAACCGCCCGCCCAAGGAAAGAACCGCCATGACCGCTACGCGCGTAGACACCGACGTCCTCCGCCGCCTGCCCAAGGCCGTCCTGCATGACCACCTCGACGGCGGCCTGCGCCCCGCCACCGTCGTGGAACTCGCCGCCGCGGTCGGCCACACCCTGCCCACCACCGACCCCGACGAGCTGGCCGCCTGGTACTTCGAGGCCGCCAACTCCGGCGACCTGGTCCGCTACATAGCCACCTTCGAGCACACCCTCGCCGTCACCCAGAACCGCGAGGGCCTGCTGCGGGTCGCCGAGGAGTACGTCCTCGACCTCGCCGCCGACGGTGTCGTCTACGCCGAGGTGCGCTACGCCCCCGAGCTGAACACCGGGGGCGGGCTGTCGATGAGCGAGGTCGTGGAGACGGTCCAGGAGGGCCTCGCCGCCGGCATGGCCAAGGCGGCCGCCGCCGGCACCCCGGTGCGCGTCGGCACCCTGCTCTGCGGCATGCGGATGTTCGACCGCGTCCGCGAGGCCGCCGACCTGGCCGTCGCCTACCGCGACGCCGGTGTCGTCGGCTTCGACATCGCCGGCGCCGAGGACGGCTTCCCGCCCGCCGACCACCTGGCCGCCTTCGAGCACCTGCGCCGCGAGAGCGTGCCGTTCACCATCCACGCCGGCGAGGCGCACGGTCTGCCCAGCATCCACCAGGCCCTGCAGGTGTGCGGCGCCCAGCGCATCGGCCACGGTGTGCGCATCACCGAGGACATCGTGGACGGCAAGCTCGGCCGACTGGCCGGCTGGGTGCGCGACCGCCGGATCCCGCTGGAGATGTGCCCGACCTCCAACCTCCAGACGGGCTGCGCCGGCTCGATCGCCGAGCACCCCATCACCGCGCTGAAGGACCTCGGCTTCCGGGTCACCCTCAACACCGACAACCGTCTGGTGTCGGGCACGACGATGACCCGGGAGATGTCCCTGCTGGTCGAGGAGGCCGGCTGGACGGTGGAGGACCTGCGCACGGTCACCGTGAACGCCGTCAAGAGCGCGTTCCTCCCGTTCGACGAGCGCAGGGCGCTCATCGAGGACGTGGTCCTGCCGGGCTACGCGGCCGCGCTCTGACCGAGCCCCCGCAGATAGGCGGCCTGTCCGACGTGCTGGAGATCGTCGGACAGGACGCTCACCAGACGCGCGCCCAGCGTGACCGGAGGGTCCCAGCGCTCGTCCACGATCCGTTCGAGATCCTTGGCGGCGAGGCCGCGCAGGGCGCCCAGGGTCTGTTCGTGCACGGCGTCGTAGTACCCGGTGAGCAGTCCCGCCGACTCGACCCGCACCTTCGCGACCTTCTCGGGGCCGTGCCCGTAACCGGTGTCGTGGCGGGGCAGATCGAGGCCGAAACGCTTCTCCCAGTCCTGGGACAGCCAGACCTGGTCGAGGCCGAAGGCGTCGGCGACATGGTCGTCCTGCACCCGCGTGAGGTGCCAGACGAGCCAGGCGGCGGAGTTGGCGCCGGGCGCCGGACGGAAGTGCAGCTCGTCGGGTCCGAGGCCCTCGAGGGCGGCATGGACTTCTTCCTGGATGCGGCCGTAGCCGTCGATGAGGATGTCCTTGGCATGCATGACGTCCACCTTCGCGCATCGCGGCCGCCCACGCGCCCGCAATCGCCCGGCCGGCGCCGGGGGCCGGCCCGGCCGGCCCCCCGGCCCCCGGCCCCCGGCCCCCCGGCCCCCGGCCCCCCGGGGGCCGGCCCGGCGGGCCGGGGGCCGGCCGGGCCGGCGCCGTCAGGCGGCAGCGCCGTCCGTCTCCAGGAGCGTGACCAGGGCGCGGGCCGCGGGGCTGGTGGCGCGCTCCGGCGGCAGCAGGGCGACGGTCTCGTACTCCGCCTCGACCGCCCCCTTCACCGGCAGCGCCGTCAGCGAGGGGCGCTTGTGCCGGAAGTGCCGTGGCACGACGGCGATGCCGAGGTTCTCGTCGACCAGGTCCAGCAGGCTGTGCACGTCGTTGACCTCCAGCGCGACCGTGCGCCGGACGCCGGCCGCGGTGAAGGCGGCGTCGGTGGTGCGGCGCGGGCCCCAGTCCGGGTGGAAGTCCACGAACACCTCGCCGGCCAGGTCGTCCGGCGCGAGCACCGCGCCCGCCGCGGCGAGCCGGTGGCTCGGATGGCACAGCACCGTCATGGGCTCGCTGGTCAGCGACACCGAGCGGAGCTGGTCGGTGTCCGCCTGGGTGCGGTAGGCGAAGGCCAGGTCCAGCCGCCCGGCGGCCACCTCCTCGGACAGTGCCCCCGAGCCCGTCTGCCGCAGCCGGATCTCCACGTCCGGGTGCAGGCGCCGGAAGGCCGCCAGCAGCCCCGCCACATGCACCCCGGCGATGCACTGCTCGGTGCCCAGCGCCAGCGTGCCGCGCAGCACACCCTGCACCGCGGCCACCGCCTCGTGCGCCGAGCGCACCTGCGCCAGGATCCGCTCGGCCTCCACCAGCAGCGCACGCCCCGCCTCGGTGAGCGTCACCCGGCGGGTGGTCCGCACGAAGAGCGGCGCCCGCAACTCCCGCTCCAGCGCCCGGATCGAGGCCGACAGGCCGGACTGGGACACCATGAGGCGCTCGGCGGCCCGGGTGAAGTGCTGGTCCTCGGCGACCGCGACGAAGTGCTGGAGATGGCGCAGTTCCATGATTGAGAAGCCTATCCGCTGAATTCCATCGGATTCTTCTGTTGGACCGCTGCCCGACGTTCGGTGAAGGGTGGAACTGGTAGATCTTGTGCCAACCCCTCTGGAGTCGCGTTGTACACCGCACACCCCGACCGCTACGCCGACATGCCCTACCGGCGCACCGGACGCAGCGGCTTGAAGCTCCCCGCGCTGTCGCTCGGCCTGTGGCACAACTTCGGGCCCGACCGGCCCGCCGAGACCCAGCGCGCCATCCTGCGCCGCGCCTTCGACCTCGGCGTCACCCACTTCGACCTGGCCAACAACTACGGCCCGCCGCCCGGTGCCGCCGAGTCCGCGCTCGGCGAGGCCCTGAAGGCCGACTTCACGCCCTACCGCGACGAACTGGTGATCTCGACCAAGGCGGGCTACCTGATGTGGCCCGGCCCGTACGGCGAATGGGGCTCGCGCAAGTACTTGCTGTCCTCGCTCGACCAGAGCCTGAAGCGGATGGGCCTGGACTACGTCGACATCTTCTACTCGCACCGCTTCGACCCGGACACTCCGCTGGAGGAGACGATGGGCGCCCTGCACACGGCGGTGCGGCAGGGCAAGGCGCTCTACGTCGGCGTCTCCAACTACTCCGCCGAGCAGACCCGCGAGGCCGCCCGGATCCTCGCCGGCCTCGGCACCCCGCTCCTCGTCCACCAGCCGCGCTACTCGATGCTCGACCGGCGCCCCGAGGACGAGGGTGTGCTGGACGCCCTGGACGAACTGCAGGCAGGCTCCGTCGTCTACTCCCCGCTGGAGCAGGGCCTGCTCACCGGGCGCTATCTCGACGGCATCCCGGAGGACTCCCGGGCCGCGAGCGACAGCCCGTTCCTGAACTCGGACGCCGTCACCGAGGACCTGGTCGGCCGGCTGCGCGCCCTGAACGCGATCGCGGAGTCCCGCGGGCAGACCCTGGCCCAGATGGCGCTGGCCTGGGTGCTGCGCGGCGGCCGGGTCACCTCGGCGCTGGTCGGCGCGAGCAGCCCGCGGCAGCTCGAGGACAGCGTCGGGGCGGTGCGCAATCTCGACTTCGACGACGAGGAACTGGCACGCGTCGACGCCATCGTGAAGGGCTGAGCACACCGGAAGCGGCGGCCGGACGCAGCTGCGTCCGGCCGCCTTTCGCCGCGCCACCGCGATTTCCGCGCGGCACCGCGATGCGTTCCCGGAATTCCGAATCCGGAATTCCGTTTGACGTCCTCGCCGGTCCCGGCCTCAGGCCGCCGGCGGAATCCGGTCCAGGAAACCCAGCACCTGCCGGATGCGGCCCTCACCGTCCAGGGTGACCACGTCGAACCCGGCCACCGGGGCCGAGCCGTCCTCTTTGTTCACCAGCTCCCAGCCGAAGCGCGCGATGTCGTGGTGCCCGTCCACCGCGCCGTGGGGACGGAACACGAAGCCGGGGAACTGCTCATGGACCGCGGCGATCACGGCCGCGATGCCCTCGTGACCGCGCACCTCGGCCAGCGGATCGGTGTAGCCGCCGTCCTCCGTCCAGGCCGCGGCCACCGCCTTCCTCAGCGCCTCCGGCTCGACGGCGTTCCAGGCCTCGAAGTAACGGGCGACGGCGCTCTCGTAGTTCACGGACATGGTGAATCAGCCTCCATCGAGGTCGTAACCGCTGGTCAAGAACCGGATCCGGGATTCGCCGATCCGGTGTGACCACCATGCCCGAGCGGCGCGGGGCCGGTCGATTACCTCCCGGGTAATGACGCGCCTCCGTATACCCGGGGTATTTCGGCCAGAGAGTGCGGTGAATATGCCAGGACACTGGCCGGAAAGTCATGGTGACAGTGTTTCGGGAGTGGCGATACTCGAATAGCAGGGGCACTTCACCGCACAGGGGCCGCACGGGAAGCGAGGGCCGGCCGGCACACCAGCGAGGCGACGGGGGAGTGATCGTGCACGACGAATTCCTGTGCCATGTCACCGCGTACGGCACGTGCGGCGGGCGGCGTATCGGCGTTCCGCTCGGTACCTATCGCGCGCCCACTCTGGCGCTGGCCCTGTGGTGGCTGCGCGACCGGGCGTCCTGGATCGCCGAGCGGCTGGATCCGAGCCCGCAGGCTCCCGCCTTCCCCGCGGCCGCGCTGGTCCCGGTCGCGGACACGGTGGCCGACGTCCCCGCCCTGCTGCGCGCCTGGTGCGCCGACGACGCCCGGCAGGAGCTGATCGCGGACGAACTGGCGGGCGGACGGCTGGTGCGGATCGCCGCCAGCGACGACACCACCGAGTACGAGCTGCTCGCCGAGTCGGTGGACGCGCTGCGCATGCAGCGCACTCTCCCGGCGCTCGTCGTGCCCGTCGCCTGACACGTGCCACGGTGCCCGTCGCGTGCCGCCGGGTCACTTCCCCCAGCCCGGGCACACGGATGGTCGAATCGGTACAATTCTGGGCATGGCGGAGCGGCCAATCGCCCCGGCGGCACCCGAACTCGTGCTCGAGACCGACGCGGGTTCCACGGTGATGAACCCGGGCCACGACTACCACGTCGGGCGCGATCCGCTGAGCGACATCGTGTTCGACGACGACCGGGTCTCCTGGCACCACGCGGTGCTCCGCTGCGACCACGACCGCTGGACGCTGCGGGACGCGCAGAGCACCAACGGCACCTACGCCGACGGCCGACGCATCGACGAGTGGGACGTCCGCCCCGGCAGCGTCATCCGCTTCGGCAACCCCTCCGACGGCCCCCGCGCCGTCCCCGTGGGCCCGCCCGAGCCCGCCGCGCACGGCCCCTCGGTCGTCTCGCACCCCGAGCTGACCGGTACCTACCGAGCCCCGAGCAGCGTCCGGCCGCTGCCCGTCCGCACCATCCGCATCGGACGCGCCGAGGACAACGACCTCGTCGTCGACGACCTGACCGTCTCCCGCCACCACGCCGAGCTGCGCGCCCACGCCGACGGCAGCTACGAGATCGCCGACCTCGGCAGCCACAACGGCACCTATCTCGACGGCGCCCCCGTCACCCGGGCCCCGGTCGGCCCAGGCGACCTCGTCGGCATCGGCCACATCACCTACTGCCTGGTCGACGACGAACTGCAGGAGTACGTCGACACCGGTGAGGTCTCGCTCGACGTGCAGGACCTCACGGTCACCGTCGACGACGGCGGCAAGGTCATCCTCGACCACGTGTCCTTCCCGGTGGGGGAGAAGTGCCTGCTCGCGGTCGTCGGGCCGAGCGGCTCCGGCAAGTCCACGCTGCTCGGCGCCCTCACCGGACAGCGCCCCGCCGATCACGGCACCGTCCTGTACGACGGCCGAGACCTCTACCACGACTACGCGGAACTGTGCCGGCGCATCGGCCTGGTCCCGCAGGACGACATACTGCACCCCCAGCTCACCGTGCGCGCCGCCCTGTCCTACGCCGCCGAGCTGCGCTTCCCCGGAGACACCGCGCAGGCCGAACGGCGGGCCCGGGTGGACGAGGTGATCAGGGAGCTCGGCCTCGAGGCACGGGCCGACCAGGCCGTGCACAGCCTCTCCGGCGGCCAGCGCAAGCGGGTCAGCGTGGCCCTGGAGCTGCTGACCAAACCGTCACTGCTCTTCCTCGACGAACCGACCTCCGGACTCGACCCCGGCATGGACCGGTCGGTGATGCACATGCTGCGCGGCCTCGCCGACGACGGCCGCACCGTCATCGTCGTCACGCACAGCGTGCTCAGCCTCGACGTCTGCGACCGCCTGCTGGTGCTCGCCCCCGGTGGCCGGATCGCCTACTACGGCCGGCCCGAGGACGCCCTCGCCTTCTTCGGCTTCGAGCAGTGGCCGGAGGCGTTCGAGGCCTTCGACCGCGACCAGGACCGCGACTGGGCGGAGGAGTACCGCGACTCCCCGTTCCACCGGTACTACGTCACCGAGGCCGGCACCCAGCCCCGCCTGCCGTCCGCCGCACCGGCCGTACCCGTGCCCCCGCTCCGCCCGCGCGGCTGGGGCGCCCAGCTGCGCCCCCTCGTGCGCCGCTACACCGCCGTCCTCGCCGCCGACCGCACCTTCCTCGCCGTGATGATCGCGCTGCCGTTCGTCATGGGCGCCATGGCCCGGGCCCTGGCCGGCAGCCGGCTCACCCGGGACACCGCGATGAACGCGCTGCTCATCCTGTGCGTCGGCGCCGTGCTCACCGGGGCCGCCAACGCGGTGCGCGAACTCGTCAAGGAACGCGCGGTCTACCGGCGCGAACGCGCCGTCGGCCAGCCCAGATCGGCCTATCTGATGTCCAAGGTGGTGGTGCTGGGCACGATCACGGTCGTCCAGGCCGTCGTCCTCACCCAGGTCGCCCTGCTCGGCGTCGACCTGAACGCCCCCGGCGGCCGGGGCGTCCTGCTGCCACCGCTCGCCGAGATCACCCTCGCCGTCGCGCTGCTGGCCTTCACGGCGATGATGCTCGGTCTGCTGGTCTCCGCGCTGGTGCGCAAGGAGGAGGTGACGATGCCGCTTCTGGTGCTGCTCGCCATCGTCCAGGTCGTCTTCTGCGGCGCGCTGCTCCCGCTGCACGGCGTGCCCGGCCTGGAACAGCTGTCCTGGCTGGTGCCCTCCCGATGGGCGCTCGGCGCAATGGCCGGCACGATCGGGCTCGCCCGGATCGTGCCGGGCACCGTCACCGCCGACCCGCTGTTCCGGCACTCGGCCGGCATCTGGCTGCTGGATCTGGGCATGCTGCTGGTGCTCTCCACCGGTTACGGCCTGCTGGTCGTCCCGCTGCTGCGCCGGCACGAACCCGCCGTGATGCGGAAGCGGGCGGCCCGATGAGCGGGCAGCGCGCCTCCGCGTTCCGGCCGACCCACGTCGTCCCGCCCGACGGCATGCCGGCCTGGGAGGCCCCGGACCCGGCCCGCCCCACGGTGTCCCTCGACCCGCTGCTGCCCGTCGAACTCGTCGAACGGCTCGGCGACTGGGGACACATCCGCTGCGCCAACGGCTGGGCCGCCTGGGTCGACGGCCGTCACCTGGTCGCCGTACCCCGGGACCCGCCCGCCGCCGAGGACCCGCCAGCCGGCACCACCGACCCGCTCCCGCTGCTGGCCCGCGCCGAGCGGGCCCTGGCCGGCTACCGGGCGGCCCTGCGCGAACTCGCGGACGGCGGCCTGGACGGCCGGGCCTTCGAGGACCGCACCCGCGAGCTGCGCATCGGGGTCGTGGTCGACGGCGAGTCGATGTGGGTCTACGACCCCGACGAGGGCCGCTGGATGTACGGCGACGGACGCCGGCTGCACACCTACGCCACCGAGCGCCCGGCCTCCGACGGCACGTCCGATCACGCCCCCACCCGGTACGCCGCCCCCGGGGGTGAGCCCTGATGGCCGGCCGGGCGGGCCTGTCGTCGGGGCGGCCCCCGGAACTCGTGGGACGCCGGGTGGCGGGCTACCTGCTCGAGAGCGTGATCGGCCGCGGCGGCATGGCCGTCGTCTACCGCGCCCGCGACCTGCGCCTCGACCGCACCGTCGCGCTCAAGCTGCTCGCCCCGGAACTCGCCCGCAACGACACCTTCCGCAGGCGTTTCACCCACGAGTCGCGGGTGGCCGCCGCCATCGACCATCCGCACATCGTGCCCGTCTTCGAGGCCGGCGAGACGGACGGCGTGCTCTACATCGCCATGCGTTACGTCCCCGGCAGCGACCTGCGCCATCTGCTCGACGAGCGCGGACCGCTGCCCTTCACGGACGCCGTGCGCATCGCCGCCCAGGTGGCCTCCGCACTGGACGCCGCCCACGAACACGGCCTGGTCCACCGGGACGTGAAACCCGGGAACGTCCTGATCGCCCGCGGCACCGACAGCGACCACCCCGAGCACGTCTACCTCACCGACTTCGGGCTGACCAAGAAGTCGCTGTCCCTGACCGGGTTCACCAGCGTCGGCCAGTTCGTCGGCACCCTCGACTACGTGGCCCCGGAACAGATCTCCGGCCGGCCCGTCGACGGCCGCTGCGACGTCTACGGCCTCGCCTGCGTGGTCCAGGAGACTCTGACCGGACGCCCGCCGTTCCAGCGCGAGGACGACATGGCCCTGCTGTGGGCCCACCAGTACGCCGAGCCGACCCCGCCCAGCGCCGTCAGCCCCGGCCTGCCCCGAGGCCTCGACGCGGTCTTCGCCCGGGCCCTCGCCAAGAGCCCGGACGCCCGCTACGACACCTGCCTCGACTTCGTCGCCGCCCTGCGCGCCGCACCCGCCACCCCGGCACCGGACCGCCCGGCGCCGGTCGAACCCCAGCCGCCACCGAGATGGGCCGAACCGGTCTTCCGCCGCGCCGGGTCCTAGGTCGGGTCCGCGAAGTCGCGTCGTTCGCCCGCAGGACGGGCGTCGCGGCGCAGGCGTGACTTCATGGACATTCACCCATCAGCCGTGTGAACAACCCTGCGGGCCAGTACACCTGGGGCCGGTCAGGCCGGGCCCTCAGGGACGTCGACCCGGCCCCGCCGGTGCACCGGCCGGGCCAGCAGGGCGCCCGCGAAGCCGGCGACCAGCCCCCACAGCGCGCCCAGGCTCACCGCCTGCCACAGCCGGGGCCTGAGGAACAGCTCCCCGGACAGGCCGCCGCCCAGATCGCCGATGCCGAGCAGCGACAGGCCGTAGTGCGCCGAGATCCGGCAGAGCAGACAGACCATCAGGACCGTCAGGGCCAGGGCGACGGCCAGACGCACCGCGTGCTGCCAGACCCGGACCCCGGCCGGGCACCGTGCCGCCATCAGGAAGGCCACCGCCGACGTCAGCACCACCTGGGCGACCAGCAGCCACCACATCCCGCTGTCCTGGTCGGTGAGCGTGCGCAGGTTCAGCGTGGCGATGCCCGGCGTGCGCAGGACGTGGTCCAGCACCTCGGGCATCGGCAGCCCGAACGGGCCGTCCACCCGGCCGTGCCAGGTGGCGCCCTGGCCGAGGGTGAGAGCGAGCCAGGCCAGGTTGGGCAGACCGAGCAGGATCACCGCGAACGTCTCGGCGGGGTGCCCGCGCGTCGCCGCCGACACCAGCGCCACGACGAGGCCGACGACGACGTAGCCGAGCAGCAGCAGGACCATGGCGTGCGCGGCCGGGCGCACCGGCTCGCGCAGCCGCAGCAGCCGCCCGGGCAGCGGCGCACCGGGCGCCACCAGCAGGGCGAGCAGCAGTACCCCGGCCAGCCACAGCAGCCCGAACAGCACGGTCGGCGGCACATCGGTGGTGAACCCGACCGTCGGGGCCCCGCCGAACAGATCGGTGAGATCGCTGAGCGTGCCGTTGCCCACGTCCACGGCGAAGGTCTGGCGTGCGGCGAGGCCCAGGCCGATCAGCGCGAGCAGCCAGAGCAGTGCGAGCCGGGCGGCCCAGCCGGCCAGTTCCCCGGCCGAGGCGACCGCCCGGTGCCGCAGCGGCCGAAGGAAGCCCGCGCCGATCACCAGGGCGCCGGCCAGGGTCACGGAGAGCGGCATGACGGTGAGACCTGCCCGGGTCCGCGCCAGCGGACCCGCGTCCCCGGTGAGTTCGAGCGTGCCGCCCACCGCCGTCACCACGGTCGCGGCCACGACCCGGGCGAACGCGCCGTCGGGCAGCCCCGCGGCGCCGGCCGCCCACAACCCCAGTGCCGAGAGGACGAACATCACGGCCAGCCCCGACAGCACCGTCACCACGGCCCGCACCCAGCCGTGGCGGGCGGCGGGCCGTGCGGCGACGGTCACAGGGGTCACCCTTGCCAGGCTAGGCAGGACCGGGACGCCCCGCCCGCCGGATGAGCCGTCCGGCGTCGGCTTGCGAGTGCCGGGGGACCGGAGCACACAATCTGATATGAGTCGCGATCGCGACGGGAAGAAGTGCTCGTGAGCGTCGAACCTCCGTCCTCCGGCCCTCCGACCGGGCCACCCTCCGGCCCGCTGTCGGGGCCCTCCCAGCCGCCCACGGGACCACCCTCACCACCGCCGGGCGGCGGCTCCGGCCCATGGGGCGGGGGAGGGGGACCCCACCGACCGTGGTGGAAGTCCGCGCCGCGCGTGGCCGCGCTCACCGCGGTCGTGGTCGCGGTGGCCGTCCTGGCGGTGGTCCTCACCCGTCCCGGTACCGGCTCCTCCGCCAAGGGCGGCGAGGTCTTCCTGCAGCCCGCCGGCCAGACCGGCCCGGACCCCTTCACGGAGTCGACCGTGCGGGAGGCGGGCGCGCCGACCTCCACACCGAGGACACCCACACCGGGCACCCCGACGGCGCCCTCCGCACCCGCCAACGCGGTGCGCGGGGTGGACGGAGGCGCCCCGGGGCTCTACAGCGGGGTCAGGAACCGCCCGAGCTGCGACGTCGAGAAGCAGATCAGGGCCCTGCGGGCCGACCCGGCGAGGAACCGCGCCTACGCCGCCGCGGCCGGCGTCCGTCCGTCCGACGTCCAAGCCCACCTGCGGTCGCTCACCCCGGTCACACTGCGCGCCGACACCCGCGTCACCAATCACGGCTACCGCGACGGCCGCGTCACCGGCTTCCAGGCGGTCCTCCAGGCGGGCACCGCCGTCCTGGTCGACGGACACGGCGTGCCCCGCGCCCGCTGCGCCTGCGGCAACCCCCTCACCCCGCCGGTCGCACAGCACGGCACCGTGCGGCTGACCGGCGACCGCTGGGCCTCCTACCGGCAGTCCGACGTCGTCGTGGTGACACCCGCCCCGGCGGCCGTCAGGGCCTTCGTGATCTACGATCCCCAGCGCGACGACTGGTTCCGCCGTGAGCCCGGCGACGACACCGGCCGCCAGGACGAGCACACCGAGCCCCCGAAGGACACGCACCCCTGGATCCCACCGGCCGGCTGTGTGTCACCCGGGGCGACCGGCACCTCGGGCCGGCCCTGCCCGCCGACGTCGACCCTGAACAATCCGTCCGGGTCGCCCTCGTCCTCCCCGGCTCCGTCCGGCTCGGGTTCACGGCCGCCGTCGTCCGAGTCCCCCTCGCAGGCGCCGTCGTCCCCGTCGCCCCCCACCGGGGCGCCGTCCTCCGGGCCCTCGACCGAGTCGCCCCCGACCCGGGCGCCGGCCTCCGAGCCTCCGTCGTCCCGGGCCCCCTCGTCCGCGCCCTCCGCGCCCGGCTCCGAACCGGCCCGGACCGCGACCTCGGGGCCGCCCGCCGGGACCCGGTCGGCGGCGTGACCGGCGGGCATGACAGGCTGTGCGCGGTGGGCGAACGCACCAGGGGGACTGCCGGGCCCGGCTCTGGGTACGAGGACAGGTGCAACAGTGACCGGCCGGACCGGGCCTTCCGAGAGAGACACGCATGACCGAGCACCTGGGCGGGGCAGTGATACCGATTGGTTTCGACGTACCCGTGGAGCCGCTGAGACGCGCGGCGCACTACACCGGCGAACCCGGATGCATCGCCGAGGCGCGGTCCTTCGCGGCCCAGTTCCTGGAGCAGCTCAGGCACGAGTGGTGCGCGGGCATCGACGGCCGGACCGACGGTGAGCTGCTCCTCGTCGTGAGCGAACTGGTCACCAACGCCGACCGGCACAGCAGCGGCCCGTACATCCTGGAGCTGGAGGGCACGGACGCGTCGGTCACCGTCGCGGTCTACGACAGCAGCGCGACCCTGCCCCGGCGCTATCCGAAGAATCCCGAGCGCGTCGGCCGGCACGGTCTGGAGATCGTGCACGCGGTGGCGGCCCAGGTCACCGTGGAGCGCGTACCGGTCGGGAAGCGCGTGTGCGCGCGGGTCGAACTGAAGCGGTGAACCCTCCGGCGGTCCTGGACACGGGCTCCTGAGCGCGGTTGGACGGCCCTGCGGGGACTCGTGGGAAGGCCCCCTCTACGGCAGACGTGAGCCCGGGCGCGCCGAGCGCCCGGGCTCACGTCGTGGTGTCGTGTCAGGCGCAGCCGAGTTCGCCCAGCATCCCCTGGCGCAGCCGGGAGATGATCCGCTTGATCAGCCGGGACACGTGCATCTGGGAGCATCCCAGCCGCTCCCCGATCTCCGCCTGGGTCGCCTCCTCGACGAACCTCATGTGGATGATCTGCCGGTCGCGGTCGCTGAGCTCGTTCATGAGCGGGGCCAGCGCGTGGAAGTCCTCGACGAGCCGCAGGCCCTCCTCCTCCACGCCGATGAAGTCGGCGAGCACGGCCTCGCCGTCCTCGGGGCCGTCCCCGGTGAGCGCGGCGTCCAGGGAGGCGGAGTTGTAGCCGTTGGAGGCGAGCTGGGCCTCGACCACCTGGCTCTCGGTGATGTTCATGAGGGTGGCCAGCTCGGCGACCGTCGGGTCCCGGTCCAGCCGGCTCGACAGCTCCTCGCGGGCCCGCGCCAGCTCGACGCGCATCTCCTGCAGCCGCCGAGGCACGTGCACCGCCCAGGTGGTGTCGCGGAAGAACCGCTTGATCTCGCCCACGATGTACGGCAGCGCGAAGGAGGTGAACTCGACCTCGCGCGCGAGCTCGAACCGGTCGATGGCCTTGATCAGGCCGATCATGCCGGTCTGGACGATGTCCTCCATGTCGTCACCGCGGTTGCGGAAGCGGCCGGCCGCGAACCGCACCAGCGACATGTTCATCTCGATGAGGGTGTTGCGCGCGTACTGGTACTCGTGCGTGCCCTCCTCCAGCTCCGTCAGCCGGCGGAAGAACTGGCGGGACAGCTCCCGGGCGTCACGCGGCGCGACGGCGGCCGGGTTCGCGATGCCGGGCAGTGACGCCTCTCCCACCCTCTCCTGCTCGGTCCTCCCGACGACCTCTGCCTCCGACCGGATCCCGGCGGTTTTCATTACCTCTCCCCACGTCAGTCACGGTTCGAGCCTGCCGCATCGGACGGTGGTCCGATCCCTGCCCATGTCTTGCGTGTCCCCCGCATACCCGTAATCCGGGTACGCATGCCTGCCCACGGTGCTCACGCGCCGGGTACCCCCGTCGACCCGATGCATGCCTGCCCAGGTCCAGCCGATTTTCGCGCCTGGGGGAATCGGAGCGCGGTCCGGCGGTGACGGCCGCTTCGGCCCCTAGGCTGAGAGGGTGACCGACCAGGTGAGCAACGAAGCCCGAGTGATCCCCCTGCGCCGCGAGCCCCGCCGCCCGGACGCCGGCGGCCCGGAGCCCGCCCGCCCCGGCGCGCCGGAACCGGCGCGCGCGGAGCCCCTGTGGCGCGATCTGGTCGGGGACGTGCTGCGCCGCGAGCGGAAGGCCCAGGAGCGCACGCTCAGGGACGTCGCCGACGCGGCCCGTATCTCCCTGCCCTACCTGTCCGAGATCGAACGCGGCCGCAAGGAGGCCTCCTCCGAGGTCCTCGCGGCCGCCGCCCGCGCCCTCGGGCTCGGCCTCGGCGATCTTCTGTCGCGCACCCGGTCCGAACTGACCCGCCGCACGAGCGCGACGCCCCGCACCGCGCACCGGGCGCCGTACAACGGCCTCTGCCTGGCGGCCTGAGCGGACCCCGGCAGACCCGGTCAGCCGACCGGGCTCTCCCGCAGCCGCCGGAAGAACGCCCGGACGTCGCCGACGAGCAGGTCCGGTTCCTCCATGGCCGCGAAGTGCCCGCCCCGGTCGAACTCCGTCCACCGCGCGATGTTCTCGGTCCGGTCCGCCTTGTGGCGCAACGGGATCTGGAGTTCGGCCGGGAACAGGGCCAGGGCCGTCGGCACCGGGGACGGTTCGCCGGGCCGGGCGGCACGGCCGGTGGCGTGCGCGCGCTCGTAGTAGATACGGGCGGACGAGCCTGCCGTACCGGTCAGCCAATAGAGCATCACGTTGGTGAGCAGCAGGTCCCGGTCGACCGCCTCCTCCGGCAGATCCTTGGAATCGGTCCATTCCCGGAACTTCTCCACGATCCAGGCGAGCTGACCGACCGGGGAGTCCGTCAGCCCGTAGGCGAGGGTGTGCGGGCGCGTCGACTGGAGCACGGCGTATCCCGTGCCCTCCCGCGACCACTCCTCCCACCGGCTCCACGACCTGAGCGTGTTCTCCCGTTCCCGCGGCCCGAGCGCGCCGAGCTCCCCCTCGGTGGGCCGGGTGGCCGCCTGGGCGCCGGGCAGCAGATTGAGGTGGACGCCGGTCACCCGGTCCGGGTGGGCGCGGCCCAGCTCGCGGGAGACGGCCGCGCCCCAGTCGCCGCCCTGCGCGCCGAACCGCTCGTATCCGAGCCGCCGCATCAGCTCCGCCCAGGCGTCCGCCACCCGCCCGGCCTCCCAGCCCGGTTCCGTGGTGGGCCCGGACAGCCCGAAGCCGGGCAGGCTGGGCACGACGACGTGGAAGGCGTCGGCCGCGTCGCCGCCGTGGGCCACCGGGTCGGCGAGCGGCCCGGCCACGTCCAGGAACTCCACGACCGAACCCGGCCAGCCGTGGGTGAGGATCAGCGGGGTGGCGTCCGGCTCCGGGGAGCGCAGATGCGCGAAGTGGATGCGGGCGCCGTCGATGGTGGTGGTGAACTGAGGCCACTGGTTCAGCCGCTCCTCGGCGGCACGCCAGTCGTACTTGTGCCGCCAGTACCGGGCCAGCTCCCGCAGATAACCGACCGGGACTCCGTACTCCCAGCCCGCGTCCGGCAGTTCCGCGGGCCACCGGGTGCGGTCGAGGCGGTCGTGCAGGTCGTCGAGGTCGCTCTGCGGGACCGACAGGCGAAAGGGCCGGATGCTCTCGGCGGGCGAGGAGGTCATGGTCGTGATGCTATGCGCCGTTCCGTTCACCCCCGCGCATTGTGTCCGGCGGCCCCACCGATGAGTTCCGGGCGGACCATCGGTCGGTACAGGTGACCGCGTTCCACGCCCCCGGGAGGTACTCATGAACACCGACGGATTCACCACGTGTCTCTGGTTCGACGGCCAGGCCGAGGAGGCGGCGGAGTTCTACGTCTCCGTCTTCAAGAACTCCAGCGTCGGCCGGATCAGCCGCTACCCCGAGGGCAGCCCCGGACAGGCCGGATCGGTGATGAGCGTGGAGTTCACGGCCAACGGGCAGCAGTTCGTCGCCCTGAACGGCGGTCCCCAGTTCAGGTTCAACGAGGCGATCTCGTTCCAGCTCCACTGCTCCGACCAGCGGGAGATCGACCACTACTGGAGCCGTCTCACCGAGAACGGCGGCGAGGGTGGCCCCTGCGGCTGGCTCAAGGACCGCTACGGCGTCTCGTGGCAGGTGGTCTACGACCGGCTGATCGACATGGTGTGCGACCCGGACACGGAGAAGGCGGAGCGAGCCACCCGCGCCATGATGAGCATGGGCAAACTGGACGTCGCCGCGCTGGACAAGGCGTACGCGGGGGAGTAGCGCCGCCGGTGTCCCGCGCCCGGCGCGCGCGCCGGGCGCGGCATGACTAGCGTTCTGTACAGGGGCGGACCGATGCGGATCAGCCGAGCGGAGAGGGCCGCGACCATGGCCGTGCAACCTGAGGGAACGCCCTGCTGGGCCGATGCGATGTTCGGCGACCTCGAGAGCGCCAAGAACTTCTACGGCGAGGTCCTGGGCTGGACCTTCGGCGAGTCGTCGTCCGAGTACGGCAACTACACCCAGGCCTACGCCGACGACCAGGCGGTGGCCGCCGTGGTGCCGCCCATGCCCGGTCAGGAGGGCCAGTCGCAATGGTGCCTGTACTTCGCCTCGCCGGACGCCGCCGCCACCGCGGAGCGGATCCGGGACAACGGAGGAGAGGTGCTGATGGAGCCGATGCAGGTCGGCGAGTTCGGCACCATGTGCCTGGCCCGCGAGCCCAGCGGCGCCGTGTTCGGCGTATGGCAGGCGGGCAGCCACGAGGGCTTCGACGCCACGGCGGTGCCCGGCGCCTACTGCTGGGCGGAGGCCTTCACCCGCGACCCCGACCGCACGGACGCCTTCCTGACCGCCGTCTTCCCGTACCGGGCGAAGCGGATCGCGGACGACGCGATCGACTTCCGCATGTTCGACATCGGTGAGGAGACCGTCCTCGGCCGGATGCGGATGACCGACGACTTCCCGCCCGAGGTGCCGTCGTACATCAACGTGTACTGGACCGTCGACGACTGCGACGCGGCCGTGGCCCGGGCGACCAAGCTCGGTGCCGTCCTGCACTTCGGACCCATGACCAGCCCCTTCGGCCGGTTCGCGGCGCTCAGCGATCCGCAGGGCGCCAACTTCTCGGTGATCGATGTCAAGACCACCGAGGGCGAGATGCCGCAGATCGCGGACGGCTGACCGCCGGCCGGGGAGACGCCCGGTCCGGCGACCGCCGAGGCCGTGGCATGATCGGCCGTATGCGTGAACGTGTGGTGGCCGCGTGCGACGGGGCTTCGAAGGGAAACCCGGGACCGGCCGGATGGGCGTGGGTGGTCTCCGACGACGAGCGGACCGCGGCCCGCTGGGAGTCCGGCCCGCTCGGCCGGGCCACCAACAACGTCGCCGAGCTGACCGCTCTGGAGCGGCTGCTCACCTCCGTCGAGCCGGACGTGCCGCTGGAGGTCCGGATGGACTCCCAGTACGCGATGAAGGCCGTCACCACCTGGCTGCCCGGCTGGAAGCGCAACGGCTGGAAGACCGCGGCCGGCAAGCCGGTCGCCAACCAGGACCTCGTGGTGCGCATCGACGCGCTGCTCGACGGCCGGTCGGTCGAGTTCCGCTACGTCCCCGCCCACCAAGTGGACGGCGACCCGCTGAACGACTTCGCCGACCGCGCCGCCAGTCAGGCCGCGACCGTCCAGGAGGCGGCCGGCAGCGCGCTCGGCTCGCCGGAGCCCCCGCCCTCGCCCGACACGCCGGCGGCCGGGGCGGCGCGGAAGAAGGCACCCCGCCGCGCCGGCGGCGGGGCGACGGCCGGCTCCTCCCGCACCATCAAGGCGAAGTTCCCCGGCCGCTGCCTGTGCGGCCGCTCCTACGCGGCCGGCGAGTCCATCGCCAAGAACACGCAGGGCTGGGGCCACCCGGAGTGCCGCACCGCGGACGCCTGACCGGCGGGCCCGCGTGGGCCGCGCCGGGCGTCAGCGGTCGAACGTGTAGAACCGCGTGTGGTCCAGCAGGTCCGACGGACGCACGTCGTTCCAGGGCTTCATCGTCTCGTTCAGATCGACGACGTCCGGCGTCCCGTCCGCCGGCACGTATCCCGAGTCCGGGTGCCGGCGCTGCCACTGGGCCCACAGCTTGTCGATGTAGGCGTGGTGCAGCCAGAACACCGGGTCGTTCGGGGAGACGCCGGTGGCCATCTGGCCGCCGACCCACACATGCACCCGGTTGTGCAGGTTCACCCCGCGCCAGCCCTCCAGGTGGTTGCGGAAGCCGTCCGAGGCGCTGTTGTACGGCGCCATGTCGTACACCGGCATCGCCAGCACCGACTCCACCTCCGCGGGCGTCGGCAGCTCGCGCACGCCGGAGCCGAGCGAGCGGCGCAGGAACGAACGGCCGTCCACCCGGACGCCGATCGTCCAGTCGCCGGTGGCGGCGGCGAACGGGCCGTCCATCACCCGGCCGTCCGAGCCGCGCCCGGTACCGCCCAGGAAGTCCGGCGCCCACAGCGAGGCGCGCACCGTGCGGTCGGTGCTCCAGTCCCAGTAGGGCAGCGCCACCGAGGCGTCGACCGACTGCAGCGCCCGTTCGAAGTCCAGCAGGAATCTGCGGTGCCAGGGCAGGAATGACGGGGAGCGGTGGCCGGTCCGCTCACCGGTGTCGGTGTCGGACATGATGAAGCCGTTGTGCGTGCGGACGAACTCGTCGTAGCGTCCGCTGCGCTTGAGTTCGAGGACGGCGCCGGTGAACCGGCGCTTCTCGTCGGCGGTCAGATCGGCCTGGTTCTTGCGTACGGTCATGTGCGTGACGCTCCGGAAAGTCCTTGCGGGGGCGGTCAGTTGGCGGGGAAGGGCAGCAGCCGGGCGCCCTGCAGCTCGTCCACCGCGGCGCGGGCGGCGGCGCGCGGGGTGGGCACCGGGTCGTAGTGGCTGACCACGCTGATCCAGGTCCCGTCGGCGTTGCGCATCATGTGCAGCTCCACGCCGTCGACGAACACGGCGTAGCCGCCGCCGTGTTCGTGGTGATGGCCGCCGCCGTCCGACGGACGGCCCTGTATCCGGCGGCCCTTGTAGACCTCGTCGAAGGAGTCCGGCGCGCCGTGGTGGTGTTCGGTGGCCGGTGCGGCGGGGGCGACGAGTGTGACGACCGAGGCCGTGGCGGCGAGAGCGGCCGCCGTGGTGAGCGCGCGACGCCGGGTGAGTTCGGGCATGCGGGTCCTCCTGCGGGGGAGCGAGTGGTGACTCCTCATGCCTATCGGGCCCTCGGGGAGAGGGAGAAATCATTCGGAACCGGTTGGCTGTGATCCGGACAATTGGCCACATGTCGTGCAAGGTTGAACCAAGATGATCTTGCTGTGGCGGCGACCCGTGTCGTCGCGGAACAGGGAATTCCTTGCCGGCGTGGACGGGAACGCGGTGATCCTTCCCGTCGGCGGCCCTCCCGAGTGGCGCCGGTCACCGCGCCAGACTGGCGCGATCCGCAAACCCGCATCCGCGCCCGACTCCCTGCTACCCTGCGATCTCGTTCGAGCACGTTGAGTAATCGTCAGGGGTGTGCGCGTGAAGGTCGTCTGTGTCGGAGGCGGGCCCGCGGGCCTGTACCTCGCCATCCTGCTGAAGCGGCAGCACCCGTCCCACGACGTCACCGTCCATGAACGCGACCCGGAGGGCTCGACCTACGGCTGGGGCGTCACCTACTGGCGCGGACTGCTCGACCGGCTGCACGCCCACGACCCCGAGTCCGCGCGGGCGGTCGAGGAGAGCTCGGTGCGCTGGAACCAGGGTGTGGCGCACATCCGCGGCCGGGTGGCCCGGCAGCCCGGCGACGAGGGGCACGGCATCGGGCGCCACCGCCTGCTCGAGATCCTCGCCGGGCGCGCCCGCTCCCTCGGCGTACGGCTGGAGTTCGCCAGTGAGGTCCCGGCCGCCGCCCTGCCGGAGGCCGACCTGGTCGTGGCGGCCGACGGCGTCCACAGCGCGCTGCGCGCCCGGCACGCCGGCCACTTCGGCACCCGGCTGGAAGAGGGCCGCAACCGCTATGCCTGGCTCGGCACCACCAAGGTCTTCGACGCCTTCACGTTCGCCTTCGTGGAGACCGGGCACGGCTGGATCTGGGCCTACGGCTACAAGTACGGCGACGACCACAGCACCTGCGTCGTGGAGTGCGCCCCGGACACCCTCGCCGGTCTCGGCCTGGACCGGGCGGACCGGGGCGAGGGGCTCGCGCTGCTGGAGAAGCTCTTCGCCGGCGTGCTCGACGGTCACCCCCTCATCGACCGCTCACCGGCGGGCGGCGGCGCGCCGTGGCCGGCCTTCCGCACCCTGACCAACCGCACCTGGCACCACGGCAACCTCGTCCTGCTCGGCGACGCCGCCCACACCACCCACTACTCCATCGGCGCGGGCACCACCCTCGCCCTGGAGGACGCCATGTGCCTCGCCGCCTCCCTGCGCCGGCACGCCTCCCTGCCCGAGGCCCTGACCGCCTACGAACGGCAGCGCAGGTCCGAACTGCTCTCGGCGCAGAGCGCGGCCCGCTACAGCGCCCAGTGGTACGAGAACCTGCCGCGCTACGTCGAACTGCCCCCGCACCGGATGTTCGCCCTGCTCGGCCAGCGCCACTCCCCGCTGCTGCCCCACGTCCCGCCGCAGCTCTACTACGGCATCGACAAGGCGGCCGGCCAACTGGAGGTGCTGCGCAGGCTCAAGCGCTGGCTGGGTCCCCGGGCGGCCCGCGCCCTGCACGCCCGGTCGGCGGCCGACCGGCGCTGAGCCGGGGGCGTTGGTGAATGGCCATTCACTCGATAGGGTGAATTGTTATTCACCAACGCTTTCACGCTGCCCACAGGAGCGCCGATGGACCAGCCGGCACCGACGTCCCAGCCCGGCACCGACGCCGCGCCGCCCCGCCTGCGGGACCGGCTCACCATCCCCGTGCTGGCCTCGGGCGGCATCCTCATGGCCGTCATGCAGACGGTCGTCGTCCCCCTGCTGCCGGACCTGCCGCGGCTCACCGGGGCATCGGCGGCCACCGTCTCCTGGATGGTCACCGCGACCCTGCTCTCCGGAGCGGTGCTCACCCCCGTGCTCGGCCGGGCCGGCGACATGTACGGCAAGCGGCGGGTGCTCATCACCGCGCTCGCCCTGATGACCGCCGGCTCCGTGATGTGCGCCCTGTCCTCCGACATCCGCGTGCTCATCGCGGCCCGCGCGCTCCAGGGCGCCGCCGCCTCCGTCGTCCCGCTGTCCATCAGCATCCTGCGCGACGAACTGCCGCCGGAGCGCCGCGGCTCGGCGGTGGCGCTGATGAGCTCCACCGTCGGCATCGGCGCCGCGCTCGGCCTGCCGCTGGCCGCGCTGGTGGTGCAGTACGCCGACTGGCACACCATGTTCTGGCTGACCAGCGCCCTCGGCGCGCTCGGCGTGACGGCGACCTGGTGGGCGGTCAGGGAGTCCCCGGTGCGCGAGCCGGGCCGCTTCGACGTGCTCGGCGCGCTGGGCCTGGCCGCCGGCCTGGTGAGCCTGCTGCTGGCGGTGTCGCAGGGCGGCCAGTGGGGCTGGGGCAGCCCCCGGGTCCTCGGACTGTTCCTCGCCGCCGCCGCGGTCCTCGTCCTGTGGTGGTGGCAGCAACTGCGCACCGAGCGGCCCCTGGTGGACCTGCGCCTGGTCACCCGGCCCCGGGTGGGCCTGTCCCATGTGGCGGCCATGCTGACCGGATTCGCCTTCTACGCCAACTCGCTGGTGACCGCCCAGCTGGTGCAGGCGCCGAAGGCCTCCGGCTACGGCCTCGGCCTGTCGATCGTCGCCACCGGCCTGTGCCTGCTGCCCGGCGGCGTCACCATGCTGCTCTTCTCGCCGCTGTCCGCCCGTATCTCGGCCTCCCGCGGCCCGCGCATCACCCTCGCCCTCGGCGCCGCCGTCATCGCCTGCGGCTACGCGCTGCGCATCGCCGACAGCCGAGACCTGTGGATGATCATCCTCGGCGCCACGGTGGTGGCGACCGGCACCACCCTCGCCTACTCCGCGCTGCCGACCCTCATCCTGCGCGCCGTCCCGGCCGCCCAGACGGCCTCCGCCAACGGTGTCAACGTCCTGATGCGCACCATCGGCCAGGCCACCTCCAGCGCCGCCGTCGCCGGCGTCCTCGTCCACCACACCATCCTCGTCGGCGGTCTCCCGGTGCCCACCCTGCACGGCTACCTGCTGGCGTTCACGATGGCCGGCGCCATCGCCCTGGTCGCCTGCGCCGCGGCCCTGTCCATACCCGGCGACGGGCCCTCCGGCGGCACCCGGCGCGCTCGCGGTGCCACCCGGGGCGCCCGTGACGAGGCGATGGAGGGAGCATGAGTGCCGTGAGCACCCCATCCGGCCCCCGGTCAGCCGCACCGGCGCCCCACGAGACCGCCCCCGCGCGCCGCGACGCCGAGGCCACCAGGACGGCCATCCTCAAGGCCGCCCGGTATCTCCTGGCCCGGCACGCCCACGCCGACATCACCCTCAGGGCGGTCGCCGAACGGGCCGGGGTCAGCCCGCCGCTGATCCTGAAGTACTTCGGCAACAAGGACGCCCTCTTCGCCCGCGTGATGTCCTTCGACGCCGACGCCGACGACCTGCTCGACGCGCCCCTGGAGGAGCTGGGCCGGCACATGGTCCGGCATGTCCTGGCCAGCCAGCGCGACCGCGGCGCCGACCCGCTGGTGCGGATCGCCTTCGCCCCCCTGCACGGCGACCACGGCGAGGTCCTGCGCGCCAACTTCCGCGCCCAGGTGACCGAACGCCTCGCCGCCCGGCTCACCGGCCCCGACCGGGGACTGCGCGCCGAACTGGCCGTCGCGGGCCTGCTCGGTCTGGGCGTGATGTACGGCGTCGCCCGCGGCCCGCACCTGCGCGGGACCGACCTCGACGCCATCGCCGACCGTTACGGCCCCCTCGTCCAGGCACAGTTGACCCCCCGGGCCTGACGCCCCAGGCGGCCACCAGGCGTCCGGCGCCGTCCGCGACCGGAAGCACCCGGTCCGGCGGGCCGGGAGGCCGGATGACAGACTGGACGGTATGGACGAACGCGTGATGGACAGGTCGGGACAGTGGGCGTCGGTCGTCGGACTCGGCACCTGGCAGCTCGGCGCGGACTGGGGCGAGGTCGACGACAAGGAGGCCCTGTCCGTCCTGGAGGCGGCGGCCGAGTCCGGCGTCACCTTCTTCGACACGGCCGACGTGTACGGCGACGGGCGCAGCGAGGAGACCGTCGCCACCTTCCTGCGCAGCCGGCCGGACCTGCATGTGCTCGTGGCCACCAAGATGGGCCGCCGGGTCGAGCAGACTCCCGAGAACTACGTCCTGGACAACTTCCGCGCCTGGAACGACCGGTCCCGCCGCAACCTCGGCGTCGACCGCATCGACCTGGTGCAGCTGCACTGCCCGCCGACCCCCGTGTACTCCTCCGACGAGGTGTTCGACGCCCTCGACGCCCTGGTGGCCGAAGAGCGCGTCGCGGCGTACGGCGTGAGCGTGGAGACCTGCGCCGAGGCGCTGACCGCGATCGCCCGGCCCAACGTGGCGAGCGTGCAGATCATCCTCAACCCGTTCCGCATGAAGCCCCTCCTCGAGGTGCTCCCGGCGGCCCGGGAGGCGGGCGTCGGCATCATCGCGCGCGTGCCGCTCGCCTCCGGCCTGCTGTCCGGCAAGTACACGAAGGACACGGTCTTCGCCGCCGACGACCACCGCACCTACAACCGGCACGGCGAGGCGTTCGACCAGGGCGAGACCTTCTCCGGCGTCGACTACGCGTCCGGTGTCGAGGCGGCCGCCGAGTTCGCGGCCCTCGCCCCCGAGGGCTTCACCCCGGCCCAGCTGGCCCTGCGCTGGATCATCGAGCAGCCCGGTGTGACCACGGTCATCCCCGGCGCCCGCAACCCGGAGCAGGCCCGCGCCAACGCGGCCGCGGCCAAGCTGCCGGCCCTGTCCGCCGAGACGCACGCCGCGATCCGCGAACTGTACGACCGCCGTGTCAAGGAGCAGGTCGAACACCGCTGGTAGCCATGGTGAAACCGTCCGTTTGAACGAACGTTCACCCGGTTAAACGGATCGCATGACACAGGAGGGGCGGCGGAAGGGCCGCGACGAGACGGAGGAGGAGCGGGCCGACCGGATGTGGGGTGAACTCATCCAGGAGGTCCGCGTCGCGCAGACGGGCGTGCAGATCCTGTTCGGCTTTCTGCTGACAGTCGTCTTCCAGCCGAAGTACGCGACGCTGACCCCGACCGATCAGATCATCTACATCGTGACGGTCGTTCTGGGCGCCTGCGCGACCGGCGCCCTCATCGGCCCGGTGTCCCTGCACCGCCTGGTCTCCGGGCGGCGGGTCAAGCCGCAGGCGGTGCGCATCGCCTCCCGGCTGACCTTCGTCGGCCTCGTCCTGCTGCTCGCCACGATGACCTCATCGCTGCTGCTGATCCTGCGCGTCGCCACGCACGACGGCTACGTCCCCTACCTGGTAGCCGCCGTCGTCGCCTGGTACCTGGTGTGCTGGTACGGGCTGCCGCTGTGGGCGCGCCGCCGGCACACCGGCCGCGGCGACTGACTGACCGGTCAGCCGGCGGTCCGTGCCGCCAGGGCCGCCAGCTGACGGTCGTGCGCCCTGCTGAGCAGCAGCAGCGACAGCACCGCCCCGATCAGCGCGCAGAACATGTCCCACTGGGTGTCCCAGACATCGCCCTGGGTGGCGAGGAACGCGTCCGCACTGTGGCCGCCGATCTCGGCGGCCGCCCACTCCAGCAGCTCGAAGCAGGCGCTGAAGGCGAGACAGGCGCAGACGGTGAGCGGGGCCAGCCAGCGGCTGCCGCGCAGCGGCGAGGTACGGACGAGCAGTTCGCGCACCAGGACGGCCGGGACGAAGCCCTGCATCAGGTGGCCGAAACGGTCGTACGGGTTGCGGGAGAGGCCGAAGCCGTCCCGCACCCAGTCGCCCAGCGGCACCCGCGCGTACGTGTAGTGGCCGCCGGCGGCGAGCACCAGCGCGTGCGCGGCGAGCAGCCCGCACAACAGCCCGGTCAGCGGGAAGCGCCGCCAGACCAGCACCACCAGGGGCAGCCCGGCCAGCGCCCAGAACGTCTCCAGGAACCAGGTGGTGCGGTCGCGCACGTCCCACGCCGACACGGCGAGGCCCACGGCCACCACGCCCGCGAACAGGGCGGGCGGCACACGGCGTGGAGCGGGAAGCGGGGCGGGGCGCACTGCGGGCATGGCGGGGCTCCTTGCCGGAGGAGTCGTGGAGGTCGAAGGAGCCCCATCCTGCGGCCGGCGGATCGGCGCGGACATGAGTACGGCTACTCAGGGCGCCCCGGCCCATGACTCAGCCGGCGCCGAGGCCCGCCCACTCAGCCGACGGCCCACCCCGGCCCGCCGCTCAGCCCGTGGAGAGGATCTCCGCCAGCAGATCGTCTACCTGGACCTCCTCCTGCCCGAGCGGGACCACCTCACGGGTCTCGTGCAGGAACGCGGCGACCGCGGGCGCCCAGGCGTACACCACCGCGTGGTGGCGGCCGCCGTCGGCCCGGTAGTCGCCGAGGAACTCCATGCGCAGCTCCCGCCACCGTCCGGCGGAGACCGGACGCAGCCGGACGTCGCCGACGCCGACCGGACCGGTCAGCCCGTCGGAGAGCATCTCCCGGTCGAGCCGCCACCGGGCCAGCACCCGGCCGTCGTGGCCGAAGGCGGCGGTGACGGCGAACGGGTCCTCGGCGTCATAGCTCAGATGGGCGAGCACCGGACACCGGGCGGTGCCCGCCGCCTGGAGCTGCACCACCAGGGTCTTGTGCACGAAGCGGTTCACCAAGGTCCTCCGGAAGCAATCGGCGTAGGGACCTCTAGTACCCCGTACAGGCCCGAAATGCTCATCCGTCCGGCTCAATCCGTGCCGTCTCCTTCCGGCGCCCTCCTCCGTCAGCCGAACTCCTCGCGCAGGGCGGGCAGCAGGGTCTTCGCCGACCAGTCCAGGAACTCCGGCTGCGAGTCGCCGCCGATCTGCACCAGGGCGACCTCCCCGAACCCGGCCTCGGCGTACGGCCTCACGGCCTCCACGAAGGCGTCCGGGTCGTCGCCGCAGGGGATGGCGGAGGCGACGTCATCGGTGGTCACGAACTGGGTCGCGGCCTCGAAGGAGTCCGGGTGCGGCAGCTCGGCGTTCACCTTCCAGCCCAGGCCGAACCAGCGGAACTGGGCGTGCGCCCGCTTGACCGCGGTGTCCCGGTCGGGGTCGTAGCACACCGGCAACTGGCCCACCCGGGGCTTGCCGGTGCCGCCGTGCCGGTCGAAGGCCTCCAGCAGTCCCTTCTTCGGCTCGGTGGCGATGACCAGGTCGGCGAGGTGCCCGGCGAGCTTGCAGGACTGTTCGCCGGAGACCGCGAGGCCGATCGGCGGTGCCTGGTCCGGCAGGTCCCACAGCCGGGCCGAGTCCACGTCGTAGTGCGTGCCGTGATGGGTGACATGGCCGCCCTCCAGCAGCGCGCGGATGATCTCCATCGCTTCTTCCAGCATCTCGTGGCGCACGTCCACCGGGGGCCAGCCGCCGCCCACCACGTGCTCGTTGAGGTTCTCGCCCGCGCCCAGCCCGAGCCGGAACCTGCCCTCGGACAGCAACTGCATCGTCGCCGCCTTCTGCGCCACCACGGCGGGGTGATAGCGGATCAGCGGGCAGGTCACATAGGTCATCAGCGGGATGCGCGTAGTGGCCTGCGCCGCGGCGCCGAGCACGCTCCACGCGTACGGGGCGTGACCCTGGGAACGCAGCCACGGGAAGTAGTGGTCCGAGGTCACCGAGAAGTCGAAGCCCGCCTCCTCGGCCCGCACCAGGTGGTCCACCAGGTCCCGGGGGCCGGCCTGCTCGGTCATCATCGTGTATCCGATTTGCACCATACGACGCGAGTCCCCGGGCTGCCGGAGGGAAAACGGCCGGGGGCGCCGGTCAGTCCTTCGGCTCACGGAAGGTCCCCAGGAAGGTCTTCAGCGCGATCGTGCCGGCGGAGTCGCCCCAGTCCGCGGCCGGTGTGGTGTACCGCAGCGAGAAGCCGCGCCCGCCGCCCAGGAGGAAGCCCCGCCCGAGGGTGTGCGTCCGGGCGGCGCCTGAGCCGGCCACCCATTCCAGATCGGCGGCCCGGTGCGTCCGGTAGGTGAGGGCCCGCACGGTGCCGATCCGGTGGTAGCCGGGAAGCCGCGCCAGCGCCGGTTCGACCTCGTCGCGCCAGACGGCGACCGGGTCCGGGCCGACGCGCTCGCTGTAGGTGACGGCGAGCGTGGGGGAGGCGTCGCCGGTGCCGAAGGTGACGCGGTAGGCGTGCTCGGGCGCGCGCGAGGTGGCCAGCCGCTTCCAGCCTTCCGGCAGAGCCACGGAGAAGCCCTCCGGAGCGGTGTAGAGCCGGTAGCCGGCCGGCAGGGCGGGGGAGCGGGTCGGGCCGGGGCTCGCACCGGGGCCGGGACGGCCGTCGCCGGTGCGGCCGGGCGGCGGGGTGGCCGTGGCGGTGGTCCGGGACGGTGCGGCCGCGGTGGAGGTGCCGGGCAGCCGGTGGGTCACGGCCAGCACGGCGGCCGCGACCGTGACCACGGCCAGGGCGGTCCCGGCCACCAGCAGCCGTCTGCCCGGAGCCCGGGCGGCGTGCCGCACGGCCGCGTACGCGTCGCGCAGCCGGGGCGCGGGCGCGAGGCACCGGTCCGCGTCGGAGTCCTCGTCGAGGGCCCGGATCAGGGCGTCGCGGACGACGCCCCGGTTCAGCCGCTCGCGGGAGTCCTTGCGCAGCAGCCCCTGGACGGCCTGGGTGAGCGGGCCGGTGCGCAGCGGGGTGCGCAGGGGCAGCCGGTCAACTGCCCGCAGGGTGGCGTCGGGCCGGCCGCGGTCGCGGAAGGGCGGACGCCCCTCGACCATCGTGTAGAGGATCGCGCCCAGCGCCCACAGGTCGGCGGCCGGTCCGACGCGCTCGTCGCGGGCCTGTTCCGGCGAGGCGTACGAGGGCGCCGTCAGCCGCGGGGCCAGCGTCGTGCCCGCCAGCCCGAACCCGGCCACCAGGACCGGCCCGCCGTCCCGGACGAAGACCTGGCCGGGGCTCAGCTCGCCGTGGGTGATGCCCTCGTCGTGCGCCGCCTGCAGCACGTCGAGGATCTCCAGGCCCAGCCGTGCCGCCCGGACCGGGTGGAACGGGCCCTCCCGGTCCAGGAGTTCGCCGAGCGGTGTGCCCTCGATCCGGTCCGTGACCGTCCACAGGGTGCCCGCCTCCACGACGGCGTCGACGACCGTGGCGACCCGCCCGGGGCACAGCAGCCGCATGATCTCGGAGGTCCGCATCACCCGGGCCGTGGCGCGCCGTACGGTGTCCGCGTCGGCGGCCTCCGGCAGCTCGGTCCGCGCCATCAGCCGGGGCTGCCCGGACGCCACGTCCTCGGCGTACCACCACAGCCGGTTCGTCTCGCGGGCGAGGACCTCGAGCAGCCGGTACCGGCCGGCGACCGGCTCGTGTGCGACGTGCGCCTTGACCATGGTCATCCCTCGCTGAGACCCCAGACTCGACTTGCCCAGAGGTACGCGGGGTGCGCCGGGGTGCGTTCAAAGGATCCGCGACTCCGGCCCCGTTCCTGCCTTTTATTCAACGCGTCGACAGGGCCGGTGGGTTTACGAAGACCGCACACGGCCGGGCATCCACCTGCGGGTTACCGACGGTAGATGCCCGGCCGTACAGCGCGTTCCCCGGCTGTGGCGGCGTGTTTCAGAGCAGCCCGAAGCGGTCCGCCCAGCCGAAGAGCTCCCCGGGTGCCGCGTTGCCCCCGCACACCACGAGCCCGAGCCGGGCTCCGTCGCCGACGCGGGCCAGCACCCGCCGGGCGGCCGGCAGCAGACAGCCGGCGGCCGGTTCGGTCCACAGCTTGGCCCGCTCGGCGAGGTCCAGGCAGCCCTGCACCGCCTCCCGGTCCGGGACCACCAGGACCTCCTCGACCAGCGCCGACACATGGTCGTACGTCAGCCGCGACACGGAGGGCGCGCTCAGCGTGGTGACGAGCGAGGACACCGGCACCTGCCGGGGACCGCCCGCCCTGAGCGCGCCGGACATGGCCTCGGCGCCCTCAGTCTCCACGCCCCACACCCGCACCTCCGGGCAGCGGGCGCGCAGTGCGGCCGCCACACCGGCGATCAGACCGCCGCCGCCCACGCTGACCAGGACGTCCGTCGGCCCGCCGGCGCCGGCGGCGTCCTCGGCCAGCTCCAGTCCCACGGTGCCCTGCCCGGCGATCACGACCGGATCGTCGAACGGGTGGACCAGGGTCAGCCCCTCGTCCCGCAGGTCCATCACCAGCTCGAAGGCGCTGTCCATGCCGTCGGTCAGCCGCACCGACGCCCCGGCCGCCTCGGCCAGCCCGATGGACCGCGCGGGCGCGGTGCGCGGCATGACCACGGTCGCCTTCACGTCCAGGGCCGCCGCCATCTCCGCGACCGCGATCCCGTGGTTGCCGCCGCTGACCGCCACCACGCCGGCCGCGCGCTCGGCCCCGCTCAGCGACAGCAGCTTGGCCGTCGCGCCGCGCGCCTTGAACGATCCGGTGCGCTGCAGCAGTTCGAGCTTCGCGGTGACCGGGACGCCGAGCAGGTCCGTGAGTCCGGGGCTCGGCACGGTCGGCGTCCGTACGACGTGGCCGGCGATCCGCCGTGCGGCGGCTTCGATGTCCGGGAGGCCGATCAGGCTGGTCAAGGTCGTTCACCTTCCCGGCGCGGGACTGGGAACCGCGCCGTCGGCACCCTGGCCCGCGGACACGCGCGAGTCAACTCTCAGAGGTCGCGGTCCTCCAGGTGGTCCAGCAGGCCGAGCAGCTCTCCGGCGGCGCCCGCGGCCGGCGGCAGTCCGGAGATCAGCTCCCGCGCGACGGCCGTGTGCGCGCGGGCCTCCGCCAGCGCCGCCGCCCGGCCGCCCGCCTCCTCGATCAGCGCGGCCGCCTCCTCGGCCCGTCCCGCCGGACCCAGCAGCGCGGGCAGGTGACGGGCGGCGGGGGAGCCGAGGGCGAACAGCACCGGGAAGGTCTTCTTGCCCTCCCGCAGATCGCCGCCCACCGGCTTGCCGGTGACCTCCGGGTCGCCCCAGATGCCCAGCACGTCGTCCACGAGCTGGAAGGCGACGCCCAGATGCCGTCCGGCCCGGTCCAGCGCGGTGACGGCCGGCTCCCCGGCCCCGCCGAGCGCCGCGCCCAGCGCGGCGGCGCAGCCGAGCAGCGCGCCCGTCTTGTGCTCCGCCATCGCCCGGTACTCCCCAGGTGTCACCCGCTCCGGGCCGGCGCAGGGCCGCGCGGCGAACAGCAGGTCGTCGGCCTGCCCGCGGACCAGGTCGGCCAGGGCGGCGGAGAGCAGCCGTACGCCGCCGGGACCGCCGGGCGCGGCGGCCAGCGTCTCCACGGCCAGCGCGAACAGGGCGTCCCCGGCGAGCACCGCCGGACCCGTGCCGTACGCCTTCCACACCGAGGGGCGGCGTCGCCGGGTCGCGTCGCCGTCCATGATGTCGTCGTGCAGCAGCGAGAAGGCGTGCACCAGCTCCACCGCGACCGCCGCCGGGATCCCGGCCCGCCCGTCGGCGCCCGCCGCCTCCGCGCCGAGCACCGCGAGCGCCTGGCGCACCCCCTTGCCGCCCGGCGCGGCGGCGGGCGCGCCGCCCACCTCGCACCAGCCGAAGGAGTACGCGGCCATCTCGGCCACCCAGGGATGCAGCCGCCCCACCGCCTCCGCCAGGGCCGGACGCACCAGCGCCCGGCAGCGGTCGAGGGTGCCCAGGGCCGAGGGCGGTGCCTGCACCGCCGGGGGGAGCGCGCTCACCGTACGGCCTCCGCGTCCAGGCCGAACTCCCGCTGCGCCCGGGCGACCATCTCCCGCGCGTGCCGCAGCCCGGCGCGCTCCAGCACCCGGGCCAGGTCGGCGAGTTCGGCCGCCGTCTCGGCGCGGTCGCGGCCCAGGTGGGCCAGCGACTTGGCGAGGCCGAGCCGGGACAGCGCCTCGCCGCGCGGCTCGCTCATCGCCCGGAACTCCTCCAGGGCCAGCTCGTACAGCTCCCGGGCCTCGGGGTAACGGCCGGCGCGGTAGAAGACGTTGCCGCGCATCTTGTGGTTGTAGGCGAGCGCGCTGGAGAGGTTCATCGCCCGGCAGGTGGTCTCAGCCCGCGACAGCAGCTCCAGCGCCCGCTCGGTGTCGCCGTCGCGGACCGAGACGATGTCGGCCAGGCCGCGCAGCGCCCAGGCGTGGCCGCGCCGGTCCTCGGCCCGCTCGGCTATCTCCGCCGCCTCCTCGAACAGCGCGTACGCCCGGTCGTGGTCGCCGGTGTTGCGGTGCATCTGCGCGATGCCCTCGAGCGCCCACACGGTGTGCCGGGCCTCCCCGCGCCTGCGGGCCTCGGCGAGCAGCTGCTCGTGCAGCCGGCCGACCGCCTCGTAGTCGCCCTGGATGCGCCCGGTCTCCGCGAGGCCTGCCAGCGAGTAGCCGCGGACCACGATGTCGCCGCCCCGCTCGCCGAGTTCGGCCGCGAGCCCCAGCAGCCGCCACGCCAGCGGGAACGCCCCACGCTGCCGGGCCAGGGTGCCGCCGCTCCACAGTGCCCACGCCATCGCGGCCGTGTCACCAGCCTCCCGGGCGGCGCGGTAGCTCGCCTTCCAGGCCCGGTCGGCGTCCCGCACCCGGCCGAGCCGCCGGTGTGCCTCGGCGACGGCGAGCCCGCAGCGGGCCGCCTCGCCCGCCAGGCCGGACCGCTCGGCCTGGCGCAGCCGCTCGGTGCCCTCGGCCAGTACGTCGACCAGCGAGGAGTTCACGGACAGGGTGGTCAGGGCGCCCTGGTACTCCGGGGCGAAAGCCTTGCCGTACATGCATGCCCTTCTATACACGACGTGTATACGCAGTGTGTATAGCACGCCGGAAAAGTGCCCCGGCCCGCAGGCCGGGGCACGGTCTGTCGTGGGTCAAGACGCCGGTACGCGGAGCGGGGTTGCCCGTGCGGCGCAGATCACTCCACGGGGCGTCAGTGCTGCTGCGCCTTCTGCGGCGTCGCCTCGCTCGGCCGCACCACGACGAACCCCTCGCCCTGGAGCATCAGTTGCACCGCCTCGCCCGAACCGCCGCGCAGCATCGAGCCGAGGGACTGCGAGCGGTGCAGCGAGGTCTGCAGGTGCGCGGTCCAGCCGACCACCGCGTCGGTGTCGACGTACACCGGGTACTGCGCCGAGACGGGTATCACCAGCGGGTTGCCCTCGCAGACCAGGCCGAGCCGGCCCTGTCCGCTGAACACGCTGTTGAACAGGCCGCCGCCGGCGATGCCCGACCCCTTCACGGTCTTGATCTCGTACGACAGCGAGGCGTCGAAGCACAGCACGTTGCGGCCGTTGACGGTGAACCGGTCGCCCGGCTCTACCTCGACGATGAAACAGTTCTGCGCCTCGTGCGCGAACCAGACCTCGCCCTGGCCGCGCACCGCCATCAGGGGCAGCCCCTCGCCGGTGACCGCGCGCTTGAGCATCCCGCCGACGCCCTGGCCCTTGCGCTCGAACTGGAGGTTGCCGCGGTGGGCGATCATCGCGCCCTGGCGGGCGTGCATCTCGCCGTTCACCGCGTACTTGATGCACTTGGCGTTCTCGACGGTCATGCCGGCCTCGACGGCCGGCTGCACCACGTGCTCACTGGAAAAGAGGGAACCCTTCATGCGGGGCATGGTGTCCCGGACGGACTCGTTCCGCCAAGATCACGGCACGTGCCCGTCCGGCCACCGAGTCCCCCTGCCGCGCCAGGTCCCGTTACTGCTTCAGATCCCGCTCCCCGGCGGCCGCGCGCGGCGCCTTGCCGGTGCCCTTCCCGGTGCTCTTGCCGCAGAAGGCCGACTCCAGCGTGCCCGCCAGCGCGCCGAGCACCTTCGCGTTGTTGGAGGTGTTGGCGGCGGCCGTGAGAGCCCGCTTGCCGTCCTTCGAGGCGAACGCGTACGTGTAGAAGCCCTGGACGGCGCCCGTGTGCCCGTACACCGAGACGCCGCAGGACAGGTCGCGCCGGCGCAGCCCGAGCCCGTACGACGTGGTGGCGTCGACCCGGGTGAAGCGCTCCATCTCCGCGAGCCGGGCGGAGGAGAGCAGCTTGCCGCGCAGCAGCGCGGAGTAGAAGGTGTTCAGGTCCCTGGCGCTGGAGATGAGCGCGCCCGCGCTCTGCGCCCAGGACACCGTCTGATCGGTCGCGTCGACCAGTTTCGCGCCGGCGGCGTCGGGGGTGAGGTAGCCGTGGGCGTGCCGGCCCGGGATCTTCGTGTCCGGGTGCACGTAGAACGTGTCGCGCAGCCCGAGCGGGGAGATCAGCCGCTTCTCGTAGGCGCTGCGCACGGAACTTCCGGTGAGCTTCTCGATGAGCAGGCCGGCGACGACGTAGTTGGTGTTCGAGTAGGAGTAGGCGGCGCCGGGCGCGTTGGTGCGGGGCTTCCTCAGCGACAGGGCGACCAGGTCGCGGTAGCCGAAGACCTTGTTACGGACCGCCTCGAAGCCGGACACGCTCTGGGCGAACATGTCGTCGCTGTAGTCGTACAGGCCGCTGCGGTGGCTCAGCACGTGCCGGACCGTGATGCGGTCGTCCGGCAGCAGCTTCGGCAGATACCGGTTGACCGGGGCGTCCAGGTCCAGCTTGTGCTCGTCGGCCAGTTGCAGCAGGACCACGGCGGAGAAGGACTTGGTGACGCTGCCGATGCGGAACCGGTCCGCGGCGCTGATGCCCTGACGGGTGCTCCGGTCGGCGAAGCCGCGGGTCACCAGGTAGGAGTCGTCGCCGTCGTCGACGCGCGCCAGCGCGCCCGGGGCGCCCTGGTTCACCACCGAGTGCAGTGCCGCGTCCAGGCCCCCGACGTCGGGTGCGGGCAGCGCCGCCGCCGCTCGGGCGTCCGCCTCCGGGGTCACGGCCCGGGCCGGGACCGTGAGCAGCGACAGGACGGCCGCTCCGAGTACCGCACCCCTGCCCACCATTGCTGAGACCATCCGGCTCCACTCCCGTCCTAGCGGTTCGCGATGCGACATCGGTCACATTCCGGCCTGGAACCTAGGGGATTGCGGCAACGTCTCCACAGTCGACACACAGTTGGTCATCTCGTGATCACCCTGTGGCAGGCATTTGTAAAGGATTGCCATAGAAGACCGCGAAATGGATCATTCCGCCTTTACGTGTGCATGACTGATCCATAAGGGTTGCTTCCGGGGCCCGACCAGCCCCCGTGGCGCACAACTCCGCCACGTCTCAGGGCGGTTGGGAAACCTCCCGCCTTCGAATGAAGGAACCCTGATCAGATTGCGTAGACCGCACATACGCACCGCGGCGATCGCCGTCGCGGTGGCGACCGCTGCCACAGGTCTGGCCGGTACGGCCTTCGCGGGTCCCTCCACCGGTGGGGAGCGCTCCGCCGCGTCCACCACCACGACCGCCGCGGCGGTGGTGAAGGCGGCGCACGCCGCGGCCTTCACCCACACCGCGGCGACGGGGGTCGCGCAGGGCGACGAACTCCACGCCCAGGACGTGCTCGTCGACCCCGAGGGCGCGCGCCACGTTCGTTTCGTCCGCACGCACAACGGGATGCCGGTGCTCGGCGGCGACCTCGTCGTCCACCTGGACCGGCGGCTGGCCTACACGGGGGTCACCAGCGCGGCCACGCACGCCGTCAAGCCCGCGGCCGCCAAGCCCGAGCTGACGGCCGCTCAGGCCGCGGCGAAGGCCGCCGGCGCCGCCAAGGGCGAGGCCGGCGGTGCCGAGCTGGTGGTGGACGCCCGCGGTGGCTCCGCCGTCCTCGCCTACCAGGTCACCGTCACCGACAACGACAGCGCCAGCACCGTCGTCGTCGACGCCGTCACCGGCAAGGTACGCAGCAACACGCCCGTCGCCGACGAGTTCCTGTCGCCGAAGCTGCTCGCCGCGCTGCGCAAGAGCGGCCAGACGGCCGACCCGGCCACCGGCACCGGCTCCACCACCGGGGCCGGCCTGCTCGGCTCGGGCGCCTCCGGCGTCACGCACTACCCGGCGACCGCCAAGGGCACCGGCAAGACCCTCTTCGTGGGCAGCGTCGGTCTGACCACCACGGCCACCTCGCGCGGCCACTACCAGCTCAAGGACCCGAACCGGTACGGCACCGAGACGCGTGACGCCAAGGGCAAGTACACCGAGTCCTTCGGCGCGGGCACGAAGTTCACCAACACCACCAACGTGTGGGGCAACGGCAAGACCTCCAGCCGGTCCAGCGCCGCCGCCGACGCGCAGTACGGCATCACCAAGACGCTGGACTTCTACAAGAAGACCTTCAACCGCAAGGGCATAGCCAACAACTCCAAGGCCGCCCGCGGAATGGTCCACTGGGGCAACAAGGTCGCCAACGCGTTCTGGGACCCGACCTGCAACTGCATGCTCTACGGTGACGGCGACGGCCAGATGTTCAAGAAGCCGCTCGTCGTCCTCGACGTCACCGGTCACGAGCTGACCCACGGCGTGGTGGAGGCGACCGCCAACCTGCAGCCGACCTACGTCGACGCCGACGGCAACCAGTACGGCGAGCCCGGCTCGCTGAACGAGTCGCTCGCCGACATCTTCGGCTCCAACGTCGAGTTCTACGCCAACAACACGAAGGACACGCCGGACTACCTGGTCGGCGAGAAGCTGGGCCTGGACCAGAAGTTCCTGCGCCGCCTCGACCACCCCTCGCTCGACAAGCTCGAGGGCACGATCGACTACTGGTCCTCGGACACGTACTTCACCGAGGTGCACGCCGGTTCCGGTGTCTCCTCGCACGCCTACTACCTCCTCGCGGAGGGCAGCGGCTCGAAGACGATCGGCGGCGTCAAGTACAACTCGCCGACGTTCGGCGGCTCCACCGTCAAGGGCATCGGCCGCACCAAGGCCACGGCGATCTTCTACCGTGCGCTGACCCGCTACATGGTCTCCACCACCGACTTCCACGGCGCGCGCGTCGCGACGCTGAAGGCGGCCAAGGACCTGTACGGCTCGACCAGCACCGAGTACAAGACGGTGAACAACGCGTGGGCCGCGGTCAACGTGACCGCCGCCAACACCCCGGCCGCCCGCCACTGACGGACGTCCGTACCCAGCACCACCGGATGCCCCGCCCCGCGCGGGGCATCCGCACGTCCGGGCGCCCCCGCCCGCCGAGGTGGCGGACCGGCGGCAGCGGCGGGACCATGACGTCCGTGGCACACGCAGACACGTCCCGGACGCTCCGCCCGGAGCCCGGCGGGTCCGCCGGGGCGAAGGAGCCCGCCCGGTGACCGGCCGGTCCGCCCGCGTCCGCCGCCTGGCCGCCGCACTGCTGCTCACCCTCGCCTGCCAGTGGGCGCCCGTGCGTGCCCTGACCGGGCCGCCCGCACCCATCGCCAGGGCCGGCCAGGTCGTCACCTGGGCGGCGAGCGCCGACCGCCTCGGCGAAGGCGCCGCCGGCCGCGGCTACCGGCTGATCGTGCACACCAGCGTGGCCGGCAGCGCACTGCGCGTCCGTCTGTCCAACGCCTTCGGCGACCGTCCCCTGACCCTGGACAGCGTTCGCGCCGGCCTGCGGCGCACGGGCGCGGCGCTCGTACCGGGCAGCGACCGGCCGCTCACCTTCGGCGGCGCCCGCACGGTCACCCTGCCCGCCGGGACGGTCGCATGGAGCGATCCGCTGCCCGGGACCGTCCCGGCCGGGGCCGATCTCGCCGTCAGCCTGCACACCCCCGACGCGGCCGGACCGGCCACCGGGCACGCGATGGCGATGCAGACGTCGTACGTCAGCCAGGGCGACCACACCGCCGAGACGAGCGGGGCGAACTGGGCGCGGCCGACCGGCTCCTGGTGGTACCTGGACGCCGTCTCCGTACGCCCCGCGAACCCCGCGACCGGAGCCGTGGTGGCGCTCGGCGACTCCCTCACCGACGGCTGGCAGTCCACCCCGGGGCTCGACCGGCGTTGGCCCGACTACCTGGCCCGGCGCCTGCACGCGGCCCCGACGGCCGTCAAGGGCGTGGCCAACGAGGGCATGTCCGGCAACAAGGTGCTCACCGACGACGCCGGGACCGGCGCCCTGCACCGGCTGGAGCGGGACGTCCTGACCCAGCCCGGGGCGCGCACCGTCCTGCTGTTCGAGGGAGTGAACGACCTCAAGGCCCACACCGGGGTCACCGCGGCCGACCTGATAGCCGGCTACCGGACGATCATCCGGCGGGCCCACGCGGCCGGGCTGTGCGTGGTCGGCGCGACCATCGGCCCGTTCGCGGGCTGGTCCGAGTGGGACCCGGCCGCCGAGGCCGTACGCCAGGAGGTCAACCGGTTCATCCGCGCCGGCGGGGAGTTCGACGCGGTCGCCGACTTCGACCGCGTCCTGCGCAGCCCCCACGTGCCCGAACGCCTGCGCTCCGCCTTCGACAACGGCGACCATCTGCACCTCGACGACGCGGGCATGCGGGCCCTGGCCGGCGCCGTCGACCCGCACGCCCTCGACTGCGCGCGCTGACCCCGGCCCGGCCGCCTCACCCCGGCCGGGCGGGACTCAGCGCAGCGTCTCGGCCCAGTCGGCCGGAACCCGCCCCGCCGGGCCCGGAACCGGCTGGTCGGCAGGGTGCTCGGCCGGCGGCGCGAGTTCGGGACCGTCGGTGTACAGCTCGTCCGTCTCGAAGTTCCAGAACCAGCCCTCACCCGGCTCGAAACTGCGGATCACCGGGTGCCCGGTCGCCTCGTAGTGGGCGGTGGCGTGCTTGGCGGGGGAGTCGTCGCAGCAGCCGACGTGACCGCAGGCCGCGCACCGGCGCAGATGGAACCACCACCCGCCGGCCGCCTCGCACTCCACACAGCCCACGCCGCTCGGCGGGACGCTCGGGTCGATGGCGGGCTCGCCGCTCATGCTGCCTCCTCGGGGTTCGTCAGGGCGGACTGCTCCTCCGCTGTCCCGGCGGTCAGCGGCAGCAGCACCTGGAAACGGGTGTCGCCGGGCGCCGACTCGACACGCAGGGTGCCGTGGTGCTTGTTCACCACGATCCGCCAGGAGATGTCCAGGCCGAGCCCGGTGCCCTGGCCGACCGGCTTGGTGGTGAAGAACGGGTCGAAGATCCGGCTCCTGATCTCCGCCGGCACCCCGGGCCCGGTGTCCCGGAACTCCACCAGCACCTGCTCGCCCTCCAGCGCGGTCCGCACGGTCAGCGTGCCCTGCCCGCCGGCGCCGTTCATGGCGGACACCGCGTTGTCGATGAGGTTGGTCCACACCTGGTTCAGCTCCGCCGGATAGCCGGGGATCTCCGGCAGTGCGGGTTCGTACTCCTTGACGACCTCGATGCGCGGGCCGATCTTGCCGGACAGCATCAGCAGGGTGCTGTCGAGGAGTTCGTGCACGCCGACGACCCGGTAGGGCGCCCGGTCCAGTTGCGAGTACTGCTTGGCGGCGTCCACGAGGTGCGAGATCCGGGTGGTGGAGTCCTCGATCTCGTCCATCAGCAGCTCTGTCTCGACGGTGTAGTTGAGCCAGCCCACCGCCCCGGGCAGGATCTCCGCGTCCACGGCCGCCGCGACCTGCTCCAGCCAGTCCACGTCGAGCCCGGCCTGGACGAAGGTGGGCGCGAGCTGCCAGCCGTGGTCGATGCCGTGGTCCTCCAGCCAGTCGGTGAGCGCGTCCTCGCGGTCCGAGGCCTCCAGCGGGCTGAGCGCCGGCGCCTTGGCGACGCGCTCGGCGGTGCGCTCCTGGATCTCGATCAGACTCGCCAACGCGTCCCGGGAGAACGGGCCTTCGGCGATCACCGAGAGCTTGTGCCGCATCTTCGCGACCCGCTCCCGCAGCGTCGAGGTGGCCCGGACGGCGGCCGCGGCGGGATTGTTCAGCTCGTGCGTGAGCCCGGCCGACAACGAGCCCAGCGCCAGCAGCCGTTCCCGCTGCCCGATGGCCGCCTGGACGCTCTTCGAGCCGAAGAACAGCCCCTCCAGCAGATGCGTGGCCATCGGGAACCACTCGCTCATGACCTCGGCGAAGGTGTCCGCCGGCAGGACGAAGAACCGCGTCGGCTCCGTCACCCGCATCGAGTTGTTGTACACCTGCCGCACCCGGTCACCCAGGTATGCCTGCATGGCGCCCGCGTACACCCCGCGCTGCGAGGTACGGGACACCTCCACGTCGTCGCCGCCCACCCGCCGCGAGAGCACGACCGTGCCCTCGACCATCACGTAGAAGCAGGTGGCGGGGTCGCCCTCGGTGTAGACCGGGCCGGGCTCGAACAGCTCCACCCGGCCCTCGCTGCACAGCCGGCCGAGCTGTTCGGGCGCCAGCTTCTCGAACAGGAACAGGGAGCCGATCTCCTGCGGGCTGCACGGCACCGGCTGCCCGCTCACGACTGCTCCAGATACCGGTGGACGAGCATGACGGCCATGGCTCCCTCTCCGACGGCGGACGCGACCCGCTTGGCGGACTCGGCGCGGGCGTCGCCCGCCACGAACACGCCGGGGACGCTGGTCTCCAGGTGGTACGGCGGCCGGTCCAGCTCCCAGCCGGCCGGCGGCCGCCCGTCGGCGGTCAGGTCGGGCCCGGCCAGGATGAACCCGCGCTCGTCGCGCAGCACCGTCCCGCCCAGCCAGTCGGTCAGCGGGGCGGCGCCGATGAACACGAACATCCACTGGGCGTCGACGCGTTCGGTCTCCCCACTGGACATGTGACGCAGCGTCAGCTGCTCCAGCCGGCCGGATCCGTGGGCGGCGTCCACGACCGTGTGGCCGCGCACCGAGATGTTCGGCGCCTCGCCGATCTGCTGGATCAGGTAGTGCGACATCGACGCCGACAGATCGGACCCGCGCACCAGCAGCGTCACCGACTTGGCGAACCGGGAGAGGTACATCGCCGCCTGACCCGCCGAGTTGGCGCCGCCGACGATGTACACGTCGTGCCCCTGGCAGGAGGACGCCTCGGTCAGCGCGGAGCCGTAGAACACCCCGCAGCCGGTCAGGTCCGTGCAGCCCTCGGCCCGCAACTGCCGGTACTGCACGCCCGTCGCCAGGATGACGCTGTGCGCCGCGATCGCCGAGCCGTCCGCGAACCGCACCACGCGTGCCGCCCCGTTGATCTCCAGTCGCGTCACCTCGCGCGTGGTCAGGATCTCGGCGCCGAACTTGGCCGCCTGCCGCCGCGCCCGGTCGGTGAGCTGCGCGCCGGAGACCCCGTCGGGGAATCCCAGGTAGTTCTCGATCCGGGAGCTCTGCCCGGCCTGCCCGCCGGTCGCGGACCGTTCCACAAGCACGGTCCGCAGGCCCTCCGAGGCCCCGTACACGGCGGCGCCCAGCCCGGCCGGGCCGCCGCCGATCACCACCAGGTCGTAGAAGTCGGCCGTCGGTGTCGTCGCGAGGCCCACCCGCGCGGCCAGCTCGGGCGCCTCGGGCTCGACCAGGGCCGTCCCGTCGGGCGTGACCACCAGCGGCAGCCGCTGCCCGTCCTGCCCGGCCGCGGTCAGCAGCCGCCGCCCCTCGGGCTCCTCCACCGAGTACCAGCGGTAGGGCACCTGGTTGCGGGCCAGGAACTCCCGTACGTCCGAGGACCGGGCCGACCAGCGGTGCCCCACGACCTTGGTGCTGGGCACCGGCTTGTAGGCGCTGGTCCGCCACGCCTGAAGCAGGTCGTCCAGCACCGGGTAGAGCTTCTCCTCCGGCGGGTCCCACGGCTTGAGCAGATAGTGGTCCAGGTCGACGACGTTGATCGCGTCGATCGCCGCGCTGGTGTCCGCGTACGCGGTCAGCAGCACCCGCCGGGCCCCCGGATACACGTCCAGGGCCTGTTCCAGGAAGTCGATGCCGTTCATCTGCGGCATCCGGTAGTCGGCCAGGATCACCGCCACCAGATCCCCGCGCAGCTTCAGCTCGCGCAGCGCCTCCAGCGCCGACTCGCCGGACTCCGCGCGCACGATCCGGTACGACTCGCCGTAACGCCGCCTGAGGTCACGGGCCACGGCTCGGGAGACCCCGGGGTCGTCGTCCACGGTCAGGATGACGGTCCGCGCTGCGTCGGCGGCCTGTGCCATGCCTCTCCCACCCCGAGCGGTCGGATTCACGGGACGGCGCCGCCTGGGTCACCGCACCGATTCCCGCCCATCGTATGTTCGATCGCCCGGCTTCGCTCCGGTATACGGCAAGGACGGCCCGAGCCCGTGGACCACTCCTTGATCGCCCCCTTCGCGGGTAGGGGAAGGGCATGATCAGCACGGACTGATCGGCACGTGGGGGAGACTGGCCCCGCGGACGCGGACGACGAGGAGGCCCGAGGCATGACACGCCCGATCACGGCAGGGGTGGACGGTACGGAGGAGAGCCTGGCCGCGCTGGACTGGGCGGCCAGGGAGGCCGTGCGCCGGGGGCTGCCGCTGCGCGTGGTGCACGCCTGGCGCTACGCCGAGGCGCTCCCCACGGCCGACCGGGACACCCAGCACGGCTGGGTGTCGGAAGGGGTGCGGGAGGCCGTGCGCACCGTCTCCGGCAGACACCCGGAGCTCGAGGTGGCCGTGGACGTGCTCGAGGGCGGCGTCGCGGAGGCGCTGACCGGCGCGGCCGCTCAGTCCGAGCTGCTGGTGCTGGGCTCCCGCGGGCACGGCTCGGTGATGGGCTTCCTGCTGGGCTCGGTGGGCCGGCAGGTGATCGCCGAGACGGCCCGGCCCGTGGTCCTGGTGCGGGCAGGCGACCGGGCGGCGGCGGAGGCCGCCGGGCGGGACGTCGTGGTGGGCCAGCACGGCGGCCCGCAGGACAGCGCGGCCGCGCTGCGGTTCGCGTTCGAGACGGCGGCCGTGCGCGGTGCCACCGTGCGGGCGGTGCGCGCCTGGACGCTGCCGCCGGTCTTCGCCTACAGCCCGGGCTCGCTGAAGCTCCTGGACGAGGCGGGCGGCCTGGAGCCGTACGAGAAGCAGGCCCTGGCCGACGCGCTGCGCCCGTGGCAAGAGCGCTTCCCGCAGGTGCCCGTCGCCGAGCACGTCGAGATGGGCAGCGCGGGGCAGGTGCTGCTGTCGATGGCCGGGCGGGCCCAGCTGATGGTCGTCGGCCGGCGGTCCCGCCGTACGGCCGTGGGCGCCCGGATCGGCTCGGTCGCGCACGGCGTGCTGCACCACGCCGAGTGCCCGGTGGCCGTGGTCCCGCACGAGTGACCTACACGGGTGTCGTCGGCTCCAGGGTGGTACGGGCCTTGGGCAGGACGTTGTCGATGTAGTCGGCGACGGCGGTGTCCAGGCCGATGTCGTGCTGGGCCTGTTCCGACAGGTACCAGCGGTGCTCCAGCAGCTCGTGGTAGATCTCGGCCGGGTCCATGGAGCCGCGCAGCTCGAAGGGCACGGCGCGCACGGTGGGCCGGAACACGTCCCGCACCCAGCGGTGGGCGAGCACCTCGGGGCGGGCGGCGAGGGGGTCGCCGGGCGCGTAGTCGTCCTGGGTGGCCATCCAGCTCTCCAGGTCGTTGAGCAGCCGCCGCGCCTGGTTCTCCTCGGCGTCGAGGCCGGTCAGCCGCAGCAGCTGCCGCTGGTGGTGGCCGGCGTCGACGACCTTGGGCACGAAGGTGACCGTGTCGCCGTTGGAGGAGTGCTCGATCTGCATCTCGGCCACGTCGAAACCGAGGTCGTTGAGGCGGCGTATCCGGCGTTCTATGTAGTGGTACTTGCCCGCCGGGTACACCGAGGTACGGGTCAGCTCCTGCCACAGGCCGGCGTAGCGGGTGCAGATCTCGTGCCCGAACTCGACGGGGTCGACGGAGGGGTGCAGCGCGCCGGACGCTTCCAGGTCCAGCAGCTCGCCGCTGATGTTCACCCGGGCCAGGTCGAGATCGTAGTCCCGCTGCCCGGGGCTGAGCCGGGGGTGCAGGTCGCCGGTCTCGGCGTCCACCAGGTACGCGGCGTAGGCGCCCGCGTCCCGCCGGAAGAGGGTGTTGGACAGCGAGCAGTCGCCCCAGGCGAACCCGCTCAGGTGCAGCCGGACCAGCAGCACCGCGAGGGCGTCCATCAGCCGGTGCATGGTCGCCGGCCGCATGGTGGTCTCGAACATCGAGCGGTACGGCATCGAGCCGCGCAGATGCCGGGTGATCAGTACCGGTTCCAGCGGGGCGCCGGCGCCGTCGGTGCGGCCGGTGACCACGGCGAGCGGGTCGACGGCCGGGATGCCCAGCCGGTCGAGGTCGCGCAGCAGCCCGTACTCGCGCAGCGCGGGCCGTTCGGCCAGCTCCTTGACGGCGATCACCTCGTCGCCGGCGCGGGCGTAGCGCACGACGTGCCGGGAGATGCCCCGGGGGAGCGGTACGAGGTACTCCTCGGGCCACTTCTCCAGGGGGACGTCCCAGGGCAGTTCGAGCAGGACCGCGGGGTGCTCCGGGTTCGTGGCGCTGATCTGCAATGCCATGGGACGAACCCTAAGGCCCCGCCCCCGTCAGCGGGACTCCCGTTCCCGGGCCCGCTCGGCGGCGGCGCGCAGCGGGCCGCCGGACGCGTCACCGCACCCCTCGCGGGCGGAACTGGACGCTGATCCGCGGACCCGCCGCGTGGGCGGTCTTGGGCACGCAGTGCTCCCAGGTCCGCTGGCAGGAGCCGCCCATCACGATGAGGTCGCCGTGCCCGAGCGGCCGCCGGACGACCGTGCCGCCGCCTCCCACGGGACGCAGCAGAAGATCCCGGGGCGCGCCGACGGACAGGATCGCGACCATCGTGTCCTGGCGGGCGCCGCGCCCGATCCGGTCGCCGTGCCAGGCGACGCTGTCCCGGCCGTCGCGGTAGAAGCACAGCCCGGCGGTGGTGAACGGCTCGCCCAGCTCCTCGGCGTAGCGGGCGGACAGGGCGTCCCGCGCCTCGGTGAGGACGGGGTGCGGCAGCGGGTCGTGCGCCGCGTAGAAGGCGAGCAGCCGCGGGACGGCCACCACGTTGTCGTACATCTTCCGGCGCTCCGCCCGCCAGGGGACCTCGGCCGCCAGCTCTTCGAACAGGGCGTCCGCGCCGCTCAGCCAGCCCGGCAGTACGTCGATCCAGGCGCCGGAGCCCAGCTCGGTCCGGCGCAGCCCGTCGAGCGGGCCGAGCCGCAGCTCGTCGGTCTGGTCGAACAGGGAGCCCTGGAGGTGCGTGGCCATGGGCCCAGTCTACTCCTTAATCGAAAATGTGTTCCCACTGAAAGGCGCGTGCGCCGGACCGGGTTGCCGGAGCCCTTTCGATACATCGATGTATCGGATACATTGCCGTATCGAAAGGGGGGTCCCGCCATGACGGCCGAGGACGACACGGCCCGGCGCGTCACCAGGCGGCGGGCCCGGACCCGGGCGAACCTGCTAGACGCCGCCTTCGCGGTCTTCGCCGCCAAGGGGTTCGGCCGGGTCTCCATCGAGGAGGTCTGCGAGGCCGCCGGCTACAGCCGGGGCGCCTTCTACTCCAACTTCGCCACCCTGGACGAGCTGTTCTTCGCCCTCTACCGGGAGCGGGCCGACCTCATCGCCGGCCAGGTGGCCGACGCGCTCGCCCAGGACCGGCCCGACCTGGACGTCCCGGCCTCCGTGGACCGGGTCACCGAGGTCCTGCTGCTCGACGTGGACTGGCTGCTCGTCAAGACCGACTTCCTGGTGCACGCGGCCCGTGACCCGGCCGTCGCCCAGGTCCTCCTCGACCACCGTGCCCGGCTGCGCGAGGCCGTCGCCGACCGCCTCGGCCGGGCCCGGGGCCACACCGAACTGCCCGCCGTGCTCGGCGACGCCGACGGCGCCGCCCGCGCGGTGGTCGCGGCCTACGACGGCGTCACCACCCAGCTACTGCTGGACAAGGACGTCGACGCCGCCCGCGGCTGGCTGAAGCAACTGCTCACCGCCCTGCTGACCGACGGCAGCGGCACTCCCGAATGAGTCGCGGACGGAAGGACACGGACGACATGGCCGCCATGGACGCGGACGTCATCGTCGTCGGAGCGGGCCTCGCCGGCCTGGTCGCGGCGCACGAACTCAACCGCCAGGGCCGCAGGGTCGCCCTGGTCGACCAGGAGAACGCCGCCAACCTCGGCGGCCAGGCGTTCTGGTCCCTCGGCGGGCTCTTCCTCGTCGACTCGCCCGAGCAGCGCCGGCTCGGCATCAAGGACTCCCTCGACCTGGCCTGGAACGACTGGCGGGGCAGCGCGCGGTTCGACCGGCTCGCCGACGAGGACTCCTGGGCGGTGCGCTGGGCCCGCGCCTACGTCGAGTGGGCGGCCGGTGAGAAGCGCTCCTGGCTGCGGGGGCACGGCATCGAACTGCTGCCCACCGTCGGCTGGGCCGAGCGCGGCGACCTCAGGGCCGGCGGCCACGGAAACTCCGTGCCCCGCTTCCACATCGCCTGGGGCACCGGCACCGGCGTGGTCGAACCCTTCGTCGATTACGCCCGACAGGCGGCCCGGGACGGACTGCTCACCTTCCACCACCGCCACCGGGTCGACGAGCTGGTCATCGAGGACGGCACGGCGCGCGGAGTGCGAGGCACCGTCCTCGCCGCGGACGACTCACCGCGGGGTGCCCCCTCCAGCCGCGAGCGCGCCGGCGACTTCGAACTCACCGCCCGGGCCGTGATCGTCACCAGCGGCGGCATCGGCGCCGACCACGACATCGTCCGCCGCTACTGGCCCGAACGGCTCGGCACACCCCCCGCCGAGATGGTCACCGGCGTCCCCGCCTACGTCGACGGCCGGATGCTCGACATCAGCGCCGAAGCCGGCGTGCGCCTGGTCAACCGGGACCGCATGTGGCACTACACCGAGGGCCTGCAGAACTGGGACCCCGTCTGGCCCGGCCACGGCATCCGCATCCTGCCGGGCCCGTCCTCCATCTGGCTCGACGCCCTCGGGCGCCGGCTGCCCGACCCGTGCCTGCCCGGCTACGACACCCTCGGCACGCTCGAGTACCTGCGCACCACCGAGGACATCGCCGGCCACGACCACTCCTGGTTCATCCTCACCCGGAAGATCATCGAGAAGGAGTTCGCGCTCTCCGGCTCCGAGCAGAACCCGGACATCACCGCCAAGGACCGCAAGGCCGTGCTGCGCGACCGGCTGCTGGGCAAGGGCGCCCCGGCCCCGGTGCGTGCCTTCCTCGACGAGGGCGCGGACTTCGTCACCGCGGGCACCCTGGAGCAACTGGTCGAGAAGATGAACGCCCTCACCGCCGAGCCGCTGCTGGACGCGGCCGAGGTGCGCCGGCAGATCGAGGCCCGCGACCTGCAGATGGCCAACCCCTACAGCAAGGACTCCCAGGTCCAGGGCATCCGCAACGCCCGCCGCTACATCGGTGACCGGCTCGGCCGGGTCGCCTCCCCGCACCGCGTCCTCGACCCGGAGGCGGGCCCGCTGATCGGCGTCCGGCTGCACGTGCTGACCCGCAAGACGCTCGGCGGCATCCAGACCGACCTCGACTCCCGGGCCCTCGGCGCCGACGGCACCCCCATCGAGGGGCTGTACGCGGCGGGCGAGGTGGCGGGCTTCGGCGGCGGCGGTGTCCACGGCTACAACGCCCTGGAGGGCACCTTCCTCGGCGGCTGCCTCTTCTCGGGCCGCGCGGCGGGACGGGCGGCGGCGAAGCAGACGGGCTGACGGCGAGCCGGGCCGAAACCGCGGTGCCGCGCTCAGCCGCGCAGCAGTTCCACCAGCACGGAGGCGTGGCTCTGCTCCGGTTTCTTGGACGCCGTGAGCAGCGTCACCCGGCCCTCGCGCACCGGCTTCCGCAGCCCGTCGAGGAGTTCGGCGGCCTCGGGAGCGGCGAGTTCGGCCTCGTAGCGGCCGCGGAACTCCTCGAAGGAGCCCTCCGGGCCGTGGAACCACTTGCGCAGCTCGTTCGACGGCGTGAGCCCCTTCGGCCACTCGTCCACCTGGGCCTCGTCCTTGGACACCCCGCGCGGCCACAGCCGGTCCACCAGGACCCGCAGCCCGTCGTCCGCCTCCGGCGGTTCGTAGATCCGGCGCACGCGCACGCTCACGGTCGGGGCCCCTCTCGGGTCGCGGACGGTACTGCGAGCGTACTGCCGCGGAGGCGGCCCACCGGGCGGCGACGCGGCGTGACTTGACCGGAAAGAGAGCGAAACCGGATCGGCTCCGCGCCTACTCTTCTGGCGAAACGATCATTCGCCACCCCCCGGAGGAGCGCCCGTGACGCCACCGCGCAGACAGGTCCCCAGCCGACGTACCGCAGTTCTCCGCCGCGAGGCGGTCCTCGCCACCGTTCCCGTCGCCGTGGCGGCGCTGCTCGGGGCCGCAGGCCCCGCGGCGGCCGGCACGACCGGCACCGCCGGCGCGGGCGACCCCTACTTCCCGCTCAGCGGCAACGGCGGCTACCACGTCGGCCACTATGACCTGACGCTCCGTTACGACACCGCCTCCCGGCACCTGGACGGCACGGCCGTCCTCACCGCGCGCGCCACACAGCGGCTCACCCGCTTCGACCTGGACCTCTCGGGCCTGAAGGTCACCGGCGTCACCGTAGGCGGCCGCCCCGCGGAATTCCGCCGCGACGGCCAGGAACTCGTCGTCACCCCGCCGCACACCCTGCGCGCGGGCCAGAGGTTCCGGGTCACTGTCTCCTACCACGGCACCCCCGGCCCGGTCACCGACCCGGACGGCTCGGCGGACGGCTGGATCCCCACCGACGACGGGGCGTTCGTCGCCGGGGAGCCGCAGGGCGCGATGACCTGGTTCCCGGCGAACAACCACCCCAAGGACAAGTCGGCGTACGACTTCACGATCACGGTCCCCGAGGGACGCACCGCCGTGGCCAACGGCGTCCTGCGCGGCACGCGCACCGCGCACGGCCGCACCACCTTCCGCTGGCACCAGGCCGAGCCCATGGCCGCCTACCTGGCCACCGCCACCGTCGGGAAGTTCCAGGTCGAGCGGTACACGACCCGCGACGGCGTCCAGGTGTACAACGCCGTCGACCCGCGGGAGGCGCGCGCGGCGGCGCCCGTGCTGAAGAAGCTTCCCTCCGTGCTGGAGTGGGAGAGCAAGCTGTTCGGGCCGTACCCGTTCCGGGCCGCCGGATCGGTCGTCGACCACGCGCCCGACGTCGGCTACGCGCTGGAGACCCAGAGCCGGCCCCTCTACGACTCGGCGCCCGACGTGAGCACCCTGGTCCACGAGAACGCCCACCAGTGGTTCGGCGACTCGGTCTCGCTGACCGCCTGGAAGGACATCTGGCTCAACGAGGGCTTCGCGACCTACGCCGAGTGGCTCTACGCGGAACAGCACGGCGGCGACAGCGCGCAGAAGGCGTTCGACGCCCTCTACGCCCGCCCCGCGAGCGACCGTCTGTGGGCCTTCCCGCCCGGCGATCCGGGCAGCGGGGAGAACATCTTCGACACCCCCGTCTACGCCCGTGGCGCGATGACCCTGCACGAGCTGCGCCGGGCCGTCGGCGACCGGGACTTCTTCCGGATCCTGCGCGCCTGGGCGGCCGGACACCGGGCCGGGCACGGCACGACGGCCCAGTTCACCGGGCTCGCCGAGCGGTTGTCCGGCAAGAACCTGGACGGCCTGTTCCACACCTGGCTGTACGAGCGGGGCAAGCCGAGCCGGTCTTGACGGTCGGACCGCCGGGGCAGGCCCGCCCCGGCGGGCGAGCGCAAGCGGAGGTGGCGCACTGACCGTACGACCAGGCGCACCTGCCGCATGAGAAGGGCCCCCGGGAACCGGGGGCCCTTCTCATGCGGCACCGGCCGCCGAGGCCGGCCTCGCCGCGGCCGCCGCCGCGGCGTCCGGCCCGTTTCCGGCGCCCGGTTCAGCCGGAGCGTTGGCGGGAACGGGAGCGGCGCCTGAGCGCGCGGCGCTCCACCTCGGTCGTACCGCCCCAGACGCCGATGCTCTGACCCGTGTCCAGGGCCCAGTCCAGGCACTGTTCCCGTACCGGGCAGGGCCCGCACACGGCCTTGGCCTGCTGTGCCTGCACCTGCGAAGGCCCGGTGGTGCCGATGGGGAAGAAGAGGTCGGGGTCCTCGTGACGGCACGCGGCATGTTCGCGCCAGTTGTCCATCGAAGTCTCCTCGGGTCGAAGTCGTCCGTGCCAGTCGAATGCGTGCTTCCATTTCGGGTGACCGGTCAGGACGGCATGAAACAAGGAGCCGGCGAGGGATCGTGCGGCGCGGACCGCGTCCCGGTCACTGCTCGCGCATGCCCCACGGGGAGCCGTACGCGGTCAGCAGGTCGAGGAACGGCCCGGCGGGGAAGGCCTCCGGGCCCAGGACGCCCGTGCCCGACCAGGCACCGGTGGCGAGGAGTTCGAGGGCGACGACCGGATTGACCGCCGTCTGCCACACCACCGCCTGACACCCGTACTCCGCCATGGACCACTGGTTGTCGACCACGTGATACAGGTACACCTCGCGCGGCGCCCCGTCCTTCGTGCCGCGCACCCAGGTGCCCGCGCAGGTCTTGCCGCGCATCCGCTCACCCAGCGTCGCCGGGTCCGGCAGACACGCGGCGACCACGTCCCGCGGTGAGACCGCGACCGGCCCGTCAGGGCCCGGCACGGTCACCGGTTCGGTGCGGTCAAGTCCCAGGCGGTGCAGGGTCTTCAGCGTCTCGACGAACTCCTGGCCCAGCCCGTACTTGAAGGTGACGCGGTCCGCGCCGACCCAGCGCGGCATCAGCAGCACCTCCTCGTGCTCCACGTTCACGCACTCCACCGGCCCGATCCCCTCGGGGAAGTCGAACACCTCGGGCTCGCTGAACGGGGCGGTGGTGAACCAGCCCCGTCCGGTCTCGTAGACGACCGGCGGGTTCAGGCACTCCTCGATGGTGGTCCAGATGCTGAAGGAGGGCGCGAAGTCGTAGCCGTCCACGGTGAGATCGGCGCCGTCGCGGACGCCGATCTCCTCGACGGTGTCGAAGAGTTCGTCGGCCGCGTAGCGGGCGAACACGTCCGACAGACCGGGCTCCACCCCCATGCCGACCAGGGCGAGCGCGCCCGCCTTCTCCCACTGACCGGCCAGCGCGAACTGCTCGTCGCCCAGCTTGACCCCGCACTCCTCGTACGGCCGCTCGGGGTGCGGCCGGGACAGCGACATCGCCATGTCGACATAGGTCGCGCCGGCCGCGCGCGCCGCCCGGAACAGGGGCATGACGAACCGCGGGTCGGTGGCGTTGAGCAGCACGTCGCAGCCGTGCCGGGAGAGCAGCGCGGCGACCGCGGACTCGTCGCCCGCGTCCACCTGTTCGGCCCGGAACCGGGCCCCGGCCTCACCGAGGGCCGCGACGGCCGCCTCGGCCCGCGCGGGGTCGTAGTCGGCGACCACCATCAGGTCGAGGAACGGACGCCGGGCCGCGATCCGGGTGATGGCGGTGCCGACCCCACCGGCTCCCACGAGCAGTACACGCATGACGGAAACTCCCTGCCTGACACGAACGGAACGGTCACGAACGGAAACGGAACATCGGGGCAGGCGCGCCTTGCCCGGAATCCAACGCCGGACGGTGGCGTAAGGTCAATGGCGTTGGCATAAGCCGGTCGAACCGGGCCGACACAGGAAGGATCATCGTGCCCAAGCCCGTCGTGCCCGAGGAGAGGCGCCGCCGGCGCCGTCCGACCCGCGGCGGCACCGTGCTGTCCGAGGAACTGATCGTCGCGACCGCGCTCCGGCTGCTGCGCGAGCACGGCAGCACCGGTCTCACCGCCCGCCGACTCGGTCTCGCCCTGGACTGCGATCCCAGCACGTTGTACCGGTACTTCCGGGGCATGGACGAACTGACCCTGGCCATCGGCGACGCGCTCATCGGTGAGGCGCTGGCCGGCTGGGAGCCGACCGGACGGTGGCGTGCGGACCTGCGGACGATCGGGCTGCGCATCCACGGCGTGTACGTCGCGCACCCGCAGGCGGCGCTGCTCACCGCCAACCGGGTCACCGGCCGCACCCATGAGCTGGCCGCCGACGAGGCCGTGCTGGACGTCCTGCGTTCGGCCGGGTTCTCCCTGCCGGAGACGGTCCGCGTCTACCACGCCTTCATCGACCAGACCCTGGCCTTCGCCGCCCTGGACTCCGCGTCACTCGCCCTGCCCAGTGCCTCCCAGCGCGCCGACGAGGACAAGTGGCACTCCACCTACGCCCGCCTGCCCCGCGCCACCCACCCCCGCATCGCCGAGGCGGCCCCGCTGCTGGCCCGGCGCATGGTCACCAGCGCCTATCCGACGGCCCTGGAGATGCTGCTGGACAGCGCGGCCGGACGGCTCGGCGCCCAGCAGCCCTGAGGGGCCTGCCCGCCCCGCGGTCCGTCCGGATCACCGGCGCAGCGCCCGGGCCGCCGTCCGAGTCACCGCCTCGGCCAGTGCCGCCAGGGCGGGGGAGTCGAGCTTCCACTGCTGCCAGTACAGGGGGAGGTCCACGCTTTGGTCCGGCGCCAGCAGGACGAGGCGGCCCGCGGCCAGCAGCGGACCGGCCTGGGCCTCCGGGAGCATGCCCCAGCCCAGCCCCGCGGCGACCGCGTCGGCGAAGCCCTCGGAGGTGGGTACATGGTGCCGCAGCGAACTCGCGGCCCCGCGGCCCAGCCGTCTGACGAACCCGTCCTGGAAGTCGTCCTTGCGGTCGAAGACCACGACGGGCGCCTCGGGCAGCCGATCCGGCAGGGGGCCGTCCAGATATCGCCCGGCGAACTCCGGCGTGGCGGCCGGCAGATAGCGCATCCGGCCCAGCGCACGTACCGAGCAGCCCGGCACCGGGTCGGGTGAGGAGGTCACCGCCGCCATCACCAGCCCCTCGCGCAGCAGCGCCGCCGTATGGGCCTCGTCCTCCCGGTGCAGCTCGAAGCAGAGCCCGGGCACCCGGGTGAGCGCCCCGAGGAACCAGGTCGCCAGCGAGTCGGCGTTCACCGCGACCGACACCCGCGTCGGCTCCCCGGCACCGCTCAGCCCCAGCTCGCCGCGCGCGTCCCGCTCCAGCCGCGCCAGTTGCCGGGCGAACCGCACCAGCACCGCCCCGGACTCCGTCGGCCGCACCGGCTTGGTGCGCTGGAGCAGCACCCGGCCGGTGCGCTGCTCCAGCGCCTTGACCCGCTGACTGACCGCCGACGGCGTCAGATGCAGGGCCGTGGCCGCCGCGTCGAACGTGCCCTCGTCCACCACGGCGAGCAGCGTCCGGACCTGCTCCAGGGGAAGCTCCGTCATCACAATCGCTAATGCTACGTAAAAATCTTTAGCTGTACGTGCGGTGATCGCCTCTCTAGCGTCGAGGACATGAACCACGCCCTGACCGCCGCGGCCGCCGGATTCGGCACCGGGCTCTCCCTGATCGTCGCCATCGGTGCCCAGAACGCCTTCGTCCTGCGACAGGGGGTGCGCCGGGACGCCGTACTCGCGGTGGTCGGCATCTGCGCCCTGTCCGACGCGCTGCTCATCGCGCTGGGCGTCGGCGGCGTCGGCGCGGTCGTGGTGGCCTGGCCGGGCGCGGTGCGGGCGGTCGGGCTCGTGGGCGGCGCGTTCCTGCTGTGCTACGGGGCCCTCGCCGCCCGTCGCGTCCTCCGGCCCGGCGACGGACTGCGGACGGAGGGCGAGGCTGTGGGCTCGCGGCGACGGGCGGTGCTCACCTGCCTGGCGATGACCTGGCTCAACCCGCACGTCTACCTGGACACCGTGTGCCTGCTCGGCTCCCTCGCCGCCGACCGCGGCCCGCTGCGCTGGACCTTCGGCCTCGGCGCGGCCCTGGCCAGCCTCTGCTGGTTCGCCGCCCTCGGCTTCGGCGCCCGGCTGCTCGGCCGGCTCCTCGCCCGGCCCACCGCCTGGCGGGTCCTGGACGGCCTGGTCGCGGTCACCATGCTGGCGCTCGGCGCCGTCCTGCTCCTCGACGCCTGAGCGTCCCCGACACCTGCGGACAGTGGCGGAAGATGTGGGCGGGCAGCCTCAGGAGTTCCTGCGATAGTGGGCCTCGAATCGAAAGATGTATCGAGCAACCTCTGACGAGCGACCAGGAACCCCGTGGACACGAGCGAGAGCAGCGGCACCGAACCGCATCCCACCGAAACCGGACACGGAACCACCGGTGTCGGCGCCCCGGCCGCGCCGGCCCCGCCCCGGCTCGGCTGGCGCCGCTGGGCGATGGACACCCGGCCGCTGCGCATCCCGGCCTTCCGGCGCCTGTGGTCGTCGACCATCGTCACCGCCGTCGGCAGCCAGCTGACCGCCGTCGCCGTGCCCAAGCAGATCTACGACATCACCCACTCCTCGGCCTGGGTCGGCTACGCCGGCCTCGCCGGGCTGGTGCCCATGGTGGTGTTCGCGCTGTGGGGCGGGGCGGTCGCCGACACGGTGGACCGGCGCAAGTTGCTGCTGGTCACCAACACCGGGATCGCCGTGACCTCGGTGCTGTTCTGGGCGCAGGCCGTCACGGGCCTGGACTCCGTCGTCGTGCTCATGCTGCTGCTCGCCCTGCAGCAGGCGTTCTTCGGCCTCAACTCCCCGGCCCGCAACGCCTCCATCGCCCGCCTGGTGCCGATCGGGGAACTGCCCGCGGCGAACGCGCTCGGCTCGACCGTGATGCAGACCGGCCTGGTCGTGGGACCGCTGCTGGCCGGTGTGCTGATCCCGGTCATCGGGCTGCCCGAGCTGTACCTGATCGACGCGCTGGCCCTGTGCGTCACCGTGTGGGCGGTGTTCCGGCTGCCCGCGCTGCCGCCGCTCGGCGAACGGCCCACCCGGCGGGCCGGAGTGCGCGAGATCGCGGCCGGCTTCCGGTACATCTCCGGGCACAAGGTGCTGCTGCTGTCCTTCCTCGCCGACATCGTGGCCATGGTTCTCGGCATGCCCCGCGCCCTGTTCCCGCAGCTCGCCGCGGAGACCTACGCCCCCTGGGGCGCGGGTCTGGCGCTCGGCGTGCTGTTCGCCGGAATCCCGGTCGGCGCGGTGCTCGGCGGACTGTTCTCCGGCGTCTTCTCGCGGGCGCGGCGGCACGGCTGGATGGTCATCGGCGCGGTCGTCGGCTGGGGCGTGGCCATCGCGGGGTTCGGGCTGAGCGGCAACCTCTGGGTGGCCTTCGCCTTCCTCGCCGCCGCAGGGCTCGCCGACATGGTCTCCATGGTGTTCCGCGGGGCTATCCTGCTGTCCGCCGCCACCGACGACATGCGCGGCCGGATGCAGGGCGTGTTCACCGTGGTGGTCGCGGGCGGCCCGCGCCTGGCCGACGTCCTGCACGGCACCGTCGGCTCGGTGTTCGGCCCCAGGGCCGCGGTGGCGGGCGGCGGCGCGCTGGTCGTCGTGGTGATGCTGGCGCTGGCCGCCGCGGTACCGGGCCTGCGCCGCTACCGGATCTGACGCGACGGGCCACGGGGCGGCCGCCGGGGGCCGTCCCGGTCGGCTCAGAGCGGCCCGCGCCGGCGGACCGCGTACTGGTCCATCAGCTTGCCCCGGGTGGTCTCCAGCCGGTGCGCGAGGATCTCGGCGACCGTCCGCACCAGTGACAGCCCGAGCAGCGGGTCCTCCACGCTCAGGGCGAGCACCGACGGCCCGTCGAACTCGTAGGCCCGTACGTTGCTGAAGGCCACCGCGCCGAAGTCCCACTGGTACGGCGGGAACAGCCAGGACCAGCCGAGCATGTCACCCGCGCCCAGCGTGGCCACGGTGACCCGCTGCCGGGACGTGACCTGCTGGTCCAGATGGACCGCGCCCGAGCGGATCACCCAGAAGCGGTCGGCGGTGCCGCCCGGCTCGAAGATCCGGGAGTCCTCCGGGAAGGAGACCTCCTTGGCCAGCTCCATCAGCCGCTCACGTTGCGCCTGCGGCAGGGCGGTCAGCAGTTTTATCGCTTTGGTCATGGCGCGGGACTCCTCGCCGGCAGCGGTCGGGGTGTGTTCCCCAAGCCCATTTCAGCCGCTGCCGCCGTCCCGGGCACCTCGAAGGAACGGCGCATGCCCCGGCGACGTGCTTCCGGGCATGAAAAAGCCCTGGCTGGACGGGGGAGACCAGCCAGGGCCGTATGCGGTGGTGATGGAGGACGGTTCCCGTCGACCCCGTCACCACGTATGTATGAACGATAAACCATCTTGCGGTCATTCACCCAATCGGGAGCGGGTCAGGTGACCTGTCTCACCCCGGTCCGTTCCGCCGGTGATGCGCCCGGGTCGACGATCTCCTCCAGCACGCGCAGCACCGCCTCGTACGCCCCGGCCCGGACGGACGCCTCCCGCGCCCCCTCCGGATCGGTCGCCGTCAGGCTCTGTGCCTGCTCAAGCCAGGCCCGCTCCTGCTCGGCCGCCCAGTCCTTGCCCCGCCTGATCCGCCGCAGCAGTTCGTCCGCGTCCACGACATCCGTCATACGGCCCCCCTACCCGCCCAACGCCCGGTGATGACAAGGGCGCCGACGGTGTTTGAGGGCGACGGGAAGGGTCAGGCGAAACGAGAGACCCGGTGATCCGGGCAGCACCAAGGGAGGGAAGGGATGCGCGAGACGCACAGGACCGACTCCCCGGCGGGACTGCGGGAGCCGTGCCGGTCACTGCCGGGCCGGCCGGCGGACGCCCGCAGAACCGTCCGGCAAGTGGTGGCCGAGCGCTGCCGCAGTAGCGCCATCCGCTGCGACGACGACGCGCTGGACGATGTCCTGCTGGTCACCTCGGAACTCACCACCAACGCCATCCTGCACGGCGGGGGCATCACCGGATTCGCCGTCGACGTCGACGGCGGCGGGGTGAGCGTGTCGGTCAGCGACCGCAGCGACGAGATACCGGTGGTCGAGGCACCGGTGGACGAGCGGAGCCGCAACCGGCCCGGAGGCCGCGGCTGGCCCATCGTGTGCCTGCTGGCCCGTGACGTCAGCGTGGCCGGGCTGCCCCGCGGAGGCAAGCGGATCACCGCCGTCGTGCCGCTGAGTTGAGAACGGTAGGAGAAGTTCCGTTAGCGGCGTTTGCCGCGCATGCGCAGGGGCAGACGGAACCTCGTGCTTCGGACCGGAGGCGCGCGCCCGGCGGGACGAGACGCCGCAGGCCCCCTCCGGAGGGCTGTGCTCCCATCCCACGGCGAACCCTGACAGCACCGTTCGGGCCAGGACGGAACCGCGGTTACGTCCCATGCCCGGAAACCACGTTCAGGAGCGATTCCGCATGCTGACCGACGAGTCGACAAGCTCTTCCGGCACCACCGCCGCCACCTCGACCTCCGCGTCCGGGCGGCGGACCCATGACGACGCCCCCGTCACCGCGGACCTCTTCGCCCGGCTGGCGGAGCTGGAGGACGGGCCCGAGCGGGAGACCGTGCGCGACGAGCTGGTGACCGCCTGGCTGCCCATGGCCCACCGGATAGCCGGTCGCTTCCGTGACCGCGGCGAGTCCGTGGAGGACCTGCGGCAGGTGGCCGCGCTCGGGCTGGTCAAGGCCATCGACCGGTTCGACCCGTCCCGAGGTGCCTTCGAGAGCTACGCCGTGCCGACCATCACCGGCGAGGTCAAGCGGCACTTCCGGGACCGGATGTGGGCCCTGCGGGTGCCCCGCCGCGTCCAGGAGCTGCGCAACCGGGTCCGGGTGGCCCGCCGTGAACTCACCCAGATGCCCGGCAGCCCCGAGCCCACCGCCGCCGCCATCGCGGCCCACACCGGCCTCACCGAGGAGGAGGTCGCCGCGGGCATGGAGGCGCTGGAGAGCTTCAGCACCCTCTCGCTGGACGCCGAGCTGTCCAGCGGCGACGACGGCTACAGCCTCGCCGACACGCTCGGCGCGGCGGACGGCGCGTACGACGTCGTCGTGGACCGCGAGGCCGCCAAGGAGGGCCTGCGCAGGCTGCCCGAACGGGAGCGGGCCATCCTCTACATGCGCTTCTTCGAGGACATGACGCAGAGCCGGATCGCCGACCGGCTCGGCATCTCCCAGATGCACGTCTCCCGGCTCATCAGCCGCAGCTGCGCCCGGGTGCGCGACGAGGTGCTGGGGCAGCGCCAGGGCAGCCGGAAGTCCCGGTGACCACCCGGCCCGGACCGGGCCCGCGCCGACGGGCCCGGTCCGGGTGAACGGTCACTTCACGCGGGGCTCGGGCGTGACCCCGAGCGGACGGCCCAGGCCCGACACCGCCTCGTCCAGCCGCTGCAGATGGCGCAGCACCCGGTCGGTCACCCGGCCGTAGCGCGGGCTGCGCAGGGTGCCCGGTTCCAGCAGGGACGCGATGCTGGGGCCGGTCTCGATCGTCGCCGCCGACCGCGGGTCCGCCACGTGCGCGGCGATCGCCTCGATGTTCTGCACGATCCGCCGGCCCACCGTGCGCAGCCGCGGATCCGCCGCTATGGACGCGTGCGTGGGCAGCAGCTCGGCGGTGGCCGCCAGGGAACGGGCGTGGTACGCGCAGGTCTCCAGCAGAGCCATGACGTAGCGGGCGGTGTCGCGGCGGGAGCGCAGCGGGGTGACCGGGTGGGTCAACGGCTGGGTGGCGGCCCGCAGATCGGCCAGCGCCTGGTCCAGCTCGCGGGCCTTGTCGACCAGGTCGACCGGCAGTCCGCCGCTGAGCTGGTCCGCGGCGGCGCGGGTGACCTCCGCCAGCTTCTCCAGAACGTCGGCGAGCAGGTCGTTGGTGCGCCGGTCGGTGTGGATCGGCAGCACCACCGCCGCCGCGATCACCCCGCAGGCCGCGCCCAGCGCCGTCTCCTCCACCCGCAGCACCAGCACCGACATGCTGTAGGTGTTCAGGAGCGTGTACAGCAGCCCCAGCATCGCCGTGACGAAGAACGACATCAGCGTGTACGACAGGGGCGCGGTGTAGAACATCGTGAAGACGAACAGCAGCACCAGCGCGAACGCCGTCCACGTGTGGTTCCCGACCAGTCCGGCGAGCCCGATGCCGGCCACCACGCCGAGCACCGTGCCGAGCAGGCGCCGGTAGCCCTTCACCAGGATCTCGCCGGTGGAGGAGGTGTTGATGAACACGATCCAGCAGGTCAGCACCGCCCAGTACCAGCGCTGGCTGGACAGCAGTTCGCCACCGGCGATGGCGAGCGCGGAACCGACCGCGACCTGTACGGCGGCCCGGGTGGTGGGCCGTCCCAGCCCGGCCGGCTCCGGCTTGTCGGCCTCGTCCTCCTCGCTGCCCTCGATGGCGGCGTCCTCGGCGTCCAGTTCCTCGCGGGAGCGGGCCGTCGCAGGGGAGTCGTCGGACTCGTCCTGCGGCCCGTCCAGCGCGATCCGCAGTCCGAGCACGGCCCGCCCGGCCTCACCGATGCCCCGGAAGACGTCCTGCACGGCCGGTGAGGCCTTCGGCAGGTTCTCCTCCTCGCGGTAGCCGAGCAGCCGGTTGCGCAGGTGCGCCAGCGCCGTCCCCGAGGCCTCGCCGGCCGGCCGCAGGACGAGCAGGCGCAGCGCCGCCAGATCCCGGCGCAGCTGCGCCGTGGCCCCGTCGCGCACCGGCAGCTCGCCACAGGAGGGCAGGGGAGCGCCGGGCAGGTGCAGGGTCAGGGTGTTGCTCCGCTCGGCGCTGCGCGCGGTGAGCAGCAGCAGCCCGAGCCGCTCGGCGGCGATCTCGGCGTCCGCGATCCGGCGCTGCAGCAGCCGCGCCGTCGCCTCGTCGGCGGTGCCGTCCGCCAGCCGGCCCTGGATCATCAGCGCCGTCTCGTGCAGCCGCGCGGTACGGGTGCGCAGCTCCTGGAGCACCTTGTCCACGTCGTCGGGACCGGCGTCCAGCAGCTCGAGCTGGGTGCCGAAGAGCTGGCCCAGCCGGGCGCGGAAAGCGCGCCGCAGCCGGTCCAGGGTGCCCGCCGGGGTCTGCGGCAGCAGGACGAAGCGGGCCAGGGCGGCGCAGCCGAACGCCAAGGTGATCACGACGTACAGGGCGGGCAGCGTGGCCGGGGTCGCGTGCACGAACAGCGAGAGGAAGTAGACCTGGAAGCCGACCAGGCCCAGCGCCGTGCCGCGGTCGCCGAACCTGCGGCCGTAGACCGCGCAGAAGATGAGCACGACGACGAACAGGTCGCCCGCGACGACCCGTTGGTTGAGCAGCGCCCCCAGCGAGACCGAGGCGAGTGCCACCGGCAGGCCCAGCGCGAGGGTGACGGCCTGCTGGGAGCGTTGCTTCTCCCGGATGGCGAAGGTCGCGACCATCGCCGAGATGGCCCCCGCGACCAGTTGCGGCACCGGGACCAGCAGCACACCCAGCACCGCCAGGGTGAGGGCGATGGCGGTCACCGTGCGCAGACCCGCGGTGAGCCTGAGCAGTCCGGGATCGGACGCGGCCAGCCGGTCCCACATCCGTGCCCACCCCGACCGAACCGCTTCCCTCACGCCGCCGCGCTCTCTCCCGTGCCAGTACTTGATCTACGAACCAGCATGGCACGAGGACCCGGACTACTCGTCCTCGGCCGATGTGTGCGCCACCAGGGCGTTGGCGTGGCCGTGGCCGAGACCGTGCTCGTCCTTCAGCCAGGCGACCAGCTCCATGTGCCGCGTCAGCGGCGAGGAGCGGATCAGCTCCTGCCACTCGCCCACCGGACGGCCGTACTTCCTCTCGATCGCGGGGAAGTAGCTCGCCGGGCCCTTCACGGTCTTCTCGGTCATGCCGGTGTCCCTCCGTGCCACGGTTCCTGATCACTGTGAAAGACCGCCGACCGGCTGGAAAGCGATCGGCGGTCCCCGGTGATCCCGGTCACATCAGGAGTTGTCCGCGGTCTGCCCCTCCACCTGGGCGCGCACCTGCTCCGGAGTCAGATAGGGGTCCGCGCACTCGAAGTCCTTCAGCCGGGCCGACTTGCGCGCCTGGAAGCCGGTGCGCACGAAGTCGTCGCCGGCGACCGCGTTCAGCAACCAGTTGGTCACGACCCGCGTCTTGGCGACGTTGGTGCGCAGCGCTGCGAGGTGATAGCCGCGGGCCACCGCCTGGGCCGGGACACCGCGCAGCTCGACGCCCAGCGGCTTGGACACGGCGTCCTTGCCGCCGAGGTCGACGACGAGCCCCAGGTCACGGTGCGCATAGGGCTCGAGCGGCTGGTCGCGCAGCGCCGCGATGACGTTGTCGGCGACCTTCTTGCCCTGGCGCAGGGCGTGCTGGGCCGTGGGCGGGCAGACCGCGCCGTCGCCCTTGGCCACGTCCGGCACGGCCGCCGAGTCGCCGAGCGCGAACACCCCGTCGTGACCGGGCAGGTTCATCTCGGCGTTCACCGCGAGCCTGCCCCGGACCGTCTCCGCGCCCAGCGTGGCGATGAGCGGGCTGGCGACCACACCGGCCGTCCAGATGAGGGTGTGGGTCGGCACCACCCGGCCGTCGGTGAAGGTGACCTCCTCCGCGCCGGCCTTGTCGATCGACACGCCCAGCGAGACGTCGATGCCGCGCCGCTTCAGGATCTCCTGCGCGCTGCGGCCGAGCTTGTCGCCCAGCTCCGGCATGAGCTTCGGCGCGATGTCGATCAGATGCCACTTGATCAGGCCCGGATCCAGCCGCGGGTAGCGCCGCACGGCCGCGTGCGTGAGCCGCTGCAGACAGGCCGCGGTCTCCGTGCCCGCGTAGCCGCCGCCGACCACCACGAACTGCAGCCGCGCGGCCCGCTCGGCCGGATCGTCGCTTGCGTCCGCGAGGTCGAGCTGCGAGATGACATGGTCCCGGATGTACGCGGCCTCGGCGAGGGTCTTCATCCCGAAGGCGTGCTCGGTGAGCCCCGGGATGTCGAAGGTGCGGGTCACACTGCCCGGCGCCAGCACGATGTAGTCGTACCGCTCGTTGACGATCTTGTCGGTGATGGTGCGCACGACGCAGACCTTCGACTTCAGGTCCACGCCGATCGCGCCGCCCGGGATGATCCGGGTGCGGTACTTGCTGCTGCGGCGCAGCGACACGGCGATCGACTGCGGCGTGAGCACGCCGGAGGCGACCTGGGGGAGCAGTGGGAGGTAGAGCTGATAGGCGAGCGGCGTCACCAGGGTGACGTCGGCCTCGTCGGGGGTGAGTTTCCGCTCCAGGCGGCGGACGCACTCGACTCCGGCGAAGCCTGCGCCAACCACCAGGATCCTGGGTCGTGTCACGGTGTCCATCCCTCTCTGCGGCTCCAGGCGGTCCGACTCGACGTCGTTCGCCTGCCCCGGATCGCTGTGACCATCTCGATCCCATCGCGACCCGGACCGTTCCGCCAGCCGGGTGCGGCAGGCAGACGAACGCGTGGGGGGCACCGGCGTGTCCCCGCGGAGCCGGAGTATCCGTATCCCGCACGACTACACGTCGCCACCGGGAACGGTCCGTGTGCGCCGTCACCAGGGCAGGAACACGTGGATGTCCTTGCCTTCGTCCTGGACCACGACGCTCACCTGGTCGCACAGCGTGTGCACCAGATGCCAGCCGATGCCGCCGCCGCCCGCGTTCGGGTGGAAGGGCCGCGGCTCGGGCCGGGTGGTGCTGGTGTCGTGCATCGTCACGTGCACCCCGTCGAAGGTGCGGCGCATGTGCAGGCCGAAGGGCCCGGGAGCGTACTGGATGACATTGGCGGCCAGCTCCGTGACCACCAGGAGGATGTCGTCCCAGTACTCCGGCGCGGCGGGAGGGGCGTTCCGCGCCAGGTCGCACAGGAACTCCTCGGCGGCGAGCCGGGCACCCGTGACATTGCGCAGCTCGCCCGAGAAGGAGTACGTACGCTCGTACCTCTCCTCCGAGGGCGGTGTCTCATCCCAACGCGGCTCCGTCGACATCTCGCATTCCCCGGCCCCGGCGGTGGGGGCCGGGCGGCCCCTTCCGACCAGGGCGGTCGTCGTTGCTGATCACTCCCTGCTGCGGGTTCCCAAAGCCGGGCCGGATATCCGTCCCGTTCGCGTCCCGGGGCCCCGCACGGAGTCCGGACCCTCCCCCGGCGGCCCGCGCGCACCCCCCGGCGGGCCGCGCGCACCCACTAACGGAAGACGTCGTCCGACTCGTCCCAGTCGGCCGGCTCCTCCGCGGACGGCCGCCGCGCCGCCCGGGACCGGGCCTCGTACATCGCGTCGATCTCGGCGGCGTAATGCCGCGCGATGGCGTCGCGACGCAGCTTCAGCGACGGCGTCAGCAGACCGTTGTCCGGGGCGAACGGCTCCGGGAGGACACGGTAGACCCTGATGGACTCGGCGCGGGACACCGCGCTGTTGGCCGAGGCGACGGCCCGTGCGATCTCCTCCATGAGCGCGCTCTCCTCGCGAGCCTCACGGCCCGGCGACTCGCCCTGCAGCGCCAGCGACGCCCGCCAGTGCGCGAGGAACTCCGGGTCCAGGGTGATCAGGGCCCCCACACAGGGCCGGTCGTCACCCACCACCACCGCCTGGTGCACCAGCGGATGCAGCCGCAGCCGCTGCTCCAGCGGTGCCGGCGCCACGCTCTTGCCGCTGCTGGTGACGACGACGTCCTTCTTGCGGCCGGTGATCGTCAGATACCCCTCGGAGTCCAGCCGGCCGATGTCCCCGGTGGCCAGCCAGCCGCCGCGCAGCGCGCCCCGGGTGCGTCCCTCGTCGCCGACATATCCCTGGAACACCGACGGGCCGCGCACCAGGATCTCCCCGTCGTCGGCGGTCCGGACCTCGGTCCCCGGCAGCGGACGGCCCACGGTCCCGGACTTCTCCCGGCCGAGCGGCTGCATGGTGATCCCGCCGGAACTCTCCGTCAGACCGTAGCCGTCGTGGAGGCGCAGGCCGATGCCCTCGTAGAACAGGGACAGTTCGCGGCTGAGCGACGAGCCGCCCGAGCTGCCCCGCGTCGCCCGGCCGCCGAGCGCCTCGCGCAGCTTGCGGTACACCGTCCGCTCGTACAGGGCGTGTTGCAGCCGCAGGTCCAGTCCGGGGCCCGGTCCGCGGCCGAGCCGCTTGCGCTCCTGGGCCCCGGCGAAGTCCCGCGCGGTCTGCGCGGCCCGCTCGAACAGGGCGCCGCGGCCCTCCTGGTGGGCCGTCCGCAGGAACGTCTTGTACAGCTTCTCGAACACAGACGGCACCCCGTACAGATACGTCGGCCGGAAGGCGCGCAGCGCCGAGGTGAGAGCGGCCCCGGTCATCTCGGGCTCGTGCGCCATCAGCACCCCGCCGCGCAGGCACACCTGCTGGATCATGATCCCGTACACATGGGAGAAGGGCAGGAAGGCGAGCACGGACGGCTGTTCGCCCGGCGGCGCCGCGGTGTGTCCCCAGCCGGCCAGCAGGGTGTCGCACGGGTAGGCCAGGCCGCGGTGGCTCAGCGCGCAGCCCAGCGCCCGGCCCGAGGTGCCCGAGGTGTAGGCGATGGCCGCCGTCGCGTCCGGCAGCACGATCCGGCGCAGCGAGTCCACCGTGGTCGGCGGGACCAGCGCGCCCTGTTCGGCCAGCCGGGGCAGGGCGCCCGCGTCCAGCTGCCAGACGTGCCGCAGGCGCGGCAGACCCGCGCACACGGTGCCCACGGTCATCGCGCCCTGTTCGTCCTCCACCACGATCGCCACGCAGTCGGCGTCCCGCAGGATCCACTCCACCTGGTCCCGCGAGGACATCGGATGCACCGGGACGACCTCGGCACCGACGGTCCACAGCGCGTGGGCGAACACCGTCCACTCGTACCGGGTCCGGGCCATCAGGGCCACCCGGTGCCCGGGCGAGATCCCGGCGGCCACCAGGCCCTTGGCCAGGTCGGTCACCTCGTCGCGCAGCTCGACCGCCGTCACCTCCTCCCACCCGCCGGGCGCCGCGTCCGAACGGCGGGCCAGGACCGGCAGGGCCGGGGTCCGTTCCGCCGTCTCGAAGACACTGTCGGCGAGCCCGCCGGTCAGCCGGCGTGCTGCTGCTGGAGCGAGGGCGTCGTCGCGCATGCGCTGCTCCCGGGGTGTACGGAGGGTGACTCCGCCGGTCGGCTCTGTGCCGGCGGTGCTCGAATCTAGCCCAGGGAACCGGTTTCGGGACCCGGATCAGGCAAGTCGTGATCGGGTGATGATCTGGGCGTGTCCGGGGGACTCGGGAGGCATGACTCATGTGAACCCCGATCCGGAGCCCGAGCGGACCACCGGGCTGGAACCCGGAGGCGGAGTCCCGCCAGGCGAGACACCGCCCGCCGAGAGCAGCATGCCGGAGGCCGGGCCCCGGGAGACGCACAATCCGACCAAGGGCTGGGCCAAGGCGCCGCTGACGCTCATCCTCGTCCTCGTCGCTCTTATCGCGGCCTTCTTCCTGGTCTACGCCCTCGTCCTGATCCTCTGAAGGACCGGCGGGCGCGGTCGGCACAGGGCGGGCGTCGTCAGTCCTGTGTGCGGCGCACACACTCGGTGACGACGTCCCGCAGGCTGCCGCCGCGCTCCATCAGCAGCCGCTGCTCGCGGGCGCCGTTGCCCCTGCGTAGCAGCGCCTCGACGGCCTCCTCGACGCGGGCCGCGTCCCCGCTCTCCCCGAGCGCGTCCGAGGTGTGCTCCAGCAGCGCGCGCAGCACCTCGGCGGCGGGACGGGGCCGCAGGGTGCGGGGATCGAGCAGGTTCTCGTCCAGGCCGGACCGGGCGGCCTGCCAGGCCGCCAGCCTCAGCAGGCTCACGCTGTGGTCGGCCGGTGCCCGGCCGTCCCGCCACTCCCGCGCCGCCGTCTCCACCAGGGCGCGGACCAGCGTGGCGACGAGGACGGCGGTGTCCGCGCGCAGGCACACGTCCGCCACCCGCACCTCCACGGTCGGGTAGGTCGCGGACAGCCGGGCGTCGAAGTAGACCATCCCCTCGTCCAGGATGACCCCGGTCGCCACCATGTCCTTCACCCGGCGGTGATACCGCTCGGCCGAGCCGAACAGCTCCGTCGGCCCCGCCGACGGCCAGCGCCCCCACACCCGGCTGCGGTAGCCGGCGTAACCGGTGTCCTGCCCCTGCCAGTAGGGCGAGTTGGCGCTCAGCGCGGTCAGCGCCGGCAGCCACGGCCGGATCCGGTCGAGGACGGCGACGCCCTCCTCGTCGGACTCCACCGACACGTGCACATGGCAGCCGCACACCAGTTGCTCCTGGGTGGCGATGCCGTACTGCCCGGCCATCCACTGGTAGCGGTCGTTCATGCTGATCGACGGGCTGACCGGGAGCGGGGAGCTGGCGAGCGCGGCGACCGCGCAGCCGATCTCCCCGGCGTGCCGCGCCGCCTCCTTGCGGCAGCGCACGATCTCCGCGCCGAGAGCCGCCATGTCCGACTGCGGATGCGTGGCGAACTCCAGCATCTGCCCGAACAGCTCCTTCTCGAAGACGTCCTGTCCGGGATCGTCCTGAGCGGCGCGGGCCAGGACGGCGGCCGACAGTGCCCTCGGCTCGCCGCTGTCCGGGTCGACCAGAAGGAGTTCCTCCTCCACTCCCACCGTGCGCAAGGTCGTGCCGTCCTTCCGTCCGTGCCCCCAGGGGCAGCCGCGAGTCTGTACGACCCCGACTGCCCCTGGGGCGGCGGTCGACACCTGCGGGTCAGCGCTCCGGGCTCAGCCAGATCGTGGCGAGCGGCGGCAGGGTGAGCCGCAGCAACCCGTCCTCGGGCTTGAGCGCCCCGGGAGCACCGACGCCGACACCACCGCCGCCGTAGCGGACGTCGTCGGTGTTCAGCGCCTCCGCCCAGGCGGGAACCTCCTCGGGCACCCACAGGCGGTAGTCGTGCCGGACGACCGGGGAGAGGTTCGACACCGCCAGCAGCGGGGACCCGCCGGCGTCGAACCGAAGGAACGCGAAGACGTTGTCGTCGGCCGCGTCGCACAGCACCCAGCGGAAGCCGCCCGGGTCGGTGTCCCGCTGCCACAGCGCGGGGGTGTCCCGGTACAGCGTGTTCAGGTCCCGGACCAGGTCCCGCACACCGCGGTGGTCACCGGCCGCGCAGTGGTCCGCGTCCAGCAGCCACCACTCGGGCCCATGTGCCTCGGAGAACTCGCCGCCCTGCGCGAACTCCTGGCCCATGAAGAGCAGTTGCTTGCCGGGATGCGCCCACATGAAGCCGAGGTAGGCACGGTGGTTGGCCCGCCGCTGCCACCAGTCGCCCGGCATCTTGGACACCAGCGCCTGCTTGCCGTGCACGACCTCGTCGTGGGAGATGGGCAGGACGTAGTTCTCGGTGTAGGCGTACACCATCGAGAAGGTCATCTCGTTGTGGTGGTACTTGCGGTGCACCGGTTCCTTCTGGATGTACTCCAGCGAGTCGTGCATCCAGCCCATGTTCCACTTCAGCCCGAAGCCGAGCCCGCCGCCGTCCGTCGGCCGGGTCACCCCGTCCCAGGCGGTGGACTCCTCGGCGATGGTCACGACCCCGGGGCAGCGCCGGTAGACGGTCGCGTTCATCTCCTGCAGGAAGGCGACCGCGTCCAGGTCCTCCCGGCCGCCGAAGACGTTCGGCGTCCACTGCCCGGAGTCGCGCGAGTAGTCCCGGTAGAGCATCGAGGCGACGGCGTCCACGCGCAGTCCGTCGATGTGGAACTCCTCGCACCAGTACACCGCGTTGGCGACCAGGAAGTTGCGCACCTCGGTACGCCCGTAGTCGAACACGAACGTGCCCCAGTCCGGATGCGTGGCACGCTGGGCGTCCCCGGGTTCGTACAGCGGGTCCCCGTCGAAGCCGGCCAGCGCCCAGTCGTCCTTCGGGAAGTGCGCCGGCACCCAGTCCATGATCACGCCGATCCCGGCCCGGTGGCAGGCGTCCACGAAGTACCGGAAGTCGTCCGGGGTGCCGAGCCGGGCGGTCGGGGCGTAGTAGGAGGTGACCTGGTAGCCCCAGGAGGGGCCGTAGGGGTGCTCCATGACCGGCATCAGCTCGACGTGGGTGAAGCCCATGTCCTTGACGTACGCCGGGAGCTGCTCGGCCAGTTCCCGGTAGGTCAGCCCCTTCCGCCAGGACGGCAGATGGACCTCGTACACCGAGAACGGCGCCTCGTGCACCGGGGTGTCGGCGCGGTGCGCCAGCCAGTCCCCGTCCCCCCACTCGTGGTGCGCGGCCGTCACGACGGAGGCCGTGTCGGGCGGTGCCTCGGTACGGCGCGCCATCGGGTCCGCCTTGAGGAACCGGTCGCCGTACCGCGAGGTGATCTCGAACTTGTAGCGCGCCCCCTCGCCGATGCCGGGCAGGAACAGCTCCCACACGCCGGACGCGCCGAGGGAGCGCATCGGGTACTGCGTGCCGTCCCAGTACGTGAAGTCCCCGGCGACGCGCACGCCCTGGGCGTTCGGCGCCCAGACGGTGAAGCGGGTGCCCGCCACGTCGCCGTGGGTCATGGGCTCGGCGCCGAGCGCCTGCCACAGCCGCTCGTGCCGGCCCTCGCGGATCAGATGGAGGTCCAGCTCGCCGAGCGCGGGCAGGAAGCGGTACGGGTCGTGCGTCTCCTGTTCGCCGTCGTCGTAGACCACCCGCAGCGTGTAGGACGGGATCTCGTCGTACGGCAGGACGGCGGCGAAAAGACCGCCTCCCTCCGAGGCGAGGTCCTGGTGCTCGCCGTCGGCCACGACGCTCACGGCGCGGGCGTTCGGGCGCAGCGCCCGGAACAGGACGCCGCCCGGCACCGGGTGGGCGCCCAGCACGGCGTGCGGGTCGTGGTGAGCGCCGCCCAGCAGGCGGTCGCGCTCCGCGGGATCGAGCGCCGGGGCCGCGACCGCGGCGGGTCCGGCGGCCTCGGGAAGCACGGTGTCGCGCAGTCCCATGACGTCAGCCTCCCCACACGGCGAGCCGCTTGATCGCCGCCATCGGTACCGGCAGCCAGTCCGGTCGGTGTCTCGCCTCGTACAGCACCTCGTAGACCGCCCTGTCCGTCTCGTGCGCGCGCAGCAGCGCGTGCTTCTTGCGTGGGTCCCAGCCGGCGCGGGCCGCGTAGCCCGCGCAGAACGCCTCCCGGCAGCGGCGCGCCCACTCGGGACGCCAGGGGCGGCGCTGCCGGGCCGCGTAGTCGAAGGAGCGCAGCATCCCGGCCACGTCCCGCACCGGGGACTGCGCGGCCCGCCGCTCGGCGAGCGGCCGGGACGGCTCCCCCTCGAAGTCGATGACGAACCAGTCGCGCCCCGCGCGCAGCACCTGCCCGAGGTGCAGATCGCCGTGGATGCGCTGGGCGGGCGGCCCGGTGTCGCAGGTGGCCAGCGCGCCGAACGCGGCGCGCAGCCCGGGGATGTAGGGCCGCAGCCCCGGCACGGCGTGCGCGGCGGCGTCCAGCCGGGCGCACATCGCCTCCGCCGTATGCCCGTTCTCGCCCGGTCCGGCGGGCGGGAAGGCCTCGGCCAGCGCCAGGTGCACCTCGGCCATGGCCCGGCCCAGTTCGCGGGCCTCGGTGGTGAAGTCGTCGCCGGAGGCGAGCGCGCGCAGGGCCAGCGTCCAGCCGTCGGTCGCGTCGGGCAGGAACGGCTGCAGCACGCCCAGCGTGGCCGGCCGGGGAGCGGTCGTGCTGAACCAGGCGACCGGGGCCGGCACCCGGGCGCAGCCCTGCGCGGCCAGCGCGCCGGGCACCTCCAGGTCGGGGTTGACGCCCGGCTGGATGCGGCGGAACAGCTTCAGGATGTACGCGTCGCCGTAGACGATCGAGGAGTTGGACTGCTCGGCGTCCAGCAGCCGCGGCGGCAGCCCGCCGGGCAGCTCCAGGGCCGGGGCGGTCTCGAAGCGCAGCGGACCCGCCGAGCCTGGGCGGCGCAGCCGCTCCAGGAGCAGATGGGCGGAGCGCGGGTCGTGCAGGGCGTCGTAGACGGCGAGTCCGGCCAGCGGTCCCTCCCCGGCCCGGCCGATGAACGCCCGCTCCAGCCGCGGGGCGACGTGCTCGCGCAGCCCGAGCAGGAGCTGGTAGCAGTCGCCGGGCGGGGGAGTGCCGCCCGGTGTGGGCACCGGCGCGTGCGAGGCGTGCACCAGCAGGTGCAGGCACCCGGGGAACAGCTCGGTCACGGACAGCACCGACAGATCGGTGACGGGCCGGTCCTTGCCCGCGAACCAGCGTTGCTCGGGCAGCCATTCGCGCAGCAGCCCGCCCAGCGAGGCCAGCGGCCGGTCGGCTTCGGCCGCGGTTCTCGGTCGGAGGGTGATGGTCTTCGGCATGGTGACGCGTCCTTTCCTCGGCGCCGGGCGCTAGCGGCGGCGGCCGATGCGGGATGCGACTCGGGTGAGCCGGAACCAGTAGAAGCCGTGGCCCGCGAGGGTCAGCAGGTACGGCAGTTCACCGATGGCGGGGAACCGCACCCCGCCGATCAGCTCCACGGGGTGCCGTCCGTCGTAGGCCCGCAGGTCGAGTTCGGTGGGCTGCGCGAACCGGGAGAAGTTGTTGACGCACAGCACCAGGTCGTCGCCGTACTCGCGCAGGAACGCCAGGACCGCCGGGTTGGACGACTGCAGCTCGGTGTAGGACCCGAGGCCGAAGGCGGGGTTCTGCTTGCGGATCTCGATCATGCGGCGCGTCCAGTGGAGCAGGCTGGACGGGGAGGACATGGACGCCTCGACGTTGGTGACCTGGTAGCCGTAGACCGGGTCCATGATGGTGGGCAGGAAGAGGCGCCCCGGATCGCACAAGGAGAAGCCGGCGTTGCGGTCGGGGGTCCACTGCATGGGGGTGCGGACGGCGTCGCGGTCGCCGAGCCAGATGTTGTCGCCCATGCCGATCTCGTCGCCGTAGTACAGGATCGGGCTGCCGGGCAGGGACATCAGGAGGGCGGTGAACAGCTCGATCTGGTTGCGGTCGTTGTCGAGCAGGGGGGCGAGGCGGCGGCGGATGCCGATGTTGGCGCGCATCCGCGGGTCCTTGGCGTACTCGGCCCACATGTAGTCGCGTTCCTCGTCGGTGACCATCTCCAGGGTCAGCTCGTCGTGGTTGCGCAGGAAGATGCCCCACTGGCAGTTCGACGGGATCGAGGGGGTCTTGGCGAGGATCTCGGAGACCGGGTAACGGGACTCGCGGCGTACGGCCATGAAGATGCGCGGCATGACGGGGAAGTGGAACGCCATGTGGCACTCGTCGCCGCCGGAGGCGTAGTCGCCGAAGTAGTCGACCACGTCCTCGGGCCACTGGTTGGCCTCCGCCAGCAGGACCGTGTCGGGGTACTGGGCGTCGATCTCCTTGCGGACCCGCCTCAGGAACTGGTGCGTCGCCGGCAGGTTCTCGCAGTTGGTGCCCTCCTCCGCGTAGAGATAGGGGACCGCGTCGAGACGGAAGCCGTCGATGCCCAGGTCCAGCCAGAACTTCAGGGCGGCCAGGATCTCCTCCTGGACGGCCGGGTTCTCGTAGTTGAGGTCCGGCTGGTGGGAGAAGAAGCGGTGGAAGTAGTACTGGCCGCGCACCGGGTCGAAGGTCCAGTTGGAGACCTCGGTGTCGACGAAGATGATCCGCGCGTCCTCGTAACTCTTGTCGTCGTCGGCCCACATGTAGTAACCGCCGTAGGGACCGGCGGGATCCTTGCGGGACTCCTGGAACCACGGGTGCTGGTCGCTGGTGTGGTTCATGACGAAGTCGATGATGACGCGCATGCCGCGCTGGTGCGCCGCGTCCACGAACTCCACGAAGTCCGCCAGGTCGCCGAACTCGGGCAGTACGGCGGTGTAGTCGGCGACGTCGTAACCACCGTCCCGCAGAGGGGACTTGAAGAACGGCGGCAGCCAGAGACAGTCCACTCCCAGCCACTGGAGGTAGTCGAGCTTGGCGGTCAGGCCCTTGAGATCGCCGATGCCGTCGCCGTCACTGTCGTGGAACGAGCGAACGAGCACCTCGTAGAAGACGGCGCGCTTGAACCACTCCGGATCCCGGTCCTTGGCGGGAGTGTCCTCGAAAGTGTCCGGCACGGGGTCATTGACAGTCATGACGCTGAGGGCCCTCCGATCTGGGGCGTCGATCGCCCGACGTGGAGCACGTGCGCCGGCGTCCGGCCGGGCGTGAGACGCACGTAGTTGGTCCTGCCCCAGTGATAGCTCTCACCTGTCAGTTCGTCGTGCACGGACAGGTCGGCGTTCCAGTCCAGGCCGAGTTGCGGCATGTCCAACGAGACCGTGGCCTCCTGGGTGTGGTGCGGGTCGAGGTTGACGACCACGATGACCGTGTCCGGGCCCGTGCTCTTGCTGTAGGCGAGCACGTTGTCGTTGTCCGTCCGGTGGAAGCGGAGGTTCCGCAGACGCTGCAGCGTGGGGTGCTGCCGGCGGATGGTGTTGAGCCGGGTGATGAGGGGGGCGATGGTGCGGCCCTCGCGTGCGGCGGCTTCCCAGTCCCGGTGTTTGAGCTGGTACTTCTCGGAGT
>NZ_JBHVUH010000002.1:551019-669606 GCF_042884245.1 Streptomyces sp. NPDC058145 | reverse complement strand
GGTTGATAGGCCGGATCTGGAAGCCAGGTAACTGGTGGAGGTGACCGGTACTAATAGGCCGAGGGCTTGTCCTCAGTTGCTCGCGTCCACTGTGTTGGTTCTGAAACCACGAACAGCCCCATGTGCCACACATGGTTCGGTTGTCAGTTTCATAGTGTTTCGGTGGTCATAGCGTGAGGGAAACGCCCGGTTACATTTCGAACCCGGAAGCTAAGCCTCACAGCGCCGATGGTACTGCAGGGGGGACCCTGTGGGAGAGTAGGACGCCGCCGAACAAATTTTGAAAGGGTTGGACCCCGAACTTCGGTTCCGGGTCCAACCCTTTTTTGTTATACGTAACTTCGAGTTCACGTTCCACGCTCAGCATCAGAGCCATGGGTACTGCTGCAATGCTCAGGGCGGCCGGCGTAGGAGCCGGTGACGAGGTCGTCGTACCGGCCTTCGGGAACGTCGAAGTGGCCGAGGCCGTGACGCGGGCGGGTGCGCTCCCGGTGTTCGCCGACATAGATCCGGCCGGCTACTGCCTCGACACGTCAGCCGTGGAGGCGGCCATAACTCCGAGCACGGCGAGCATAGTTGTCGTGCACCGTTTCGGACGGCGCGCGGACATCGCGCGGTTGCACGAGCTCGGGCAGCGGCACGGGCTGCTCGTGCTGGAGCAGGGGGAGTCCGAGGCGCCGTACGACGAGATGGCGCAGCGCAGGGAGCGGGCCGCCTATCTCGACGCCAAGTTGAAAGGCGTGCGGACGCCGGACGGCGGTCCCGGGCACACCTACCAGCAGTACGTGGTGCGGGTGCCGGGCAACGGCCGGCCGGACCGCGACGCCTTCGCACGCGCCCTTCGGGCCAGGGGAATCGAGTGCCGTGTCCCCGTGAAGACTCCCGTGCACCGGCTCCCGGAGTTCCGGCGCTGTGTCACGCTGCCGGAGACCGAGCGGGCCGCGGACGAGACGCTCGCCCTGCCGGTGGACGCTTCGCTCACCAAGCGGGAGATGCAGCGGATCGTCTCCGCCTGCAACGCACTCGGAGGACTGCTTCAGCCCGCCTTCTGAACGTACGCCGAAGGAGTTTGGGAACTCGGGCCTGTTCAGGGTATGGTTTTCTTGTTGCAGCGAGGGAAACCTCGAAAGCGACAGGCCCCTATAGCTCAGTCGGTAGAGCGTCTCCATGGTAAGGAGAAGGTCAACGGTTCGATTCCGTTTGGGGGCTCCGACAGAAAGGCCCCGCCCATTCGGGCGGGGCCTTTCTCATGCCTCCTGGTGGGGTTCCGGCACTCGCATGGCCAGAATCGCCATGTCGTCGGACGGGGCGTCCGAGGCGAAGCGTTCCACCGCGCGCATGATGCGCGCGGCCACCGCGCCCGCCGTGAGGCCCGTGCACGTGGTGAGGACGTCGGCGAGGCCGTCGTCGCCCAGCATGCGGGTGCCCTCCCGGCGTTCGGTGACGCCGTCCGTGACGCAGAGCAGGACGTCACCGGGGTCGAGGGTGACCGTCTCCTCGTACAGCTCCAGGTCCTCGATGACACCGAGCAGCGGCTGGGGTTCGGCCGACGGGACCACCGTGCCGTCCTGCCGCAGCCGCAGCGGGAGCGGGTGGCCGGCGCAGACGACCTTCAGCTCGGCGCTGCCGTCCTCCTGCGGCCGCATCTCGCCGTAGAGCAGCGTGAGGAAGCGGCTGCGGTCGCCCTCGTCGAGGATGGCCGAGTTCAGCCGCTCCAGCACCGCCGGGCCGGAGAGGCCCTCCCTCGCCAGCAGGCGCAGCGCGTGCCGGGCCAGGCCGGTGACCGCCGCCGCGTTCGGGCCCGTGCCGCAGACGTCGCCGATGGCGAAGCCGTAGGCGCCGTTGCCGATGGGGAAGAGGTCGTAGAAGTCGCCGCCGACCTCGTTGCCCTCGCCGGCCGCGCGGTAGATGACCTCGACCTCGACGCCGTCGATCTGCGGCAGGCCGGGCGGGAGCAGGCTGCGCTGGAGGGCCTGGCTGATGGCCGTGCGCTCCGAGTACAGACGGGCGTTGTCCAGGGCGAGTGCGGCCCGGCGGGACAAGTCCTCGGCCAGTTCCAGGATTTCCTGGCGGAAGTGCTCGTCGGTCGGCTTGCCGAGGGTCAGCATGCCGATGACGCGGTTGCGGGCGACCAGCGGCAGGACGACCGTCTCGCCGCCGACCGCGGAGGCCGTGGCCAGGGTCGGGCCGATGCCCGAGGCGGCCTGGTGCGTGGGGCCACCCGCCAGTCCGAGGCTGCGCATGGAACTGCGCAGGGCCGCCTGGTGGGCGACCTCGCCGGGCGCGGACCAGATCCGGGCACCGGGCGTCGGCACCGGGTCGGGGGCCGGGAGCTTCGACAGCAGCGACTTGATGCCGTCGATGAGGTCCTCGTCCTCGTGCAGCACGTACGACAGATACGGCTCCGAGGCCTGGTCGGCGATCGTGTAGACCGCGCACCAGGTCGCGAGGGTCGGCACCGTCATCTGCGCCATCAGGGCCAGGGTCTGGTCGCGGTCCAGGGTGCCGGCCAGCAGGTCGGAGGCCTCGACCAGGAAGCTCAGGGAGCCGCGGCGCAGCCGCTCCAGCTCGCCCAGCCGGGCCGACTCGACGGCCAGCGCGATGCGGTCGGCGGCGAACTGCAGGCGCAGTGCCTCCTCGTTCGAGTACCGGCCGGGTGCCTCGGCGGCGACACCGAGGGAGCCCGTCAGACGGCCCTCGACCTTCAGCGGGACCGTGACCACCGAGCGCATGCCGGTTCCGGACAGCAGCGGCACCGCTCCGGGGACGGCGGTGAGGTCGTCGTGGACGGCGGGCATGCGCGCGGAGCCGTAGCGGCCGGGGCCGGCCTCGACGGGCACGCGGGCGAAGCGCTGGCGGGCGGAGGGCAGGCCGGTGGAGGCGCGGACCTCGAGCTCGGTCTCGTCGTCGGTCGCGAGCAGCAGGAACGCGGAGTCGCCGTCGAGCATGTCGCGGGCCCGCTCCACCGTGCGCTGCAGCAGGCCGTCCAGGTCATCGGGGGCGGGGGAGCCGATGAACACCTCGAACGGGTCGGTGCTCTGCCCGTCGGAGGCCGACGTCTGGTCGCCGGCGGGACCGCGCGGCGGCGTCTGCAGGACGGCGCGCTCGTGATCGCGTACCAGGAGGCACACGGTGGACGGCTCACCGCCGGTGTCGCGGACCCGCAGGTGGGAGGCGTACACCGGGGCGACCCGGCCGTCGGCGCGGCGGATGCCGTAGCTGCCCTCCCAGCGGGAGAGTCGCAGGGCCTCGGCGATGCCGGTGCCGGTGCCCGGGGTGTGCGGCCAGGCCGCGAGGTCGGTGAGGGGCTTGCCGACGACCTCGCTCGCCAGGTGCCCGAACAGTTCCTCCGCGTCCTCGTTCCAAGCGCTGATGGAGCCCTTCCGGTCGACCTGGAGGACCGCTACGCGGATCCGGCCGTCGGCCAGCGGGAGCAGGTCGGCGGGGATCAAGGGGCCGGCGGTGCGGGTGCCGACCGGACGTTCGGGCAGGTCGAGGTGGAACCAGACGTTCTTGTGGGTGGGCGTGTAGTCCACACCCCAGCGGGTCGCCAGGGCCGCGCACAGCTGCAGGCCACGGCCGCCCTCGCGGTCGGGGTTGCCCATCGCGGCGTGGGCGCTCTGCACGGGCAGCTCACGCTCGGGGTAGCGGTCGGAGACCTCGACGCGCACGCCGTCCTCGGTGCGCAGGCACAGCACCTCCGCGTGCGTACCGGCGTGCACCACCGCGTTGGTCACGAGTTCGCTGGTGAGAACCACCGCGTCGTCGATGATGTCGGCGAAACCCCAGCCCTGGAGGGTGTCGCGGACGAAGGACCGGGCGGTCGCCACCGATCGTCCGACGGGCTCGAAGCTGGCGGCCGCGCGCGCGGTGATCACAAAACTCCTCAGCCTGTTGTCGGCGGACAGGGCTGCTGGGCCGACCGGCTCGCGCCGCTGCTGCGGCATCAGCTCGCCCGTCGGCCGTGGCTCCGGGGATGGTCCCCCGGGGATCAGTCCGGTGGTCATGTTCTGCGGCCGCCCCTCCGATGCCCGCTCGTTCTGGTGCCACCGCCCAGGCCGGACGGACCGGTGCGGCTGGACAGCCGCATGCAAGGTTACTTACCTTCGCCGTCCGAGCGGATGCCGGTCGCCGTTGTTTAACCCCCCAGGGTGTGTGCGGACGATGTGCGAAGCTGCCGAACTGTTATGGCCTGGTTCGGCCGGGGTGAAACACTGGGCAAGCTTCTGATGAAGGTCCGGTCAGTTTGAGTGTGTTCCGTGCACGGTGGGCAGCAGCCCCTGGTGTGTCCGGAGCTCCTCTGGCAGAAATACCGAGCGGTAACGGGTACGCGGAAGCAACCGGTATGCCGGGGAGCGGCACACCGGACGATGTGACCGAGCACGGCAGTAACGGTCTACCCCTTCGGGAGGGACACAGTGGAGTCTGGCGCAGCGACGCGGGGCACGAAGGCGCGCGCGAAGGGCGGACAGTCCCTGGGCAGGGGCGGCGGCACCACCGTCGTGGACACGGCTGCCCTGAACCGGCTGCAGGCGGCTCTGGTCGCCATGCGCGACGGGAACTTCCGCAAGAGGCTCACGGTGTCCGGGGACGGCGTGATGTCGGAGATCGCCGCGGTCTTCAACGAGGTGGCCGACCGCAACCTGCACCTGACCGGTGAGCTGTCGCGCGTGCGGCGCATGGTGGGGCGTGAGGGAAAACTCACGGAACGGCTGGAGACGGGGGCCTGCGAGGGCTCGTGGGCGACCGCCGTCGACAACTCCAACGCGCTGGTCGACGACCTGGTGTGGCCCGTCTCGGATGTCAGCCGGGTCCTGACGGCGGTCGCGGAGGGTGATCTGTCGCCGCGGATGGATCTGCGCACGCAGGCGCCGGACGGCACCGGGCATCCCCTGCGCGGCGAGTTCCTGAAGGTCGGCCGTACGGTCAACAACCTGGTCGACCAGTTGTCGACGTTCACCGACGAGGTCACTCGCGTGGCCAGCGAGGTCGGCACCGAGGGCAAGCTCGGCGGCCAGGCCCGGGTGCGCGGGCTGTCCGGTTCGTGGAAGGACCTCACGGACTCGGTCAACACGATGGCGTCCCGGCTGACGGCCCAGGTGCGGGACATCGCCCTGGTGACCACCGCGGTCGCCAAGGGTGATCTGTCGCGGAAGGTCACCGTTCACGTGGCCGGCGAGATGCTGGAGCTGAAGAACACCGTCAACACGATGGTGGACCAGCTCTCCGCCTTCTCCTCGGAGGTGACGCGGGTCGCGCGGGAGGTCGGCACCGACGGCATCCTCGGCGGCCAGGCGCATGTGCCGGGTGTGGACGGCACGTGGAAGGAACTCACCGATTCGGTGAACCTGATGGCCGGCAATCTGACGGCCCAGGTGCGCGGGATCGCCCAGGTCACCACGGCGGTGGCCAACGGTGATCTGTCGCAGAAAGTGACGGTTCCGGCGCGGGGCGAGGTCGCGCAGCTCGCCGAGACGATCAACCAGATGACCGAGACGCTGCGGATCTTCGCGGACGAGGTCACGCGCGTGGCCAACGAGGTCGGCGCCGAGGGCCGGTTGGGCGGTCAGGCGACGGTGCCGGGTGTCGCCGGTACCTGGAAGGACCTGACTGACTCCGTCAACACGGTGTTCCGGAACCTGACGACGCAAGTGCGCGACATCGCCGCGGTGACGACCGCCGTGGCCAGCGGTGACCTGTCGCAGAAGGTCACGGTGGACGTGGCCGGCGAGATGCTGGAGCTGAAGAACACCGTCAACACGATGGTGGACCAGCTGTCGGCGTTCGGTGCCGAAGTGACGCGGGTCGCGCGGGAGGTCGGTGTCGAGGGTGAGCTGGGCGGTCAGGCGCAGGTGCCGGGCGCGGCCGGTACCTGGAAGGACCTGACGGACTCCGTCAACACGGCGTTCCGCAACCTGACCGGACAGGTGCGCAACATCGCCCAGGTGACCACGGCGGTGGCCAACGGCGACCTCTCCCAGAAGGTCACCGTGGACGTCTCCGGTGAGATGCTCCAGCTGAAGAACACCGTGAACACGATGGTGGACCAGCTGTCGAGCTTCGCCGACCAGGTGACGCGGATGGCCCGGGACGTGGGCACCGAGGGCCGGCTCGGCGGGCAGGCCCGGGTGGACGGGGTGTCGGGCACCTGGAAGGAGCTCACCGACTCCGTCAACTCGATGGCGTCCAACCTGACCGGTCAGGTGCGAAACATCGCGCAGGTGACTACGGCCGTGGCGCGCGGTGATCTCTCGCAGAAGATCGACGTCGACGCGCGCGGGGAGATCCTCGAGCTGAAGAACACCATCAACACGATGGTCGACCAGCTCTCCGCCTTCGCCGACCAGGTGACCCGGGTCGCCCGGGACGTGGGCACCGAGGGCCGCCTCGGCGGTCAGGCGCAGGTGCCGGGCGTGGCCGGTGTGTGGCGGGACCTGACGGATTCCGTGAACGGCATGGCCGGCAACCTCACCGCCCAGGTGCGCAACATCGCCCAGGTGGCCACGGCGGTGGCCCGCGGTGACCTCTCCCAGAAGATCACCGTGGACGCGCGCGGGGAGATCCTGGAGCTGAAGAACACGCTGAACACGATGGTCGACCAGCTGTCGTCGTTCGCCCAGGAGGTCACGCGCGTGGCCCGTGAGGTGGGCACCGAGGGGATGCTGGGCGGTCAGGCGGAGGTCCAGGGCGTCTCGGGCACCTGGAAGGACCTCACGCAGTCCGTGAACTTCATGGCGAACAACCTGACCATCCAGGTGCGCAACATCGCCGAGGTCACGACCGCCGTCGCCAAGGGCGATCTGTCGAAGAAGATCACCGTTGACGCGAAGGGCGAGATCCTCGAGCTCGTCACGACGGTCAACACGATGGTGGACCAGCTGTCGAGCTTCGCCGAGCAAGTGACCCGGGTGGCCCGAGAGGTGGGCACCGAGGGCATCCTGGGCGGTCAGGCGCACGTACCGGGTGTCACCGGCATCTGGAAGGACCTGAGCAACAACGTCAACCTGATGGCCAACAACCTGACCATGCAGGTGCGGAACATCTCCCAGGTGGCGGCCGCGGTCGCCAACGGTGACCTGACGCGGCAGGTGACCATCGAGGCGAGCGGTGAGGTCGCGCAGCTCGCCGACACCTTCAACACCATGGTGCGGACGCTGAGTTCGTTCGCCGACCAGGTCACCAAGGTGGCCCGTGAGGTGGGTACGGACGGCATCCTGGGCGGCCAGGCGCACGTGCCGGGTGTGGCCGGCACCTGGAAGGACCTCACCGAGTCCGTGAACCAGATGGCGTCCAACCTGACCGGTCAGGTGCGCAACATCGCCATGGTCACCACGGCCATCGCCAAGGGTGACCTGACGAAGAAGATCGACATCGATGCCCGGGGCGAGATCCTCGAGCTGAAGACGACGATCAACACGATGGTCGATCAGCTGTCCAGCTTCGCCGAGGAGGTCACCCGGGTCGCCCGTGAGGTGGGTACCGAGGGGCAGCTCGGCGGTCAGGCACGCGTGCGTGACGTCGACGGCACCTGGCGGGACCTGACGGAGTCGGTGAACGAGATGGCCGGGAACCTGACCCGGCAGGTGCGTGCCATCGCGCGCGTGGCGACCGCGGTGACCCGCGGCGACCTGAACCTGAAGATCGACGTCGACGCCTCCGGCGAGATCCAGGAACTGCAGGACTACATCAACAAGATGATCGCCAACCTGCGCGACACCACGATCGCCAACAAGGAGCAGGACTGGCTGAAGGGCAACCTGGCCCGTATCTCCGCGCTGATGCAGGGGCGCCGGGACCTGGCGGACGTGGCCTCGCTGATCATGAGCGAGCTGACGCCGGTGGTCTCCGCGCAGCACGGCGCGTTCTTCCTGACGATGCCGCTCATGGAGGGCCAGGACCTCGGCGCCGACGCCGAGGACCACTACGAGCTGCGGATGCTCGGCTCGTACGGCTACTCGATGGGCTCCATGCCGACGTCGTTCCGGCCGGGTGAGGGGCTGATCGGCACGGCTGCCCAGGAGAAGCGCACGATCCTGGTGGAGAACGCGCCCAGCGGCTATCTGAAGATCTCCTCGGGGCTCGGTGAGGCCCCGCCCGCGCAGGTGATCGTGCTGCCGGTGCTCTTCGAGGGCAAGGTGCTCGGCGTGATCGAGCTGGCGTCGTTCACGCCGTTCACGCAGATCCAGAAGGACTTCCTCAACCAGATCGCCGAGATGATCGCGACCAGCGTCAACACCATCTCGGTGAACACCAAGACCGAGCTGCTGCTGAAGCAGTCGCAGGAGCTGACCGAGCAACTGCGGGAGCGGTCGGCCGAGTTGGAGAACCGGCAGAAGGCGCTGCAGGCGTCCAACGCCGAACTGGAGGAGAAGGCCGAGCTGCTGGCCCGGCAGAACCGGGACATCGAGGTGAAGAACACCGAGATCGAGGAGGCCCGGCAGGTCCTGGAGGAGCGTGCCGAGCAGCTCGCGGTGTCGATGCGCTACAAGAGCGAGTTCCTCGCCAACATGTCGCACGAGCTGCGTACTCCGCTCAACTCCCTGCTGATTCTGGCCAAGTTGCTCGCCGACAACGCCGAGGGCAATCTCTCCCCGAAGCAGGTCGAGTTCGCCGAGACGATCCACGGCGCCGGTTCCGATCTGCTGCAGCTGATCAACGACATCCTGGACCTGTCGAAGGTCGAGGCGGGCAAGATGGACGTCTCCCCGACGCGCATCGCGCTCGTCCAGCTCGTGGACTACGTGGAGGCGACCTTCCGGCCGCTGACCGCGGAGAAGGGCCTGGACCTGTCCGTGCGGGTCTCCCCGGAGCTGCCGGCCACCCTGCACACCGACGAGCAGCGGCTGCTGCAGGTGCTGCGCAACCTGCTGTCCAACGCGGTGAAGTTCACCGACTCCGGTTCGGTGGAACTGGTGATCCGGCCCGCCGGCGCCGATGTGCCCCAGATCATCCGGGAGCAGATGCTGGAGGCCGGTTCGCTGACCAATCCGGACGCCGGCCTGATCGCGTTCTCGGTGACCGACACGGGGATCGGCATCGCGGCCAGCAAGATGCGGGTGATCTTCGAGGCGTTCAAGCAGGCGGACGGCACGACCAGCCGCAAGTACGGCGGCACCGGTCTCGGTCTGTCGATCTCGCGGGAGATCGCACAGCTGCTCGGCGGTGAGATCTACGCACAGAGCGAACCGGGCCGCGGCTCGACGTTCACGCTGTACCTGCCGGTGCACCCGAGCGAGTTGCCGCCGCAGGGCTACCAGCAGTCCGTGCAGGCGCTGGAGGCCGGTGAGCTGCTCGCCTCCGAGGGCCGGCCGGACGCGGATCTGTCGGCGGCGGAGATCGAGACGCCGGCGGAGGTGAAGTCGTACCGGGAGACGCAGAACGGGGCCGCCGCGCTCTTCAGGCGCCGCCGCCGGAGCCTGCCGCCGCCCGAGCACCGGCCGGAGCAGTGGATCACGGTCGCCGAGCAGGAGAGCACCCCGCAGCCGGCCCGCGCGGTGCGGTTCGGGGGCGAGAAGGTGCTGATCGTCGACGACGACATCCGCAACGTGTTCGCGCTCACCAGCGTGCTGGAGCAGCACGGGCTGTCGGTGCTGTACGCGGAGAACGGCCGTGAGGGCATCGAGGTGCTGGAGCAGCACGATGATGTGGCGGTGGTGCTGATGGACATCATGATGCCGGAGATGGACGGGTACGCGACGACCACGGCGATCCGCAGGATGCCGCAGTTCGCCGGGCTGCCGATCATCGCGCTGACCGCGAAGGCGATGAAGGGCGACCGGGAGAAGGCGATCGAGTCGGGTGCCTACGACTACGTGACGAAGCCGGTCGATCCGGACCATCTGCTGGCGGTCATGCGGCAGTGGATGGGCGAGCGGTGACGGGCCCGCGGGAGCGGATGTGAACGCGGCGGGAACCTTGGGTGTGCACGCGGAGTTGTCGGAGTGCGGGGTGCCGGGCCGTGTGCCGGGTTGTGTGGGAATCCCGGATTCCGGGAACCTTCAGGTCACTCATGGCGTTTCCGTTACGTGCACAGTGACATCGCGGTGACAGGGTGTGGCGACGGGCAGGGTGCGGCTACGATGACCGGCACAAGGACGGGCGGCGAAACGGAGTCGTCCCCTGGGGCGGCGCCCGGTGTACCGCCGGGGCGAGGAGGGCGGGCCATGGTGCAGAAGGCCAAGATCCTCCTGGTCGATGACCGGCCGGAGAATCTGCTGGCGCTGGAGGCCATCCTCTCTGCGCTCGATCAGACGCTGGTGCGGGCATCGTCCGGGGAGGAAGCGCTCAAGGCACTGCTCACGGACGACTTCGCGGTCATTCTGCTGGATGTCCAGATGCCGGGCATGGACGGATTCGAGACTGCCGCGCACATCAAGCGGCGGGAGCGGACCCGGGACATCCCGATCATCTTCCTCACGGCGATCAACCACGGCCCGCACCACACCTTCCGGGGTTACGCGGCGGGGGCGGTGGACTACATCTCCAAGCCGTTCGACCCGTGGGTGCTGCGGGCGAAGGTCTCCGTGTTCGTCGAGCTGTACATGAAGAACTGCCAGCTGCGGGAGCAGGCGGCGCTGCTGCGGCTGCAGTTGGAGGGCGGCGGCAAGGGCGCGGTCGGAGGCAAGGAGTCCGCGGGGCTGCTCGCCGAGCTGTCCGCGCGTCTGGCGGCCGTCGAGGAGCAGGCCGAGGCGCTGTCGAAGCAGTTGGACGACGAGTCCGCGGACGCCGCCGCGGTGGCCACGGCCGCCCATCTGGAGCGGAAACTGACGGGACTGCGGCGGGCGCTGGACGCCCTGGAGCCGGGCACGGGCAGCGACAGCCAGTCGGTGCCGACGCAGAACTGACGTCCGTCGGGAAGGCAGTTGCCCATGAGCGTGCGTCAGTTCCGCGCCTCGGCAGGGGCGACACGAACGGGTGAAGCAGTGGGCACACGTGTCCGCTGTCGTCTCCCCCGGTAATCTCACACCCATGGCCTCACGTCCCTCCGCAGCCAAGAAGCCGCCCGCCAAGAAGGCGGCCGCTCCCGCTAAGGCTGCGGCAAGGAAGGCCGCCGCGAAAAAGGCCCCGGCCAAGAAGGCGCCCGCCAGGAGGGCCCCGGCGAAGAAGGCCGTGCCGCCCAGGCCGGCTCCGAGCCCCACGGGGGGCGTGTACCGGCTCGTGCGCGCTCTCTGGCTCGGCCTCGCGCACGCCGTCGGCGCCGTCTTCCGCGGCATAGGGCAGGGCGCGAAGAACCTCGACCCGGCCCACCGCAAGGACGGCGTCGCGCTGCTGCTCTTCGCTCTCGCGCTGATCGTCGCCGCCGGTACCTGGGCCGACCTGCGCGGCCCCGTCGGCGATTTGGTGGAGATCCTGGTCACCGGCGCCTTCGGGCGGCTCGATCTGCTGGTGCCGATACTGCTCGCGGCGATCGCGGTCCGCTTCATGCGGCACCCGGAGCAGCCGGAAGCCAACGGCCGGATCGTGATCGGCCTGTCCGCCCTGGTCATCGGCGTCCTCGGGCAGGTCCACATCGCCTGTGGGGCGCCCGCCCGCAGCTCCGGCATGCAGGCCATAAGGGATGCCGGCGGCCTCATCGGCTGGGCGGCGGCGACCCCGTTGACGTACACCATGACCGAGATGCTCGCCGTACCGCTGCTGGTGCTGCTGACGATCTTCGGGCTGCTCGTGGTGACCGCCACGCCGGTCAACGCCATCCCGCAGCGCCTGCGCGCGCTCGGCGTGCGCCTCGGCCTGCTGTCCGATCCGCGGGAGTTCGAGGCCACCGGGGACGACGAACGGTACGACGAACAATGGCGCGAGGCGCTGCCCGCGCGCCCCCGCGGGCGCCGGAGCGCCCCACAGGCGTACGACCCCGAGGAAGCCGAGGAGGACGCGCTCTCGCAGCGCCGCGGCCGCCCGAGGCGCTCCGCGGTGCCGCAACCCGATCCGCGGCGCCGGATGGACGCCGTGGACGTCGCGTCGGCCGCCGCGGCCGCGCTCGACGGTGCCGTCATGCACGGCATGCCGCCGTCCCCGGTCGTCGCCGACCTCACCCAGGGCGTGAGCGTGGGCGAGCGCGAGGACACCACCCCGGTGCCCACGCCCGTGCCCGCGCCGGACCGGGTGCCGGTCCCGACGCCGGTCCCGGCCGCCCGCCCCAAGCAGGAGACGCCCACCGGCGGCGTCCCCGACCTGACCAAGAAAGCCCCTGACGAGCCCCGCGACCTGCCCGCGCGCGCGGAGCAGCTCCAGCTGTCCGGCGACATCACCTACGCGCTGCCGTCGCTCGACCTGCTCACCCGGGGCGGCCCCGGCAAGGTGCGGAGCGCCGCCAACGACGCGGTCGTCGCCTCGCTCACCCAGGTCTTCACCGAGTTCAAGGTCGACGCGGCCGTCACCGGCTTCACCCGCGGTCCGACGGTCACCCGCTACGAGGTCGAGCTCGGCCCCGCAGTGAAGGTCGAGCGGATCACCGCGCTGACGAAGAACATCGCGTACGCCGTCGCCAGCCCCGATGTGCGGATCATCAGCCCCATCCCCGGCAAGTCGGCGGTCGGCATCGAGATCCCGAACACCGACCGGGAGATGGTCAACCTCGGTGACGTGCTGCGCCTCGCGGAGTCCGCCGAGGACGACGACCCGATGCTGGTCGCCTTCGGCAAGGACGTCGAGGGCGGGTACGTGATGCACTCGCTGGCGAAGATGCCGCACATGCTGGTCGCGGGCGCCACCGGCTCCGGCAAGTCGTCCTGCATCAACTGCCTGATCACCTCGGTCATGATGCGGGCGACCCCGGAGGACGTCCGGATGATCCTCGTCGACCCCAAGCGCGTGGAACTGACCGCCTACGAGGGCATCCCGCATCTGATCACGCCGATCATCACCAACCCCAAGCGGGCCGCCGAGGCCCTGCAGTGGGTGGTGCGCGAGATGGACCTGCGCTACGACGACCTCGCCGCCTACGGCTACCGGCACATCGACGACTTCAACCGAGCCGTCCGCGAGGGCAAGGTCAAGCCGCCGGAGGGCAGCGAGCGCGAGCTCCAGCCGTACCCGTACCTGCTGGTGATCGTGGACGAGCTGGCCGACCTGATGATGGTCGCCCCGCGGGACGTCGAGGACTCCATCGTGCGCATCACGCAGCTCGCGCGCGCGGCCGGCATCCACCTGGTGCTCGCCACCCAGCGCCCGTCGGTGGACGTGGTCACCGGCCTGATCAAGGCGAACGTGCCCTCCCGGCTGGCGTTCGCCACCTCCTCGCTCGCCGACTCCCGGGTCATCCTCGACCAGCCCGGCGCCGAGAAGCTGATCGGCAAGGGCGACGGCCTCTTCCTGCCGATGGGCGCGAACAAGCCCACGCGTATGCAGGGCGCGTTCGTGACCGAGGCCGAGGTCGCGCTCGTCGTGCAGCACTGCAAGGACCAGATGGCGCCCGTCTTCCGCGACGACGTCACCGTGGGCACCAAGCAGAAGAAGGACATCGACGAGGACATCGGCGACGACCTCGACCTGCTGTGCCAGGCGGCCGAGCTGGTCGTCTCCACCCAGTTCGGGTCGACGTCCATGCTGCAGCGCAAGCTCCGGGTCGGCTTCGCCAAGGCGGGACGGCTCATGGACCTGATGGAGTCCCGCAACATCGTGGGACCGAGCGAGGGTTCGAAGGCGCGTGACGTTCTCGTGAAACCCGACGAGCTGGACGGCGTACTCGCGGTGATCCGTGGGGAGACGGACGGGTAGGACAGCGGGCCGCCTGGCGTGTCGGGGTTACGCCGGGTGGCGGCAGCGCCGTGATCCACCCGTTAGGGAGCGGCGAGCAACCGTTTCCCCTCGCTGTACGTCAAGTTGAGCGAAAGGACCGGTGCGGATCCCGTCCTGGGGTATGTGTCTGTCCCACCATCGGGTTGTCGGGCCATACCGATGGCGTACAAAGCCCCTCCGCCCGGTCGCCCCACCCTTTCGTACCCGCCTAGACTGAACCTCCAGCACAGGTGGCTCACACGCTCGAAAGGCGCCCCCGTGTCCATCGGCAACTCCCCTGAAGACGAGCGTCCGTTCCACGACGTGTCCGAGGAAGCCCGTCCCTCCGTCGGCCGTGCCCTGCGGCAGGCGCGCATCGCGGCCGGCCTCACGGTCGACGACGTCAGCAGCGCCACTCGTGTCCGTATCGCCATCGTGCACGCCATCGAGGCGGACGACTTCGCCCCCTGCGGCGGTGACGTGTACGCGCGCGGGCACATCCGCACGCTGGCCAGGGCCGTGCGTGTCGACCCCGCCCCGTTGATCGCGCAGTACGACGCCGAGCACGGCGGGCGGCCCGCGCCCACCCCGGCCGCGCCGATGTTCGAGGCGGAACGCATCCGCCCCGAGCGCCGGGGGCCCAACTGGACCGCTGCCATGGTCGCCGCGATCGTCGCCGTCGTCGGTTTCGTCGGGTTCACCGCGTTCAAGGGCGGTGACGGCGGTAACGACGCCAAGTCGCAGGTCGCCGAGGGGGCCTCGCCCAAGCCCGGCAAGTCGTCCTCGCCCACGCCCAAGAAGGACAAGCCCGCCGCGCCGTCGTCCGAGCCGTCCGACAGTGCCATCGCCGCCGCGCCGCAGGACAAGGTCACCGTCCAGGTCAGCGCGCCGAACGGGCGCAGCTGGATCTCCGCCAAGGACCACAACGGCCGGATGCTCTTCGACGGGCTGCTGAAGAAGGGCGAGTCCAAGACCTTCCAGGACAGCTCCAAGATCAATCTGATCCTCGGTGACGCCGGCGCGATCGAGCTGTACGTCAACGGCAAGAAGATCGAGGACGACTTCCGGCCGGGCGCCGTGGAGCGTCTCACGTACACGAAGGGCGACCCCGAGGCCGGATAAGCGCAGACGGGGCACGGATGTGACGGGGTTGGCCAAGATCGGCCAACCCCGTCGACGTGGGGTGTCAGCCAGACAAAGTAGTCTTGAGCCCATGCCTGAACGCCGTACCGTCGCACTCGTCACTCTTGGCTGCGCCCGTAACGAGGTGGACTCGGAGGAGCTCGCAGGCCGTTTGGAGGCGGACGGCTGGCAGCTCGTCGAGGACGCCGCGGACGCCGATGTCGCCGTGGTCAACACCTGTGGTTTCGTCGAGGCCGCCAAGAAGGACTCCGTCGACGCCCTTCTGGAGGCCAACGACCTCAAGGACCATGGCAGAACCCAGGCCGTGGTGGCGGTGGGCTGCATGGCCGAGCGGTACGGCAACGAACTGGCCGCGGCGCTGCCCGAGGCCGACGGCGTGCTCGGCTTCGACGACTACGCCGACATCTCCGACCGCCTGCAGACCATCCTCTCCGGCGGCGTCCACGCCGCGCACACCCCGCGCGACCGCCGCAAGCTGCTGCCGATCAGCCCCGCCGAGCGGCAGGATTCCGCCGCCGCCGTGGCGCTGCCCGGCCACGGCCCGGCCGACCTCCCGGAGGGCGTCTCGCCCGCCTCCGGCCCCCGCGCGCCCCTGCGCCGCCGTCTGGACGGTTCGCCGGTCGCCTCGGTCAAGCTCGCCTCCGGCTGCGACCGGCGCTGCTCCTTCTGCGCCATCCCCTCCTTCCGCGGTTCCTTCATCTCCCGCCGCCCGAGCGACGTGCTGAACGAGACCCGCTGGCTGGCCGAGCAGGGGGTGAAGGAGATCATGCTGGTCTCCGAGAACAACACCTCCTACGGCAAGGACCTGGGCGACATCCGCCTGCTGGAGTCCCTGCTGCCCGAGCTGGCGGAGGTCGACGGCCTCGAGCGGGTCCGCGTGAGCTACCTGCAGCCGGCCGAGATGCGCCCCGGCCTGATCGACGTCCTGACCTCCACCCCGAAGGTCGTCCCCTACTTCGACCTGTCCTTCCAGCACTCCGCGCCCGGCGTGCTGCGCGCCATGCGCCGCTTCGGCGACACCGACCGCTTCCTGGAGCTGCTGGACACCATCCGCGGCAAGGCCCCGCAGGCCGGCGTGCGCTCCAACTTCATCGTCGGCTTCCCCGGCGAGAGCGAGGCCGACCTGGCCGAACTGGAGCGCTTCCTCAACGGCGCCCGCCTGGACGCCATCGGTGTCTTCGGCTACTCCGACGAGGAGGGCACGGAGGCGGCCACGTACGACGACAAGCTCGACGAGGACGTCGTCGCCGAGCGCCTCGCCCGCGTCTCCCGGCTGGCCGAGGAACTCGTCTCCCAGCGCGCCGAGGAGCGCCTCGGGGAGACCGTGCACGTCCTCGTGGAGTCCGTCGACGGGGAGGACGGGGTGTACGGCCGGGCCGCGCACCAGGCCCCGGAGACCGACGGCCAGGTGCTGCTCACGAGCGGCGAGGGCCTGAGGGTGGGACGTATGGTCGAGGCGAAGGTGGTCGGCACGGAAGGTGTCGACCTGGTCGCCGAGCCGCTGGCGGGCTCGCCGTCGTGCAGTGAGGAGGCGGGCAGATGACCGGAGTCCCGGCATCCGCCGCGGGCGGCTCCACCGGTGCGCAGGGCGCCCGGGGTTCGGCCGCCGCTGCCGACGGCGCTGCTTCCGAGGTCTCCGGCTCCGTTGCCCGTTCTCCCGCTCCGGCCCCCGGCCCGGAGGGCGGTGCGCGTCCCGCACGCGGTGGGAAACTGACCGCGGCGGCCGTCAACCAGGCCAGCGTGTGGAACGTCGCCAATCTGCTGACGATGCTGCGGCTGCTCCTGGTGCCCGGCTTCGTGGCGCTGATGCTGGCGGACGGCGGCTACGACCCGGCTTGGCGCTCGCTCGCCTGGGCGGCCTTCGCCGTCGCCATGATCACCGACCTCTTCGACGGGCATCTGGCGCGCACCTACAACCTGGTCACCGACTTCGGGAAGATCGCCGACCCCATCGCCGACAAGGCGATCATGGGTGCGGCGCTCATCTGTCTGTCGGCCCTGGGCGATCTGCCGTGGTGGGTCACCATCGTGATCCTGGGCCGGGAACTCGGCATCACACTGCTGCGTTTTCTCGTCATTCGCTACGGCGTGATCCCCGCGAGCCGGGGCGGCAAGCTCAAGACGCTCATCCAGGGCGTCGCCGTCGGGATGTACGTCCTGGCGCTGACGGGGTGGCTGGCCACCCTGAGGTTCTGGGTGATGGCCGTGGCGGTCGTGCTCACCGTCGTCACCGGCCTCGACTACGTGAGACAGGCCATTGTGCTGCGCCGGCGGGGAATCGCCGAGCGCGCGGCGGCGTTGGAGGAGAAGGAAGCGTGAGTTCCCCGGCCACCGAACTGGTCCGACTACTGACCGTGAGGGGCGAGAGCCTCGCCGTCGCGGAGTCGCTCACCGGTGGAATGGTGGCGGCGGAGATCACGGCCGTCCCCGGGGCCTCCAAGGTCTTCCGCGGTTCGGTCACCGCCTACGCCACCGAGCTGAAGCGGGAACTGCTGGGGGTCGACGCCACCCTGCTGGCGGAGCGCGGAGCGGTGGATCCGCAGGTGGCGGCAGAGATGGCGGCCGGGATACGCAGGGCTTTGGGTGCCGACTGGGGCCTCGCGACGACCGGAGTCGCCGGGCCCGACCCACAGGACGGCCAGCCCGTGGGAACGGTCTTCGTCGCCGTCGACGGGCCGCTCACCACTCGCCCGGGTTCTGCCGGTCGCGGAAAAGTGGAGGCGCTGCGGTTGAACGGCGACCGTGCGGAAATTCGTATGGAGAGTGTACGGAGCGTACTCGCACTGCTTCTGAAGGAGCTTGCGGGCGAACAGACCGGGAATGAGCGGGCACAGGATACGGAACGGAACGGGGGGTTTTGATGTTTGCAGCCCTGAGTGAACACGACATCGCTCCCCGCACGGCCGCGGCGCAAGGCGGTACGGTGGGGCGAGAAGGATGCGGCTACGCGGTCCGAGGAGGGAGCCACCGATGATTCTGCTCCGTCGCCTGCTGGGTGACGTGCTGCGTCGGCAGCGCCAACGCCAGGGCCGTACTCTGCGCGAAGTCTCCTCGTCCGCCCGAGTCTCACTCGGCTATCTCTCCGAGGTGGAGCGGGGGCAGAAGGAGGCTTCCTCCGAGCTGCTCTCCGCCATCTGCGACGCGCTGGACGTACGGATGTCGGAACTCATGCGGGAAGTGAGCGACGAGCTGGCGCTCGCGGAACTGGCCCAGTCCGCCGCGGCCACCGAGCCTGTGCCCACGCCGGTCCGTCCGATGCTGGGTCCCGTGTCGGTGACCGGTGTGCCACCGGAACGGGTGACCATCAAGGCGCCCGCCGAGGCGGTGGACGTGGTCGCCGCGTGATGTCCGCGAGCACGGCCTGACCACCCGATACGTGTGAAGCCCTGACCGGGCCTCTCCAGGCAGACCCTGGGAAGCCCGGCCGGGGCTTTGTTCTGTCCGCGTGGTCCGCGTCCGTGACTGCGCCCGTTTGCCGGTACCCGGTGCGGCGGTCATCGTGGAGGTGACGTGACCGGAGCCGAACCCACCGGAGGAAGCGGATGTACGTCGTGAAGAGCCCGCTGCCCGACGAGGCGCTGAAGACCGTGTCCGAGGCCTTGCAGGGCGCCCTGGTGGACCTGGTCGACCTCTCGCTGGTCGCCAAGCAGATCCACTGGAACGTCGTCGGGCCCCGCTTCCGGTCCATCCACCTCCAGCTCGACGAGGTCGTCGCCTCCGCGCGCACGCACTCCGACACGGTGGCCGAGCGGGCCTCGGCCCTCGGCGTCCCACCGGACGGCCGCGCGCCCACGGTCGCCGCCAGCAGCGGCATCGGCACCACTCCGGCCGGCTGGATCAAGGACGCCGACGCGATCCGGGCGATGGTCGGCGCGCTGGGCGCGGTGATCACGCGGATGCGCGAGCGGGTGGCGGCGACCGGCGAGCCCGATCCGGTCTCCCAGGACATCTTCATCGGGATCACCGCCGACCTGGAGAAGCACCACTGGATGTTCCAGGCGGAGAACGCGTGAGGAGCCGCCCTGGGCCGGTCACTCCGCGGCGGATCGCCTGTCCGGTGTCCTTGCGTCAGTGAGCCCTCGGTGCGCCTCCCGCGCGGGTCGGGCGGTGCTCCGGCGTCCGGCTGGAGGTGGCGGCCATGGTGAGGCGGGTGGTGCGCTGGGGAACCGCTCTCGGGCTGGGCGCCGTGTGGTGGTGGGCCATACTCCGGATCGCCCTGGGGCAGGGCGCGGGCCTGCTCGAAGGAGCCGTCGCCATCGGTGGCTGGGGGCTCAGCGTTCTGCCGGTGCACTGCGTGTCCAAGGGACGGGCGGCGGACGCCGTGGCGGCGGGACGGTGGACGGCCGCCTGGCGTGCGGGGAGTGTCATCACGGCAGCGACGGGCCCCTGTTCGGGGGGCGCGGATCAGGTCCGGCGCGACGGCGCCGATCGGGATGCCGCACCGGCCGACCTCGGTGACGGGCGTTTCTGACGGAGCGTCGATCAGTTGGACGGCGACCGGCGGGGATAGCGCTCACGCCAAGCCTGGGCTGTGCCCCGCGCCGGCGCCGGGCCCGCCTGGCAGTTCGGGCACCAGTAGGTGGGGCGTTCCTGGTAGCCGTCGCCCTGGTCGGCGACCCGGATCGAGGTGCGGCAGCGCAGGCACGGACGCGGGGCGCGGCCATACACGAAGAGATCCTGCCGGTGCAGGCCCGTGGTCTGCCGGACCGGGCGGTCGCGATTGCTCTCCAGCAGCTTCCTGGCGAGTCCGATCAGCTTGGCGGCACGGTCCGCCGGCAGGGCGCCGACCGGCAGCCAGGGGGTCGCGCCGAGCAGGAAGCAGAGCTCGCACTTGTAGACGTTGCCGATGCCGGCCAGATTGCGCTGGTCGAGCAGGGCCTCGCCGAGAGGGCGGCCGGGGTCGGCGAGCAGGTTGGTGAGGGCGAGCTCGGGGTTCCAGTCCGGGCCGAGCAGGTCGGGGCCGAGGTGGCCGACGGCCTGCTCCTCCTCGCCGGTGCGCAGGAGCTCCAGCAGCGGGAGGCGGTAGCCGACGGCCGTGCGGTCGGTGGTGCCGAGGATGACCCGGATCTGGTGGGCCGGGCCGCCGCGCCAGCGCTCGCCGGTGCCGAACACCTTCCAGGCGCCCTCCATGCGCAGATGCGTGTGCAGGGTCAGGCCGCCCTCGAAGCGGGTGAGCAGGTGCTTGCCGCGCGCGATCGTGCTCAGCACCGCGCGGCCGGTGAGGTCGACCGTCGCGTACTGCGGTACCCGGAAGTCGCTGCGGATCAGCACCTTGCCCGCGAGGGCCTCGTGCAGCCGCTTCGCGGCCTGCCAGACCGTGTCACCTTCGGGCATGCGTCAAGGGTGCCACGGACGGGTGATGTGTGGTGGTGCGCGCGGGTCGTGACGGCTGTCGTGTTCAGGCGCGCAGGCGCAGGCCGCGCGGGGTCGCGATGAATCCAACTCCTTCCAGCAGGGCGCCCAGGGGAGAGGTCAGGGCCTGGGCGCCGTTGATCCGCTCGACCGTGATCGTGCCGAGGGAGCCCGCGCGGGCGGCCGAGGCCAGGGCCTGGGCGGCGGTGCGCAGGCGCGGGTCGTCGCCGGCGGCCGCGTCCGGGTCGGCGGGCCAGGCCAGCAAAGTCTTGCCGCCGCGTTCCATGTACAGCGTCAGCTCGCCCTCCACCAGCACCACGAGCGAACCGGCCTTGCGGCCCGGCTTGTGTCCTGCTCCGGTCGGCGGTTCGGGCCAGGGAAGGGCCGCGCCGTAGGCGCTGGCGGGGTCGGCCGCGGCGAGGACGGCGGCGCGCGGGTCGGGGGAGTCGGGCCGACCGCGGCGGTCGCCGAAGTCGCGGTTCCCGTACGGGCCGTAAGCGGAAGTGCCGCCTCTGGGGCCGCCGTAGCCAGGGGTGGTGAAGGGGTCTGCCGTGCGGTCGCGCGGGGAGACGTACTCGTCGGCGGCGGGGCTGTTGTTCTCGGGTGGCCAGGAGAAGCCGCCGTCACCCGGCCGTGCCGCTTCGTCCGGCGGCCAGGTGAAGTCGCCGTCGAGGCCCGGATGAGCCAGTCCGCCGTCGGCCTGTTGGAAGCCGCCAGGAGTGGTGTGACCGGCGGTGTTCCGGTCCGGGACGGCGTGCCCGTCGGCGGGGAAGGGCGAGGTGCCGGGGTCGCCGCCGAAGCCGTTGGGCAGGCCCTGGCCGCGTTCGCGGGCGTTGAAGGCCGCGCGGAGGCGGTCGACCGCGCCGTCCATCGCGAACTGGGCGGCGCCCAGCCCCTCGACCACATAACCCCGCCTGGCCTGCCCGCTGTCCTCGAAGGCGGACAGCACGCGATACACCGCGGAGAAGCCGCCCTCGACGCCCTCGGCGGCCACCGCTCCCCGGGTGACCACGCCGTGCCGGTCGAGGAGGGTGCGGGCCAGCGCGTGCGCGCGCACCGTGGCGTCCGGTTCCGACGCGGGAAGGAGGGACCAGCGGCCGGCCACCGTCGGCGGGCCGGTGCGCGAGGCGGCGCGGGCCGCGGCGGTCAGGGAGCCGTAACGGCCGCGCGGGACGGTGCGCTTGGCGCGGTGGGCCGTCGAGCCCGCGGTACGGCCGGAGCCGAGCAGGGCACGCATCGGGGTGAGGGTGTCGTTGGTGAGCCGTCCCGACCAGGCCAGATCCCACAGGGCGTCGGCCAGTTGGGGATCGCCGGCCTCGGGGTGCGTGGTGGCGCGCACCTGGTCGGCGATCTGGCGGAAGAACAGGCCGTAGCCGCCGGAAAGGGTGTCCAGCACCGACTGGTGAAGTGCCGTCAGCTCGAGTGGGTGCGGCTGGGGCAGCAGCAGCGGGGCCGCGTCCGCCATGTACAAGGAGACCCAGCCGTCCTTGCCGGGCAGGGCGCCCGCCCCGGCCCACACGACCTCGCCGGCCGCGGTGAGTTCGTCGAGCATCGAGGGCGTGTAACCGGCGACGCGTGAGGGCAGGACCAGCTTCTCCAGCGCCGAGGCGGGCACGGAGGCGCCCTGCAACTGCTCGATGGCACGCACCAGTCCGTCGACGCCGCGCAGCTCGTAGCCCTTGCCGATGTGCTGCCACTGCGGCAGGAACTGGGCTAGCGCGGCGGGTGGCACGGGCTCCAGCTCGTGACGCAGGGCTGCCAGGGAACGGCGGCGCAGCCGGCGCAGTACGGCCGCGTCGCACCACTCCTGGCCGATGCCCGCCGGGTGGAACTCGCCCTGGACGACACGGCCGGCCGCGGCCAGCCGCTGCAGGGCGCCCTCGGTGACCGCCACGCCCAGACCGAAGCGGGCCGCCGCCGTGGCCGACGTGAAGGGGCCGTGGGTGCGGGCGTACCGCGCGAGGAGGTCGCCGAGCGGGTCCTTGACCGGTTCCGTGAAGGCCTCGGGGACGCCCACGGGCAGCGCCGTGCCGAGGGCGTCCCGCAGGCGGCCCGCGTCCTCCACGGCCGCCCAGTGGTCGGTGCCGGCGATGCGCACCCGGATGGCCCGGCGGGCGGCGGTCAGCTCCCGCGCCCACTGCGGCTCGGCGCCCCGTTCGGCCAGCTCGGCGTCGGTCAGCGGGCCGAGCAGCCGCAGGAGGTCGGCGACCCCCTCGACGTCCTTGACCCGGCGGTCCTCCGTCAGCCACCGCAGCTCGCGCTCCAGCTCGGTCAGCACGTCGGCGTCGAGCAGTTCGCGCAGCTCCGCCTGCCCCAGCAGCTCGGCCAGCAGCCGGGAGTCCAGGGAGAGCGCGGCCGCGCGGCGCTCGGCGAGCGGCGAGTCGCCCTCGTAGAGGAACTGGGCGACGTAGCCGAAGAGGAGGGAGCGGGCGAAGGGGGAGGGCTCGGGGGTGGTGACCTCGACCAGGCGGACCTTGCGGGACTCGATGTCGCCCATCAGCTCGACGAGGCCGGGGACGTCGAAGACGTCCTGTAGGCATTCGCGGATCGCCTCCAGGACGATCGGGAACGAGCCGAACTCGCTCGCCACCTGGAGCAGTTGGGCGGCCCGCTGGCGCTGTTGCCACAGCGGGGTGCGCTTTCCCGGGCTGCGGCGCGGCAGCAGCAGCGCGCGGGCGGCGCATTCGCGGAACCGGGAGGCGAACAGGGCGGAGCTGCCGACCTGGTCGGTGACGATCTGGTCGACCTCGCCCTTGTCGAAGGCGACGTCCGCGGCGCCGATCGGGGCCTGCTCGCTGTCGTACTCGGCGCCGCCCTTCATCGGTTCCTGGTCGAGCAGGTCCAGGCCCATCAGGTCGGCGTCCGGCAGGCGCAGCACGATGCCGTCGTCGGCGTGCATGACCTGCGCGTCCATGCCGTACCGCTCGGACAGACGGGCGCCCAGGGCGAGGGCCCAGGGGGCGTGGACCTGAGCGCCGAAGGGGGAGTGGACGACGACCCGCCAGTCGCCCAGCTCGTCGCGGAAGCGCTCGACCACGATCGTGCGGTCGTCCGGGACATGCCCGCAGGCCTCGCGCTGTTCGCTCAGGTAGGACAGGACGTTGTCCACCGCCCAGGCGTCCAGGCCCGCGCTGAGCAGGCGCTGCCGGGCGTCGTCCTTCGACAGCGAGCCCATCTCGCGTAGGAACGCGCCCACCGCACGGCCCAGTTCGAGCGGACGGCCCAGCTGGTCGCCCTTCCAGAAGGGCAGCCGGCCCGGCACACCCGGCGCGGGCGAGACCAGGACACGGTCGCGCGTGATGTCCTCGATGCGCCACGAACTGGTGCCCAGCGTGAAGACGTCCCCCACCCGGGACTCGTACACCATCTCCTCGTCGAGCTCGCCGACCCGGCCGCCGCCCTTCTTGGGGTCGGAACCGGCGAGGAAGACCCCGAAGAGGCCCCGGTCGGGGATCGTGCCGCCGGACGTGACCGCGAGACGCTGGGCGCCCGGGCGGCCGGTGATCGTGCCGGCCACGCGGTCCCACACCACGCGCGGGCGCAGCTCCGCGAACGCGTCGGACGGATAGCGGCCCGCGAGCATGTCCAGGGTCGCGGTGAACGCCGACTCGGGGAGCGAGGCGAAGGGAGCCGCGCGGCGGATCATGGTCAGCAGGTCGTCGAACTGCCAGGTGTCCAGCGCCGTCATGGCGACGAGCTGCTGGGCGAGCACGTCCAGCGGGTTGGCGGGGACCCGCAGGGACTCGATGGAGCCGGAGCGCATCCGCTCGGTGACCACGGCGGACTGGACCAGGTCGCCCCGGTACTTGGGGAAGACCACGCCGGTGGAGACGGCGCCCACCTGGTGGCCGGCCCGGCCGACGCGCTGGAGCCCGGAGGCCACCGAGGGCGGGGACTCCACCTGGACGACGAGGTCGACCGCGCCCATGTCGATGCCCAGCTCCAGACTGGAGGTGGCGACCACGGCGGGCAGCCGGCCCGCCTTCAGGTCCTCCTCGACGAGCGCGCGCTGCTCCTTGGAGACCGAGCCGTGGTGCGCGCGGGCGATCACCGGGGGTGCGCCGTGGGCCGCCCCCGAACCGCCCATCAGCTCGGCCGGCGAGTGATGCTCGTCCAGGGACTCGCCGGTCGCCCGCTCGTAGGCGATCTCGTTGAGCCGGTTGCACAGCCGCTCGGCCAGGCGTCGCGAGTTCGCGAACACGATCGTGGACCGGTGTGCCTGCACCAGGTCGGTGATCCGCTCCTCGACGTGCGGCCAGATGGAGGGCCGCTCGGCCCCGTCGCCGCTGTCGGCCGGCGGGGAGCCGCCCAGCTCGCCCATGTCCTCCACCGGGACGACCACGGACAGGTCGAACTCCTTGCCGGACTCCGGCTGGACGATCTCCACCTTGCGGCGGGGCGAGAGATAGCGGGCCACCTCGTCCACCGGACGCACCGTCGCCGACAGCCCGATCCGGCGGGCGGGCCTCGGCAGCAGTTCGTCCAGCCGTTCCAGGGACAGCGCGAGGTGAGCGCCGCGCTTGGTGCCCGCGACCGCGTGCACCTCGTCCAGGATCACCGTCTCGATGCCCGTCAGCGCGTCGCGCGTGGCCGAGGTCAGCATCAGGAACAGCGACTCGGGGGTCGTGATCAGGATGTCCGGCGGGCGCGTGGACAGGGCGCGGCGCTCGGCGGCCGGGGTGTCGCCGGAACGGATGCCGACCTTCACCTCGGGCTCGGGCCGGCCGAGGCGCACGGACTCCTGGCGGATGCCGGTCAACGGGCTGCGCAGGTTCCGCTCGACGTCGACCGCGAGTGCCTTCAGCGGGGACACGTACAGCACCCGGCAGCGCTTCTTCGGGTCGGCCGGAGGAGGTGTCGAGGCCAGCTGGTCCAGCGCGGCGAGGAACGCGGCCAGCGTCTTGCCCGAGCCGGTGGGGGCCACCACCAGCACGTCCGAGCCCGCGCCGATGGCCTGCCAGGCGCCCGCCTGGGCCGCGGTGGGCGCGGAGAACGCCCCCGTGAACCAGCCGCGGGTCGCGGGCGAGAAGCCGTCGAGGGCTCGGTGTGCGGAGCTGACCATGCCCTCCATCCTGCACCCGGCCACTGACAATCGGGCTGACCTGGGCGAAAGGGGCGGGCCCGGGCGTGAGCCGCCCGCGGACCGGGGCCCGCCGGCCTGGCGGAGAATGGAGGTATGGCGGGTTCGGCGGAGCGGGCACGGCACTGGCGGTACGAGCAGCTGCCCGGTGTCGACCTGCTGCGTGCCCGGTACATCCACAAGACCTTCGTCCGGCACACCCACGAGAACTTCGTGATCGCGGCCATCGCCGACGGCGTCGAGGTCTTCCACCACCGGGGCTCCGACGTGTCGGCGGGCGCGGGCGCCCTCGCGCTGGTCAACCCGGACACCCCGCACACGGGCCGGGCCGGTGTCCCCGAGGGCTGGCGCTACGGCGCGGTCTATCCGTCGCCCGAGGTGGTGGCCGGGATCGCGGCCGAGACCACCACGATCCGCGGTACCCCCGGCTTCGTCGGCCCGGTCCTCGACGATCCGTACACCGTCCGCCTGGTCCACCAGGTGCTGCGCGCCGCCGAGGAGGGCAACGCGCTGGCCGCCGACACCCTGCTGCGAGTGGTCGTGACCCGGCTGCTGCGGCTCAACGGCGGCTCGCTGCCGCAGCGGCCGCGCCGGACGGCCGGCGCCCGGATCGCGGCACGCGCGCGTGGCGTGCTGGAGGAGGAGATGGCCGCGCCGCCGACCCTGGAGCGCCTGGCCGCCGACCTCGGGACCAGCCCGTTCGCTCTGCTGCGGGCGTTCCGCGACGCCTACGGGATGCCGCCGCACACCTGGCTGACCGACGCGCGCGTGCGCCGCGCGCGGCTGCTGCTCGATACGGGAACCGCACCCGCCGAGGCGGCCGTCGCCGTCGGCTTCAGCGACCAGCCCCACCTCAACCGGCACTTCGCCCGCATCGTCGGCGTGCCCCCGGGCGCCTACCAGCGCGAGCGCAAGAACGTACAAGACGCGGGCTGAGGCACGGACGTACCGTCCGGGGCGTGGCACAACAGACAGCACTCGCGGACATGTCCGCCGAAGGCACCGCCAAGCCCGATGCCGCCGTCGTACGGGACGCCCTGGGCGTCGGCGTCGCGGTGGGGCTGTCCGGGTTCGCCTTCGGGGTGACCTCGGCCGGCAGCGGACTCGGACTCCTCCAGACCTGCGCGCTCAGCCTCCTGGTCTTCACCGGCGCCTCGCAGTTCGCCCTGGTGGGCGCGCTCGCCGCGGGCGGCAGCCCGTTCACGGCCGCCGCCGGCGCCTTCTTCCTGGGCGTGCGCAACGCCTTCTACGGGCTGCGCCTGTCGCAGCTGCTGGCCGTCCCGCGCGCGCTGCGGCCGTTCGCCGCCCAGTGGGTGATCGACGAGACCACGGCCGTGACCCTGGCCCAGCCGACCCGGCGTGCCGCGCGGATCGGCTTCACCGTGACCGGGCTCAGCCTGTACCTGCTGTGGAACCTCACCACGCTGCTCGGCGCGCTGGGCGCGAAGGCCATCGGGGACACCGACGCCTGGGGGCTGGACGCGGCCGGGCCCGCCGTCTTCCTGGCCCTGCTCGCCCCCATGCTGAAGACGCGCACCGAACGTGCGGTCGCGGGCCTCGCGGTTCTCCTGGGCCTCGGCCTGCTGCCCGTCCTGCCGGCCGGCGTACCGGTCCTGGTGGCCGCGCTGGCGGCGCCGGTCGCGCTCTTCGTCGAGGGCCGGCGCATCGGACGCACCCGGCGGAGCGCACCTGACGGAACGGAGGAGGGCCGGTGAACACCTGGATAGCGATCGGCCTGACCGTCCTCGGCTGCTACGCCGTCAAGCTCGCCGGACTGCTCGTGCCCGCGGGCGCCATGGAGCGGCCGCTCGTCCGGCGGCTCGCCGCCCTGCTGCCCGTCGCCCTGCTGGCCGCGCTCACGGCCCAGCAGACGTTCGCCTACGGGCACGCCCTGGTGCTGGACGCCAGGGCGGCGGGGCTCGGCGCCGCCGCCGTGGCGCTGGTGCTGCGCGCGCCCTTCCTGCTGGTCGTCGCCGCCGCGGTGGTGGTGACCGCGGGGGTGCGGGCGATCGGCGGCTGAGCGCGGCTCAACCCACGTAGCGGCCGTATGCCCTGAGGGTGCGCAGCGCCTCGATCGTCACCACGGGCCGCGCCTCCAGCGTCGGGGCCGGTGCCCACTGGCGCCGGCGGACGGGCCAGCCGCCGTCCTCCTGCTGCGCTCCGGCGAGGTAGTCCAGGGAGCGCGTCATCTCCTCTTCCGTGAACCACGCGCGCGCGACTGACCGCGGGCTCCTCGCGAAGTCGTGCGGGAAGTGGTGCTCCCCGGAGGCGTACCCGGGCGCGACCGGGTACGCGTCGAGCCGGTCCGGATCCAGTGCCGCCAGCCGCTGTTCGCGCACCAGGCGGCCGAGCCGGTCGGCCGCCGCCTCCGCGCGCGGACGGTCCGGGACGGAGTCCAGGAAGGCCACCGCGGCCTGCACCTCGTAGGGGTGGGACCTCCGCAGGGACTCCACTGCCTGCCAGCAGAAGTCGGTGGCCCGGAACAGCCACGCGTGCCACACCTCGTTGCGATGCAGCAGCCCCACCACGGGGCCGGTGGTGAGCAGTTCGCTGGGCGGGTCGTCCACGACCGGGACGAACGGTGCCACCGGGTAGCCGCGCTGGCCGGGATCGACCGCCGGCAGCGCGCCGTCCGCCGTCGAGACGGCGGTCAGATGACGGCACACCCGCTCCACCCGCTGCCCGCCGCAGCGCCCGATGGCGTCCAGGACGCCCAGCGCGCGAGCGGTGTGCAGGGGCCGGCTCACGGGTCCGCGCAGATCTGGTTCCAGCGCGTGGCCGTAGCCGCCGTCCTCGTTGCGGTAGGCGTTCAGCGCGGCCTCCACCGGCTCGGCGGCGCCGTTCAGGAAGTGGTACGCGAAGAGCCGCTGCTCCAGCACGCGCGCGGTGAGCCAGACGAACTGTTCGGCGCGGAAGAGCGGGGAGCGCGCCGGGGGCTTTGGACGGAGTGGGGAAGCTCCTGATTCGGCCATGCGACAGACCGTAGGACGGAAAGGCTCTCGGCGGGCGCCTGCCGGCGGGCCCCACCCCCGGGGGCGGGATACTGGAGTCATGCGGTTGACGGTCTTCTGGCAGCGGATGGCGGAACACTTCGGTCCGGGGTACGCCGACACCTTCGCGCGCGATCATGTGATGACGGAGCTGGGCGGGCGCACGGTGCACGAGGCGCTGAACGCCGGCTGGGATGCCAAGGACGTGTGGCGCGTGGTCTGCTCGGTCATGAACGTGCCCGGGGAGAGGCACTGAGCCGACACGAGGACTTCGGGCGGACCGTGGGCTGCCGGTGGCGTGGGCGAGACTGGGTGCGTGGCACCCACTGACGACAATGAGCCGGCCGTCCGGCACGCAGCCTCCCCGACCGCTACGCCGCCGCCCGCCCGGCGCCCGGCCGACGACGGCGCCGCCGAGCGCCCCGGCCGCCGCATGCCCCGCTGGCTCCCGCGTGCCATGGTGCTCGCACTCGCACTCATCGCCTCGTTCCAGCTGGGCAGCTGGGCCTTCCACCAGCTGACCGGACTGCTGATCAACATCCTGATCGCGTTCTTCCTCGCGCTCGCCATAGAGCCCGCGGTGAGCTGGATGGCCGCCCACGGCATGCGCCGGGGCCTCGCCACCTTCCTGGTCTTCCTCGGCCTGACGATCGTCGCGGCGGGCTTCGTCACGCTGCTCGGGTCGATGCTGGCGGGACAGATCATCAAGATGGTCGAGGGCTTCCCCGCCTATCTGGACTCGGTGATCAACTGGATCAACGAGACGTTCCACATGGAGCTCAGACGCGTGGACGTCCAGGAGGGTCTGCTGCACTCCGACTGGCTGCGCAAGTACGCCCAGAACAGCGCGGCCGGCGTGCTCGACGTGTCCGCCCAGGTGCTCGGCGGCCTCTTCCAACTGCTGACGGTCGGGCTGTTCTCGTTCTACTTCGCCGCCGACGGCCCCAGGCTGCGCCGGGCCCTCTGCTCCGTCCTGCCGCCCGCGCGCCAGGCCGAGGTGCTGCGCGCCTGGGAGATCGCCGTCGACAAGACGGGCGGTTATCTCTACTCGCGCGGCCTCATGGCGCTCATCTCCGGGATCGCGCACTACATCCTGCTCGAGGCGCTGGGCGTGCCGTACGCGCCCGTGCTCGGCGTCTGGGTGGGGCTGGTCTCGCAGTTCATCCCGACCATCGGCACCTATCTCGCGGGCGCGCTGCCGATGCTGATCGCGTTCACCGTGAACCCCTGGTACGCGCTGTGGGTGCTGGTCTTCGTCGTGGTCTACCAGCAGTTCGAGAACTACATGCTGCAGCCCAAGCTGACCTCCAAGACCGTCGACATCCATCCGGCCGTCGCCTTCGGCTCGGTGATCGCGGGCACCGCGCTGCTCGGCGCGGTCGGCGCGCTGATCGCCATCCCCGCGGTCGCCACTCTGCAGGCCTTCCTGGGGGCGTACGTGAAGCGGTACACCGTCACGGACGATCCGCGGGTGCACGGACACCGCCGGCGGGATCCGGGCCGTCCCGGCGCTTTCACGCGCGTGCGGCTGCTGTGGGAACGGCGGCCCGACTCGCAGGAGCCCTCGTAGCGGCCCGCACCGCCGGACGCCCTCCGCGGCCCCGCGTGGTGCGCTTGACACCAAAATCGAACATCCATTCTTATGGAAGCTCAGGCAAGGCTCCGGACGGGAATTTTGTCCCCTTTGGTTGGAGTATGTGCCCAGGTTATCCACAGGCCGAGCCTGCGTCGGGGCGCATTGTCAGTGGCAGGCGTTAGCGTCTTTGACGTGAAGCGATCGACTCAAGCAAACCGGGTGGAACCCATGGCAGGAACCGACCGCGAGAAGGCGCTCGACGCCGCGCTCGCACAGATTGAACGACAATTCGGCAAGGGCGCTGTCATGCGCATGGGCGAGCGCTCGATGGAGCCCATCGAGGTCATCCCGACCGGGTCGACCGCGCTCGACGTCGCCCTTGGCGTCGGTGGCCTGCCGCGCGGCCGTGTCGTGGAGATCTACGGACCGGAGTCCTCCGGTAAGACCACGCTGACCCTGCACGCCGTGGCCAACGCCCAGAAGGCCGGTGGCCAGGTCGCGTTCGTGGACGCGGAGCACGCCCTCGACCCCGAGTACGCGAAGAAGCTCGGCGTCGACATCGACAACCTGATCCTCTCCCAGCCCGACAACGGTGAGCAGGCCCTGGAGATCGTGGACATGCTGGTCCGCTCCGGCGCCCTCGACCTCATCGTCATCGACTCCGTGGCCGCGCTCGTCCCGCGTGCGGAGATCGAGGGCGAGATGGGTGACAGTCACGTTGGTCTGCAGGCCCGTCTGATGAGCCAGGCGCTGCGGAAGATCACCAGCGCGCTCAACCAGTCCAAGACCACCGCGATCTTCATCAACCAGCTCCGCGAGAAGATCGGTGTGATGTTCGGCTCCCCGGAGACCACGACCGGTGGCCGGGCGCTGAAGTTCTACGCCTCGGTGCGCATCGACATCCGCCGCATCGAGACCCTGAAGGACGGCACGGACGCGGTCGGCAACCGCACCCGCTGCAAGGTCGTCAAGAACAAGGTCGCGCCGCCCTTCAAGCAGGCCGAGTTCGACATCCTCTACGGCCACGGCATCAGCCGTGAGGGCGGCCTGATCGACATGGGCGTGGAGCACGGCTTCGTCCGCAAGGCCGGCGCCTGGTACACGTACGAGGGCGACCAGCTCGGCCAGGGCAAGGAGAACGCGCGCAACTTCCTGAAGGACAACCCCGACCTGGCCAACGAGATCGAGAAGAAGATCAAGGAGAAGCTGGGCGTGGGTGTCCGGCCGGAGAAGCCCGCCGCCGAGCCGGGTGCGGACGCGGCGGTCGCCGCCCCTGCCGACGACACCGCCAAGACGGCGCCCGCGGCTGCCAAGGCCACCAAGCCCAAGGCCGCCGCAGCCAAGAGCTGACCCGTGACACGACGAACCGACTGGGCCGAGTACGAGTACGCCACCCCCGATGCCCCGCGGGGGAGGGGCACCGGGGGCGACATCGGCTCCGCCACGGCCGACGACGGGTACGGGGGCGACGGAGAAGGGAACGGGGGACTCGGCGGATACGAGGGCGGTGGCAGGCACCCGCGCGGCGAGCCGTACGGGAACGGCACGAACGAGGCCGACGGCCCGGGGCGGCCCGCCGGATCACGTGGCGGCCGTGGGCGCGGCCGCGGCCGCCGGCGGGGCGGCTTCGGGGAGCCGCCCGGTGAGGACGAAGGCGCCCCTACCTCGTCGAGGGCCGAGCGGGGGGAGTCTTCGGGGGACCCGGTCGAGCGGGCGCGGGCGATCTGTCTGCGCCTGCTCACCGGGACCCCGCGCACCCGCAAGCAACTCGCGGACGCCCTGCGCAAGCGGGACATCCCCGAGGAGGCGGCCGAGGAGGTGCTCTCGCGGTTCGAGGAGGTCGGACTCATCGACGACGGCGCGTTCGCGGAAGCCTGGGTGGAGTCCCGGCACCACGGCCGGGGACTCGCCCGCCGCGCACTCGCCCGCGAACTGCGCACCAAGGGCGTCGACTCCACGCTGATCGACGAGGCCGTCGCCCAGCTCGACTCCGAGCAGGAGGAGGAGACCGCCCGGGAACTCGTGGCCCGCAAGCTGCGGGCCACCCGAGGCCTCGAGCGCGACAAGCGGCTCCGGCGCCTGGCCGGCATGCTCGCCCGCAAGGGCTACCCCGAGGGCATGGCCCTCCGCGTCGTCCGCCAGGCCCTGGAGGAAGAGGGCGAGGAAGCGGAGTTCCTCGAGGGCGAGGGCTTCTGACGGCGGGCGCCCGGCCACCGAGCGCCGCCGGCCGCGTGCCGGCGTGGGGTCAGCCCCCGCCCAAGACGCCGGGCCACCGCAGTGCTCCGGCCGCCCCGCGCGGGCGAGGCGGCGCCGCCGGGCCCAGGCGCGCGAGGGTGTCACCGCAGACTGGGTCGTCGCCGCCCAGGGACCCGGCGTCCCGGGCGAGGCCGCGCGGCTGTTGCGGGTCGGCACGACACCGTCACCGAGGTGGTGCACACCACCGTCCGCGTCGGCCTCGACAAGTACCCCGCCCAGGGCGTCACCCCGGCCGGTCTCACCCGCACCTGGGGCCCGGAGGTCACCGCAGGCTCCCTCGCGGACCTCGCCCCCGGCACCGTCGCCGTCAGCCAACTGGCAGCGGATCAACAGCACTTGAAGCCCGGAAGCAGCGTGAAACTGACGCTCGGAGACGGGACGCCCGCCACGCTCACCGTCGCCGCCGTCTACGCCCGGGGTCTCGGCTTCGGCGACCTCACCTTCGCCCACGACCTCCTGGCCCGCCACATGGACAATCCACTCGCCTCCTCCGTCCTCGTCGGCACGGCCCGTACAAAGACACAACTCGCGACTACACTCCGTGAGTTCCCGGGGCTGGAAATTCTTTCGCCGGCCGCCGCCGACTCACTCCAGGCAGAACGGCAGCAGGCGAACGCCGAGGTCAACTACCTGGCCATGGGGCTGGTCCTGGCATTCACCGCCATCGCGGTCGTCAACACCCTCGCCATGTCGGTCGCGGAGCGTGTCCGGGAGTTCGCCCTGCTCCGTCTGGCCGGCGCGACCCGCCGCCAGGTGCTGCGCATGCTCCGCACCGAGGCGCTGTCCGTGCTGCTCCTCGCCACCGTGCTCGGTAGCGGCATCTCCCTCGCCGTGCTCACCGCGTTCAGCCTCGGCATGACGGGCTGGGCAGCCCCCACGGTCGTGCCTCTGCTGTATGTCGCCGTCGTCGCGGTGGCCGCCCTCCTGGCGCTCACCGCCAGTGCACTTCCCGGGCGTGCGGCGCTTCGCGTCAGGGCCGTGACGGTGGCCACCGCGAAGGAATGGGGCGAGCGGCGGTGGCTGCGCCGCCGCCGGACGCTGCCTTCAGGTGAAGGCCGCGGGTCGCCTTCCGGCGGTGGCCCGCTCAGCCCGCCGCCGGCTCCACGGGCAGTCCGTCCGCTCGCCACGCCTGGAAGCCGCCCACCAGGTCCGTCGCCCGGTGCAGGCCCAGTTGGTGGAGGGAGGCCGCCGCCAGGCTGGAGGCGTAGCCCTCGTTGCAGATGACGACGACCCGCAGATCATGGCCGGTGGCCTCGGGCACCCGGTGGCTGCCCTTGGGATCGAGGCGCCACTCCAGTTCGTTGCGCTCGATGACCAGGGCGCCGGGGATCAGCCCGTCCCGCTCGCGCAGGGCCGCGTAGCGAATGTCGACCAGTAGGGCATCACCGGTACGCGCCGCCTCGTGCGCCGCTCGTGCCTCGATGCGCCGGTAGCCCGCACGCACCCGCTCCAGCAACTCGTCGATGCCGGCCGGCCGCACCGTCGGTTCGCCGCTCACTGCCAGTCCTCCGGACGCTCGACCTGCTCCAGGCGCAGCACCTGGCCCGTGCGGCTGTAACGACGGATCCGCGGCAGTGGCGGATAGTAGGCGTGGACCGAGATCGCGTGCCGGTCGGGGGACTCGTTGAGCACCTCGTGCACATGGTGGTGGCCGAAGGCGCGGCCCTGCCCGGCGGGCAGTCGGCGCTCGCGGTCCACGTCCTCGGTGAGCTCCAGGGTCTTCCAGCCGTCGGTGGGCAGCCGGGCCGCCAGCGAGTACTCCTTGAGTTCGCCCGAAGCGGTGACGAATGCGCCGACCGAGTCGGCGTGGTCGTGCCAGCCGGTCCCACTGCCGGGCGGCCAGCCGATCAGCCAGGCCTCGCTGCCGCCGGGGCCCCCGAGGCGCACCCAGGTGCGGCCCTCCGGGTCGAGCGGGAGCGAGGCGATCAGCTCGCCGTCGGCGGCCGTACGCCGCGCGAAGTCGAGGAGGTCGGCCTGGGTCGGCACCTGGCCGGCGGCACCGGCTGCGGCGGGGGGTACGGAGGAGGCGGCGGAGCCGGAGGAGGGGGCGGCCGCAGAGAGGGATGTGGCGGCAGCGGGGGAGACAGACACGTACACCGTCCTGAGGAAGGTTCGCCGAGACGGGCGCACGACGGCGCCCGGGAAAAGGGAGCGAAATTCAGCAGGACGGGCGACACACACAGCCCGCATAGCGGACGAGGTCCATATGGACCCTCCGCCACAGGCGCACACAGGTGTCGGTCACGATCCGGAGTACAGCACGCTGCCGGACGCCGGTCAACTCACCGTCACCATGCGGACAGCGGGTGACGGAGCCCTCGGTCAGCGCACGCCGGAGCTCGCCTCCGCCTCCTTCACCGCGCCACCCACGGCTGCCTCCGCTGCCGCGTACAGGTCGGCGGGGCGTACCCCGCTGAGCGCGGTGACCAGGTGGCCGTCGGGGCGCACGAGCAGCACACAGTGCGCCGGCGCACCCGGGTACTCCTCGGCGACCAGCAGTTCCGCCGGATGCGGAAGCGCGGTCACCGCGGCGGCGAGCCGGGGCATGACCCCCGCGGACACCCAGTGCTTGCGGTCCCACACACCCGTACCGGGTGCGATGAGCACGACGAGCAGCGCGCCGCGGCCCAGCCGGTCGCGCAGCCGTACGAAGGAACCATCCTCCGCCGTGACCCGCACGTCCGTGACCGGTGCGCCCGGCGCGGTCGCGACCGGGATTTCGCCCTCCAGGCGCCCCGGCGCGAGCGGCGAGTCGGCGTACGCCCCCGGCGCGCCCAGCGGGCCGTGCCCCAGATGACCGTCCGTGAGCAGCGCGTCGTGGCCGCGGGCCGCGCCGGGGACGATGTGGCGCAGCCCGCCACCCCCGCGCAGCACCGGCAGCACCTGGTCGGCGGCGCGCAGCCGGGCTGCGACCACCGCACGGCGTTCGGTCTGGTAGCTGTCGAGCAGGGTCTCGTGATGCCCGTGGTGCCAGGCCGGGGCCAGCTTCCAGGCGAGGTTGTCGGCGTCCCGGAGCCCCTCGTCGAGCCCCTGGGTGCCGAGCGCGCCGAGCAGGTGGGCCGCGTCCCCGGCCAGGAACACCCGGCCGGCCCGCCAGCGCCGGGCCAGTCGGTGATGCACCGTGTGGACACCCGTGTCCAGCAGGTCGTACGGCGGAGTGGAGCCGTCCGTCCAGCCCGCGAGGGTCTCGCGGATCCGCGCCACCAGCAGCTCGGGCGTGACCAGGTCCTTGCCCGGTGGCAGCAGCCAGTCCAGGCGCCACACGCCGTGCGGGAGGGGGCGGGCGGTCACCTCCCCGGCCGAGGGCCCGGACTGCCGCCACGGCGGCATCCGGTGGAGCAACGCCTGACCCTCCCACGGAAGTTCCGCGCGCAGCGCGGCGACCGCGTGCCGCTCCACCGCCGTGCGGCCCGGGAAGCGGATGTCCTGCAGTTTGCGCACCGTCGAGCGGGGACCGTCGCAGCCGACCAGATAACTCCCGCGCCACCACGTGCCACTGGGGCCGCGGGTGTGCGCGGTGACGCCGGAGCGTTCCTGCTCCATCGAGTCGAGCCGGCTGTCCGCGGCGACCTTGACCAGCGGCTCGTCCGCGATGGCCGCGCGCAGGGCGCCGGTGAGCAGGTGCTGGGCGATGTGCAGCGGGGCGGGGTCCGCCGCGTCGAAAGTGATCTCACCCATCACCTGCCTGCGCCGCACCGACCTGAATCCGGTCCATCTCATCCCCTGGTCACCGAGCGCGGTCCCGGTCAGCCGCTCCACCAGGGCGGCCGTGTCCTCGCGCAGTACGACGGTGCGCGCCGGGCGCGGTTCCTCCTTGCCCGGCCCCTCGTCCAGGACGACGGACGGAACGTCCTGACGGGCCAGCGCCAGGGCGAGCGTGAGCCCGACGGGCCCCGCTCCGACGATGATCACCGGGTCCACGGCGCGGCGCCCCCTGCCCGCAGCGGTGCCCTCGGGGATGTGTGTGAACAGAAGGTTGGAGCAGGGTGCACGATCACAGAATGTATGCAACCCATTGGCAGAGTTTGCGTCAAGCGACCGGAGGCAGTGGCGATCATGCCACTGCCTCCGGGGGCCGTACGGGTGACGTGACGGTCGGTCAGGCGATGCCACCGGGGCCGGCGCCGGCGCCGACACCGTCCCCGCCCGCCGTCGTACCCGGCGTGTCAGTGACGTCCTGGGCTCCGAGGACCGCACCGGTCGACTTCTTGCGTCGCCGCAGCCGGCCTTCGAGCCAGCTTGCGAAGGAGGTCAGCGAGAAGTTGATGGCGATGTAGATCGCGGCCACCACGGTGAGAGAGGCGATGATGTTGGCACCGTAGTAACCACTCATCGTGTTCGCCGAGGAGAGCAGCTCGGGGAAGGTGAGGACCGCGCCACCGATCGCGGTGTCCTTCACGATCACGACCAGCTGGCTGACGATCGCAGGCAGCATCGCGGTGACCGACTGGGGCAGCAGGATGAGCCGCATCACCTGGTTCTTGCGCAGACCGATCGCGAAGGCCGCCTCGGACTGGCCCTTCGGCAGGGCGAGGATGCCGGCTCGGACGATCTCCGCGAGCACCGACGCGTTGTAGAGCACGAGACCGGTCACGACCGCGTAGAACGGCCGGTCGTTCGAACTGATGTTGGTGTACTGGGCGAACAGGGCCAGCCCGAAGATCATCAGGACCAGCACCGGGATCGCGCGGAAGAACTCGACGACGGCCGCCGCAGGGACACGTATCCAAGCGTGGTCCGAGAGACGGGCGATGCCCAGTACGGCGCCCAGTGGCAGCGCGGTGACCATCGCGAGCGCCGCCGCCTCCAGTGTGTTCTGCAGACCCGGCCAGATGTATGTCGAGTACGCTTCCGAGCCGCTGAAGAACGGCTTCCACAGCACCCAGTCCAGCTGGCCCTTGTCGTCCAGGGCCTTGTACACCCACCACACGACGGCCGCGAGGGCGACCAGGAAACCCGCCGTGTACAGGACGTTGCGCCGCTTGGCGCGGGGTCCCTGGGCGTCGTACAGGACCGAACTCATCGCTTCACCGCCACCTTCTTGCCCACCCAGCCGAGGATCAGACCGGTCGGCAGCGTCAGGCAGCAGAACCCGAAGGCGATGACAGCGGAGATCAGCAGCAGCTGTGCCTCGTTCTCCACCATCTCCTTCATCAGGAGCGCCGCCTCCGCCACGCCGATCGCGGCTGCCAGCGTCGTGTTCTTCGTCAATGCGATCAGCACGTTGGCCAGCGGGCCGACGGCCGCGCGGAAAGCCTGGGGCAGCACGATCAGGCCGAGCACCTGCGTGAAGCTCAGGCCGATGGCCCGGGCCGCCTCCGCCTGGCCGACGGGAACCGTGTTGATGCCGGCGCGGATCGCCTCGCAGACGAAGCAGGACGTATAGACGGTCAGGCCGAGCACAGCCAGCCGGAAGTTGCTCGTGTCGACCACGTCCGAGCCCAGCGTGATGCTCATCGTGTCCCTCAGGCCGAGGGAGGCGAACAGGATGATCACCGTGAGCGGGATGTTCCGCACGATGTTCACGTAGGCGGTGGCGAAGCCGCGCATCAGCGGCACCGGCCCCACCCGCATGCCGGCCAGCAACGTGCCCCAGATCAGGGAGCCCACGGCGGACAGCAGTGTGAGCTGCACCGTCGTCCAGAAGGCGCCCAGCACGTCGTACTTGTCAAGAAAGTCGAACACGATCTCCCGCGCTTCCGCGTGTAGGGATGCCCGGGTGCGCCGCGGTCAGGAGCGGCGCACCCTGCGGGCGTTGCCTCAGCTCTTGATCTCGCCGATCTTCGGAGCCTGCTCGTTCTTGTAGTCGGCCGGGCCGAAGTTCTTGTCCACGGCCTTCTGCCACGAACCGTCGGAGACCATCTCCTCCAGGGCCTTGTTGATCTTGGCCTTGAGGTCGCTGCCCTTCTTGACGCCGATGCCGTAGTTCTCGTTGGTCATCTTGAAGCCGCCCAGCTTGAACTTGCCCTTGAACTGGGACTGGGAGGCGTAACCGGCGAGGATCGAGTCGTCCGTGGTCAGGGCGTCGATGGCCTTGCTCTGCAGACCGGTCAGGCAGGCCGAGTACGTCGGGTACTGCTGGAGCTGCGCCTTGGGAGCCAGCTCGGCCTTGACGTTCTGCGCCGACGTCGAGCCGGTCACCGAACACAGCTTCTTCTTGTTGAGGTCCGCCGGCGACTTGATGGTGTTGTCGTCCGCGCGGATCAGCACGTCCTGGTGAGCCAGCAGGTACGGGCCGGCGAAGTCGACCTTCTGCTGACGCTCCGGGGTGATCGAGTAGGAGGCGGCGATGAAGTCGACGTCGCCGCGCTGCAGCATGGTCTCGCGGTCGGCGCTCTTCGACTCCTTCCACTCGATCTGGTCCGCGCCGTAGCCGAGCTTCTTCGCGACATAGGTGGCTACGTCGACATCGAAGCCCGAGTAGCCCTGCGGGGTCTTCTGACCGATACCGGGCTGGTCGAACTTGATGCCGACCGCGATCTTCTTGCCACCACCGGACGAGCTGTCGTCGTCCTTGCCGCCGCCACAAGCGGTGGCACCCACGGCGAGGGCGAGTACGGCGGCCGAGGCGGCGGTGACCTTGCGGAGCTTCATGGTGAACATCCTTTGCGTGGTGAGAGAACGAGGCCGGTGAGGGACGGGCGACCCCGGAACGTCAGGGCGCGCGGGCTCCGCGCCGTCAGTGGTGCAGGATCTTCGACAGGAAGTCCTTGGCCCGGTCGCTGCGCGGCGCGCTGAAGAACTGGTCGGGCGCAGCCTGTTCGACGATGCGGCCGTCCGCCATGAAGACCACCCGGTTTGCAGCCGATCGTGCGAAGCCCATCTCGTGGGTGACCACGATCATCGTCATGCCCTCGCGCGCGAGCTGCTGCATGACCTCGAGGACCTCGTTGATCATCTCGGGGTCGAGGGCCGAGGTCGGCTCGTCGAAGAGCATGACCTTCGGGCCCATCGCCAGCGCCCGGGCGATGGCGACGCGCTGCTGCTGGCCACCGGAGAGCTGCGCGGGGTACTTGTCGGCCTGGGTGCCCACGCCGACCCGGTCGAGCAGCGCGCGGGCCTTCTCCTCGGCCTGCTTCTTGTCCGTCCTGCGGACCTTCATCTGGCCCAGCATCACGTTCTCGAGCACGGTCTTGTGCGCGAAGAGGTTGAAGGACTGGAAGACCATGCCGACGTCGGCGCGCAGCCGGGCCAGCTCCCTGCCCTCATGGGGCAGCGGCTTCCCGTCGATCGTGATGGTGCCGGAGTCGATGGTCTCCAGCCGGTTGATGGTGCGGCACAGGGTCGACTTCCCGGACCCGGAGGGCCCGATGACCACGACGACCTCGCCGCGGGCGATCGTCAGGTCGATGTCCTGGAGCACATGCAACGCGCCGAAGTGCTTGTTGACGCTCTTCAGGACGACCAGTTCGTCGGTCGCGGCCACGTCTTCCTTGGCCACCGATACTTCGGTCATCGCTCTCGGGCTCCGTCCTCCTCGGTTTCCGTGGACAGTAGTGAGACGCCGTGACCAGCGTCATCACATCTGAGGGGAATCTGAGCATCACGATCCGATAGCAATCGGACACGTGTCGTAGCACTTGCGTTCTGTGCCACGTATCGGGCGCATAACGGAAGCGGCAGGCAACCGGAACCCCCTTGACGCCGTCCTTGTCCATCGGCGTGACTTCCATCGTGCACGCACGCGTGCACGTGAGATACAAGCCGAACGAGAATGACGACCGTACGACCACTGAACCGGAGGGGGCGGCGATGAGACTGCTGCTCGTCGAGGACGACAACCACGTCGCCGCGGCCCTGTCCGCGGTCCTCGCGCGACACGGCTTCGACGTCACCCACGCGCGCAGCGGCGAGGAGGCCCTCCAGGCGCTCGTTCCCGAGGGCGCCGGTTTTGGGGTGGTCCTGCTCGACCTGGGCCTGCCCGACCAGGACGGCTACGAGGTCTGCGGCAAGATCCGCAAGCGCACCAGCACCCCGGTGATCATGGTCACCGCCCGGTCCGACGTCCGCTCCCGGATCCACGGGCTCAACCTGGGCGCCGACGACTACGTGGTGAAGCCGTACGACACCGGAGAACTGCTCGCCCGGATCCACGCCGTCAGCCGGCGCAGCGTGCAGGAGGACCCCGCGCCGGACGCCGGGGGCGCGCTGCGGCTCGGGTCCGTGCACATCGAGCTGCCCACCCGCCAGGTCAGCGTCGACGGTTCGGTGATCCAGCTGACGCGCAAGGAGTTCGACCTGCTCGCGCTGCTCGCGCAGCGGCCCGGCGTGGTCTTCCGGCGGGAGCAGATCATCAGCGAGGTGTGGCGCACCAGCTGGGAGGGCACCGGTCGCACTCTGGAGGTGCACGTCGCCTCCCTGCGCGCCAAACTGCGCATGCCCGCGCTGATCGAGACCGTACGAGGCGTCGGCTACCGGCTCGTCGCCCCGGCCGCGTAGCGGGGACGGGTGCGCACCCGGCTGCTGCCGCTGCTCATCGTCCTGATGGCGGCCGTACTCCTCGCCCTGGGCGTCCCGCTCGCCGTCAGCCTGGCCGCCGCCCAGCAGCAGAAGGTCGTCGTCGACCGGATCGACGACACCGCGCGCTTCGCCGCGCTCGCCCAGTTCGTCACCGACGTCCCCACCCTGTCCCGGCCGTCCACCACGGACGAGCGCCGGCAGACCCTGCGCCGTGAACTCGACAGCTACCACGGCGTCTACGGCATCCGCGCGGGCGTCTTCTACAGCAATGACGCCGCCATGGCCAACGCCCCGGGCGACTGGCTCCTACCGCGGACGGGGGAGGTGCGGGAGGCCTTCGACGAGGCGCTGCTCAGCCGCCGCAGCCACGACCCGCGCCAGGTGTGGCCCTGGCAGCGCGGCCGGCTGGTCGTCGCCTCACCGGTGATCCGGGACGGGGACGTGGTGGCGGTCGTGGTCACCGACTCGCCCACCGGGCAGCTGCGCTCGCGCATCCTGCGCGGCTGGCTGGTCATCGGGGCCGGCGAGGTCGCCGCGATGCTGCTCGCCGTCGGCGCCGCGCTGCGGCTGACCGGCTGGGTGCTCAGACCGGTGCGCATCCTGGACGCCACCACGCACGACATCGCCACCGGGCGCCTGAAGTCCCGGGTCGCGGTCGGCGGCGGCCCCCCGGAACTCAGGCGGCTGGCCCGATCGTTCAACGAGATGGCGGACAATGTCGAGGACGTCCTGGAGCAGCAGCGTGCCTTCGTCGCCGACGCCTCGCACCAGTTGCGCAACCCGCTGTCGGCACTGCTGCTGCGCATCGAACTGCTCGCCTTGGAACTCCCGAAGGGCAACCCGGAGATCGCCTCGGTCCGCACCGAGGGCAAGCGTCTCGCGCAGGTCCTGGACGACCTGCTCGACCTGGCGCTGGCCGAGCATGCCGAGGCCGACCTCCGGCTGACCGACATCGGCGCGCTGGCCGAGGAGCGGGTGGCGGCCTGGGCACCGGCCGCGGACGCCAGGGGCGTCCGGCTCACCGGCGACTGCCCGCCGACGACCGGCTGGGCCGACCCGATCACCCTGTCCAGCGCGCTGGACGCGGTGATCGACAACGCCGTGAAATTCACGCCCGAGGGCGGCACGGTCGAGGTCACCGTGGACTCCAGCGGCGACAGCACGACCGTCCAGGTCAGCGACACCGGGCCCGGACTCACCGATGAGGAACTCACGCGCGTGGGCGACCGTTTCTGGCGCAGCGGCCGCCACCAGAACGTCAAGGGCTCCGGGCTCGGCCTGTCCATCACCCGCGCCCTGCTCGCCGCGGGCGGCGGCTCGATCGACTGCGCGCACCACGAGCCGCGGGGGCTGACGGTCACGGTGACGGTGCCGCGGCACGCCGAGCCGCGCTAGGCACCCTCCCCTCCCGGACCGGCCGGGCGACCGGGCCTCGCGCGAGCCGCCCGCTACGGCTTGACCGACTGGTAGTAGCGCCGGGCGCCCTCCTGCAGGGGCAGCGGGTCGGTGTAGATGGCGGTACGCAGGTCGACCAGTTGCGCGGAGTGGACATGGGCGCCGATGTCGTCCCGGCTCTTGATCACCGTGCGGGTCACCCACTCGGTCAGCCGGGGATCCATGTCCGCGCGGGTCATCAGCACGTTGGACACAGCGATCGTCGCCACCGTCGAGCCGTGCTGCACGCGCGCGTACGCCGACTCGGGAATGTTGGTGGCCCGGTAGTACCGCCCGGCCTCGTCGCCCGCGTGCAGCTTGGCGACGAGGTCGCCGTCGATCGGCACGAACTTGAAGGCGGCCTTTTTGGCCAGGCCCTCCAGCCCCCTCGTGGGCAGCCCGCCCGACCAGAAGAACGCGTCGATCCTGCCCTGTGCGAGACGGGCGGGCCCGGTGTCTATGCCGTCCGACACCGGCGTGATGTCCTTGTGCGGGTCGATGCCGGCGGCCCTGAGCACACGGTCGGCGATCAGCCGTACCCCTGAGTCGGGCAGACCGGTGGCCACCCGCTTGTGCCGCAGGTCCGCGACGCTGTCGACATCCGAGTCACGCGGCACGATGAGCTGCACGTAGTCGTCGTACAGCCGGGCCACTCCGCGCAGCCGGCCGGACGAGCCGGGGTGCCGCTGTTCGTACGTCCCCACCGCGTCGGCCGCCGCGATCGTGAAGTCGGCATGTCCGGTGGCCACCCGCTGCACGTTCTGCTGCGAACCGGCGCTGTTCAGCAGCTTCACCTTCAGGCCGGGCATGTCCTTCGCCATCTCGGTGCGCAGCCGCTCGCCGTACTCCTCGTAGACCCCGCGGGACGTGCCCGTACTGAAGACGATCGTCCCGCTCGGCGGCTTCTCGCCCAGGGGCAGCAGCCACCACAGCAGCAGCCCGAGGGCCACGGCACCGGCGGCCGCGCTCTGCAGCGCCCGGCGCCTGCTGATACGGGGGAACACTTTGGACATGCGGGCGATCCTGCCAGCCGCCCGCGGGGCTGACCAGGGCCGGGGTCACCACGGGGCGCGGCGGCGGCGCGGCCGGGGCTGTCGGTGGCGGTCGTTAGAGTCGCCGCATGAGCACTTCGCCCGCCCGTCTCGTCCGTGAATTCCACCTCGCCTTCGGCCTCGACGCGCACAGCACGCCCACCGAGGTGGCTCCCGCACTGGCCGCGCAGCGTGGGGAACTGCTCGCCGAAGAGGCCGCGGAGGTCGCCGAGGTGTCGGTCGAAGGTCCGCTGGACCGGCTCGCGCACGAGCTGGCCGACGTGGTGTACGTGGCGTACGGCACCGCGCTGGTCCACGGCATCGACCTCGACGAGGTGATCGCCGAGATCCACCGGGCCAACATGAGCAAGCTGGGCCCCGACGGCCAGGTCGCCCGGCGTGCCGACGGCAAGGTCCTCAAGGGGGAGCACTACCGGGCGCCGGACGTGACGGCCGTGCTGCGCCGCCAGGGCTGGACAGCGGACGGCGCGGCCTGACACCCGCGGCCTGAGCGCCCCGGTGCCCCGGCGGTACCGAGCCCGCAGGGTCGGACGGGGGCGACGACGCTGAGCGAGGCCGGGAGAACGCCTACGCTTGAGAACGAGGATCTTGTCCGCATCCGGTCCCGCCGGCCGGGACATCGGGGGCCCGTCCCCTGTGTGAAGGCGGTGACGTGCCATGCCGTACGCGGTGGTGAGTGCGCTGAGTCATCCCGGGCTGGTCCGCGACCGCAACGAGGACAGCCTCGTCGCCGGACCGTGGACCCTGTGCGCCACGGTCACCGAGAACCCGCAGACCCTGGTCTTCCCGCTCGGCACACCTCTCGTCGTCGCGGTGGCCGACGGACTCGGCGGACATCCCGGCGGCCATGTGGCCAGCGCCCTGGTGGCCCGCCGGATCGCGGCCGCCGGCCCCGGCCTGAGCGGCGAGGACGCCGTCCGCGACGCCGTGGACGACTGCAACCGCGCCATCCACGCGGCCGCCGGCGGCGACGCGGGAGGCGAGTTCGCGACCATGGGCACGACCGTGGCCGGCGTCGTGCTGCGGCCCGGCTCGCTGCTGGTGTTCAACGTGGGCGACAGCCGGGTCTACGCGGCTGACCGGGACGGACTGCGGCTGCTGAGCGTCGACGACCGCCCCCCGCCGGATTCCGCGTGGGGCGGCACCCACCTCGTCACCCAGTGCCTGGGCGGCAGCCCCGCGTACCGCCCCGTCCGCGCCCATGTGACCGCGCGGCCCCTGTCGCCCGGCGACCGCTGCCTGATGTGCACCGACGGCCTGACCGATCCGCTGCCGGACGACGTGCTCAGCGAGGTGATGCGCGAGCACGACGACGGCCGGGCGGCCTTCGAACTGTGGAAGGCCGCCATCACGGCGGGCGGCCCGGACAACGTCACGCTGGCCGTCGTGCGTGTGGCGGACGAGTGAAGGGGCCCCTCGGCGAGCACCTACCCTTGACCCATGACCAGCAGCAGCGACCGGAGCCTCGCAGTGGACGTTCAGGGACCGAGGACCTACGAAGTGCGCACCTACGGGTGCCAGATGAACGTCCATGACTCCGAGCGATTGTCCGGACTGCTCGAGGAGGCCGGCTACGTGCGTGCCCCCGAGGGATCGGACGGGGACGCCGACGTCGTCGTGTTCAACACGTGCGCGGTACGTGAGAACGCCGACAACCGGCTGTACGGCAACCTCGGCCGGCTGGCGCCCAAGAAGGTCTCGCGGCCCGGCATGCAGATCGCGGTCGGCGGCTGTCTGGCGCAGAAGGACCAGGACACCATCGTGAAGAAGGCGCCCTGGGTGGATGTCGTCTTCGGTACGCACAACATCGGCAAGCTGCCCGTCCTGCTGGAGCGCGCCCGCGTCCAGGAGGAGGCGCAGGTCGAGATCGCCGAGTCCCTGGAGGCCTTCCCCTCCACGCTGCCCACGCGGCGCGAGAGCGCGTACGCGGCCTGGGTGTCGATCTCCGTCGGCTGCAACAACACCTGCACCTTCTGCATCGTTCCGGCGTTGCGCGGCAAGGAGAAGGACCGCCGCACCGGCGACATCCTCGCCGAGATCGAGGCCCTGGTCGCCGAGGGCGTCTGCGAGATCACGCTGCTGGGCCAGAACGTCAACGCCTACGGCTCCGACATCGGTGACCGCGAGGCCTTCAGCAAGCTGCTGCGCGCCTGCGGGAACATCGAGGGCCTGGAGCGGGTGCGGTTCACCTCCCCGCACCCGCGCGACTTCACCGACGACGTCATCGCCGCCATGGCCGAGACGCCGAACGTCATGCCGCAGCTGCACATGCCGCTGCAGTCAGGCTCGGACACCGTCCTGAAGGCGATGCGCCGCTCGTACCGGCAGGAGCGCTACCTCGGGATCATCGAGAAGGTGCGCGCCGCCATCCCGCACGCGGCGATCACCACCGACATCATCGTGGGCTTCCCGGGCGAGACCGAGGAGGACTTCGAGCAGACCCTGCAGGTCGTCCGGGAGGCACGCTTCTCGCAGGCGTTCACCTTCCAGTACTCCAAGCGGCCCGGAACCCCGGCCGCGACCATGGAGAACCAGATCCCCAAGGAAGTCGTCCAGGCCCGCTACGAGCGTCTGGTCGCCCTTCAGGAGGAGATCTCCTGGGAGGAGAACAAGAAACAGGTCGGCCGCACGCTCGAGCTGATGGTGGCCGAGGGCGAGGGCCGCAAGGACGGTGCCACCCACCGGCTGTCCGGCCGGGCCCCCGACAACCGTCTTGTCCACTTCACCAAGCCGGAGCAGGAGGTGCGCCCCGGTGACGTCGTCACCGTCGAGGTGACCTACGCGGCCCCGCACCACCTCCTCGCCGAGGGCCCCGCCCTCGACGTGCGCCGTACGCGCGCGGGCGACGCCTGGGAGAAGCGCAACGCCACCGAGGCCGCCAAGCCGGCGGGCGTGCTGCTCGGCCTGCCGAAGATCGGTGTCCCGGCGCCGCTGCCCGTCGCGGCGAGCGGCTGCGGCTGCGACTGAGCGGCACGGGCGCCGGCCGGCGTGCGGATCGACCCGGGTTCCGGCCCGGGTTCCGGCCCGGGGGTCGGCCCGAGGCTCGGCGTGGGGTAACGCTCCGTCTTCCTGCGGCGTTACCCTGCCGGTCATGCTTGTCGCCGCCGCTGTCTGTCCCTGCCCGCCGCTGCTCGTGCCCGAGGTGGCCGCGGGTGCCGCACCGGAACTGGACCCCGCGCGCGCGGCGTGCGCCGACGCGCTCGGCGTGCTCGCCGCCGCCCGTCCCGACACGCTCGTGGTGGTCGGGCCCGCCGAACGCAGCGGGCGCGGATGGCACCCACAGGGCGCCCGGGGGTCCTTCCGCGGCTTCGGTGTCGACGTCACCGTACGGCTCGGCCCTGCCACGCACGCCGTCGGCGAGCGTGAGCTGCCGCCGTCGCTGGCCGTCGCGGCCTGGCTGCTGGAGCGCACCGGCTGGGCGGACGCCCCGATCGAGGGGCTCGGCGTCGGGGAACCGCTCGAGCCCGAGCGGTGCGCGGAGACCGGCAGGGAGCTGGGCGCCCGGGCCGGGCGGGTCGCGATGCTGGTGATGGGAGACGCCAGCGCCTGCCGCACCCTCAAGGCACCGGGCTACCTCGATGAGCGGGCGGCCCCCTTCGACGCCGCGGTGGCGCGTGCCCTTGGCACGGCGGACGTGGCCGCGCTCCAGGCGCTGGACGCCGGGCTGGCGTACGAGCTGAAGGCCTCCGGACGCGCGCCCTGGCAGGTCCTCGCGGGCGCGGCGGAGGACGCGGGCCTCGAGGGGACGCTGCTGTACGACGACGCGCCCTACGGAGTGGGATACCTGGTCGCCACATGGTCGTAGCCCTGGAGCGGGCTGTTGCAGGCCGTTGCGGGCAGCGGGCGCGAAACGGCGGACGGCCGGGAGGCATGGTGCTCCACAGCCGTCCGGCGATCCGGGTGCCGTTCAGGAGGTGGGCGGCGGGCCCTCCGGCCGGGCCGGGGGCTTCGCACCGCTGACGTGCGGCTCCTCCTTGTGCGCGAGGCGGTCCATCGCCTCCTTCGCCTTGCCCGTACCGGCGTGGATCCGGTCGGTGTACTTGCCCTTGGTCCGCTCGTCCACGGCCCGCGCCGCCTTGTCGAGGCCGTGCTGCACCTTGTCCCCGTGCTGGCGCGCCAGATCCGACACCTTGTCCTTGGCCGGACCCAGCTTGGCCTTCATGTTGTCCAAGAGACCCATGCTCCACCTTCCCTGATGGGGGACGGTCATCTGCGGGCGCCCTCACCGGCCTCGCTGTCGGCGGCCTCGTCCGCGGACTGCTGCTTGGGGATCTCCGCGCCCTCGGCACCCTCGGCATCCTCGGTCACGCTGGTCCCCGCGGCCTCCGCCCCGGCCGCCGCGCCCTCGTGCCCGTCCTCGGACGAGCCCGTCGCCTCCGCTGTCTCCGCGCCCTCGACCGCCTCCGGCGTCGCGGCCTCTCCCGGCGCGCCCTCGCCCCGGACCTCGGCGGCCGACGCCTCCCGCTTCGCCTTCGACCTGCCGAGAAGCCGTGCAAAAACGCCCATAACCACTCCATACGTTACTCGTGCGGGCGAAATCCCGCGTCAAGCGGTGCGTCCGATTGCGCCACCCGGGTCACCGCCTCCAAAGACCGAGCGGGCGGTATCTCGGTGCAACGAACCGGGATGCGCGCCGTCACGTAACTCGTTCGAGGCGCGGCTGTGAGGTTTGCGAGACTGGTGCGGTGAGCAGCGCAGCCCCCACCCCCCGCGTCATCGCCGTCGTCGGCCCCACAGCGGCCGGAAAGTCCGATCTCGGCGTATTCCTCGCCCAGCGACTCGGTGGCGAGGTCGTCAACGCCGACTCCATGCAGCTGTACCGAGGGATGGACATCGGCACCGCCAAGCTGACGCCCGAGGAGCGGGCCGGTGTACCGCACCACCTGCTGGACATCTGGGACGTGACGGCCGCCGCATCGGTCGCCGAGTACCAGAAACTGGCCCGCGCGCGTATCGACGCGCTGCTCGCCGAGGGCCGCTGGCCGATCCTGGTCGGCGGCTCCGGGCTGTATGTACGCGGAGCCGTCGACAACCTCGAGTTCCCCGGCACCGACCCCGTGATCCGGGCCCGTCTGGAGGAGGAGCTGACGCTGCGCGGCTCCGGTGCGCTGCACGCCCGCCTGGCCGCCGCCGATCCCGACGCCGCCCGCGCCATCCTGCCCGGCAACGGCCGCCGCATCGTCCGCGCCCTGGAGGTGATCGAGCTCACCGGGCAGCCCTTCACCGCGAACCTCCCCGGCCACGACTCCGTCTACGACACCGTGCAGATCGGCGTGGACGTAGCCCGCCCCGAGCTCGACGAGCGCATCGCGCGCCGCGTCGACCGGATGTGGGAGGCGGGGCTGGTGGACGAGGTGCGCGCGCTGGAGGCGCGGGGGCTGCGCGAGGGCCGTACGGCCTCGCGCGCGCTGGGCTACCAGCAGGTGCTCACCGCGCTCGCCGGGGAGTGCACCGAAGCGGAGGCGCGGGCCGAGACCGTACGCGCCACCAAACGCTTCGCGCGCCGCCAGGACTCCTGGTTCCGGCGCGATCCGCGGGTGCACTGGCTGAGCGGTGCGGCGGCGGACCGCGGGGAACTCCCACGGCTGGCTCTGGCTGTGGTCGAACGACCGGTCACAGCCTGATCACGTGATGGCATCGGGATGCGCCGCCGGTCAACGCGGCCTGTGACGCCGTGCCATCATCGAGCTTCGATCGACCAAGTGGAGTCCTAGTTGGGAGGGCGCGTGGCGATGGAGGCCGGCCCTCGCGACACCGCACGAAGTGCCGAGCAGATCACGACCGACCCCGGTGAACCGGAACAGGGCGAGGACCGTCTGACCGACGACGCGGAGCGTCTGGCCGACGACGGTCCCGACGACACCGAGGGTGGCGTCACCGCCGACGGCCCCGCGCCCGAGGAGATGTACGCGAGCGGTCCGGAGGTCGAGGTCGAGCTGCGTCCGCAGCGACGGCTGCGCATCTGGCAGCTCGCGCCCATCGTGGCCCTGGCCGCGGGCGGCTCCCTGATGTTCGCCTTCCCGCTCGCCTTCGACTTCGGCGACAGCGGCGCGGTCATCGCCATGCTGGGCCTGCTGATCTGCTCCTGCGCCGCGGGCTGGGGCATGATGGCCGCCCGCCGGGTGGGCTACACCTGGCCGGGTCTGCCGGCGCGTGGCTCCGGACGCCGCCCCGACTGGCGGGTCGTCCTCGCCTACGTGCTCCTGGTGGCCCTCGTGGCCGTCCTCGCCGTGTGGCGCGTGGCCCGGCTGCGCTAGCCCCTGCCCGCTCCCCGGCGGCACCGCCGTTGTCGTACCGACCCCGTACGATCGAGGGATGAGCACGCGGATCGCCTTCCTCAAGGGTCACGGCACCGAGAACGACTTCGTGATCGTCCCGGACCCGGAGAACACCCTCGACCTGACCCCGGCCGAGGTCGCCGCCCTGTGCGACCGCCGGGCCGGCATCGGCGGCGACGGGGTGCTGCACGTCGTGCGGTCCGCCGCGCACCCGGAGGCCAGGAAGATGGCCGCCGAGGCGGAGTGGTTCATGGACTATCGCAACGGCGACGGCTCGATCGCGGAGATGTGCGGCAACGGCACCCGTGTGTTCGCCCGCTACCTCCAGCACGCCGGTCATGTGGCCGAAGGTGACATCGCGATCGCCACGCGCGCGGGTGTGAAGAGCGTCCACATCGCCAAGGACGGAGACGTCACCGTCGGTATGGGCAGCGCACTCCTGCCCGAGGGAGACGTCACGGTGAGCGTGGGTGAGCGCAGCTGGCCCGCGCGCAACGTCAACATGGGCAACCCGCACGCCGTCGTCTTCGTCGACGACCTCGCGCACGCCGGTGACCTGCTCTCCCCGCCGCCGTTCGCCCCCGCCACCGCCTACCCGGAGGGCGTCAACGTCGAGTTCGTCGTGGACCGCGGCCCGCGGCACGTGGCGATGCGGGTGCACGAGCGCGGTTCCGGCGAGACCCGCTCGTGCGGCACGGGCGCGTGTGCCGTCGCCGTGGCCGCCGCCCGCCGTGACGGCGCCGACCCGGCCCGCACCGGCGCCCCGGCGACGTACACCGTGGACGTGCCCGGCGGCCGTCTGGTCATCACCGAGCGGCCCGACGGCGAGATCGAGATGACCGGACCCGCTGTTGTCGTCGCCGAGGGCGAGATCGACGCCGAGTGGCTGGAAAGCGCGCTTCGCTGACCAGGCGAGACGCCGGTCGTGGCGGCTCCCGGACACCCGGATCAGCCATTTCCGGCGGCCGGGGGCCATTCGAAACCGCGGCCGAGCGCAGTGCAGGTGGCGCAAACTCTAAACCTCCATGTCGTCGCTCGATTGGGTGATCCGTTTCACGCTCGGCGAGAGGCGGTCAGCCGCACGGGATGGGCTCGGTAGCATCAAGCACCGGCACGGACGGGGGAACGTCGCCATCCCTGAGCCGCGCATGCCCCGGGCTCCGTCCGCCGGTCCACGAGCCGGAGGTGCCCATGAGTGCGGAGGCCACGAACCCTGCGAACCCCGGCCCGGTCGCGCCCGCGGCAGCGCCCGCGACGGTCCGCCGGAAGTCCCGGGCCAGGATCGACCTGCGTCGGCTCGGCCGGGCCGCGCTGCTCGGCCCCACCGCGCGCGACAAGCTGCCCGACGCCATCAGCCACGTCGTCGACGCGCACCGCGCCCATCACCCCGACGCGGACCTCGAACCGCTGCGCCGCGCCTACGTCCTGGCCGAGTCCTCGCACCGCGGCCAGATGCGCAAGAGCGGCGAGCCGTACATCACGCACCCCCTGGCCGTGACCCTGATCCTCGCCGAACTCGGCGCGGAGACGACGACGTTGACGGCCTCCCTGCTCCACGACACCGTCGAGGACACCGACGTGACGCTGGATCAGGTGCGGGAACAGTTCGGCGAGGAAGTGCGTTATCTGGTCGACGGTGTCACCAAGCTGGAGAAGGTCGACTACGGGGCCGCCGCCGAGCCCGAGACCTTCCGCAAGATGCTCGTCGCCACGGGCAGCGACGTGCGGGTGATGTCGATCAAGCTGGCCGACCGCCTGCACAACATGCGCACCCTCGGCGTGATGCGCCCCGAGAAGCAGGCGCGGATCGCCAAGGTCACCCGGGACGTCCTCATCCCGCTCGCCGAACGCCTCGGTGTGCAGGCGCTGAAGACCGAACTGGAGGACCTCGTCTTCGCCATCCTCCACCCCGAGGAGTACGAACACACCCGGGATCTGATCGCCGGGAACACGGCCCACCCCGACGACACCCTCGCGGAGACCGCCGACTCGGTCCGCGCGGTGCTGCGCGAGGCCGACATCGCCGCCGAAGTCCTCATCCGCCCCCGGCACTTCGTCTCCGTCCACCGGGTGGCCCGCAAGCGGGGACAGCTGCGCGACGCCGACTTCGGCCGCCTGCTGGTGCTCGTGGCGGAGGACGCCGACTGCTACGGCGTCCTCGGCGAGCTGCACACGTGCATGACGCCGGTCGTCTCCGAGTTCAAGGACTTCATCGCCGTACCCAAGTTCAACCTCTACCAGTCGCTGCACACCGCCGTCGCCCGCGCGGACGGGCAGGTCGTCGAGGTCCTCATCCGCACCCACCAGATGCACAGGGTCGCCGAGGCCGGCGTGGTCGCGCTCGGCAACCCCTATGCCCCCGGAGCCGACGATCCCGCCGACGGCGAGCGCGCCGATCCCACCCGCCCCGGCTGGCTCTCGCGCCTCCTGGACTGGCAGGAGGCCGCACCCGACCCCGACACCTTCTGGTCCACCCTGCGCGAGGACCTCGCCCAGGACCGCGAGATCACCGTGTTCAGGCCGGACGGCGGTGCCCTCGGCTTGCCCGAGGGCGCCAGCTGTGTGGACGCCGCCTACGCCCAGTACGGCGAGGACGCCCACGCCTGCATCGGCGCCCGCGTCAACGGCCGCCTGGCCACCCTCAGCACCGTGCTGCGGGACGGCGACACGGTCCAGCTCCTCATGGGCCAGGACCCGGCCTCCGAGCCCTCCCGCGAGTGGCTGGAACACGCCCACACGGCCGCGGCGCGGATCGCCATCCAGCGGTGGCTGGCCGCGCATCCGGGCGGCAGCGGCGAGACACAGGCCGAAGCGCGGGCCGAGGAGGCGGAACGTGCCCCCGGGAGCGCGGCCGGCGAGGCGGTCGTCCGGCCCGCCGAAGCCGAGAACGGCGGCGTCACCCGCCCCCGCGGCGCCGACGTGCTCCTGGACCGGCCGGGAGCCACCGTGCGTCTCGCTGGATGCTGTACGCCCGTACCGCCCGACGGGATCACCGGCTTCGCCGTGCGCGGGGGAGTGGTGACCGTGCACCGCGTGGAGTGCGCCGCGGTGGCGGAGATGAAGAACCGGGGGCGCACCGATATCGACGTGCGCTGGGGGGACACCACCGAGTGCCGGGTCACCCTGGTCGCCGAATCGTTCGGCCGCCCGCATCTGCTGGCCGACCTGACCGAGGCGATCGCCCTGGCCGGTGTCGACATCGTCTCCGCCACCGTGGAACCCCCCAGTCAGCAGCGGGTCCGCCACACCTACACGCTCCAGCTCCCCGACGCGGCTCACCTCCCGGCCCTCATGCGGGCGATGCGCGACGTGCCGGGGGTGTTCGACGTGGCCCGGTCCCAGCACCAGGCACCCGCTTCCTGAAGGGCCGCCGAAGGCGCCCGGATTCGTGAAGAAGGCTCTGCGGGACCAACCCGATCGGGTGGGCCCGGCGCGAGTCGCCGTCGTGCCGCACGCGCGCGCTGGTAGCCGTGGTGCATGCCGTTCACCCTCCGCCGGGGCCGGAACCTCCGCCCCTTCCGCCGCCGGAAGGCCGCCCTGCTCGCCTCCGCCGTCTCCGTCTGCCTGCTCGCCGCCGCTGCCCCGGCCGAGCCCCTGGGCGTCGGTGACCGGCTCTTCCCGGACCTGGGCAACCCCGGATACGACGTGGCGTCGTACGACCTGTCCTTCACCTATTCCGGGAGGAACGACAAGCCGCTGCGGGCCGTCACGACCATCAACGCCTGGACGACCACCGGCCTGGACCGCCTCAACCTCGACTTCGCGCACGGCACCGTCGAGTCCGTCGAGGTGGACGGCCACCCCGCCGCCTTCACCAGCGCGGGCGAGGACCTGGTGGTCACGCCGGACCACCGACTGCCCCGGGGAAGCTGGACGCGGATCACCGTGAAGCACACCAGCGACCCCGTCAGCGCCAAGGACCGGGACGGCGGCTGGGTGCGCACCACCGACGGCCTGGCGATGGCCAACCAGGCCGACGTCGCCCACCTGGTCTTCCCGTGCAACGACCACCCGTCCGACAAGGCGCTGTTCACCATCCGGGTCACCGCCCCGAACGACTACACCGCCGTGGCCAACGGCCTGCCCACCGGCGCCGAGCGCGTCGGCCGTGCCACCACCTGGACCTACCGCACCCAGCACCCCATGGCCACCGAGCTCACCCAGGTGTCCATCGGCCGCTCAGCCGTGGTGCGCCGCCAGGGACCGCACGGGCTGCCGGTCCGCGACGTCGTGCCCAGCGCCGACCGCAAGGCGCTGGAACCCTGGCTCGCGAAGACGCCCGGGCAGATCGCCTGGCTGGAGAGCAAGGTCGGCTCCTACCCGTTCGAGACGTACGGCCTGCTCATGGCCCAGGCCTCCACCGGGTTCGAACTGGAGACGCAGACCCTCTCGCTCTTCGAGAAGGACCTCTTCACGAAGCCCGCCTATCCCGCCTGGTACGTCGACTCGATCATGGTGCACGAGCTGTCCCACCAGTGGTTCGGCGACAGCGTCAGCCCTCGCACCTGGTCCGACGTCTGGCTGAACGAGGGGCACGCCACCTGGTACGAGTCCCTCTACGCGCAGGAGAAGTCGAAGCGGCCCATGGAGGACCGCATGAAGGCCGCCTACGGCGCCTCCGACCGCTGGCGGGCCGCCGGCGGGCCGCCGGCCCGGCCCAAGCCGCCCGCGCCCGGCGAGAAGATCAGCATCTTCCGGCCGAACATCTACGACGGCGCGGCGCTGGTGCTCTACGCCCTGCGCCAGGAGATCGGTCCGCGGGCCTTCGAGCGACTGGAGCGGGCCTGGGTCCGGGAGCACCGCGACTCGACCGCCACCACCGTCGAATTCGTCCGCCTGGCCTCGGCCTTCGCCGGCCGCGACCTGACCGGCTTCTTCCAGCCCTGGCTGTACGGCGAGAAGACCCCGCCGATGCCCGGCCACCCGGACTGGAAGAGCGGTAAGTCCGCCAAGGAACCCAAGCGGGACAAGCGCGGTAAAAAGGGTGGGCGGGGCTGAGAATAAGGCGATGACGAGCCGTGCCGTGCCGTGCGACCATCTTCGGGTCGGCGCGGCACGGGACACGGGAATCTCCCGGGGTACTCGTGCGTTGTGTCTCATGAGCGCCGACCCGCGCCGACCCGGCATTCCCACCGACGTAAGGATCCAATGACCTCCTCTTCTTCCCCTTCCCAGGACACCAAGCGCCTCGCGCACGACTATCCCGAAGGTCTTCGGGCCGATGCCCTGATGGAAGAGGACGTCGCCTGGAGCCAGGAGATCGACGGCGGGCGGGACGGCGAGCAGTTCGACCGCTCCGAGCGCGCGGCCCTGCGCCGCGTCGCGGGCCTCTCCACCGAGCTGGAGGACGTCACCGAGGTCGAGTACCGCCAGCTCCGCCTGGAGCGGGTCGTGCTCGTCGGGGTGTGGACCACCGGGACGATCCAGGACGCGGACAACTCCCTCGCGGAGCTGGCCGCCCTCGCGGAGACGGCCGGCGCACTCGTGCTCGACGGCGTGATCCAGCGCCGGGACAAGCCCGACGCGGCCACCTACATCGGCTCCGGCAAGGCGCTGGAGCTGCGTGACATCGTCATCGAAACGGGCGCGGACACCGTCATCTGCGACGGTGAGCTGAGCCCGGGCCAGCTGATCCAGCTCGAGGACGTCGTCAAGGTCAAGGTCATCGACCGTACGGCCCTGATCCTCGACATCTTCGCGCAGCACGCCAAGTCCCGTGAGGGCAAGGCGCAGGTCGCCCTGGCACAGATGCAGTACATGCTGCCGCGGCTGCGAGGCTGGGGTCAGTCGCTGTCCCGCCAGATGGGTGGCGGTCGCGGCGGCCTCGCCACCCGTGGCCCCGGTGAGACCAAGATCGAGACGGACCGGCGCCGGATCCGCGAGAAGATGGCGAAGATGCGCCGGGAGATCGCGGACATGAAGACCGGCCGCGAGATCAAGCGCCAGGAGCGCCGGCGCAACAAGGTGCCGTCCGTCGCCATCGCGGGCTACACCAACGCCGGCAAGTCCTCCCTGCTCAACCGCCTGACGGGCGCGGGCGTCCTGGTCGAGAACGCGCTGTTCGCGACCCTCGACCCCACCGTCCGCCGGGCCGAGACCCCGGGCGGGCGGCTGTACACGCTGGTCGACACCGTCGGCTTTGTCCGGCACCTGCCGCACCACCTGGTCGAGGCGTTCCGCTCCACCATGGAGGAGGTCGGCGACTCCGACCTCATCCTGCACGTGGTTGACGGCTCGCATCCGGTCCCGGAGGAGCAGCTGGCAGCCGTGCGCGAGGTGATCCGGGACGTCGGCGCCACCGACGTACCCGAGATCGTCGTGATCAACAAGGCGGACGCGGCCGACCCGCTGGTGCTCCAGCGGCTGCTGCGGGTGGAGAAGCGCTCCATCGCCGTCTCGGCCCGCACCGGCCAGGGCATCGAGGAACTGCTCGCGCTGATCGACAACGAGCTGCCCCGCCCCTCGGTCGAGATCGAGGCGCTCGTCCCGTACACCCACGGCAAGCTCGTCGCCCGCGCCCACACCGAGGGCGAGGTGATCTCCGAGGAGCACACCGCGGAGGGCACCCTGATCAAGGTCCGGGTGCACGAGGAGCTGGCCGCGGACCTGGCGCCCTTCACGCCGACGCCCGCGGCCTGACCCCAGGGCGACACAGCGTGGGCGAGAGGCCCGCCACCCCGTTCCGGGTGGCGGGCCTCTCGTCGTCGGCTCAGGGGCCTCGTCACCGTCCGCCGTACGCGCGGCTCATGTTCTGGTAGAGCGCCTCGGCCTCCTTGCCCAGTTGCGGGCCGGCGAGCCAGGTGTTGGTGACCGGCCCGATCGAGGTGTTCGACACCAGCTCGGTCTTTCCGTTCACCACCCGGAACCAGCCGCCGCCGGAGGAGCCACCGGTCATCGTGCAGCCGATCCGGTACATGGTGGGCAGCGACGGGCTCAGCGCCAGCCGACCCGGCCGGTCCAGGCACTTGAACATCTTCAGGCCGTTGTACGGCGGTGCCGCCGGGTAGCCCCAGGCGCCCATGCTCGCCACCTCGGTCGCGGACGGCGCGGAGAAGTCGACGTCGAGCGCTGCACCGACCGTCTCCTCCAGCGACTTCGCCCCGGACTCGGGCTTCACGTGCAGCACCGCGTAGTCGTACGCCGCGCCCGCGCCCCCCGATTCCGAACCGCCCCGGATCCACTCGTTCGAGGTCGAGGCCCAGTCCGCCCACCAAGTGCCGTACGGGGCGGCCTCCGTCGTCGTCGCGCTCCTCAGCTCGGCCTCGGACTTGCCGAGGTCGTTGTACGACGGCACGAACGCGAGGTTGCGGTACCAGCCGCCGTTCCCGCCGGCGTGCACACAGTGGCCCGCCGTCCAGACCAGGTTGGATCTACCCGGGTGGTTGACGTCCTTGACGACCGTGCCGGAGCAGACCATCGACCCCTTGGGCGAGTCGAAGAAGACCTTGCCCACGGGCGCCGCGTTGCGGTGGTACGGCGTCCTCTCCGCCTCGGCCGGCACGGGCCGCGGCTCAGGATCGCTGACGCCCTGGCCGGCCGCCGCGTCCTTGGTGACCGTCTTGTTGGCCTCCTTGGCGGAGCGCATCCGCTCGGGCTTCCACAGGCCCTCGATCACCGGGTTGACGAAGTCCTTGGCCTCACTGAGCCACTTGTCCTTGTCCCAGTTCTTCCAGGCGCCGTTCTTCCACCGGTCGGCGTCGATGCCGTGCTCCTTGAGCCGGCCGGCGATGTCGGCCGGTATTCGGACCTTGCCGGCGCCGCCCGCGTCGTGGGTGGCGGCCCGCGAGGCGCCGGCTCCGGACCGGGCGTCCGCCTTGTCGTCGGTGGAGCCCTCGCAGGCGGTCGTGGTGAACGCCATGGCGGCGACCATGCCGGCCGCCGCCAGAGCGGTTCGGCGCCGGCGCGCCGAGGAAGAAGGTGCGTAACGCATGGTGCGATGTCCCCCGTTGAAATGTCCGATGACGCCCCACCGCGACCGCGCGTGGGGCGGGACCGGACGGCGGCGAGGTCCCCTTGGACATCTCGCCGCCGTCCGGTCCCGTGTGGTGCGGCAGCGCTACTGCCCGGCGAACTTCTTGCTGACCGAGTCGTAGACGCCCTTGGCCACCTCACCCAGACGGGGACCCGCCAGCCAGCCCGCGCGCACCGGGCCGATCGAGGTGTTGGACACCAGGGCGGACTTGCCGTCCGAGCCGGTCTCCACCCAGCCGCCGCCGGAGGAGCCGCCGGTCATCGTGCAGCCGATGCGGTACATCGTCGGGTCCGGCTTGCCGAGGGACAGCCGGCCCGGCTTGTCCTGGCACTGGTAGGCGAGCTGGCCGTCGTAGGGGGCCGCGGCGGGGTAGCCCGTCGCCGTGATGCTCTGCACCTTCGGCACGGCCGGGGCGTCGAAGTTCACCGGAAGCGCCCCGCCGACCGTCTCCTCCAGCGACTTGCCCGCGTTGCCCTGCTCCGGCGTCACATGGATGACCGAGAAGTCGTACGAGGCGCCGTTGCCGCCGGTGCGCCCGCCCTGGTCGATCCACTGCTGCGAGGTCTTCGCCGCGTCGGCCCACCAGACGCCGTACGGGGCGACCTCGGCCCGGCTCGCGTCCTGCAGCTCAGCGGTCGACTTGCCCTGGTTGTTGTACGACGGCACGAAGGCGATGTTGCGGTACCAGCCACCGTTCTTGCCGGCGTGCACACAGTGGCCGGCCGTCCAGATGAGGTTCGACTTGCCCGGGTGCGCCGGGTCCCGCACGACCGTCGCCGAGCAGACCATCGTGCCCTCGGGGGAGTCGAAGAAGACCTTGCCCGACGTGGCCGCGCTGGTGTGATAGGGCGGCCTGACCGCCTGCGCCGTCACCGGCGCCGGGGTCGGGTCCGTCACGCCCTGGTCACCGGAGATGTCGTTGTCGTCGACACGCTTGGCCGGGTCGTTGGCGTCCCGCATCCGGTCCGGGTCCCACAGACCCTTGATGATGGGGTTGATGAAGTCGTTGGCCTCGCGCAGCCAGTCGTCCCTGTTCCAGTTCTTCCAGGCGCCGTTCTTCCACTTGTCGACGTCGATCCCGTGCTCCTTGAGCTTCTGACGGATGTCGTCCGGGATCTTGATCTTGCCGTCACCGGTACCGCCCTGGGTCGCGGCGGCGGTCGGCCTGTCGTCGGCGTTGTCGTCACCGTCGCCGTTGCAGGCCGTGGCGGTCAGCGCCAGCGCCGAGACGAGGGCGACCGTCGCCAGCACGGGGGAGGTCCTGCGCGGCGCGCCCCTCCCTCGGCGAACGGTGAACGACGGCCGTATGGATCGCATGCTGTTGACTCCCCCTGATGTGAAGGTGCTCGGCGCTTCGGTCCCGGCACCGGCACCGCACTCATGGGGAGTTGATGCCGGTCCACTGGTCGCTGGGAACGGCATCACACACTATGCGTTCGCTGTGGGGGAGTTCCGACGGTCCGGCAACGGTTCGGCTACAAGCGGCCTGACCTGGAAGCACACGAGCCGCGGTTCCGTGTCCTCACCTCAAGGAGGACACGGAACCGCGGCTCGGCCGATTCGGTGAGGCGGGCGCTCGGAAGCCGGGGAGAACGGGGGCCCGGCAGCGCCCGGTCGTGCGGAAACCTCAGTCGCCGTGCAGGGCGTTCCGGATGGCGCCGACGGCGATCCTGCGGGCGATGCCGGTCGCATGGCAGTCACGCAGGCTGTCGAGCATCAGGAAGTCGTGCACCATCCCGAGCACCCGTACGGCGGTGACCGGGACGCCGGCCTCCCGCAGCCGGGCCGCGTAGGCCTCGCCCTCGTCGCGCAGCACATCGGCCTCGTCGGTGATCACGACGGCGGGCGGCAGGTCCCGGAGATGGTCGAGGGAGGCGCGCAGCGGCGAGGCGTAGCGCTCCTTCCGCTGGGAGTCGCCGGTCGTGTACTGGTCCCAGAACCAGAGCATGCCGTCCCGGGTGAGGTAGTAGCCCTCGGCGAACTGCAGATAGGACGCGGTGTCGAAGTTCGCGTCGGTCACCGGGTAGAGCAGCACCTGAGCGGCGAGGCGGACGTCACCGCGGTCCTTGGCCATCTGGGCGAGGACCGCCGACATGTTGCCGCCGACGGAGTCGCCGCAGACGACCATGCGGGAGGCGTCGAGGCCCATCTCGGCGCCGTGCTCCACGACCCACCGCGCGACGGCGTAGTTCTGTTCGATCTGCGTGGGGTATCTGGCCTCGGGTGCCCGGTCGTAGACGGGGAAGACCGCGGCCGCGTTCGCCCCGACGGCCAGCTCGCGCACGAGACGGTCGTGGGTGTTCTCGTCGCCGAAGACCCAGCCGGCGCCGTGGATGTAGAAGATCACCGGCAGCGGGCCCTCGGCGCCGCCGGGCCTGACGACACGGGCGCGGACGGTGCCCCACTCACCGGCGTCGACGTCGGTCCAGCTCTCGTCGACGGCCGGTTTGTCCACCCCTTCGCCGGTCTGCAGGCCGGCCAGGATGTCGCGCCCCTGCGCTGGAGGCACCTCGTAGATGCGGGGGTGCGGTGCGGTGGCGTCGGCGAGTTCCTTGGCCGCGCGCTCGAGCTGCGGCGTGGGCGGCGGGGGAAGGTCCGTCATGATCAACCTCCAGGGGGGTTCCGACGCGGTGCGATCGGGGGTGCCGGGCGGTGTCGGCCGGTGCCGGGCGCGCTCGTCTTCCAGCTTGCGCCGACCCCGGGTGGGCGGCATCACGAGCGCCGAGTGGGCGGGGCGCTGGGAGCACCGCGGATGCGCCACGGGTGCGGGGCTGCGGGGACAGGGGGCATCAGGCGGTTCGGCCGCCGTCCAAGGAATACGGGAAAACCCGTAACCCGGGGGCCGGTGCGCGGTTGTAGGGGTGGGGGGTCCGCTGCCTGTGCCCGGTCCCCGCGGATCAACTCGCCTCTGGACAGCGGGGAGGACAGCGAGTCGTGGCCGTGACCGAGTCGGTGGCTGAAGGTGCGTACGGGGAAGAGCGCGCGGTGCACGAGGGGATCCTCAGGCGCCAGTCGGCGCGTGAGTCCGCGGCACGCACCTACGCGCGGGCCCTGCCCATCGTGCCCGTGCGGGCGCGGGGACTGACCATCGAGGGTGCCGACGGCCGCCGCTACCTGGACTGCCTCTCGGGGGCCGGAACCCTCGCCCTCGGCCACAACCACCCGGTGGTCCTGGAGGCCATCCGCCGGGTCCTCGACTCCGGCGCCCCGCTCTCCGTCCTCGACCTGGCGACGCCGGTGAAGGACGCCTTCATCACCGAGTTGTTCCGCACCCTGCCGCCCGGGCTCGCCGACCGTGCCCGCGTGCAGTTCTGCGGACCGGCCGGCACCGACGCCGTCGAAGCGGCACTCAAACTGGTCCGCACCGCGACCGGACGCACCGGCATGCTCGCCTTCACCGGCGCCTACCACGGCATGACGGCCGGGGCCATGGCCGCCTCCGGCGGGGCCGGCGACGTACGGGTCGCGCGGCTGCCGTACCCGCAGGACTACCGCTGCCCCTTCGGCATCGGCGGCCCGCGCGGTGCCGAACTCGGCGCCCGCTGGACCGAGTCCCTCCTCGACGACCCGAAGTCGGGCGTACCGCTCCCCGCCGGGATGATCGTCGAACCCGTCCAGGGCGAGGGCGGCGTGATCCCGGCGCCGGACGACTGGCTGCGCCGCATGCGGAAGATCACCACCGACCGGTCCATTCCGCTGATCGCCGACGAGATCCAGACCGGCGTCGGCCGCACGGGTGCCTTCTGGGCCGTGGAGCACAGCGGTGTCACACCCGACGTCATGGTCCTGTCGAAGGCCATCGGGGGCAGCCTCCCGCTGGCCGTGGTCGTCTACCGTGACGACCTCGACGCCTGGCAGCCCGGCGCCCACGCGGGCACCTTCCGCGGCAACCAGCTGGCCATGGCCGCCGGCACCGCCACCCTGGCTCACGTACGGGAGAACGCGCTCGCCGAGCGGGCCGCCGCCCTGGGCTCGCGGATGTTGTCCCAACTCCGCCAGTTGCAGGAGGCGTTCCCGTGCGTGGGTGACGTCCGGGGACGGGGGCTGATGATCGGCATCGAGCTGGTGGACCCGGAGAGCGGGGCAACCGGCCCGGGCGATGACTCCTTGGCCGCCGATCACCGGGTCGCCACCGATGGCCTCCGGCCCACCCACACCCCGCACCGCGCCGACTCCGAACTCGCGGCGGCCGTCCAACGGGAGTGCCTCCACCGGGGGCTCATCGTGGAACTCGGCGGTCGCCACGCCGGCGTCGTACGGCTCCTTCCGCCGCTGACCATCTCCGACGAGCAGGCGGCAGCCGTCATGGACCGTCTGGCCGACGCGGTGGCAGCGGCGGCCCGCCGACGGCAGGACCACGGCCGCCGACACCGCCATCACGACAACCCCAACCCCGGCAACGGCTAGCAGCCCCACCGGAGCGGCCCCACCGGGGCCCGAGGAGCCACCCACGGCCGGTCCCCTCCTCGTCTCGGTCGCACGCGAACAACGCGCGCGACATGGCTGCTCGGCCCCCCGCCTGGGCCCGCGACGACCGCACAGCGGCACCACCGCACGGCGGCCGAACGGACGACGGGACGTCCGGACGCGAACACCCCCAACCCCCCGTAGCCCCAGCCCCCCCCTTTTCGAGGAGCCGTCTTGAACGCCACCCCCGCACCCGACGGCCGTTCCGGCAGCCCCGACGAACAGGGCGACTCCGGGACCCAGCCCTCTCACGTGCCGCTCGCCGAGTCGTTCCCCCAGCAGAAGCGCCGAGCCCCGGACAGCACGAGTGCGGAAGCCCCTGGCGCCGACCCGCTGGAGGACCCCGATCCCGGCACCGCCGCCCAGACCGCCGCTGTCGAGAACCTCCTGCGCTGCTGGGTACGGGAGACCGACCTCGCCGCCCCCGCCACCGGCACCCTTCGTATCCCGCTGCTCCGCAGTGGCACCGCGCTGATCGTCCAGGTCCGGCACTGGTCCCCGGCGGGCTGGCACCGCTTCGGGCCGGTCTGCCTCGCCGGCGCCGAGACGGCTCCGCCCATCGACGCGATCACTCTCGCGGCCCTCCTCGCCAGGGAGACACCCGGCGGCACCTACGGCACCGCCTGTGTCCCGGAGCAGCCCGGGGCCGCGGGTGACGGTGGCGACCTGGTCGCCAGGGTGGCCGATTCCCTGCGCCGCACCGCGACGTTCCTCAGCGATCGGCGCGCACACCCGGAAGACGGCCCCGACCTCTTCCTCAGCGCCGAGCAGTCCCTCCTCCTCGGACACCCTCTGCACCCCGCCCCGAAGAGCCGGGAAGGTCTGACCGAGGCCGAAGGTCCCGTGTACTCACCGGAGTCGCGCGGCTCGTTCCCGCTGCACTGGTGGGCCGTGGCCCCCTCTCTGCTGATGACGGACTCGGCCTGGACCGAGCGCGGCCGTACCGTTCCCGCGGACCGGCTCACCCAGCGGCTTGCCGGAACCACCCTCCCCCTGCCCGACGGATACGCCGCGCTGCCGCTGCACCCCTGGCAGGCAAGGGAGCTCAGGCACCGCGAGGCGATCGCCGCCCTGCTCGACTCCGGAGCCCTTCGCGACCTCGGTCCCCTCGGCTCGCCCTGGCACCCCACCTCCTCCGTACGCACCGTCCATCGGTCCGACGCCCCCGCGATGCTGAAACTGTCGCTGGGCCTGCGCATCACCAACTCCCGACGCGAGAACCTGCGCAAGGAACTCCACCGCGGAGTCGAGGTGCACCGGTTGCTGCGCGGCGGCCTCGCCCGTCAGTGGCAGGGCGCACACCCCGCCTTCGACATCGTCCGCGACCCCGCTTGGCTCGCCGTCGACGATCCGGACGGGCGGCCCCTGCCCGGCCTCGACGTCATGATCAGACACAACCCGTTCACCCCGGCCGACGACGTCAGCTGCCTGGCCGGACTCGTCACGCCCCGGCCCCTCGCCGAACCGGACCCCGACGCCTGGCCGACGACGGGACCCTGGGCCCTGCGGTCCCGTCTGTCGCGACTCGTCGCGCGGCTCGCCGCACGCACCGGGCGCCCCGTCGGAGCCGTCGCCGCTGAGTGGTTCCTGCGCTATCTGGAACAGGTCGTCCGGCCCGTGCTCTGGCTGGACAGCGAGGCCGGGATCGCCCTTGAGGCCCATCAGCAGAACACGCTGGTCCCGCTCGACCGCGACGGCTGGCCCGCCGGCGGCCGGTACCGCGACAACCAGGGCTATTACTTCCGTGAGTCCCGGCGAGCCGAACTCGACGCGCGGCTGCCCGGCATCGGCGTGCACAGCGACACCTTCGTCGCGGACGAGGTGACCGACGAACGCTTCGCGTACTACCTCGCCATCAACAACGTGCTCGGGCTGATCGGCGCCTTCGGCTCCCAGCAACTCGCTGACGAACGGCTGCTCATCGCCGCGTTCCGCGGCTTTCTCACCGAGGCCGCGTCAGGCCCGCTCGCCCTGCGGACCCCGCTGCCCGGCCTGCTGCTCGACTCGCCTGTCCTGCGCTGCAAGGCCAACCTGCTGACCCGGTTGCACGGCATGGACGAACTCATCGGCCCGGTCGACACCCAGTCCGTCTACGTCACCATCGCCAACCCCCTTCACTCCTGAGCGAACCGCCCTGCCCTTCCGCACCTCCCGAACTCTCCACTTCCCATTGCTGAAAGGAGCGCACCGTGCCCTCCACCGACACCAGCGCGGACACCGCATCTCCCGAGGACGGCGAGGCCACGCTGCATCTGCGCCTGCCCGCCGAGTTCGTCGCCCTCTTCGCCACCGCCGACCTGCTCGACGACGTATCCGGCTGGGGGCCGACCGTCACCCCCGTGGGCCTCTTCCAACTGGTCCCCGTGCGCCTGAAGGACGACCTCCCGCTCATCCACCGCTGGATGAACGACCCCGCTGTCGCCACCTTCTGGGCACTGGCGGGGCCCCCGGACAGGACCGAGGACCACCTTCGCGCCCAACTCGACGGAGACGGCCGCAGCGTGCCGTGCCTGGGCATGCTGGACGGCGTCCCCATGAGCTACTGGGAGATCTACCGGGCGGACCTCGATCCGCTGGCCCGCCACTGTCCGACTCGTCCGCACGACACCGGGATCCACCTCCTCGTCGGTGAGGCCGCCGACCGGGGGCGAGGACTGGGCTCCGTCCTGCTCAAGGCCGTGGCCGAACTCATCCTGGACCGTCGTCCCGCCTGCGCCCGGGTCATCGCCGAGCCGGATCTTCGTAACACCCCCTCCGTCACCGCCTTCCTGCGTGCCGGGTTCCGATTCGCGTCCGAGGTCGACCTGCCCGGAAAGCGGGCTGCCCTCGTGGTCCGGGACCGCGTCCCGAACCGGCTGATGTAACGAATTGTGATGACGCTGTCGCATTGAGTACGAATGGCGGCTCGGCGAGGTTCCCGGTCGTCGCGAAAAGATCCGGAAGACCGGCGAAGCCGCCGCAGTCACCCCCCCCCCCGTTCCAGGAGCCCCCGCAGTGATCCCACCCCTCGCCCTCGCCTTGACCGCCCGTTTGTCAGTGCCGGGCCGTAGGGTGGTCGGGCTATGACGAAGCCCTCACTCCCCGAACTCCTGCATGCCGCTGTCGCAGCCGTCGGCGGCACGGAGCGCCCCGGCCAGGTGACCATGGCCGAAGCGGTCGCCGAGGCGATCGACGACGGATCCCACCTGCTGGTCCAGGCCGGCACCGGCACCGGAAAGTCGCTGGGCTATCTCGTGCCCGCGCTCGCGCACGGGGAGCGAGTGGTCGTCGCCACGGCCACGCTCGCACTGCAGCGCCAGCTCGTGGAACGCGACCTGCCGCGCACGGTGGACGCCCTGCACCCGCTGCTGCGCCGCCGCCCGGACTTCGCCATGCTCAAGGGCAGGTCGAACTACCTGTGCCTGCACCGCCTGCACGAGGGCATGCCGCAGGACGAGGAGGACGGGCTCTTCGACCAGTTCGAGGCCGCCGCGCCCACCAGCAAGCTGGGCCAGGACCTGCTGCGCCTGCGTGACTGGGCCGACGAGACGGAGACCGGCGACCGCGACGGCCTCACACCGGGCGTCTCCGACCGTGCCTGGGCGCAGGTTTCGGTGTCCTCGCGGGAATGTCTGGGCGCTTCGAAGTGCGCCTACGGCGCCGAGTGCTTCGCGGAGATGGCGCGCGAGCGGGCCAAGCTCGCCGAGGTCGTCGTCACCAATCACGCCCTCCTGGCCATCGACGCCATCGACGGCGCCCCAGTCCTGCCGCAGCACGAGGTGCTGATCGTGGACGAGGCGCACGAACTCGTCTCCCGTGTCACCGGTGTCGCCACCGGCGAACTCACGCCCGGCCAGGTCAACCGCGCCGTGCGCCGGGCGGCCAGACTCGTCAATGAGAAGGCCGCCGACCAGCTCCAGACCGCCGCGGAGGGCTTCGAGCGGCTGATGGAACTGGCTCTGCCGGGCCGCCTCGAGGAGATCCCTGAGGACCTCGGCTATGCGCTGATGGCACTGCGGGACGCGGCCCGCACGGTCATCACCGCGCTCGGCTCCACCCGCGACAAGTCCGTCCAGGACGAGGACGCGGTCCGCAAACAGGCGCTGGCATCGGTCGAGACCGTGCACGACGTGGCGGAGCGAGTGGTCAACGGTTCCGAGTGGGACGTGGTCTGGTACGAGCGCCACGACCGCTTCGGCGCCTCTCTGCGCGTCGCGCCCATGTCGGTCTCCGGGCTGCTCAGGGAGAAGCTCTTCGCGGACCGCAGCGTCGTCCTCACCTCGGCGACGCTCAAGCTCGGCGGCGACTTCAACGGCGTCGGCGCCTCGCTGGGGCTCGGCCCCGAGGGTACGGAGGGCGAGGATCTGCCGCAGTGGAAGGGCGTGGACGTCGGCTCGCCCTTCGACTACCCCAAGCAGGGCATCCTCTACGTCGCGAAGCACCTCGCGCGCCCGGCGCGGGACGGTGAGCGCTCCGACATGCTCGATGAGCTGACCGAGCTGATCCAGGCGGCCGGCGGCCGCACCCTCGGACTGTTCTCGTCCATGCGTGCCGCCCAGCTCGCCGCGGAGGAGCTGCGCTCCCGGATCCCCGAGTTCCCCATCCTGCTCCAGGGCGAGGAGACGCTCGGGGAGCTGATCAAGAACTTCGCCGCCGACCCGCGGACCTGCCTGTTCGGCACGTTGTCGCTGTGGCAGGGCGTCGACGTCCCGGGCCCCAGCTGTCAGCTGGTGATCATGGACAAGATCCCGTTCCCACGCCCGGACGACCCGCTGATGAGCGCCCGGCAGAAGGCGGTGGAGGAGGCGGGCGGCAATGGCTTCATGGCCGTGGCCGCGACTCATGCGGCCCTGCTCATGGCCCAGGGCGCCGGCCGTCTGGTCCGCGCCTCGGGGGACCGTGGTGTGGTAGCGGTGCTGGATCAGCGGCTTGCCACGGCGCGGTACGGCAGCTATCTCAAGGCGTCCCTGCCCGACTTCTGGTACACCACGGACCGCAACCAGGTGCGCAAATCACTGGCGGCCATCGACGCGGCCGCGAGGCAGACGGAAGAGAAGCAGACGCAGGAACAGTGAGCCGGCTGGTCCGGTCGGCTTCGGCCGGACCACCACCTGCGCGACGGTCCGCACAGTCGTCCGGGGCAGCACAGGGCCCCGGACAGCACAGGGCCCCGGAACCGGCGCAGGGGTCCCGGGGCCCGGTCAGGGGGGTGAGCCGTCCGGCCCGCCCGCCACGGCCGTCACACGCGCCGCAGCACAGCGACGACCTTGCCCAGAATGGTCGCGTCGTCGCCGGGAATCGGTTCGTAGGCCGCGTTGTGCGGCAGGAGCCAGACGTGGCCGTCCTCGCGCTTGAAGCGCTTGACGGTGGCTTCGCCGTCGAGCATCGCCGCGACGATGTCGCCGTTCTCGGCGACCGGCTGGCGGCGGACGGTGACCCAGTCGCCGTCGCAGATCGCGGCCTCGATCATGGAGTCACCGACGACCTTCAGGACGAAGAGCTCACCATCGCCGACGAGCTGGCGGGGCAGCGGGAACACGTCCTCGACCGATTCCTCCGCGAGGATCGGCCCACCGGCGGCGATACGGCCGACCAGCGGGACGTAGGACGCGGCGGGCTTGCCGGCGGTGTCGGTGGGCTGCACCGTCACGGCCTGGTCGGAGCCGCGCACCTCGTACGCGCGCGGGCGGTGCGGATCGCGGCGCAGGAAGCCCTTGCGCTCCAGCGCCATCAACTGGTGCGCCACCGAGGACGTGCTGGAGAGGCCGACGGCCTGGCCGATCTCGCGCATGGACGGCGGGTAGCCGCGTCGCTGCACCGAATCCCTGATGACCTCGATCACCCGGCGCTGCCGGTCGGTGAGCCCGGAGCTGTCCGCCCGGATACCTGGAGGTCGGCCAGGCAGGGAGCGCTTGTGCCCCTCGGGATTCGTGGCTTCGTTCATCGCATGTACCGGCTCGACTCGGCCCATGGAGCGGTCCTGGGCGGTGATGGTGGCACTGTCTGCGGTGGTGGTCACGTCGGCCCCTCTCGATGGTCTCCCTGCTGGACAACGGTAGTTGCTTTCGAAAGGTTGCGCCAAACACACGTTCGAGTGAAAAAGTGCGATTCGCCTGACGTGATCATGTGTCTGGGTGTATGGCTAACGCGGCATCCGGCGGGCAAAAGCGTCCATTGCTGCACTCTTCACCGCCGGGATTGGCGACCTTGCGGGTTGTGCCCTCAGTCTGCCATCCGGAACCCGGTTCACCCGGATCCGGGCTCCCTTCTGCGCCGGAGTCCCACGCGGTCTCCGTGCGGCGCCCACGGTATCTCCGTAACCGCAGGATCGATACGTCCCGGCGCCCGCGTGTTCGGAAATGCCGGCAGCGGGTATCCGGGGCGTGCTCCGGCGTGGCGACACGCGTGACCGCCTCGGTGTATGAGCCAAGCCCTACATCTAGTGGTTGGATGCTTACTGCAGCCCATAAGTTGTGGTCCCCCGGGTCTGGGATGGCTCCGCGATCGCCTATGCTTAGGGCTGCTTCGAGGGGCCCATGTGGTCCAGCGGGGCTATTGAGTCTGCTGTGAGGAGGGTTGGAGATCATGCACTGCCCCTTCTGCAGGCACCCCGACAGCCGCGTGGTCGACAGCCGTACGACCGACGACGGCACGTCGATCCGCAGGCGCCGCCAGTGCCCTGACTGCTCCCGTCGTTTCACGACCGTGGAGACGTGTTCGCTCATGGTGGTGAAGCGGTCCGGGGTCACCGAACCGTTCAGCCGTACCAAGGTCATCAATGGTGTGCGCAAGGCATGCCAGGGACGGCCTGTCACTGAGGACGCACTCGCCCAGCTCGGCCAGCGGGTCGAGGAGGCGGTGCGGGCCACCGGGAGTGCCGAGCTGACCACCCATGACGTGGGTCTGGCCATACTCGGCCCGTTGCAGGAGCTCGACCTCGTCGCCTATCTGCGATTCGCCTCCGTCTACCGGGCCTTCGACTCGCTCGACGACTTCGAGGCCGCCATCGCGGAACTGAGGCAGGCGCGAGGCCCCGCCGTGGACGACGAAGACGCGGGAGCGGGGGGCCAGGAAGACGAACGCGGGCTCGGAGGGACCACCGAGGTCCCCGTGCCCGCCCACGCCGCCGACTGACCGGCGCGCCGGAACCCGGACGGATGCCCGGGTTCCGGTTCGGAAGGCGGCGACCGAAGACCTGTTGCGAGTGGCAGTTGAGGGCGCCCGCAACATCAGACAGAACACCGTGCCACGGGAACATCGGGGCACTTCAGGGCGTTTTCGCCCGTACAGGGAGGCGGCATGACAGAGACGGCGAGCGGTCCGGCGCGAGGTTCCCGAGCCAAGGGAGCCAAGGCGGGTAACAAGGGACTGCACATCGAGCGCATCCACACCACCCCCGGCGTACACCCGTACGACGAGGTGGCCTGGGAGCGTCGTGACGTCGTCATGACCAACTGGCGCGACGGCTCGGTCAACTTCGAGCAGCGTGGCGTCGAGTTCCCCGACTTCTGGTCGTTGAACGCGGTCAACATCGTCACCAGCAAGTACTTCCGGGGTGCCGTCGGCACCCCGCAGCGCGAGGTCAGCCTCAAGCAGCTGATCGACCGCATCGTGAAGACGTACCGGAAGGCCGGTGAGGACTACAAGTACTTCGCCTCGCCCGCCGACGCCGAGATCTTCGAGCACGAGCTGGCCTACGCCCTCCTGCACCAGATCTTCAGCTTCAACAGCCCTGTCTGGTTCAACGTCGGCACCCCGCAGCCCCAGCAGGTCTCCGCCTGCTTCATCCTGTCCGTCGACGACTCCATGGAGTCGATCCTCGACTGGTACAAGGAAGAGGGCATGATCTTCAAGGGCGGCTCCGGCGCCGGCCTGAACCTCTCCCGTATCCGCTCCTCCAAGGAGCTGCTCTCCTCCGGTGGCAACGCCTCCGGTCCCGTCTCCTTCATGCGCGGCGCCGACGCCTCCGCCGGCACCATCAAGTCCGGTGGCGCCACCCGCCGCGCCGCCAAGATGGTCGTGCTCGACGTCGACCACCCCGACATCGAGGACTTCATCCAGACGAAGGTCAGCGAGGAGGAGAAGATCCGCGTTCTGCGCGACGCGGGCTTCGACATGGACCTGGGCGGCGACGACATCACGTCCGTCCAGTACCAGAACGCCAACAACTCGGTCCGGGTGAACGACGAGTTCATGACGGCGGTCGAGTCGAGCGGCAAGTTCGGCCTGCGCGCCCGTATGACCGGTGAGGTCATCGAGGAGGTCGACGCCAAGGCGCTCTTCCGCAAGATCGCCGAGGCCGCCTGGGCCTGCGCCGACCCGGGCATCCAGTACGACGACACGATCAACAACTGGCACACCTGCCCCGAGTCCGGCCGGATCACCGCGTCGAACCCGTGCAGCGAGTACATGCACCTGGACAACACGTCCTGCAACCTGGCCTCGCTGAACCTGATGAAGTTCCTCAAGGACGACGGCAAGGGCCACCAGTCCTTCGAGACCGAGCGCTTCCAGAAGGTCGTCGAGCTGGTCATCACCGCGATGGACATCTCGATCTGCTTCGCGGACTTCCCGACCCAGAAGATCGGCGAGAACACGCGCGCGTTCCGCCAGCTCGGCATCGGCTACGCCAACCTCGGCGCCCTGCTGATGGCCACCGGCCATGCCTACGACTCCGACGGCGGCCGTGCCCTCGCCGGTGCCATCACCTCGCTGATGACCGGTACGGCCTACCGCCGCTCCGCCGAGCTGGCCGCCGTCGTCGGCCCGTACGACGGCTACGCCCGCAACGCCGACGCCCACAAGCGCGTCATGAAGCAGCACGCCGACGCCAACGGCGGGGCCGTCCGCATGGACGACCTGGACAACCCGGTCTGGGCCGCCGCCACGGAGGCCTGGCAGGACGTGGTCCGCATCGGCGAGAAGAACGGTTTCCGTAACTCGCAGGCGTCCGTCCTCGCCCCGACCGGCACCATCGGCCTGGCGATGTCCTGCGACACCACCGGTGTCGAGCCCGACCTGGCGCTGGTGAAGTTCAAGAAGCTGGTCGGCGGCGGCTCGATGCAGATCGTCAACGGCACCGTCCCGCAGGCCCTGCGCCGCCTGGGTTACCAGGAGGAGCAGATCGAGGCGATCGTCGCCCACATCGCCGAGAACGGCAACGTGATCGACGCCCCCGGCCTCAAGCCCGAGCACTACGAGGTGTTCGACTGCGCCATGGGCGAGCGCGCCATCTCCCCGATGGGCCACGTCCGCATGATGGCCGCGATCCAGCCGTGGATCTCCGGCGCCATCTCCAAGACGGTCAACATGCCGGAGACGGCGACCGTCGAGGAGGTCGAGGAGATCTACTACGAGGCGTGGAAGCTGGGCGTCAAGGCGCTCGCCATCTACCGCGACAACTGCAAGGTCGGCCAGCCGCTCTCCGCCAAGACCAAGGAGAAGGAGAAGGCCGAGGTCACGGAGAAGGCCGAGGCGGCCATCCGCGAGACGGTCGAGAAGATCGTCGAGTACCGCCCGGTCCGCAAGCGCCTCCCCAAGGGCCGCCCCGGCATCACCACGTCCTTCACGGTCGGTGGCGCCGAGGGCTACATGACCGCCAACTCCTACCCCGACGACGGTCTCGGTGAGGTCTTCCTGAAGATGTCCAAGCAGGGCTCGACCCTCGCGGGCATGATGGACGCCTTCTCCATCGCCGTCTCCGTCGGTCTGCAGTACGGCGTGCCTCTGGAGACGTACGTCTCGAAGTTCACCAACATGCGCTTCGAGCCGGCCGGCATGACGGACGACCCGGACGTGCGGATGGCGCAGTCGATCGTCGACTACATCTTCCGACGCCTGGCGCTGGACTTCCTGCCCTTCGAGACGCGCTCCGCGCTCGGCATCCACTCCGCCGAGGAGCGCCAGCGGCACCTGGAGACCGGTTCCTACGAGCCCACCGAGGACGAGGTCGACGTCGAGGGCCTGGCCCAGTCGGCGCCGCGCGCCCAGGAGCTGAAAGCGGTCGCCACGCCGAAGGCCGAGTCCGAGGTGGTCGAGCCGGCCCCGAAGCAGGCGCACACCAGCGCCGAGCTGGTGGAGATGCAGCTGGGCATCCAGGCCGACGCCCCGCTGTGCTTCTCCTGCGGTACGAAGATGCAGCGGGCCGGTTCCTGCTACATCTGCGAGGGCTGCGGCTCGACCAGCGGCTGCAGCTGATGACACGCCGTTCCTGAGGTAAGGGGCGCCGGCAATCGCCGGCGCCCCTTACCTGTGCGCCCCTGTATCAGGCGTGTCGCCTGCTGCCCATGACACGGGGGAAGGTCGCCGGATCCTCGTCGTAGCCGTGGACTCCGGAGTGGAACGTCCATCCACCGGAGTCGTCCCGCAGGAACTCGCCGATCGTGGCCGCCGTGGCTTCGGGGACCGAGGCGAAGTCGTCCTCGGCGAGCACGGTGTAGCCCTCGCGGATGCGCATGGCCGGGCCGAGTACGTCGGAGAAGGTCCTGTGCCCGGTCTGTTGCTGGATGACCACACCGACCACTACGCGCGCGTAACGGCCGTCGAGCCGGTCGAGCTCGAGCGTCATGACCTCGTCCCAGCCGAAGCCCTTGCCGTCGGTGCTGTCCCGGTTGAGGAAGATCGTGCCGTCCGGCGAACGGCTGTCGAAGTGCACCAGATAGGTCGGCGCCCCATGCGGGTCGCCGGACTCGAACGGCCCCGCCACGATGTCCAGATCGGTGGGCGGTCGGCCCGCCGGACTGGGGTCCCATTTGAGCGCGACCTCGACCTTGCGGATTCCCTTGCTGAAACCAGCCACCGGGCTTCGCCACCCCCTTGAAGTGCCATGCCTGTCAACTGCCCCGAAGTCAGGGCCGTTTGTTCATCGTGCCACGCGCGCGGGGGAGCGTGCGCGGGCGATCTCAGCCGGAGCGTGACCGGCGCCACGCCGGTGGCCTTACGATGGCGCGGTGCTGGTCAAGTGGATTCGCTGCACCGTGGTGGACCGCCGCGGCTTCGAGCGCGGGCAGCGGAAATGGGCGGGGCTTCCGGGGGAGCCGGGTTTTCGGGGGCAGGGCGGAGGCTGGAGCCGGCAGCGGCCCGGGGTGGCGCACATCTTCGCCTTCTGGGAGAGCCGCGCCTTCTACGACTCCTTCATGGCCCGCTCCCACGACCGTCTGGCGGCCGCCCAGTCCGGCACGTTCAAGGATTCCCAGGTCAAACTGTTCGAGTACCGATTCGACGTGAAGACCGGCTTCGAGCCCCGGTTCACCGACTCCGACCTGATCCGCGTCGCCCTGTGCCGGGTCCACGAGGAGCGTGTGGAGCACTTCACCCTCATGCAGGAGAAGGTCTGGAACCCTGCCATGGCCGGCTCACCCGGCATGATCCGGGGCATGTTCGCCGAGGCACCCGAGCAGGAGTTCCTCATCCTGTCCATGTGGCGGTCGGCGGCCGAGCACGGCAAATACCGCACCGAGCGGGTGGAGCGCCTCGCACTGCGCGCCCAGACGGAGGCGGACATCGCGGCTCTCACGGGTGACATCGTGGAACTGGAGCCGTCCTGGACGGTCTGAACCGGCCGCCTCGAGGACGAAGGCTGATCCTGGACAGTCGGTGAATCCAACGGGGGGACAACCCGGGAATTGTGCGCCCGTGAGTGCCCCGATGCGCGAGATACGTGTGACCTACGCCGTATGGGGCCCGTACGAGTGCTCCACCGTCCCCCGTTCGATCTAGGGTTTCGGCATGGCACGACCACGGCGCATTGTCCTTGTCCGGCACGGCGAGTCAACGGGCAATGTTGATGACTCCGTGTACGAGCGGGAGCCCGACCACGCTCTCGCCCTGACCGAGCGCGGCTGGAGACAGGCCGAGGAGACCGGCAAGAAGATCCGGGAGCTCTTCGGCGGGGAACACGTGAGCGTGTACGTCTCCCCGTACCGCCGTACCCACGAGACGCTGCGCGCCTTCCATCTCGACCCCGACCTCATACGGGTGCGGGAGGAGCCCAGGCTGCGTGAGCAGGACTGGGGCAACTGGCAGGACCGTGACGACGTGCGTCTGCAGAAGGCGTACCGGGATGCCTACGGCCACTTCTTCTTCCGGTTCCCGCAGGGCGAGTCCGGCGCCGACGTCTACGACCGGGTCGGCGGCTTCCTGGAGAGCCTCTTCCGCAGCTTCGAAGCGCCGGACCATCCGCCGAATGTGCTGCTGGTGACGCACGGACTCGCGATGCGGCTGTTCTGCATGCGCTGGTTCCACTGGACGGTGGCGGAATTCGAGTCGCTGTCGAACCCCGGGAACGCCGAGATGCGGATGCTCGTTCTCGGTGAGGACGGCAAGTACACCATGAACCGGCCCTTCGAGCGATGGCGGGATCCGGTGCCGCACTGGGGTTCCGGATAGAGTGGCAGACCGATGACCGCTGACTCCTCTTCTCTCGAGCGCCTGAACCGTGCCCTGGCCAGCCTGCGCGGACTGGCGGTGGGAGACGCGCTGGGCTCGCAGTTCTTCGTCCCGGCGAACTACCCGCTGCTCAAGCGCCGCGAACTGCCCGCGGGCCCCTGGCAGTGGACCGACGACACGGAGATGGCCTGCTCCGTGGTGGCCGTCCTGGCCGTCCACCACCGCCTCGACCAGGACGCGCTGGCCCGCTCCTTCGCCGAGCACCACGACTTCGACCGCGGCTACGGCCCGGCCGTCAACCGGCTGCTGCGCCTCGTCCGCGAGGGCGAGGACTGGCGTGAGGTGGCGGCCGGCCTCTTCAACGGACAGGGGTCCTGGGGCAACGGCGCCGCGATGCGCATCGCGCCGCTGGGCGCCTGGTACGCCGACGATCCCGAGCAGGCGACCCACCAGGCCGAGATCTCGGCGTACCCCACGCACCAGCACCGCGAGGCCGTGGTGGGCGCGATGGCCGTCGCCGCGGCCGCCGCGCTGGCCGCCTCGCCGGGCGGCCCGCCCGGCCCCGAAGCGCTCCTCGACGGCGTCATCGCACTCATCCCGAAGAGCGCCGTCGGTGCGGGCCTGCGCCGGGCCCGCGACATGCTCGACTACGGCGATCCGGTCACCGTCGCGGCCGTGCTGGGCTGCGGACGCCGCACGTCGGCCCACGACACCGTCCCGTTCGCCCTCTGGTCCGCCGCGCGGGCCTTGGCCGACTTCGAGACGGCGTTCTGGACCACCGCCCAGGTCGGCGGGGACGTGGACACGACCTGCGCGATCGTGGGCGGCGTGCTCGGCTCCTGCAAGGCGGGCACGCCACCCGCGCGGTGGGTGGAGCGCACCGAGGCACTGCCTGACTGGGTGCCGACGGGGCTCTGAACCCTTTCCTCGCCGGGCCACACGAACGGAGACTCTCCGTACCCACTGGGAACTGTGTGTGACTGCCCATCGTTCTGCAGGTAGCCGTCGTCCGCGTCGATGCGGACGACGGCTCGGTTCGGGCAGGTGTGGAGCGAGGGCGGAGGGGTGTGGGTGGTGGCTGTCGTTGTCGCTGTGCCGACCGTGCTTGTCCCGCTGCTGGTCTCCTTGGTCGTGGCCGTACGGGCAGTGCGGACGGCCGGGCCGCAGTGTGTCCCGTTCCCCCGGCTGCGGTCCGGCCGGCCGCGGTTCCGCGCGGCCGCGGACAGGTCAGCCGATGCCCGGGCCCGCCGTGCCGGCGAGTGCATCGAGATCGCTCTTGCGGACCCTGATCACCAGCCAGGCGGTGAGGAACGCGAGCAGGGCCATGGCGGCGGCCGGGACGAAGGCCGCGGAGATCCCGTGAGCGAGCACCTCATGCCCCCAGGGCGCGGGCAACTGATGCGTCCTGGCGAACTGCGCCTTCTGTTCGGGCGTGCCGTCGGTGAGGAACTTCGGCAGTTGATCCTTCGCCTCGTCCGTGCTCGCGGAGCCGAAGACGGTGGTCAGGATGGACAGGCCCAGCGAACCACCGACCTGCTGGGTGGCGTTGAGCAGCCCGGACGCCGCGCCCGCCTCGTGCTGGGCCACACCGGAGACGGCCGTGACGGTGACCGTCACGAAGTTCAGGCCCATGCCGAAGCCGAACACCAGCATCGGTCCCAGCACCCCGCCGAGGTAGGAGCTGTCGGGCGTGATGAAGGTCTGCCAGACCAGTCCGGTCACCACGAGCGCCGAGCCGGTCATCATGAAGGGTTTGGGGCCGAGCGTGGGCAGGAAGCGCTGGGACAGACCGGCGCCGACCGCGATCGCGAAGGTCACGGGGAGGAAGGCCAGACCGGCCTTGATCGCGCTGTAGCCGAGCACGTTCTGCACGAACAGCACGATGTAGAAGAACATGCCGAACATCGCCGCAGCGAGGCTCAGCATGATCACGTACGTGCCCGAGCGGTTGCGGTCGGCGAACATCTTGAGCGGGGTGATCGGTTCCTTGGCCCGCAGCTCGATGAGGACGAACGCCAGCAGGAGCACCACCGAGGCGCCGAAGGACCCCAGGGTGAGACCGTCCCGCCAGCCCTCCTCCGAGGCGCGGATGAACCCGTACACAAGCGAGGCCATACCGACCGTCGACGTGAGCGCACCCGCGATGTCGAACCGTCCCGGGTGCCGCTCGGACTCGCTGATGTACAGCGGGGCGAGAAACGCGATCAGGAGGCCGATCGGCACGTTGACGAAGAGCACCCACCGCCAGTCGAGCCAGTCGGTCAGCATGCCGCCCGCGAGCAGGCCGATGGCACCACCGCCCGCGGACACGGCGGCGAACACGCCGAAGGCCCGGTTGCGTTCCGGGCCTTCGGGGAACGTGGTGGTGATCAGGGCGAGCGAAGTGGGCGAGGCGATCGCGCCGCCCACTCCCTGCAGGGCGCGCGCCGCGAGCAGTTGCCAGGGTTCCTGGGCGAGCCCACCCAGCAGCGAGGCGAAGGTGAAGAGCAGGATGCCGGCCATGAACACCCGGCGCCTGCCGAGGATGTCGCCGGCCCGCGCGCCGAGCAGCAGCAGACCGCCGAAGGTGAGCGTGTAGGCGCTGACCACCCAAGTGAGGTCGGTGGTGCTGAACTTGAGAGCGTCTTGAATGTGCGGGAGCGCGATGTTCACAATCGTCGCGTCCAGTACCACCATGAGCTGGCAGGCCGCGATGACGGTGAGCGCGATGCCGGGATGCCCATCCCGGCGGGCCGCACCCGGTTTCCGTTCCTGAAGCAGCTGAGAGGTTGTCACTATGGGTCCCCCACAAAGGCGTTAGTGAACGCTTGCGTTCACTCTCGCGTCAACGGTAGTGAGTCCCCGACAGTGAACGCAAGCGTTCACTTAATGCCGCGTCACGTGTCGCGTCCCCCTTGCTGCGACGTGGCGCGGCTCCGCCCCGGAACCCCCGCTTCCCCTTGCATGCTGGAGAAACACAGATGGATACCTCGCGCTGGACGGCCGCTCCCGCTCAGGCGGCCTCCCCCCGTCGGCGCGGCGCGGTGCTCGAGCGCGCGATCCTGGATGCCACCCTGGAGCAGCTCAGCACGGTCGGCTGGAACGGTCTGACGATGGAGGGCGTCGCGGCCGGCGCCCAGACCGGCAAGGCCGCGGTCTACCGCCGCTGGCCCTCCAAGGAGGATCTGGTCGCCCATGCCCTCGAGGCCGGACTGCCCCGCATCGAGGAGGTCCCCGACCTCGGCAGTGTCCGGGAGGATCTACTGGCCCTGTGCCGGCGCGCACGGGACGCCATGTTCTCGCGCCCTGGTTTCGCCCTGCGTGCCGTGATTCACGAATGCGATCCGGCGCAGGTGGAACGCTTCCATGGCGTGATCTTCGACGGAGTGGTCGAGCCGATGATCGAGCAGCTGCGCGAGGTCATCATCCGCGGCATCGGGCGGGGAGAAGTGCGCCCGGACGCCGACAACGGTTACGTCTTCGACGCCGTCCCGGCGATGATGATGTACCGGTCCAAGATGTGCGCCAGTGAATGGAGCGATCAGGATCTCGAAGAGATGATCGATGGGCTGATGATGCCGCTGCTGCGGCGGCACGGGTCCTGAACGGGCCCCTCGGCGTCCCCGGTCCGATCCTGGGGACCGGGGTGTCGCGCGGCCCTGCCGGCGGCGTAACCTAAGGGCGCCATGCCGTACGAACCACCTACACACACCGTCGAGCGCTCCCTGCGTGCCACGACCGGAGCGAAGGTCATTGCCGGTGTCGACGAGGTGGGGAGGGGTGCGTGGGCCGGCCCCGTCACCGTCTGCGCGGCGATCACCGGACTGCGCCGGCCGCCCGAGGGTCTGACCGACTCCAAGCTGCTGACCGTGAAACGGCGTACGGAACTGTCCGGGATACTGCGGTCGTGGGTCACGGCCTATGCCCTGGGGCATGCGTCCCCCGAGGAGATAGACGGCCTGGGGATGACCGCCGCGCTGCGGCTCGCCGCCGTCCGCGCCCTGGACCTCCTGCCGGTCAGCCCGGACGCCGTGATCCTCGACGGCAAGCACGACTACCTCGGTACCCCGTGGAAGGTGCGCACGGTCATCAAGGGTGACCGGTCCTGCGTGGCCGTCGCGGCGGCGTCGGTGATCGCCAAGGTCCAGCGCGACAAAATGATGGCCGAACTGGGCATCGACCATGCAGACTTCGGATTCGCGGACAACGCCGGGTATCCGTCGCCCGTGCACAAGGCGGCACTGGAGGAGCGGGGGCCCACCCCGTACCACCGCTTGTCGTGGGCGTATCTTGATGCGCTGCCCCAGTGGCGGCACCTCAAGAAGGTCCGTAGCGGGGCGGACGGAAGCGTTCCGGAGATCGAGGGTCAGCTCGGCTTCGACTTCTGACGGTTCCGCTCGCACTGATGTGCCACCCGGCCAACCGTGCCGCACCAACGTTTGATAAAAATCAGCTCATGCCTCTCATTCCCGAGGAGCCTCAGATTCACGAGAGTGCCCAGGGTCCCCGCACCGCGCCGACCCCACGCCCCGTACCCGGCCCCCGTCCGGCGGCTTCGTCCCGCCCCGGTCGTCCAAGCCCCCCGCGGCCCGCGCCGCCGGTGCAGCGCGCTTCGCGTGACGCGGCTCCGGCCAAGCCGGCCCCGTCGGGCCCGGCCGCTCCCGCCGCCACGGCTCCCCCCGCCACGCCGGCGACTCCGCAGATCCAGCTGATCCCTGCCTCGGCCGAGGGCGCGCTCGACGCCGCCGAAGAGGCAGTGGACCTGCTCCTGGACTCGGGCCGCGCCCCCGGAGAGGTGCTGGTGATCACCACCGGTGCCCAGCATCCGTGGACGGAACACGAGTTGTCCTTCGGAGAAGCCTCCTACTGGACTCTGCACGACGCCGGTGACGACGTCTTCTACACGGACGCCGTCCACGCCTCCCGTGCCGCGACCCGGCCGGTGGTCGTCGTGGCCGTCAACGGCGACTCCGCCGCCACCGCCCTCCCGCTGGCCCACTCGCGGGCAGGTGCGCTGCTGATCTGCTGCGGTGACCCGCAGCAGATCAACGCGGTGCTGGGCGCGGGCGTCTGAGGCACGTCCGGCCCCTCGGGGCCGGGCATGGCGAAGGGCCGCTCCGACGACATCCGTACGGCGCGGCTTCCGGCATGCCCGGACAACCGGCCGTATCTCACGTGTGAGCCGGCCCCGTTCGCGCGCGCCCGCAGCAACGGTGTGGGCAGCCTGCGGCTCCCGTAGCAGTGCTGCTGGCAGCCTGCGGGGCCGGTAGCCGTCGTCAGCCGTCGTCTTAGCGCGACGGTGGCCGGCCCGCGCCGCCGTACCCCCGGCCGTACCCGGAGCCCCGGGCACTCGGACAGGCCGGCGTCAGCGGGCAGCCGCGCGGCGCAGGACCTCGGAAACCGGGCCACCGGTGCGGGGAGGCAGGGGCGGTGCCTGCGACATGGCGAAGGCCTCGGGCTCCGAGTGGGCGTTCGGGCGGCGTCCGCCCCGTCCCTCACCGAGTACCTGCCAGCCGTCCCCGGTCAGCGTGATGTACGCCCCGCAGCGCAGCCCGTGCAGCGTGCAGGCGTCACGCAGCCCCCACATCCAGGCCCCGTCCTCCTCGGTCCAACGCGCTTCGCCCTCGCGGCAGTAGAGCAGCACGGCGGTGCGTACCGGGGTGCGGCGGCGCAGGTCGTGCGGGATGACCCGGCGCAGCTGGGCCAGCAGCGCGTTGCGGAACATCCAGCCGTCGGCCGCCTCGGGGCGCCGTATGAACGACGCGCTGGCGCACAGTCGTTCCTCCGGATCCAGGACTGCCACGACCGCCATGGACGGCCGGGGGTGATGGCGGGCGTGCAGCCCGCTGACGACCTCACGGGGGTTGCGCAGCAGGGGAATTCCGGCGGCTGCCCACTCCGCGGGCTCGAGCAGGCGACTGGCGGAAGCGGCGGACGCGGACGTCGACAATGAGGCCGCCGAGGACGAGGCGAATCCGAAGGTCACGTTCCTCCCTTCGGCTACGCGCCCACACTGCGGGCGAGGTCGGATTCGGGGGAGCGCGCACCGCGGCGAAGCCCACGGATCATGGGCGAGCCGTGCGGGGAGCGGACTTCAATTCTTCCTGTCGAACTTGGATGCGGCAACGAGCAATTGGAGCCGCCGACGGTTATCTGGTGGTGCGTGGCTTATATCCCTACCCACAGGGGGCGCTGGCGACCCCTGTGGCGCTCGGCCGCGGCACGTTCGTGTCCCAGCTCGCTGTGCCGCCCCGGCTCGCGGGGGTCGCTGTCACCCCTGGACGGCCAGCACCAGGGGCAGCACGCCTTCGGCGCCGGCCCTTCTGAGCAGGCGTGCCGCGACGGCGAGAGTCCAGCCTGTCTCGGTGAAGTCGTCCACAAGCAGCACCGGACCGTGTGTCTCGGCGAGCGCGGAGGCGAGGGCCGGTGGCAGCGTCAGCGAGCCGTCGAGGGCCTTCAGCCGCTGGGCGCTGTTGCTGCGGGGTAGCCGGGGCGCGTCCCCGTCGTACTCCACGGAGCCGAGCAGCGGCAGCCGGCCGACCTCGGCGATGCGGGCGCCCAGCGAGCTGATCAGCGCGGGCCGGGAGCGCGAGGCGACGGTGACCACACCCACCGGCCGGGCCTGGCCGCCGGCCGCCCCCGAAGTCCACCCGCCCGGACCCTTCGCCCAGTCGGCCAGTACGTCCACCACGGCTCGCGCCACGTCGTCCGGCACCGGCCCGTCGGAAGCCTGAGGTGCCAGCAGGGGTCGCAGCCGGTTGCCCCAGCCGATGTCCGACAGCCGGCCCAAGGCCCGCCCGGGCGCGGCCTGTTCGGCGGCCGCGATGCGGCCCTTGAGGTTGATGCCGATCGCCGGGAGCCCGGTCGGCCACATGCGGCGGGGCTCCACCTCGACCCCGGCACGGCCGAGGTCGACGCGTGCGGCGTCCAGTGCCGCTGTCGTGGTGTCGGCGGTGAAGCGCGGCCCCGCGCAGTTGTCGCATCGGCCGCAGGGCTTGGCGCCCTCGTCGTCCAGCTGCCGCTGCAGGAACTCCATCCGGCAGGTCGTGGTGGACGCGTACTCGCGCATCGCCTGCTGCTCGGCCCCCCGCTGCCGGGCCACCCAGTCGTACCGCTCGGCGTCGTAGGACCACGGCTGCCCGGTCGCGATCCAGCCACCCTTGACCCGCCGCACCGCTCCGTCCACGTCGAGGACCTTCAGCATCGTCTCCAGCCGGGAACGGCGCAGTTCCACCAGGGGTTCCAGGGCAGGGAGGGACAGTGGCCCGTCGGCCCGGGCGAGGACGTCCAGCGTGCGGCGCACGAGGTCCTCGGAGGGGAAGGCGAGCGAGGCGAAGTACTGCCAGATCGCCTCGTCCTCCTTGCCCGGCAGCAGCAGCACCTCGGCGTGCTCGACGCCACGGCCGGCCCGGCCGACCTGCTGGTAGTAGGCGATGGGGGAGGACGGTGAACCGAGGTGCACCACGAACCCGAGGTCCGGCTTGTCGAAGCCCATGCCCAGCGCCGACGTGGCGACCAGGGCCTTGACCCGGTTGGCGAGCAGATCGTCCTCGGCCTGCTGCCGGTCGGCGTTCTCCGTCCTGCCCGTGTACGAGGCGACGGTGTGGCCGCGCTGTCGCAGGAACGCGGTGACCTCCTCGGCGGCCGCCACGGTGAGCGTGTAGATGATGCCGGAGCCCGGCAGGTCGTCGAGGCGGTCGGCGAGCCAGGCCATGCGGTGCGCCGCGTCCGAGAGTCGCAGCACGCCGAGGCTCAGGCTCTCCCGGTCCAGCGGACCCCGCAGCACCAGGGCGTCGGAGGTACCGCCGGTGCCGAGCTGCTCGGCCACGTCGGCGGTCACGCGGGCGTTGGCCGTGGCGGTGGTGGCAAGCACGGGGACGCCGGGCGGGAGGTCGCCCAGCATGGTGCGCAGCCGGCGGTAGTCCGGGCGGAAGTCGTGACCCCAGTCGGAGATGCAGTGGGCCTCGTCCACGACGAGCAGCCCGGTCGCCGCGGAGAGCTTGGGCAGGACCTGGTCGCGGAAGTCCGGGTTGTTCAGCCGCTCCGGGCTGACCAGCAGCACGTCGACCTCGCCGCGCTCGATCTCGGCCTGGACGGACTCCCACTCCTCGGAGTTGGCGGAGTTGATGGTCCGGGCGTGGATGCCGGCACGGGCCGCGGCCTCCACCTGGTTGCGCATGAGCGCGAGCAGTGGGGAGACGATCACCGTGGGTCCGCTGCCTCTGGCCCGCAGCAACGACGTCGCCACGAAATACACCGCGGACTTCCCCCAGCCCGTGCGCTGCACGACCAGGGCCCGGCGCCGGTCGGCGACCAGTGCCTCGATCGCCCTCCACTGGTCCTCGCGCAACCGAGCCGTGGCCGTGGTGTCCCCGACGAGCCGGGCGAGGACGGTGTCGGCCTGCGCCCGGAGGTCCGCGTTGCTCGTGTGCTCCATGCGTCCCATACAACAGGACGGGACTGACAATTGGGCGGGACGGCGGCGGCGAATGGCCGTCCACCGCGCTCGGGCTGTGGAAAAGCGCCCACGACGGCGTTCACCCAGTCGCTGCCTTGTCGTGTCCCTGATTCGAGTTGTCCACAGGCGCAAGCGGAATATTGGCTCCCGCGAGATTGTCGGCGCATGACGAATCACGGCGAAACGACCGGACCCTTCGAAAACGGCGACCTCACGGGGCACGAGCGGCTGAGTGGGCCACCGAACGACCAGTCCGCGCGCGACCCCCAGGTCACGCTGCGCACCCCCGCCGAGCTGGCCGACGCCCTGCCGTACCTGCTCGGCTACCGCCCCGAGGACAGCATGGTGCTGGTCGCCCTGCACGACCGGGAGGGCCGCGGCAGGTTCGGCGGCCGTGCCCGGCTGGGCATCCCGGCGAGTCGGGAGGACTGGCCGGAGGCCGCCCGACAGCTGGCCCGGGGTCTGGTGGCCGGCAGCGAACGACGCGGCACCCGGCCCGAGCAGATGGTCGCCTACGTCTGCCAGGAACCGGACCCGGGTGAGACGGGCCGGGACGTCATGAAGCGGCTCGAACCGCTCGCCCAGCTCCTGCGCACCGAATGCGGCAGCCTCGACGTGCCGGTGATCGAGGCCCTGTGCGTCTCGGACGGCCGGTTCTGGTCGTACTGCTGCCCGGTCAAGGGGTGCTGCCCCGACGACGGAACACCGATGGGCCTGCCCGGCACCTCGGTGCTGGCCGCCGCGGCCACCTACGCGGGGATCCAGGTGCGCGGAACGCTCCGTGAGCTGCGGGCCAGGCTGCTGCCCTGGGAGACGGGTGCCGCCATGGAACAGGAGGTCGCCCTGGACGCGGCAGGCATGTCCCTGGTACCCCGCATTCTGGACGACGCCGAGCGCGTGGGCGTGGCCGAGGAGACCCTCGAACTCGCCGACCGCGCCATCCGCCGGTTCGCCGGGGCGGCGCCGGTGTCCGGTTCCCACCAGGCGGACCTCCGCGACGACGGTCTGCTCGCGCACGACGAGGCGGCGACGCTGATCCTCGGACTCCAGGACCGCACGACACGCGACCGCGCGGCAGCGTGGATGGAGGGCGAGGACGCCGGTCCGGCTCTGAGGCTCTGGCGCGCGTTGGCCCGCCGCTGCGTGGGTCCGTACGGCGAGCACGCCGCCGCCCCGCTGACCCTGACGGGCTGGGTGGCCTGGTCGTCCGGCGACGAACTGGAGGCCCGGGAGGCCCTCGCCATGGCCCTCGGTGCCGACCCCGACTACCTGTTCGCCCGGCTGCTGCACCAGGCCTGCAACGAAGGGCTCGATCCCGAGTCGATCCGCCGCTGTCTGCGCGCGGAACGTGAGCGGCCTGTCGGGCCGGAGGCCGCGCAACAGGCTGCCCCGGCGAGCGAGGCCGCGTCCGACGAGACTTCGCCCACCGCCGTCGAAGGATCCGGAGTCACCGCACGGCCCGGCGGCCCCAGCGCCGAGCGCGCCCAGGCGGCCGGTGGCCCACGGCGCAGGCGCCGAACCCGCTCCGCAGGGTCCGCCGACGGCACTGCTCGGCCGGCGCGCGGGGACGAAGGGCGTCGGCGCCCGGTCGGCTCCCACCCCCAGTCATCGGGCGCCGGACCTTCCCGGCCGGGCAACGCCAAGCCGGGCGCCGCCCGTGTGCGTGCGGGTGACGGCATGCCCCGCGGCACAGCGGCGGCGAGTGGAAACCGGGAGAGCGAGGGCGACGGATGAGAGCTCGCGGCACTGAAGCGCCCGGCATCAGGAAGGGGCGGGCGGCCGTCCCGGACGGGTGACAGCCTGACCCGGAAAGGGCGAGGTGGCGAGGGCGTGGGCGCACCGGGCGCGGTGGCAGCCTCCCCATGTCACAGGGCCCGCGAATGGAGCCTGACCTCGTGCGACACCGGCAGCGCGGGGATGCGGAGCCCGTCCCGCGCGCATACCCCGGAACGAAGAGGATCCAGTGCCGGGGCGGCCGGCGAAGGGAGTGTTTATCGTCAGGCAGACGACTATGATCGCCGTATGCCCTACGACCCGTCAGCCTTTCCGCCCTTCGCCGTCACCGTGGACCTGGTCGTGCTGACCGTGCGCCGCCATTCGCTGTGTGCGCTGGCGGTACGCAGGGGTGAGTCGCCGTTCCAAGGGCGGTGGGCGCTGCCCGGCGGTTTCGTACGGGCCGATGAGGACCTGTCCCAGGCGGCGGCGCGGGAGCTGGCCGAGGAGACCGGGCTGCGCGCCCACGACCCCGCGGCTCCGGCCCAGGACAACGGCGCCCATCTCGAACAGCTCGCGACCTACGGTGACCCGAAGCGTGACCCCCGGATGCGGGTCGTCAGCGTCGCCCACCTCGCGCTCGCTCCGGATCTGCCCGCGCCCCGCGCGGGCGGCGACGCGAGCAACGCGCGCTGGGCGCCGGTCGAGGAACTGCTCCAGCAGGGCGGATACGGTCGCGACGGCGAAGCTGTGGCGCCGCTCGCCTTCGATCACGCCCAGATCCTCGCCGACGGGGTCGAGCGGGCCCGTTCCAAAATCGAGTACTCCTCGTTGGCCACCGCGTTCTGCACGCCCGAGTTCACCGTGGGAGAGCTGCGACGGGTCTACGAGGCCGTGTGGGGGGTCGCCCTCGATCCGCGCAACTTCCATCGCAAGGTGACCGGGACGCCGGGATTCCTCGTGCCCACCGGCGGTACCACGACCCGCCAGGGTGGCCGGCCGGCCCAGCTCTTCCGGGCCGGCGGCGCCACCCTGCTCAACCCCCCGATGCTCCGTCCCGAGGTCTGACGGTCGCGGCTCCCGGCAGCCGTTTCGGCTGGGTGCCGACAGGGGCGTGCCAACGTCCCTTCCGCCTATTGGCGGACGCGTGTCCCGCTCGACTTGCGCACCACCGAAGAACAGATAGGGGGATACCAGGAAAACAGGACATTGCGCGCTATCTTGCTGCAAGTGATCCAGGCGTTCGGATTGACCAGCAACCCCCGCAAGGCGCACCCGCCCGCCGTCGACGACGTCTCCTTCGAGGCGCGCGCCGGTCATGTCACCGCGCTCCACGGAGCCGGGGGAGCGGGCAAGACGACGACGCTCAGGCTCATGCTCGAACTGCAACAGGGTCGCGGCATCACCTACTTCCGGGGGCGGCCCCTGCACCGGATCGCCCACCCGTCACGGGAGGTCGGCGTGCTCCTCGGGGACGTGCCCGGTCATCCGGCCCGCTCGGTCCGCGGCCACCTGCGCATGCTGTGCGCGGCGGCCGGAGTCCACGTCCGCCGCGCGGACGAGGTGCTCGAGGCCGTCGGTCTCGTCAGTCTCCGCGAGGAACGCCTCGGCACCCTGTCGCGCGGCATGGACCGCAGACTCGGACTGGCCTGTGCCTTGCTGGCCGACCCGCACACGCTCGTGCTGGACGCACCCACCGCATGCCTGTCCGCCCGCGAGGCACGCTGGCTGCACGGCATGCTGCGCGCACACGCGGACCAGGGCGGCACGGTGCTGTTCACGACGGCCGATCCCAAGGAGGCGGCTCGCACGGCCGACCGGGTCGTCACCCTCGACGGCGGCAGACTCTCCGCCGACCAGGAGGGCAGGGAGTTCGCCCGCACCCGGCTGCGTCCGCGCGTGGCCGTCCGCAGCCCCCACGCCGCCCGCCTCGCGGCTCTGCTCACCAAGGAGGCCCGTACCGCACAGCGCTCCGTCGAGGTCGTACGAGAGGCCGGCAATCGCCTCTCGGTGTACGGCAGCACGACCGCCGACGTCGGTGAGATCGCCTTCCGGCACGGCATCCTCGTCCATCAGCTCGCCGATGAAGTCGGTGACATGGGGTCGAGCGCGGGACCCGAAGGCGGGGAGAACGCGGGCGGAGAGTCGCTGTCGGCCGGGCGGCCCCGGGCCGTCCCGGACCACTCCCCGCAGGGGAGGACACAGGCCGCGGCCGGCTCGTCGACACAGGGGAGGAGCGCCGCACCCGCGTCGGCGGTGGCCGCTCTTCCCTCTGAGGAGCGCAAGCGGTCGGTGTCTCGTGTCTCCCCGCCGGACGACGCGCTGGAGTGGAACGCCGACGGCCCACGCCCGGTGCCCACTGGGAAGCGCGAGGCCCTCTCCGGGAGCTCGGACACCGCCTCGGGAGCGCAGACGGAGGGCTTGTCGAAGTCCGACTCCGCATCCGCGGCCGGCCGCACACCCGACGCTGCCGCTTCCACCGCCGAGGCGCCCACGGGAGGTGCCGATGCGGCGGCCTCCGGCGCCTCGGCGATCGCCGTCAATGCCCGCCCGGACGCGCCCTCCCCGGAGGCCGACTCCTCGGAGGCCGCCACCGGCACACGCGCCAGGACCGATGTCACGACCCTGGCCGTCGCCGATACGCCCGCGACCGGCACCACTGTCCCCGGCGCGCGAAATCCGGGCACCGGGCATCCCGGCAGCGGTCAGCCCCGGGCCGAACCGCCGTCGCGCTCGCTCGCCGACGCGGCCCGTACCCTCGACGCCCTGTCCCCCCTCCCGCCTCCCATCTCCGTCCGCACCGCTCGCAGTCCCCTCCGCCCGCTGCGCTACGAACTGCGCCGCGCCGCGGGAATCGGTACCGGCTTCCTCACCTGCGGGGCCGCACTGCTGTTGTCCGCGCTCACCGCCGTCCTCCTCGCCCGGACCGGTCATACCCCGCAGGCACGGCTGTTCGCCGCATGGCCGAGGGAGCTGCCGCTGCCACCCGCGGCGCTCGCGGCGGGGCTGCTCGGTGCCCTGGCCTTCGGGGACGAATTCCGTCACCCCGCACTGGCGGCGGATCGCGGCACCGTGCCCCGTCGGCTGGGACTGCTCGCCGCCAAACTCCTCGTCTCCGGAGCCACCGCCCTGATGCTGGCCTTCCTCACGGTGGGCTGCGACGCCGAGGTTCTCTACCTCGTCCACGGTCGGGAGCTGACCCAAGTTCCCTCGGACTGGCTTTCCCTGACCGCGAGTTGGTTCGGGCTTGTGGCCGGCTGTGCCTGGGCCGGGGTGCTGGCGGCCGGGATCTTCCGGTCCACCACGGCTGGTCTCGCCGCCGTCCTCGCCGTCCCCGTCGCCCTCGTCCCCGCTCTGCGGTGGGTGCTGGGCGGACCGGCCGTGCGGACCGCGGCCGGCTTCCCCTTGCGGATGCGGGAGGTACTGCTGCTGCAATGGCCCTTCGGAGGCGAGCGCTACCTGCTGGCCACGGTTCGGGTCGTCGCCCAACCAGTCGGCGGCGCACTGGCGTTGTCGTTGACCGCGCTGTTGTGCGCGTACCTGGTCACGACTGTGCGAACCAGAGTCCGATGACAACCGCTGCGAACGCATCCGGTCCCGCCGTGCCAACAACTCCCCGAATACGGCTCGTTTCTTTCCGATAAGGCGTCAATTGCGACGGGGTGAGCGATCACCCTTTCGTGTGCTTTTCACCAAAGACCTCAAGGGAGTTGAAGACGACGCCGACAAAGGATGCGTGAGTACCCTTGCGCACACCATGATGACCGCCGCCCGCTCCTCAGACTCCGGTCTGGTCGGCCCGGGCGAACTCGACCGCTACCCCTACACCGACGCCCCGGTGAACGGCCGGGTCGGAGCGCCCGCCTGGGAGGGAGCGGACCCCGAGCTGGGCCGCGTGGGCCGACGCCCCGCAGGCAGCCGCGGGCGCGGACTGCACGGCCAACTCGTTCAGCAGCTGGGTCAGATGATCGTATCGGGCGACCTGGGGGCCGACCGCCCGCTCGTGCCCGAGGAGATCGGCCAGCGTTTCGAGGTCTCCCGTACCGTCGTCCGGGAGTCCCTCCGCGTCCTGGAGGCCAAGGGCCTCGTCAGTGCCCGCCCGAACGTCGGTACGCGCGTGCGTCCCGTCAGCGACTGGAACCTCCTGGACCCGGACATCATCGAGTGGCGGGCCTTCGGGCCGCAGCGCGACGATCAGCGCCGCGAGCTGAGCGAGCTGCGCTGGACGATCGAGCCGCTCGCCGCCCGCCTCGCCGCCGGGCACGGACGCGAGGAGGTGCAGCAGCGACTGTCCGACGTGGTCGAGATCATGAGTCACGCCATGGCGCAGGGTGACGCGCTGACGTTCTCGCGTGCCGACACCGAGTTCCACGCGCTGCTCATCCAGATCGCCGGCAACCGCATGCTGGAGCACCTCTCCGGGATCGTCTCGGCCGCTCTTCAGGTCTCCGGGAGCCCGGTCACGGGCTGTGACCGGCCGAACGAGGCATCCCTCGCGCTGCACGCGCGGATCGTCGACGCGCTGGGCACCGGCGACGGCACGGCGTCGGAGACGGCCATGCGCCAGCTGCTCACCGTCCACCCCGACGTAGAGCGCGTGGTTCCCGCTCCGCGCGAACACTGACCCGTTCTCCAGCGGTGCGGTCGTCGGTGTGCCGCGGTGTCGTGGCCGTCGCGACGGCCGGGCTCGGGGACTGGCCGTCGCCGGCCCCCGCCGGAATCCTTGGAGTCCGGCGGGGCCCGGCGTCGCCCCAACCGACTGCGATCGGCCCCGGCCGACGGGCGGCTGCGCAGGTGATCCTTTATGCCAGTCTTCGACCGCTTATGACGGCTTACGGGGTGTGACTCGGGCCACGCAGATTGGGCGTAACGCTCGTGGGAGCAGCGCGATGACCTAAGAGGTGACAGCCGCGGAGGGAATACGGACGCCTGGCAAGGGCGCTGTGCATCTTCCCGGCCCCCGCCCGCTCCGTCGGCCCACCCCCGGCCGATGGTCGGCTCCTGTCCGCTGTGGACGGGGCCGGAAGCCGTTTTCCAACGTTCCGAGAGGTTGTTCGTGTCGGCCAGCACATCCCGTACGCTCCCGCCGGAGATCGCCGAGTCCGTCTCTGTCATGGCTCTCATTGAGCGGGGAAAGGCTGAGGGGCAGATCGCCGGCGACGATGTGCGTCGGGCCTTCGAAGCCGACCAGATTCCGGCCACTCAATGGAAGAACGTACTGCGCAGCCTCAACCAGATCCTTGAGGAAGAGGGTGTGACGCTGATGGTCAGTGCAGCAGAGCCCAAGCGCACCCGAAAGAGCGTCGCAGCGAAGAGCCCGGCCAAGCGCACCACCACCAAGACGGTCGCGGCGAAGACGGTGACCACCAGGAAGGCCACCGCCACCACGGCGGCCCCGGACGCGTCCGCCGCCCCGGCCGCCGACGAGCCCGCCGAGGACTTCGCGCCCGCCAAGAAGGCCGCAGCCAAGAAGACGACCGTCAAGAAGGCGGCCGCGAAGAAGACCGTCGCCAAGAAGACGACCGCGAAGAAGACCGCGGCCAAGAAGGACGACGCCGAAGTGAGCGAGGACGAGGTCCTCGAGGAGACCAAGGCCGCCGACGAGCCCGAGGGCACCGAGAGCGCGGGCTTCGTCCTGTCCGACGAGGACGAGGACGACGCTCCCGCCCAGCAGGTCGCCGCCGCCGGTGCCACCGCCGACCCGGTCAAGGACTACCTCAAGCAGATCGGCAAGGTCCCCCTGCTCAACGCCGAGCAGGAGGTCGAGCTCGCCAAGCGCATCGAGGCCGGTCTGTTCGCCGAGGACAAGCTGGCCAACGCCGACAAGCTCGCCCCGAAGCTCAAGCGCGAGCTGGAGATCATCGCCGAGGACGGCCGCCGCGCCAAGAACCACCTTCTGGAGGCCAACCTCCGTCTGGTGGTCTCGCTGGCGAAGCGCTACACCGGCCGCGGCATGCTGTTCCTGGACCTCATCCAGGAGGGCAACCTCGGTCTGATCCGCGCGGTCGAGAAGTTCGACTACACCAAGGGCTACAAGTTCTCCACGTACGCCACCTGGTGGATCCGGCAGGCGATCACCCGCGCCATGGCCGACCAGGCCCGCACCATCCGCATCCCGGTGCACATGGTCGAGGTCATCAACAAGCTGGCGCGCGTGCAGCGCCAGATGCTCCAGGACCTGGGCCGCGAGCCCACCCCGGAGGAGCTGGCCAAGGAACTCGACATGACCCCGGAGAAGGTCATCGAGGTCCAGAAGTACGGCCGTGAGCCCATCTCGCTGCACACCCCGCTGGGCGAGGACGGCGACAGCGAGTTCGGTGACCTCATCGAGGACTCCGAGGCCGTGGTCCCCGCCGACGCGGTCAGCTTCACGCTGCTGCAGGAGCAGCTCCACTCCGTCCTGGACACCCTGTCCGAGCGCGAGGCCGGCGTCGTCTCCATGCGTTTCGGTCTCACCGACGGTCAGCCGAAGACCCTCGACGAGATCGGCAAGGTCTACGGCGTGACGCGTGAGCGCATCCGCCAGATCGAGTCCAAGACCATGTCGAAGCTGCGCCACCCGTCGCGTTCGCAGGTGCTCCGCGACTACCTCGACTAGGTCCCGGTCGTACGACGCCGAAGGCCCGGCCCCCCTCGGGGTGCCGGGCCTTCGTGCTGCGCGCGACGGGCACCTGAATGACTCTGGGTGTTCCAGTACCGCCCCAGAGTGAGGAAGCCGTATGCGCCGTTCGATTGCCCGGGCACTGATCGGGCCCCTGGCCCTTGTGGCCGTGATGACCGCCATACCCCTGACCACCTCGGCATCCGCGGCCACCGGCGGTGTGGTCGTCGGCGGGTTCCCGATAGACGTCTCGCAGGCCCCGTGGACCGTGGCGCTGTCGAGCCGTGACCGGTTCGGGGGTACGCGGGCGGGGCAGTTCTGCGGCGGTGTGGCGGTCTCGCGGACCACCGTGCTCACCGCGGCCCACTGCATGGCCGATGAGGTTCTGGGGGCGCCCCCGAACCGGGTGCGCGACCTGAGGGTCATAGCGAGCCGTACGGACCTGCTGTCCACCGAGGGCGAGGAGGTCGCCGTACGGGACGTCCGGGTGAATCCGCGCTACGACGTCGCGGCCAGCTCCGGTGACTTCGCGGTGCTCACTCTCGCCGAGCCGCTGCCGCGCGGCGCCGTTGTGGCGATGGCACCCGAGGGCGATCCCGCGTACAAGCCCGGGACGGGCGCCCTGGTCTCCGGATGGGGTGACACCACGGGCGGCGGGGCGTACCCACGCCACCTCCACGCCGCACGCGTACGGGTGCTGGCGGACGACGTCTGCGCCCGCGCCTATCCCGGCGGTCCGGACGGAACTTATCGGGCCGAGACCATGCTCTGCGCGGGAGAGCCCGTCGGCGGCCCGGACGCCTGCCAGGGCGACAGCGGGGGCCCGCTCGTGGCATCGGGCCGGCTGATCGGGCTGGTGTCCTGGGGGAGCGGATGCGGGCAGCCCGGAGAGCCCGGTGTCTACACACGGGTGTCCGACATCCTCCGAAGCCTGGGAGGGCCGGCTGCGGGTCCCCAGCGGCCCGGAAAAGGCTCCTGAGGGCTTCACGGAGGCACGAGCATGGGCGGCCGCTCCTGGAAGAGGAGCGGCCGCCCGTTCACCGGCCTGTGCCGAGGTTGGCTCGTCGTGGGTGCGAGATTCAGCGCTCTTCGTCAGAAGTGGTGCTCGGAGCGGACGTCAGCCGCTCCGTCTCGTCCTGTATCTCAGCGGCGATCTTCTTGAGTTCCGGCTCGAACTTGCGACCGTGGTGGGCGCAGAAGAGCAGTTCTCCGCCGCTGAGCAGGACGACGCGCAGGTATGCCTGGGCGCCGCAGCGGTCGCAGCGATCGGCGGCCGTCAACGGGCTCGCGGGGGTCAGAACAGTAGTCACGTCGCCTCTTCTCTAGCTCGACGAGCTGTCGTACCAGGGTCAACATCCAACCAGCCCGAAAACGTTCCCGCTCGTGGCTTTTCCTCGAAAAAATCTTTCCGGGGCGGCTGTCTGCTGCCGGTTGGCGGCGAATGTGCCGTAGTACGTGTCTTGTGTGCTTACGGTTTCGCGCAGGTATCCGGTCTCTGTCCTCCCGGCTGGGTTGCCGGTTGTTCATGAGGACGTGCCCGGAGCCTAAATGGTTCATGCCTCCAATGGAACGTGATGTGGACTTCACCCCATCGAGGGATCGAACATTCATACGACTGTGGACTAGGGTGAGATTTCGAGGAGGGTGGCGTTACAACGGCTCTACCAGGCCTCGGTACCCTCTGAGCGGCAACCGAAGCCGCCCCCTTACCCACAAGGGGGTCACCTGAAATTCAGCGAGGAGCGAACCGCGTGACCGCCGATACGTCCGTGCCGTCCACAGCGCTGCTGGCAGGAGCAGACCGGGACGGTTCCAATTACACCGCGCGGCACCTGCTCGTCCTCGAGGGCCTCGAGGCCGTGCGGAAGCGCCCGGGCATGTACATCGGCTCGACCGACAGCCGCGGTCTGATGCACTGCCTGTGGGAGATCATCGACAACGCCGTGGACGAGGCCCTGGGTGGCTACGGCGACCACATCGAGGTGATCCTCCACGACGACGCCTCCGTCGAGGTGCGGGACAACGGCCGCGGCATCCCCGTGGACGTGGAGCCCAAGACCGGCCTGTCCGGCGTCGAGGTCGTGATGACCAAGCTCCACGCCGGCGGCAAGTTCGGCGGTGGCTCCTACGCCGCCTCCGGCGGTCTGCACGGCGTCGGCGCCTCCGTGGTCAACGCCCTCTCGGCCCGCCTCGACGTCGAGGTGGACCGCAGTGGACACACCCACGCCATCAGCTTCCGGCGCGGCGTTCCGGGGGCCTTCCGAGGGAACGGCGCCGACGCCAAGTTCGAGGCCGGGAGCGGCCTGGCCAAGGGCAAGAGGATCCCGAAGACGCGTACCGGTACACGCGTGCGGTACTGGGCCGACCGGCAGATCTTCCTGAAGGACGCCAAGCTCTCCCTGGAGACGCTGCACCAGCGTGCCCGGCAGACCGCCTTCCTGGTGCCGGGCCTGACCATCGTCGTCCGGGACGAGTTCGGACTCGGCGAGGGCGGCAGCAAGGGCGAGGAGTCCTTCCGCTTCGACGGCGGCATCAGCGAGTTCTGCGAGTACCTGGCGAACGACAAGGCGGTCTGCGACGTCCTCCGCTTCTCGGGGCAGGGCACCTTCAAGGAGACCGTCCCGGTCCTGGACGAGCACGGCCAGATGACCCCCACCGAGGTCACGCGTGAGCTCGGCGTCGACGTCGCGCTGCGCTGGGGGACCGGCTACGACGCGAAGCTGCGGTCGTTCGTGAACATCATCGCCACCCCCAAGGGCGGCACCCACGTCGCCGGCTTCGAGCAGGCCATCACCCAGACGATGAACGAGGTGCTGCGCGCGAAGAAGATGCTGCGCGTCGCCGAGGACAACATCGTCAAGGACGACGCCCTGGAGGGTCTCACCGCCGTCGTCACGGTGCGCCTCGCCGAGCCGCAGTTCGAGGGCCAGACCAAGGAGGTCCTCGGTACCTCGGCGGCCCGCCGCATCGTGAACACCGTGGTCACCAAGGAGCTGAAGGCGTTCCTGACCTCCACCAAGCGGGACGCGGCCGCCCAGGCCCGGGTCGTGATGGAGAAGGTCGTCGCCGCGGCCCGCACCCGGGTCGCGGCCCGCCAGCACAAGGACGCGCAGCGGCGCAAGACCGCCCTGGAGTCCTCGTCCCTTCCGGCCAAGCTCGCCGACTGCCGCAGCGACGACGTCGACCGCAGCGAGCTGTTCATCGTCGAGGGCGACTCGGCGCTCGGCACGGCGAAGCTGGCCCGGAACTCCGAGTTCCAGGCACTGCTGCCCATTCGCGGCAAGATCCTCAACGTGCAGCGGTCGTCGGTGACCGACATGCTCAAGAACGCCGAGTGCGGCGCGATCATCCAGGTCATAGGGGCGGGCTCGGGCCGCACCTTCGACATCGACGCGGCCCGCTACGGCAAGATCATCATGATGACCGACGCCGATGTGGACGGGTCCCACATCCGCTGTCTGCTGCTGACGCTGTTCCAGCGCTACATGCGGCCCATGGTCGAGTCCGGGCGGGTCTTCGCCGCGGTGCCGCCACTGCACCGCATCGAGCTGATCCAGCCGAAGAAGGGCCAGGACAAGTACGTCTACACGTACTCGGACCGTGAGCTGCGCGACAAGCTCATGGAGTTCCAGAGCAAGGGCGTCCGGTACAAGGACTCCATCCAGCGCTACAAGGGTCTGGGCGAGATGGACGCCGACCAGCTGGCCGAGACCACGATGGACCCGCGCCACCGCACCCTGCGCCGGATCAACCTCTCCGACCTGGAGGCCGCCGAACAGGTCTTCGACCTGCTCATGGGCAACGATGTGGCGCCGCGCAAGGAGTTCATCTCCGGCTCGGCGGCGACCCTGGACAGGTCGCGGATCGACGCCTAGCCCCGGCGCCCGGCGTCGGCCGGCCGGTCCGCTCGAGGTGAGCGGACCGGCCGACCGCCATGTGGCCCCCCAGGCGTGTACGTCGGTCAGAGCCGGGGTCTCTTCACCCAACGGTCGGTCATGCCGTCTCTCCACCTGTGGGTGGAGACGGACCGGCCCCCTGATTCCACCCGCGATCCACCCCCGCTCCGATCTCCCGACCGGCGGCTTTCCGTAGCTTCGATGGTGTCGGCGGCACCCGCTCCCGACACCACCTTCCCGCTCACGGAGGCAGTGATGTCCGGGTTCCTCAACGCGCTGGTGATCGTGGCCGTCGCCGCCGTGGTGATCGTGCGGCAGTTTCGCGCCCGCGCGATCGGCACGGACCGGCGCTGGTGGCTGCTGCCCGTGATACTCGCTGTGGTGGCGCTGCGTGAACCCGGCATACTCGACGACCACCACCCCACAGCCTCGGCCACCCTGCTCGCCGTCGAACTGCTCATCGGTGTGGTCACGGGCGCCGGCTGGGCCTGGACCACGCGGATCTGGACGGCGTCGGACGGTGTCGTGTGGACCCGGAGCACCAAGGCCAGCGCCGTCGTCTGGCTCGTCGGCATAGCCCTGCGAGCCGGCGTCTTCGCCCTCGGCGCCGCGTCAGGCGTACACCAGGACAGTTCCGCGCTGATGCTGGGCCTCGCGTGCACGCTGCTGGTGCGCGCCGGGATCCTGGCCTGGCGGGCACAGTCCCTCGGCGCCTGGAGCCGCCCGGCCCCCGCTGACGGTGACGACATGCGGCTCGCGTGGAAGGAGCGCGTGTGACGGAGAACGCTCTGAACCGCTGGCCGAGCCGGGAGGCGCTCGACCGGGCGGGCACCAGCAGGCCCCGGCGGATGCTCGCCTGGGCGGTCCGGTTCCTGGTACTCGCCCTGCTGCTGTGGGGCGCTGTCAGCCAGAGACACGTCGGCATCTGGGGTGCGCTCGCGGCCGCGGCGGGAGTACTGCTGGCCGGCCTCGTCTCCTGGGCGTTCTTCCACACCACCTACGAGCACCGGCTGGCGTCTTCGCTCATGCTCATGGCGGTGCTCCTGAGCATCGCTGTCACGGCCGAGGCCACCGGGTTCAGAGGACCGGCCCTGGTGATCTGGTGCGGTTGCGGAGTCTCCGCCCTGGAGCGCCTGCCCCTGGGTGCCGCGTTGCCGGTGACGTCCGTGGCGCTGGCCTCGTTCTCCGCCTTCAACAACGACGTGTGGCTCACCACGGCCGCCACGGTGGCGGGCATGGCCCTCGCCGGATATGTGCTGCGGCTCGACGCGGAGGCCCGGGGAGGCGCACAGCGGCTGCTCGCCCAGGAACGCGCCGCCCGGGCCGCCGAGGCGGAGTCGGCGGCGCTGGCCGAACGGGCGAGGATCGCCAGGGAGATCCACGACGTGCTCGCGCACAGCCTCTCGGCGCAGTTGGTGCACCTGGAGGCCGCCCGGCTGCTGATCGAGCGCGGCGCGGACCGGGACCAGCTCCTGGAGCGGGTGGTGGCCGCCCGGGGCATGGCCCGTGACGGCCTCGCCGAGACCCGGCAGGCACTGAGCGCGCTGCGTGGCGAGCTGACCCCGCTGGAGGAGTTCCTGACCGGACTCGTCAGTGCGGCCGACGGTGCCGATGTCACCGTCACGGGTGAGCGCAGACCTCTGCCGGCCGAGGCGTCGCAGGCCGTGCGACGGGTCGCGCAGGAGGCGCTGACGAACGTCCGCAAGCATGCCCAGGGTGCCAAGGTGCGGCTGCGGCTCGACTACGGCGAGCACGAAGTGACACTGAACGTACGGGACTCGGGTGGTCGTCCGGGCGAACTCACGGGGGCCGGTGGCGGGTACGGTCTGCGGGGGATGCGGGAGCGCGCCGAGCTGCTGGGCGGTTCGCTCGACGCGGGACCGGACGAGGAAGGGTTCGTGGTGACGCTGAAGGTGCCCGTATGACGGAGACGGGGGAGAGGAAGCCCGCGCGGGTCGTGGTCGCAGACGATCAGACCGTGGTCCGGGAAGGCATCGTGATGCTGCTGGGTCTGCTGCCCGGTCTGGAAGTAGTGGGATCCGCCGGGGACGGCGAGGAGGCGGTGCGGCTGGTCGCCGAACTCGCCCCGGACGTGGTGCTGATGGATCTGCGGATGCCGCGCTGCGACGGAGTGGAGGCCACGCGCCGGATCCGGTCGGAGTACCCGGGGACCCAGGTGGTGGTGCTCACCACCTTCGGTGACGACGAGTCGCTGTTCCCCGCGCTGCACGCGGGAGCCCGCGGTTATCTGACCAAGGATGCGGGCGGCGACGAGATCGTGCGGGCCGTGGAGAGCGTTCTGTCGGGAGAGGCGGGACTGTCGCCGAGCGTCCAGCGCCGCCTGCTGGAGAGGCTGTCGGAGCCCACGCCCGCACCCGCCGTGACCGAGGCGCCCGACGGGCTGACCGCGCGGGAGGCCGAGGTCCTGGTGCTGATCGCCGAGGGGCTGACCAACCAGGAGATCGCGCGCCGGCTGCACGTCTCCACGGCGACCGTGAAGACCCACATCAACAATCTCTTCGCCAAGACGGGCCTCAAGGACCGGGCGCAGGCGGTGCGTTACGCCTACGCGAAGGGGCTGGTGCGGCCCCCCGTGAAATGAGTCACCTAATGGGGTGAAGTGTCCTGGGAAGAGAAGTCACGGATCTTCCCGGTCTGTCCATCCTTGGGTATGCAGTCAAGCGACGGTCGTGCCCGGGGAGCCGGGGACGGTGCCGGGAGTTCGGCCGGGAATCACGATGACCACGGCACGGTCTCCCGCGAGGTGAGGTACGAGGACCCCTGGTACGACGCCCTGGCTTCCGGCTGGGGTGAACCGGACGGCACCGGCACGCCGGCCCGGGCCGTTCCGGCCGCGCGCGGGGAGTGGGACGCGGCGGCGGTCCGGGCCCGCGACGTGTATCTCGAGGTGCAGCGCAGCGAGGCCTTCCAGGAGGTCCGCGGCCGGTACCGGAGGTTCGTGGTGCCGGGTGTCGCCGCCTTCCTGGTCTGGTACGTGGGTTACGTGGTCACCGCGACGACCGCTCCGGGGCTCATGGCCAGGCCGGTGGTGGGGGCGGTGAACGTGGGGATGCTGGCCGGGCTCGGTCAGTTCCTCAGCACCTTCCTGCTCACCTGGGGCTATGCCCGGCATGCTCGGCTGCGCCGGGACCGGCTCGCGCTGGAACTGCGTTGGGACACACAAGAACTGACCCGTGGAGCCCGAGGAGGCGCCTCGTGACCGGCGAACACCAGACACTGGCACTGCTGCTGTTCAGCGGGTTCGTGGCCGTCACCCTGGCCATCACGACGTGGGTGAGCCGCAGACGGCACGGTTCCGCGGAGGAGTTCTACGCCGGCGGGCGGTTGTTCTCCCCGATGGAGAACGGTTTCGCGGTCGCGGGTGACTACGTGTCGGCCGCCTCCTTCCTCGGGGTCACCGGGCTCATCGCGCTGTACGGGTACGACGGTCTGCTGTACGTGGTGGGCTTCCTCGTGGCCTGGCTGGTCGTGCTGTTCCTGGTGGCGGAACTGGTGCGCAACTGCGGGCGGTTCACGCTCGCCGACGTGGTCGCCGCGCGGATGAGCGAGCGACCGGTGCGGATCGCGGCGGGAACCGCCTCGGTCACTGTGTCCGTTCTGTATCTGGTGGCCCAGATGGTGGGCGCCGGCAGTCTGGTGGCACTGCTGCTGGGGCGCACGAGCGGGACGGCCCAGGCGTGGACGGTCATCGCGGTCGGCGCCCTCATGGTGACGTATGTGTCACTGGGCGGCATGCGGGCCACCACCTGGATCCAGATCGTGAAGGCGGTCCTGCTGCTCAGCGGGACGGTCGCGCTGACCGTGCTGGTGCTGGTGCGCTTCCACGGCGATCTGGACCGGCTGCTGGTCACGGCGGCCGAACGCAGCGGCCATGGCGACGCGTTCCTGGCGCCGGGGCTGAAGTACGGCGGGAGTTGGACCGCCCGCCTCGACTTCATCAGCCTGGGCCTCGCCCTGGTGCTGGGCACGGCGGGTCTGCCGCACATCCTCTCCCGCTTCTACACCGTGCCCACCGCGCGGGCCGCCCGCCGCTCCGCGGTGTGGTCCATCGGCCTGATCGGCGGCTTCTACCTGATGGCGATCGTGCTCGGCTTCGGGGCCGCCGCCGTGGTGGGACCCGAGGCCCTGCGCCGCTCCAACGCGGCCGGGAACACGGCGATGCCCCTGCTCGCCCTCGATCTCGGCGGAGGCGTCGGCTCCACGGGCGGGACGGTGCTGTTCGCGGTGGTCGCCGCCGTCGCCTTCGCGACGATCCTCGCGGTGGTCGCCGGGATCACCCTCGCCTCCTCGGCGTCCGTGGCCCATGATCTGTACGCGTCGCTGCGGCGTCCGCACGCCAAGGTGCGCGGCGAGGTCGCCGTGGCCCGTCTCGCGGCCGTGGGCATCGGCGTCGTCGCGATCGCGCTCGGTCTGCTGGCCCGCGATCTGAACGTCGCCTTCCTCGTCGGTCTGGCCTTCGCCGTCGCCGCGTCGGCGAACCTGCCGGTGCTGGTCTACTCGCTGTTCTGGCGTGCCTTCACCACACGGGGTGCGGTGTGGGCCGTATACGGCGGACTGATCCCGGCTCTCGTGCTGGTGCTGCTGTCCCCGGTGGTGTCCGGCAGCCCCGGTTCGCTGTTCCCGGACCTCGACCTGCAGTACTTCCCGCTGCAGAACCCGGGCATCGTCTCCATCCCGCTGGGCTTCTTGGCCGGCTGGCTGGGCACGGTCACCTCGGACGAGGTCGCCGACGAGGCCAAGTACGCGGAGACCGAGGTACGGTCGCTGACCGGCGCGGGCGCCGTATAGCAGGGGCAGGGGCAGGGGCAGGGGCAGGCGCAGGCGCACCGCGCGCGGGCGCCGTTCGGCGCGGTGGCCGACGGGCACCGGCGCTTACGGCGCCACCCATGCGTACCGGTGTTCCGGGCGGCCGGTGTCCCCGTACTTCAGGGAGAGGCTGAGGCGGCCCGCCTGTTCCAGGTGGCGGAGGTACCGCTGGGCCGTGGAGCGGCTCAGGCCGGTGCGCGCCGCGACCTCGTGGGCGGACAGCGGCTGGTCCGCGCCGTGCAGCACATCGCAGATGAGGTCCGTGGTGGGTTCCGAGTGGCCGCTGGGCAGGCCAGGCGCGAACGGCGCGGGAGAGGTGCGCAGCGCGCCGAAGATCCGGTCGACCTGCTCCTGACCCGTCAGCCCCCGGCCACCAACACGGTCGACGGTGCGGCGCAGGGCAGCGTAGGAGTCCAGGCGGGTGCGCAGGGCGGCGAAGGTGAAGGGCTTGACCAGATAGTGCAGGGCGCCCAGGCGCATGGCCTGCTGGACGGTCGTGACATCGCCGGCCGCCGTGATCATGATGACGTCGGTGCCGTGTCCTTGCTCCCGCATGCGGTGCACGAGTTCGAGACCGGTCCGGTCCGGCAGGTAGTGGTCGAGCAGGACCAGGTCGATGGCGGCGCGTTCGAGGGCGGCCAGAGCCTGTGCGGCGCTGTGCGCGCGGGCGGCCACCCGGAAACCGGGAACCTTTCCCACGTACTTGGCGTTGATCTCTGCGACGCGGAAGTCGTCGTCCACGACCAGGACGTCAATCATCGGGCCTCTCCTTCAAGGCCGGCGAGCGTTAAGCCCGTGTTTCGGCTCCGCAGTTGTAACGCGAGCAAAATGAGCACAACAGGTGCTTGCGAGCAAAAGAACGGCATGTGCTCACAAGACTGCTGCTGTGGCCGGGGCCACATCTACCGTCCCGGGCCATGAGCACAGACACCAGCCCCGCCATCGAGCTACGGGGCGCGAGCAAAACCTTCAGGACCCCGTCGGGGGGTCTGCACACGGCCGTGCGCGGCCTGGACCTCACCGTGCGGCGCGGCGAGTTCGTGGCCGTCGTCGGGCCGACCGGCTGCGGGAAGTCCACCACGCTGACCCTGGTCAGCGGCCTGGAGGAGCCCAGCGAGGGCGAGGTGCTGGTGGCCGGGGAGCCGGTCGACGGCGTCGGTGACAAGGTCGGCTTCGTCTTCCAGCAGGACGCCACCTTCCCCTGGCGGACGGTGCTGTCCAACGTGATGGCGGGTCCCCGCTTCCGGGGCGTGCCCAAGGCGGAGGCCAAGCAGAAGGCCCGCGAGTGGCTGGCCCGGGTCGGTCTCGCGGCCTTCGAGGACCGCTATCCGCACCAGCTCTCCGGCGGCCAGCGCAAGCGCGTCGCCCTCGCCGCCACCTTCGTCAACGACCCCGAGATCCTGCTGATGGACGAGCCGTTCTCGGCGCTCGACGTGCAGACCCGTGCGCTGATGTCTGACGAGTTGCTGGAGCTGTGGGAGGGCACGGGCGCCTCGGTCGTCTTCGTCACCCACGACCTGGAGGAGTCCATCGCGCTGGCCGACAAGGTCGTCGTGATGACCGCGGGGCCCGCGACCGTGAAGCAGGTCTTCGACATCGATCTGCCGAGGCCGCGCAAGGTCGAGTCGGTACGGCTGGAGCCGCGGTTCATCGAGATCTACCGCGAGATCTGGGAGTCCCTCGGCGAAGAGGTCCGCATCACCCGGGAAAGGGGTGCCGCGAATGTCGCCTGAGGTGCTCAGCACGCCGGTCGTCGACACGGTGAAGGTTCCGGGCCGCGCGGAGTCGCGGGCTCAGGCCGCCCGCAGACGCAAGGTGGTCGTCACCGCCGCGCGGGTGATCCTCCTGGTGGCCGTGCTCGGTCTGTGGGAGGCGCTGTCCCGCGCCAAGGTCATCGATCCGTTCAACTTCTCGATGCCCTCGAAGATCTGGGACCAGATCAACACCTGGGTGATGCACGGGACCGCACAGGGCTCTCTGGGCGAGCAGATCTGGTACACGCTGCACGAGGCGCTGCTCGGCTGGGCCATCGGTGTCGTCGCCGGTGTGGTGTTCGGTATCGCGCTGGGGCGGATCGCCTTCCTCGCCGATGTCCTCGGTCCGTACATCAAGGTCCTCAACTCCCTTCCCAGGATCGTCCTGGCCCCGATCTTCGTGATCTGGTTCGGCCTGGGTCCCGCCTCCAAGATCGCGTCGGCCGTGGTGCTGGTGTTCTTCCCGGTGTTCTTCAACGCCTTCCAGGGCGCCCGCGAGGTCGACCGCAACCTGGTCGCCAATGCCCGGATCCTCGGCGCGAGCGACCGCAAAGTGACGCTTCAGGTGGTCGTGCCGTCGGCGACCTCCTGGATCTTCACCAGCCTCCACGTCAGCTTCGGCTTCGCCCTCATCGGCGCCATCGTCGGCGAGTACATCGGCGCCACGAAGGGCATCGGCCTGCTCGTAGCCGCGTCCCAGGGCACCTTCAACGCCGCCGGCGTCTACGCGGCGATGGTCATTCTCGCGGTCGTCGCACTCGTCGCCGAGGGCTTGCTGACCTTCGCCGAGCGCCGCATCTTCCGGTGGAAGCCGGCGAACTCCGACCACTGAGCCCGGGCCGTCGCCGAGCGCCGCCGTGCAGCCGTGGCGCTCCAAGACACCCCCCTTCCCCGCACCGCCCTCTCACAAGGACGTGAACCTTCATGCGCAAGACCGCCAGATACGCCTCGCTCGCCGTCTCCGGCCTGCTCGCCCTCTCCTCGCTCACCGCCTGCGCCAATGACGCGGCGAGCAGCACCTCCGCCGACGCCGGCAGCAAGGGCGACGGCAAGGGCACGAAGGTCAAGATCATGGTCGGTGGCCTGGACAAGGTCATCTATCTGCCGGCCATGCTCACCCAGCGCCTCGGCTACTTCGGCTCCGAGGGCCTCGATGTGGAACTGCTCAGCGAGCCCGCCGGTGTCCAGGCCGAGACCGCGCTTGTCTCAGGCCAGGTCCAGGGCGCCGTCGGCTTCTACGACCACACCCTCGACCTGCAGACGAAGGGCAAGGCCGTGGAGTCCGTCGTGCAGTTCTCGCACGCCCCCGGCGAGGTGGAGGTCGTCGCCGGCAAGAAGGCGGGGGACATCACCTCGCCGAAGGACTTCAAGGGCAGGAAGCTCGGCGTCACCGGCCTCGGTTCCTCGACCGACTTCCTCACCAAGTACCTCGCGGTCAAGAACGGCGTGAACATCAGCGAGTTCACCCCGGTCGCCGTGGGCGCCGGCCCCACCTTCATCGCGGCGCTGCAGCAGGGCTCGATCGACGCCGGCATGACCACCGACCCGACCGTCGCCACCATCCTGGACAAGAAGGCCGGGAAGATCCTCCTCGACATGCGCACCCCCGAGGGCTCCCAGGAGGCGCTGGGCGGGCCGTACCCGTCGTCCAGTCTGTACATGCAGACGGACTGGGTGAACGGGCACAAGGAGACCGTCCAGAAGCTGGCCAACGCGTTCGTCAAGACGCTGAAGTGGATGTCCACCCACAGCGCCTCCGAGATCGCCGCCAAGATGCCCGCCGACTACTCCCAGGGCGACAAGACGCTCTACGCGGAGGCGATCAAGAGCACGCTGCCGATGTTCACCAAGGACGGCGTGATGCCGGCGAACGGTCCCGAGACCGTCGAGAAGGTCCTCAAGGCGTTCAACCTCAACATCAAGAACGCCAAGGTGGACCTGAAGAAGACGTACACGACCGAGTTCGTCGACGCCGCCAAGTAGCGCCCGCGACCAACCCGCTCAGACGCGGGTCGCCCACACGTAACGGTGTTCCGGGCGGCCCGCGTCGCCGTATTTCAGCGTCAGCCGGGCCCGTCCGGTCCGCTCCAGGAGCTTGAGATAGCGCTGGGCGGTCTGCCGGCTCACCCCGGTGAGCTCGGCGATCTCCTGCGCGGACAGGGCGCCTTCGGCCTGCATCAGGGCGCGGCGCACCAGTTCGGCGGTGGTGGGGGAGTGCCCCTTGGGCAGCTCGGGCTCCGACGGCGCGGACAGGGCGCCGAAGATTCGGTCCACTTCGGCCTGTTCGGCCTCACCGCCGCCGTCCAGTGTCCGGCGCAGCACGGCGTACGCCTGCAGCTTGGCCCGCAGTCCCGCGAACGCGAACGGCTTCACCAGGTACTGCAGCGCGCCGTGCCGCATGGCCGCCCGGACGGTCGAGACGTCCCGCGCGGCCGTCACCATGATGACGTCGGTCTGGTGCCCGCGCCGGCGCATCTCCTGGACCACCGCGAGCCCGGTGTCGTCGGGCAGGTAGTGGTCCATGAGGACCAGGTCGAGCCGGGGCAGCGTGTCCAACAGGCGCAGCGCTTCGGCCGCGTTGTGCGCCTCGCCGGCCACATGGAAGCCGGGCATCTTCCCGACGTAGGCGGCGTTGACCCGGGCGACGCGGGTGTCGTCGTCCACCACCAGGACCTCGATCACCGTGCCTCCTCCCCGGCGGGGGCCGGCACCCCGGCCGTGGCCGCCCCGGACGCGTCGGACCCGGTGAGCGAGGGCTCCTGGTCCGGCGCGCTCAGCGCGTCGGTGAGCCCCTCGGGCAGTACGACGGTGAACTCCGCGCCGCCGCCGTCCGCCGTGCCCACCGTCGCGCCGCCGCCCTGCCGTTCGGCCAGCCGGCGCACCAGCGGAAGACCCAGGCCCCGCTTGCCGTGCGCGGGCGGCTTCTTGGTGGACCACCCGTCCGTGAAGGCGAGCTCCCGCTGGTCCGCCGGGATGCCGGGCCCGGTGTCGCGCACTCGCAGCACGACCGTACGGCCCTCGGCGCGCAACTCGACCTCCACGCGCGCGTGCGGGGTGCCCGCGACCGCGTCCAGCGCGTTGTCCACCAGGTTGCCCACGACCGTCACGAGTCCTCGCGGGTCGACGAGCCGGTCCGGGAGCCGGGTGCGCTCCGACACCCACAGGGCGACGCCGCGCTCGGCGGCGACGGTCGCCTTGCCGACCAGCAGGGCGGCCAGCAGCGGGTCCTGGATCTTCTCCGTGACCTGCTCGGCGGTGACCCGGTGGTCCCCGACGACCTCGCCGACGAACTCCACGGCGTCGTCGTACATCTCGAGCTCCAGCAGACCGAGCAGGGTGTGCAGGCGGTTGGCGTGCTCGTGGTCCTGCGCGCGCAGCGCGTCGATCAGACCACGGGTGGAGTCGAGTTCACGGCCCAGCTGCTCCAGCTCGGTGCGGTCGCGCAGGGTGGCCACGGCGCCCCCGTCGTCGGTGGGCATGCGGTTGGCGACCAGGACGCGCTGCCCGCGCACGGTCAGCAGATCGGTGCCGGTCACCCGGCCGGCCAGCACGTCCGCGGTGCGGCCCTCACCCAGCGCCTCGTCCAGCGACTTGCCGACGGCCTCGTCGCCGAGGCCCAGCAGCCGCCGGGCCTCGTCGTTGAGCAGGCGGATACGGCCGCCGCGGTCGAGCGCGACCACGCCCTCCCGGATGCCGTGCAGCATCGCCTCACGCTCTGCGAGCAGTGCCGAGATGTCGGAGAAGGCCAGGTCCCTGGTCTGCCGCTGCACCCGGCGGGAGATCAGCCAGGCGGCCAGGGCACCCACCGCGAGGGCCCCGCCCGCGTAAGCGAACAGCCCCGGTATCGCGGCGAGCAGCCGGGCGCGCACGCTGTCGTACGCGATGCCGACCGACACCGCCCCGATGATCCGGTGATCGGCGTCGTACAGCGGCACCTTCCCCCGCGCGGAGCGGCCCAGGGTGCCCCTGTCGATCTCCATGACGTCCCTGCCGTCCAGCGCGTCACTGGGATCGGTGGAGACGTGTTGGCCGATCTGCTCCGGGGTGGGGTGCGACCAGCGCACCCAGTGGCGGTCCAGCACCACGATGTACTCGGCGTTGGTGGCGTGCCGGATCCGTTCCGCCTCCCGCTGCACCGGGCCGTTCCTGCTCGGCGGGGTGGTCAGAACACCCTCGGCGATCTCCGGGTCCTGCGCCGTGGTCTGGGCGATGGCCAGGGCCCGGCGCATCGCCTCCTGGTCCAGCTGTTTGCTCAGCGGCGCCAGGAACAACCCCGTGGCGAGCACCGCGACTCCCGCGGCGATCGCCACCTGCATCAGCAGCACCTGCGAGAACACCCGCCGGGGCAGACCGAGGCGCAGGCGACGTGCGGGGGGAGTGGAGCTCATACCCACGACGGTACGTGGGCGGCCCGGCCCGCCCCCAGCCGGTGTGGCACGGATCTCCCGGCCGGTGCCGGACGGAGCCGGGGCCGTGGCCGGTGGCACCGGGTTCAGCTCGCCAGCGCCGTCGTCCTCAGCTCGCGTACCGCGAGCACGTCCATGCGCGCGGGCGCGCCGAGCACCGAGGCGCCGCAGCTCTCCGGGCGCGGCGGCAGGGACGCGCCCTGTGCCACCGAGACGCGCCAGCGGCGGCCGTCGGCATGGGCGACGGTGACCTCCCAGCGGGGCGCCCCGCCCTCGGTCCGTACGACGTCCAGCGCTCCGGCCCGGTGTACCCCCGCCACCGAGCGCACGGCCAGCTCTGCGGCCTGGCCGGGCCGTTCCCAGGCGGAGCACCCGCGGCAGCCCTCCAGCACCACGCGCCCCTCCTGGACGCCGTGCAGGGCCGCCTCGACCGTGTGCGCCTCCACCCGGCCGTAGGCGTAGCCGTACGGCAGCACGAGCACCGTCGGTGAGAAGCGATGACCACCCAAGTGGGTGACCTCCCAGACGCCCCGCACCCCGGAGGCGTCCAGCTCGGCGGCGAGCGGTCGGCCGAGGAGGGCGCAGCAGCGGTCGCGCTTGCCGTTGGTACAGACGAGCGCGAGCGGATCGCCGGTGTGCGGCCCGCCGCCGAGCGCCGTGCCGAAGGAGCGGTGGTCGCCGGCGCCGAGAGCGGTGAAGTCGAGGTCGAGCAGACGGCGCGGGTCGCACGTGGTGGCGCTGTGCAGCCACACGTTCCCGGGCACGGTGTGGGCCGCGTACACCTGTCGCGGTTCCGGGGTGCCCGGGTCGGCGTGCCGGCCGGGGCGCCGGACGAGCGCGACGCGTACGCCGGTTCCCTCGGCGGCGGCCTCCAGGGCGCGGCCGACCACGGGGTCGAGGTGGCTCGAGGTGAGCGCCTTGGCCCCCCACGGCCCGGACTGCTCCAGCAGCAGCCACGTCGTCGCCGTGGCGGCCGTGGCGGAAACGGGCTCGTCGAGGTTCCGGGAGACGGTCGCGCACCTACTCACAGAGGTGAGCCTAACCTGACTCCTCCCGGGGCGACTTCCGGCCGGGCCCCTGTCGGCTCCGGCGCAGGCGCGGACGGCCTCACTCCGGCAGGGGCTGCGGGGGCCGCGGGCCGACGTAGTGACCGCTCGGGCGCATGCGCAGCGGGCGCTCGCCGTACTCCTCCAGGGCGTGGGCGATCCAGCCCGCCGTACGGGCGACGGCGAAGATCGTCTCCCCGGCGGTGGCGGGCATGCCGCAGGAGGCGGTGAACACCGCGAGCGCCAGGTCGACGTTGGCGTGCAGCGGGGCGTGCCGGGCGGTCGTGGCGACGACGTCGCGGGCCGCGAGGAGCGCGGGCTCAGCGTGCGGCACCTGCTCCAGCAGGCCGAACAGCACGTGCGCGCGGGGGTCTTCGCCGGAGTAGAGCCGGTGGCCCAGCCCGGGGACGCGCCGTCCCGCCCGCAACTCGTCCGCGATCACCGGGACCGCGGTGCCCTGGTCCAGCACATCGAGCAGCAGCCGGTGGGCCAGGCCGCTGGCGGCACCGTGCAACGGGCCCTCCAGGACGCCGAGTCCGGCCGAGACGGCCGCGTACGCGTGCGCGCGGGCCGAGGCGGCGACCCGGACGGCGAGCGTGGAGGCGGCCAGGTCGTGGTCGGCGAGCAGGGCGAGGGCGGTGTCCAGGACGCGCAGCGAGGCCTCGTCGGCGCGGCGACCGGTCAGCCGGCCCCACAGGCGGTGGGCCAGCGGGCCGTCGTCCTCGTGGTCGTGCCGGACGGGCGGCAGCGCGGCCACGAGCGTGGGGATGAGGATGCGCCCGGTACCCAGCACCGTCTCCTCGGAGAGGTCGAAGCGCAGCGGGTCCTCGGCCGCCGCGGCGATGGCCGCCACCCGCAGCCGGTCGGCCGGGGAGGTGTGTTCCGGCAGGGCGTTCACGGCGCGGCGGGCGACCTCGACGGTGGTCGCCGGAGCGGTGAAGGTCATGCCCGGGGTCAGCCGGCCCGTCCACAGCCACTCCGCGACCTCCTCGTAGGAATGGCGCGCGGCCAGTTCGGTGGCGTCGACACCGCGGAAGTAGTAGCGATCCTCCTCGATGAGGGTGATGCGGGTCCGGACCGACAGGTCACCCCCGGAGCCCGGACTCCCCGCGGCTTCCCGGCGGTTGCGCCGGGCGAGGGTCTCGACCTCCTTCGCGTCGAAGGTGCTGGCGCGGCCACCGGGTTCCCGCTTGCTGCTGAGCAGGCCGCGGCTCACATAGGCGTACACCGTCTCCGGCTTCACCCCGAGCAGCTCGGCGGTCTCCCGGGTGCTCAGCCGTCGCCCGGGCCGCCGGTCGGAAGCGGGTTCGTGATCGCGCATGGGGGTCACCGTAGTCGTCTCTCCATACCTTGATTGATACATATTGATGCAATCAATATTGACAGCAATCGAGTCAAGCATGGACAGTCGGATCAAGTCCAGGGAGGAGACACCATGTCCGTCAGCAGGACCGCACCCCGTGTCGAGGTACCGCGTGGCCTCGCGGGGGTCGTCGTCACCGACACCCGTATCGGCGACGTCCGGGGAATCGAGGGCTTCTACCACTACCGGCAGTACTCGGCCGTCGAACTCGCGCGGACCCGCGGCTTCGAGGACGTCTGGCACCTCCTGGTGCACGGGACCCTGCCGGAGCCCGAGCGCGCCGCGTCCTTCGTGGCCGAGACCGCGAGGCTGCGCCGGCTGCCCGAGGAGGTCCGCGCGGCCCTTCCCGTCGTCGCCGCGGCCGGCCGAGGCTCCGGGCCGCTGGCCGGCCTGCGTACCGCGCTGTCGCTGCTGGGAGCCGCGCGGGGATTCCGTCCGGTCTACGACACGGACCCGCAACAGCGGCGTGCCGACACCGTCGCCGCCTGTGCGGCCGTGCCCACGCTGCTCACCGCGCTGTACCGGCTCGGGCGGGGCCTCGAGCCCGTCGAGCCCCGCGAGGACCTGCCGTACGGGGCGAACTACCTCTACATGCTCACGGGTGAGGAGCCGGACCCGCGACGGGCCCGTGCGGTCGAGCAATACCTGATCTCAACCATCGACCACGGATTCAACGCGTCAACGTTCACCGCGCGGGTCATCGCGTCCACCGGCGCCGACGTGGCCGCCTGCCTGGTCGGAGCCGTGGGTGCCCTGTCCGGGCCGCTGCACGGCGGGGCGCCGAGCCGCGCGCTCGACACCCTGGACGCGATCGGAACGCCGGACCGGGCCGACGCCTGGCTCAGGGAGCGGGTGCTCGCCGGTGACCGCGTCATGGGCTTCGGCCACGCCATCTACCGCACGGAGGACCCCCGTTCACGGATGCTGCGGGAGATCGCCCTCGGCTTCGGCGGTCCGCGCGTCGATCTGGCCGTCGAGGTCGAGCGGCACGTCGAGGCGATCCTCACCGAGCTGAAGCCGGGCCGCGAACTGCACACCAACGTGGAGTACTACGCGGGCGTGGTCATGGAACTGTGCGGCCTGCCCCGGGAGATGTTCACCCCCACCTTCGCGGCGGCCCGGGTGGTGGGCTGGAGCGCCAACATCCTGGAACAGGCGGCGGACCCGAAGATCATCCGGCCGGTGGCGCGCTACGTGGGCCCGGAGCCGCCGGTCGCGGTGCCACCGGCGGCCTGAGGCGACGACGACGACCTGGAGCCGACCGGGTGCCGACCCGACGCCACCCGGAGCCGACCCGGAGCTGGGTTGGCACCCGGTCGCCACCGGGTCGAGCGGCCGTCGCGGGGCGTGCCGACAAGCGCGCAATCCGTCGTGTTTCCGCCCGCTCGTATCCTGGTCGCAGTCAATTCCAGCAATTCCGCGCGCCGGGCCACGAGCCGGTGTGCGCGTCCGCGTGAGAGAGGTCGCCCGTTGGGGAACAGCCTGGTGAACAGCCGCAGCCCGCAGCCGATCCCGGTGCTCGTGCTCGCCGGATTCCTGGGCTCCGGGAAGACCACGCTCCTCAACCATCTGCTGCACCACAGCGGAGGCAGCCGCATCGGGGCGATCGTCAACGACTTCGGCGCCATCGAGATCGACGCGATGGCGGTGGCCGGCGCCCTCGGCGACTCGACGGTCTCGCTGGGCAACGGCTGCCTGTGCTGTGCCGTCGACGCGAGCGAACTCGACGTCTACCTGGAGCGGCTCGCCGCCCCCACCGCGGGCATCGACGCCATCGTGATCGAGGCCAGCGGACTGGCCGAGCCGCAGGAACTGGTGCGCATGGTGCTGGCCAGCGAGCAGCCGGGGATCGTCTACGGCGGCCTCGTCGAGGTCGTCGACGCCGCCGAGTTCGACGACACCCGCACCAGGCACCCCGAGATCGACCGGCATCTCGCCCTGGCCGACCTGGTCGTGGTCAACAAGCTGGACCGGGCGCCGGACCCCGACCGCGTGCTCGCGCTCGTCCGCTCGCTCACCGACCGTGCCGCGGTCCTCCCCGCCACCTACGGCCGCGTCGACCCGGAGTTCCTCTTCGACTGCGGGCCGAGCGAGGAGCGCATCGGCCAGCTCTCCTTCGACGACCTGCACGAGCACCGCGAGGACGGTCACGATCACGCCGGCCACCTGCACACCGGCTACGACAGCCTCTCCTTCACCTCCGCGCCGCCCATGGACCCCCGTCGGCTGATGCGATTCCTGGACAGCCGTCCCGAGGGGCTCTACCGGATCAAGGGATACGTCGACTTCGGGCCGTACGACGCCGTCAACCGGTACGCCGTGCACGCCGTCGGCCGGTTCCTGCGCTTCAGGCCCGAGCCCTGGCCGTCCGCCGGCCCCCGCCACACCCAGCTCGTGCTGATCGGCTCCGACATCGACGCGGACGCCCTCCAAAAGGAACTCGAGGCGTGCGGGAACGACGCCCCGCACACCGACGAGCACGGCATGTGGGGCGTCCTGCGCTTCGTGCCCGGCTCCGAGGAGGAGCCGGGCACGAAGACCTACGAGGCGTAGCAGCCGGCGGGCGTGAGGCCAGGCGCCCTACGACACCGGTCCCGCGACCACCGCCACCGTCTTCGGCAGCGACGTGCCCGAGCCGTCACGGCGCGGGTCCGGCTCCGGCAGCTCCACCGGCGTGCCGTTCTTCTGCGCCGCCCGCGCCGGGACGGGGCCCGCCCAGCCCAGCGACAGGCAGTCCTCACCCTTCAGGAACCGCTGGCAGCGCACGCCGCCGGTGGCCCGGCCCTTGCGCGGATACTGGTCGAACGGGGTCAGCTTGGCCGTCGTCTGCACCGAGTCGTCCAGCGTGCCGCGCGAGCCCGCCACCGTGAAGACCGCCGCGTCGACGGCCGGGTCGACCGCGGTGAAGGAGATGACCTTGGCGCCCTCGGTCAGCTTGATGCCGGCGATACCGCCGGCCGGGCGGCCCTGCGGGCGGACGACGGACGCCTGGTAGCGCAGCAGCTGAGCGTCGTCCGTGATGAACACCAGGTCCTCCTCGCCGGTGCGCAGCTCCACCGCGCCGACGATCCGGTCTCCCTCCTTGAGCGTGATGACCTCCAACTCGTCCTTGTTGGACGGGTAGTCGGGCACCACGCGCTTGACGACACCCTGCGCCGTGCCGAGCGCCAGGCCGGGGGACGACTCGTCCAGCGTGGCCAGGCAGACCACCGTCTCGTCGTCCTCCAGGGACACGAACTCGGCCAGCGGCGCTCCTCCGGACAGGTTCGCCGTCGCCGCTTCGGGCAGCTGCGGAAGGTCGACGACGTTGATCCGCAGCAGCCGGCCCGCCGAGGTCACCGCACCGATCTCGCCGCGCGCGGTGGTCGGGACCGCCGAGAGGATCACGTCGTGCTTCACGCGCCTCGCGCCGGCCGCATCCGCGAACGGCTCGTCGGTCGCCGTACGGGCCAGCAGTCCCGTCGAGGACAGCAGCACCCGGCACGGGTCGTCGGCGACCTGGAGCGGCACGGCGGCCACCGGCGCGCCCCCGGACTCCAGCAGGACCGTACGCCGGTCGGTGCCGAACTTCTTGGACACGGCGGCCAGTTCGGCCGAGACCAGCTTGCGCAGCTCCGCGTCCGACTCCAGGATCCGGGTCAGCTCCTCGATCTCCGCGATGAGCTTGTCCTTCTCCGCCTCCAGCTCGATGCGGTCGTACTTGGTGAGCCGGCGCAGCGGCGTGTCGAGGATGTACTGCGTCTGGACGTCGCTCAGCGAGAACCGCTCCATCAGGCGCTGCTTCGCCTGCGCGGAGTTCTCGCTGGACCGGATCAGCCGGATGACCTCGTCGATGTCCACCAGCGCGGTGAGCAGACCCTCGACCAGGTGCAGCCGGTCGCGCCTCTTGCTGCGGCGGAACTCGCTGCGGCGCCGGACCACCTCGAAGCGGTGGTCGAGGTAGACCTCCAGCAGTTCCTTCAGGCCCAGCGTGAGCGGCTGGCCGTCGACCAGGGCGACGTTGTTGATGCCGAAGGACTCCTCCATCGGCGTCAGCTTGTAGAGCTGCTCCAGGATCGCCTCCGGCACGAAGCCGTTCTTGATCTCGATGACCAGGCGCAGCCCGTGCTCACGGTCGGTGAGGTCCTTGACGTCGGCGATGCCCTGGACCTTCTTGGAGTTGACCAGGTCCTTGATCTTGGCGATCACCTTCTCCGGGCCGACCGCGAAGGGCAGCTCGGTGACGACCAGGCCCTTGCGGCGGGCGGTCACGGTCTCGACGGTGACCGTCGCCCGGATCTTGAACGTGCCGCGTCCCGTCGCGTACGCGTCCCGGATGCCGTCCAGGCCGACGACCCGGCCGCCGGTGGGCAGGTCGGGGCCCGGGACGTGCTTCATGAGCGCGTCCAGGTCCGCGTTCGGGTGCCTGATCAGATGGCGGGCCGCCGCCACGACCTCGCGCAGGTTGTGCGGCGGCATGTTCGTCGCCATACCGACCGCGATGCCCGAGGAGCCGTTGACCAGCAGGTTCGGGAAGGCGGCGGGCAGCGCCACCGGCTCCTGCTCCTGGCCGTCGTAGTTGGGCGCGAAGTCGACCGTGTCCTCGTCGATCGACTCCGTCATCAGGCTCGTCGCCTCGGTCATCCGGCACTCGGTGTACCGCATGGCGGCCGGCGGGTCGTCGTTGCCCAGCGAGCCGAAGTTGCCGTGGCCGTCGACCAGCGGGACGCGCATCGAGAACGGCTGCGCCATGCGCACCAGGGCGTCGTAGATCGACGAGTCGCCGTGCGGGTGCAGCTTGCCCATGACCTCGCCGACGACGCGGGCGCACTTCACGTAGCTCCGGTCGGGGCGCAGGCCCATCTCGTTCATCTGGTAGACGATCCGGCGGTGCACGGGCTTGAGTCCGTCACGGGCGTCCGGCAGGGCGCGCGAATAGATGACCGAGTACGCGTACTCGAGGTAGGAGCCACGCATCTCGTCAACGACGTCGATGTCGAGGATCCTCTCCTCGTACGAATCGTCGGGCGGCGGGGTCTTCGTGCTGCGGCGGGCCATCGCTGCCGGCTCCTCCAGATTTCTGTTCGCTCGGGGTTGACGGATCTGACGCGGACCATTGTGGACCGCGGCACTGACAACCCGGGCCGCGACCCGGTCCCCCGCGGTCCGGCCCGGTGCCGGGAAGCCCTCCCACGGCACGCGGGACGCAGGCTACGCGATCCGCTGTGGGCGTACGTCCGGCGGGAACTTCGCCGAGGCTCCGCCCGCTTGCATACAGTGGCAGGACCGGCAGGAAAACCGCGGTTTCCATCAACCGCCTCCGCTCGCGAAGGGACGTACATGCCCATGGGTCACACGACCACAGCCGAGGCAGGCTCCGGGGGCCTGACAGCGACCGAGCACCGCCTGGCCAACGGTCTGCGCGTGGTGCTCTCCGAGGACCACCTGACCCCGGTGGCGGCGGTCTGCTTGTGGTACGACGTCGGCTCCCGCCACGAAGTCAAGGGACGTACCGGCCTTGCTCACCTTTTCGAGCACCTGATGTTCCAGGGCTCCGGGCAGGTCACGGGCAACGGCCACTTCGAGCTGGTGCAGGGCGCCGGCGGCTCGCTGAACGGCACCACCAGCTTCGAGCGCACCAACTACTTCGAGACCATGCCCGCCCACCAGCTGGAGCTCGCCCTCTGGCTCGAGGCCGACCGCATGGGCTCACTGCTGGCCGCCCTGGACGAGGAGTCCATGGAGAACCAGCGGGACGTCGTCAAGAACGAGCGCCGCCAGCGCTACGACAACGTTCCCTACGGCACCGCCTTCGAGAAGCTGACCGCCCTGGTCTACCCGGAGGGCCACCCCTACCACCACACGCCGATCGGCTCGATGGCCGACCTGGACGCGGCCACCCTGGAGGACGCACGCCAGTTCTTCCGGACGTACTACGCGCCCAACAACGCGGTGCTGTCCGTGGTCGGCGACATCGACCCGAAGCAGACCCTCGCCTGGATCGAGAAGTACTTCGGCTCGATCCCCGGCCACGACGGCAAGCCCGCGCCCCGCGACGGCTCGCTGCCGGAGGTCATCGGCGGCCAGCTGCGCGAGGTCGTCGAGGAGGAGGTTCCGGCGCGCGCCCTGATGGCCGCCTACCGGCTCCCGCACGACGGCACGCGCGACGCGGACGCGGCGGACCTGGCCCTGACCGTCCTCGGCGGCGGCGAGTCCTCCCGCCTGTACAACCGGCTGGTGCGCCGCGACCGTACGGCCGTCGCGGCCGGCTTCGGTCTGCTGCGGCTGGCCGGCGCGCCCTCGCTCGGCTGGCTGGACGTGAAGACCTCCGGTGACGTCGAGGTGCCGGTGATCGAGGCCGCGATCGACGAGGAGCTGACCCGGTTCGCCGAGGAGGGCCCCACGCCCGAGGAGATGGAGCGCGCCCAGGCCCAGTTGGAGCGCGAGTGGCTGGACCGGCTCGGCACGGTCGCCGGCCGCGCCGACGAACTGTGCCGGTTCGCCGTCCTGTTCGGCGACCCGCAGCTCGCCCTGACGGCCGTCGAGCGCGTTCTGGAGGTGACCCCCGAGCGGGTCCAGGAGGTGGCCAAGGCCCGCCTGCGCCCGGACAACCGCGCGGTCCTCGTGTACGAGCCCAAGTCCCCGGAGACCGTCCAGGACGCCGACGTCCCGGAGGACCCGGAGGCCGAGGCGACCGTGGAGGGTCGACACGACAACGAGGAGACGGCCAAGTGAGCGAGCTCGCCCCGATGGACTTCCACCCCCAGCCGCAGCCGGGCGAGGCCAGGCCCTGGGCGTTCCCGGCCCCCGAGCGCGGCACGCTGGACAACGGCCTGACCGTGCTGCGCTGCCACCGCCCCGGCCAGCAGGTCGTCGCCGTGGAGGTGCTGCTCGACGCGCCCCTGGACGCCGAGCCGTCCGGCCTGGACGGCGTCGCCACGATCATGGCGCGGTCCTTCTCCGAGGGCACCGACAAGCACTCGGCCGAGGAGTACGCCGCCGAGCTGGAGCGGGCCGGCGCCACGCTCGACGCGCACGCCGACCACCCCGGCGTCCGGCTCAGCCTCGAGGTGCCGGCCTCCCGCCTGGCCAAGGGCCTCGGCCTGCTCGCCGACGCCCTGCGCGCCCCCGCCTTCGCGGAGAGCGAGACCGAGCGGCTGGTGCGCAACCGGCTGGACGAGATCCCGCACGAGCTGGCCAACCCCTCCCGCCGCGCCGCCAAGGAGCTCTCCAAGGAGCTGTTCCCGGCCACCGTGCGCATGTCGCGTCCGCGTCAGGGCACCGAGGAGACGGTCGAGAAGATCGACGCGGCCGCGGTCCGCGCCTTCTACGACCGCCATGTGCGTCCCGCCACGGCGACCGCGGTCGTGGTCGGCGACCTCACCGGCACCGACCTGGACGCCCTGCTCGCCGACACCCTGGGCGCCTGGTCCGGCACCCCCGCCGAGCCGCGCCCGGTGCCGCCGGTGACCGCCGACGACACCGGCCGTGTCGTCATCGTCGACCGGCCCGGCGCCGTCCAGACGCAGCTGCTCATCGGCCGGATCGGCCCCGACCGGCACGACCGCGTGTGGCCCGCCCAGGTGCTCGGCACCTACTGCCTCGGCGGCACGCTCACCTCCCGCCTGGACCGCGTCCTGCGCGAGGAGAAGGGCTACACCTACGGCGTGCGCGCCTTCGGGCAGGTCCTGCGGTCCGCCCCGGACGGCACCGGCGCCGCGATGCTCGCCATCAGCGGTTCCGTGGACACCCCGAACACCGGCCCGGCGCTCGACGACCTGTACAAGGTGCTGCGCACCCTCGCGGCCGAGGGCCTGACGGACGCCGAGCGGGACGTCGCCGTGCAGAACCTGGTCGGGGTGGCGCCGCTGAAGTACGAGACCGCGGCGGCCGTCGCGAGCACCCTGGCCGACCAGGTCGAGCAGCACCTGCCCGACGACTTCCAGGCGACGCTGTATCAGCAGCTCGCGGCCACCGGCACCGTGGAGGCCACCGCGGCGGTCGTCAGCGCCTTCCCGGTGAACGGCCTGGTGACCGTCCTCGTCGGTGACGCCGCGCAGATCAAGGAGCCCGTGGAGGCGCTCGGCATCGGCGAAGTCACCGTCGTCGCCGCCGAGTAACGGCCGGACGGCGTCACGCGCGCGTGGGGACCTCGCGGCCGACGGGCCGTCAGGTCCCCGTCGCGTGCGCGGTCCTTCCTGAAACGGGTGAGCCGCCCTTGTTCAGATGTCCGAATTGAGGCGGAGGTTGCCTGTCTGCCCTGTGGGATGCGCTACAAAAGCCCGGATCCGTTTGGGCGGCGAAGACCGGGCCGCTTAGCTTCTTCCGGGCTGTCCGTCAGGCAGTGCGCCGCGCCCGCGGCACCGGACAGCCATCGCCGAGTCCCCGTACGGCGCGAGCCAGGGGAGCCGGGGACCCATCGCAGTCCCTGGGGTGAATCGGACGCCCGCGCGCGAGCGAGGGGGTCCGTAGGAGACCTTCCTGCTCCGAACCCGTCAGCTAACCCGGTAGGCGAGAGGGAAGGAAAGGACCAGCCACTTCATGGCGTTCATGTGCGCCTCCGGGAAGCACCGCAAGCCCGGCCGCGTCAAGCGCACCACCGCCCAGGCGGCGGGTGTCGCAGCCCTCACCACCACCGGTGTCATCGGCACCCTCGCGGCCTCCCCGGCGCTCGCCGCCGAGAAGCCCGTCGAGCAGACCGGCCTCACGCCGGTGATCAGTGTGAGCGACGAGGTCGCCGAGCAGATCGACGAGCAGGCCGCCGCCCAGACCCAGGCCGCCGAGCGCAAGGCGGCCGAGGAGGCCGCTGCCAAGGCGGCCGCCGCCGAGGCGAAGAAGGAACGCGAGGCCGCGGCGCGCGCCGCCCGCGAGGCCGAGCGCAGGCGTCTGAACGCCTTCGTCGCCCCGATCGTGCACTCGTACGTCTCCACGGCCTACCAGGCCAGCAGCTCCCTGTGGTCGTCCGGCTCGCACACGGGCATCGACTTCCACGCCGCCAGCGGCACCTCCGTGCACGCGGTCGGCGCCGGCACCGTCGTCTCCACCGGCTGGGGCGGGGCGTACGGCAACGAGATCGTGATCCGGATGGCCGACGGCATGTACACCCAGTACGGCCACCTGTCGTCCATCGGCGTCACGGTGGGCCAGAAGGTCGTTCCGGGCCAGCAGATCGGCCTGTCCGGCGCGACCGGCAACGTCACCGGCCCGCACCTCCACTTCGAGGCCCGGACGACCCCCGAGTACGGCTCGGACGTCGACCCCATCGCCTACCTCCGCAAGCACGGCGTGCACGTCTGACATCTCCCGCACGGACACCCGAAAGCCCCGGCTCACCCAGCCGGGGCTTTCGCCGTTTCCAGCGATGGCCGCCGGACCGGTTGGCCAAAAAATATGCATGGATTCCGGGCCGCCGTCGGAAATTCCGCTCCTTTGGAATAGAGTCACGGATCAACACGTCCATCGTCGGCGTTTCACGGGGATTAAGGCGGAGGTCGGTCATGCGTATTCCGGCGCACTCGGTGTGCACGGCGATCCGGGACGACATCGTCGCAGGTGTCCATGGGCGCGGCGGCCGGCTCACCGAGGAAGTCCTGGCCCGCCGCTACGGCGTCTCGCGCGTCCCCGTTCGTGAGGCCCTGCGCACCCTGGAGGCGGAGGGCTTCGTGGTGACCCGGCGGCACGCGGGCGCGTGCGTGGCCGAGCCGACCGAGCAGGAGGCCGCCGACCTGCTGGAGATGCGCATGCTCCTGGAGCCGCTCGGCGCCTCCCGGGCCGCCCAGCGGCGCACCGAGGCCCACCTGAAGGTGCTGCGCGGCCTGGTCAGGCTGGGGCAGGAGCGGGCCAGACGGGGCAACAGCGAGGATCTGCGCGCGCTGGGGGGCTGGTTCCACGAGACGCTCGCCCAGGCCTCGGGCAGTCCCTCGCTGACGTCGATGCTGACCCAACTCCGGCACAAGATCGCCTGGATGTACGCGGTGGCGGCCCCGTCGAGCCCGGTGGACTCCTGGGCCGAGCACGGCGCGATCGTGGACGCGGTGGCGCGCGGCGACGGCGAACGCGCGCGTGCGCTCACGGCGCTGCACACCGAGCGGGCGACGGTCGCGCACCGATGGCGCTTTTCCGGCGGCGAGGGCCGCCCGGACCGCGTGAGGACTTCGCAACATGCTGTAAACATGTCGAGCCCGCGGCATTAACACGGGCACCGTATACAAAGAGGAGGGAATTCGATGGCGGGTATTTCCGCTGCCCGGATTTCCCGCGTTCCTCAATTGCCGGTGAAATGGCGGAGCCGTGGCGCCCGGGCCCGGGGGGGCCGGGCCCCCCGGGTAACGGGCCATATGGGGCGCGGGGAAACCCGGCCGCGGCAAAAAAACCCCACACAGGGCCGCCACGGGGTGTTAGGTGGCCGGGGTTTATGCGCGGG
>NZ_JBHVUH010000002.1:297066-551009 GCF_042884245.1 Streptomyces sp. NPDC058145 | reverse complement strand
ACAACTTGCTGGGCTTTGTTGGGGGGCTTCGGCCGCTGCGGTGACGCCCCGCGTCCCGCCGGGGCGGGGGCCCGGGGGGCGCGGGCCCGCCGGGCCGGGGCCCCACGGCTCCGGTGTTTCTCGTGAGCTGGCGCTCAGACCGTCTCGGGCAGCTCCTCGAGGCCCTCGGCGACCAGCTTGGCCAGACGGTCCAGGGCGATGTCCGCGCCCTCGGCGTCGGAGGCGAGGACGATCTCCTCGCCGCCCTGGGCGCCCAGACCCAGGACGGCCAGCATGGAGGCCGCGTTGACGGGGTTGCCCCCGGCCTTGGCGATCGTCACCGGGACGCCTGTGGCCGTGGCGGCTCGGACGAAGATGGAGGCGGGGCGGGCGTGGAGGCCCTCGGCCCAGCCGACGTTGACGCGGCGCTCAGCCATGTGTTGCTGCCCTTCGGTGTTCAGGTTGTCTAGACCAGTTTCCCATATCGCGAAGCGTGCCCCGGGCGGTCTCGTGTCCCGCTCCGGTGTGCCGCCGGACCGCGGCCTCGGTCCGGCCTGTTCGTCCTCCACAGACTGCCTCGCGACGTCGCCGTACGCGAGCCGTACCCTGGGGCCCATGCAGAGCCCGGCGGACCGGCAGGACCGGCACGAGTACCCCGCTCACTGGGAGGCGGACGTGGTGCTGCGCGACGGGGGCACCGCGCGCATCAGGCCCATCACCGCTGATGACGCCGACCGTCTGGTCAGCTTCTACGAGCAGGTCTCGGACGAGTCGAAGTACTACCGCTTCTTCGCGCCGTACCCACGCCTGTCCGCCAAGGACGTCCACCGCTTCACTCACCACGACTTCGTGGACCGGGTGGGACTCGCGGCCACCATCGGCGGCGAGTTCATCGCCACCGTACGCTACGACCGCATCGGCACCGACGGCATGCCCGCGTCCGTGCCCGCCGACGAGGCGGAGGTCGCCTTCCTGGTCCAGGACGCCCACCAGGGCCGCGGTGTCGCCTCCGCCCTGCTGGAACACGTCGCGGCCGTCGCACGCGAGCGGGGCATCCGGCGCTTCGCCGCCGAGGTGCTGCCCGCAAACACCAAGATGATCAAGGTGTTCACGGACGCCGGATACACCCAGAAGCGCAGCTTCGAGGACGGCGTCGTACGCCTGGAGTTCGACCTCGAGCCCACCGACCGCTCGGTCGCCGTCCAGCGCGCGCGGGAGCAGCGCGCCGAGGCCCGCTCGGTGCGTCGGCTGCTGGCGCCCGGCTCCGTCGCCGTCGTCGGCGTCGGCCGCACGCCCGGCGGAGTCGGCCGCGGCGTCCTCGGCAACATCCGGGAGGCCGGCTACCGGGGCCGGCTGCACGCCGTTAACAAGGCATTCCCCGAGGACCTCGAGGAGGTCGACGGGGTGCCCGCGCACCGCTCGGTGCGGGACATCGAGGGGCCCGTCGACCTCGCCGTCGTCGCCGTCCCGGCCGAGCACGTGCCCGCGGTCGTCGCCGAGTGCGGCGAGCACGGGGTGCAGGGGCTCGTGGTGCTGTCCGCCGGATACGCCGAGAGCGGGCCCGAGGGGCGCGAGCGGCAACGGGCCCTGGTGCGGCAGGCGCGCGCGTACGGCATGCGGATCATCGGCCCCAACGCCTTCGGGATCATCAACACCGCGCCCGGCGTCCGGCTGAACGCCTCACTGGCCCCGCAGATGCCCAGGCCCGGCCGCATCGGCCTGTTCGCGCAGTCCGGCGCCATCGGCATCGCCCTGCTGTCCCGGCTGCACCGGCGCGGGGGAGGCGTCACGGGCGTCACGGGCGTGTCCACCTTCGTGTCGTCCGGCAACCGGGCCGACGTCTCCGGCAACGATGTCCTGCAGTACTGGTACGACGACCCCGAGACCGATGTCGCCCTGATGTACCTGGAGACCATCGGCAACCCCCGCAAGTTCAACCGCCTGGCCCGGCGCACGGCCGCGGCCAAGCCGCTGGTCGTGGTGCAGGGCGCCGGGTCCGCGCCGCAGGGACACGCGGTGCGGGCGACGCGGCTGCCCCACGAGACCGTGTCGGCGCTGCTCCGGCAGGCCGGCGTCATCCGGGTCGACACGATCACCGAGTTGGTCGACGCGGGCCTGCTGCTGGCCCGGCAGCCGCTGCCCGCCGGGCCCCGGGTGGCGATCCTCGGGAACTCCGAGTCCCTGGGCCTGCTGACGTACGACCGGTGCCTCGCGGAGGGACTGCGGCCCTCGCCCCCGCTGGACCTGACCACCGGCGCGACGGCGGAGGACTTCCACCGCGCGCTGTGCCGGGCACTGGCGGACGACACGTGCGACGCGGTCGTGGTCACGGCGATCCCGGCGATCGGCGAGGGCTCGCCGGGCGACGCCGAACTGGCGGAGGCGCTGCGGTCGGCGGCGTCCGGGGTGTCCGGCAAGCCCGTGCTCGTGGTGCACGTGGAACTCGGCGGGCTCGCGGAGGCGTTGTCGGCCGCGGCGAGCACGGCCCCGCAGGCCGCCGCGCAGGCTTCGGGTGCGGCGGGCACCGCACCTCAGGCCGCCCCGCGGGCTCCGGGCGACGCGAACGCCGCACCCCGGTCCGCGCAGGCACCCGGTACCCCGGACGGCACCGGCCCGTCCCGCCCCGCGCGGCGGCCGCCGGCCGCGGTGCCCGACGCACCGGGCGCTTCCCCGCAGCACGGGACCCGCCTCATCCCCGCCTACCCCGCCGCCGAACGAGCCGTCCGCGCCCTCGCCGAGGCCGTGAAGTACGGGCAGTGGCGGCGCGAGGCCACCGATCCCGGCAAGGTCCCGGAGTACGAGGACATCGACGAGAAGGGCGCCGCGGAACTGATCGGCGTCCTGCTCGAACGCGGACAGGGGCTCACCCTCGGGGAGGCGGAGACCTGCGAACTGCTCGGCAAATACGGCATCCCGGTCCGCCGCGCCCTGCCCGCGCCCACCCCTGACGCCGCCGCCGAGGCCGCCCGCACCCTCGGCTACCCGGTGGCCCTCAAGGCCACCGCCCCGCACCTGCGGCACCGCGCCGACCTCGGCGGCGTACGCCTCGACCTCGCGGACGAGGAGCAACTACGCCGCTCCTACGCCGAGTTGACCGAGCTGTTCGGAAAGCCCGATGAGCTGCGACCGGTGGTGCAGGGCATGGCGCCGAGGGGCGTCGACACGGTCGTGCGCGCGGTGATCGATCCGGCGGCCGGCGCCGTGCTGTCCTTCGGGCTCGCCGGGGCCCCCTCGCAACTGCTCGGCGACATGGCGCACCGGCTGGTCCCGGTCACCGACCGGGACGCGACCTCGCTGGTGCGGTCCATCCGCACGGCACCGCTGCTGTTCGGCTGGCGCGGCTCCACGCCCGCGGACACCCCCGCGCTGGAGCGGCTGCTGCTGCGTGTGTCCCGGCTGGTGGACGACCATCCCGAGGTGGTGGCCGTCACCCTGGAGCCGGTCGTCGTCGCCCAGCGGGGTGTGAGCGTCCTCGGCGCCACCGTGCGCCTCGCGCCCCCGCCCGCCCGCGACGACCTCGGCCCGCGCACCATGCCGGCGTACTGAGCGGGGGAGCGGCCGGGGCCTTCCACCGGGGCCCTTCGTACGGCGGTCCCGGCGCGGGAGGGTGGGCCACCGCGGCCGACGGCGACTGGCCCGGACCGCCCTTGCCCACGGATTAAGATGGACGCCATGGCCAAGACCAGTACGACGACCCAGGGGCTGCGCACGGCGATCGAGCGCAGCGGCTACTACCCGGCCCTCGTGGCCGAGGCGGTGGAGGCCGCTGTGGGCGGCGAGCCCATCCGGTCGTACCTGGTCCACCAGGAGACGACCTTCGACCAGAACGAGGTGCGCCGGCATGTGACCGTGCTGGTCCTCACCGGCAACCGCTTCATCGTCAGCCACACCGACGAGCAGGCCGCCGACAGCACCTCCCCGACGCCGTACGCCACCACCTCCACGGAATCGGTGAAGCTCGGCCGGATCTCGTCCGTCGTGGTCAGCCGGGTGGTCGCCAACCCGGAGCAGTACAAGCCGGGCACCCTGCCCCGCGAGATCGTGCTGACCATCGGCTGGGGCGCGGTCAGCCGCATCGACCTGGAGCCCGCCGCCTGCGGCGACCCCAACTGCGAGGCCGACCACGGCTACACGGGCAGTTCCACGGCGGACGACCTCAGCCTGCGGGTGAGTGAGGCCGGCGACGGCCCCGAGACGGTGCGCCAGGCGCTCGCCTTCGCACAGGCCATCTCCGAGGCGACCGCGGATCCCACGCGCTGATGGCGGCGCAGCTCTCCGCCTGGGACTTCCCGGAGCCACTCGCCCTGGACACCGCGCCACTGCCGCAGTACGGCAGCGGCTCGCTCGCCGACCTGCTGCCCACCCTGGCCGCGGGCCTCGGCGTCCCCGGCATGACCGCCACGATCGGGGAACTGACCCCGGCCGACCGGGTCTGCGTCTTCCTGGTCGACGGGCTCGGCTGGGAGCAGCTCCGGGCGCACCCCGACGAGGCGCCGTTCCTGAACTCGCTGCTCGGCAGCTCGCGCGGCGGCACCGGCCGCCCGCTCACCGCCGGTTACCCGGCCACCACCGCGACCTCCCTGGCCTCGGTCGGCACCGGCCTGCCGCCCGGCGCGCACGGCCTGCCCGGCTACACCGTCCGCAACCCCGCCACCGGCGAGCTGATGAACCAGCTCCGCTGGCAGCCGTGGGCCCCGCCGCGCCCCTGGCAGCCGTACCCCACGGTCTTCCAACTGTCCCACGACGCCGGTGTGCACGCCGCCCAGGTGTCCTCGCCGGCCTTCGCGAGCACCCCGCTGACCAAGGTCGCGCTGAGCGGCGGCACCTTCCACGGCAGGCTCACCGGCGAGGACCGCATGGATCTCGCCGCCGAGCAACTGGCCGCCGGTGACCGCTCGCTGGTGTACACCTACTACGCCGAGCTGGACGGCGCCGGGCATCGCTACGGCGTCGCCTCCGACACCTGGCGCGGCCAGCTCATGAACGTCGACCGGCTCGCCCAGCGCCTCGCCGAGCAGCTTCCACCGCGCAGCGCGCTGTACGTCACCGCCGACCACGGCATGGTCGACGTGCCGTTCGACGAGCAGCACCGGATCGACTTCGACGAGGACTGGGAGCTGGGCGCCGGCGTCGCCCTGCTCGGTGGTGAGGGCCGGGCGCGGCACGTGTACGCGGTGCCGGGCGCCGAGACCGACGTGCTGACCGTCTGGCGCGAGGTGCTCGGCGAGCAGTTCTGGGTGGCCTCGCGGGACGAGGCGATCGAGGCCGGCTGGTTCGGGCCGCGTGTCGACGAGCGCGTGTACGCGCGGCTGGGGGACGTGATCGCGGCCGCGCACGACGACGTCCTGATCATCGCCTCCGAGCGGGAACCCAAGGAGTCGGCGCTGGTCGGCAACCACGGCTCGATGACCCCCGCCGAGCAGCTCGTCCCGCTGCTCGAAGTACGCTCCTGAAACCCCCTGCCCGTCCCCGCCGAAAGGTGCTCATCCCCTCATGCCCGAGCTGGTGTTCTTCTCCGGAACCATGGACTGCGGGAAGTCGACGCTGGCTCTGCAGATCGAGCACAACCGCTCCACGCGGGGCCTCGTCGGGGTGATCTTCACCCGGGACGACCGCGCGGGCGAGGGCAAGCTGTCCTCCCGGCTCGGCCTGGTCACCGACGCGGTGGAGGTCGAGGACGGCCAGGACCTGTACGCCTATCTCGTCGACCACCTCTCCCAGGGAGGCCGCGCGGACTACGTGATCGCGGACGAGGCCCAGTTCCTCGCGCCGGAGCAGATCGACCAGCTCGCGCGCGTGGTGGACGACCTCGGCCTGGACGTCTACGCGTTCGGCATCACCACCGACTTCCGCTCCAAGCTCTTCCCCGGCTCCCAGCGACTGGTGGAGCTGGCCGACCGCATAGAGGTGCTGCAGGTCGAGGCCCTGTGCTGGTGCGGCGCCCGTGCCACGCACAACGCCCGCACCGTGGGCGGCGAGATGGTCGTGGAGGGCGCCCAGGTGGTCGTCGGCGACGTCAACCACGCGGCGGGCGAGATCGGCTACGAGGTGCTGTGCCGCCGCCACCACCGGCGCCGCATGACCGCCGGGACGTCCCGCGCGGCGGCCCTCTCCCCGGACGTGCTGCCGGTCACCGCGGACTGACCGGGGGCTCGCCTCGGTCAGTCCGCGGTGGCGGGCGCCGGAGCCCGACCCACCGGGACGCCGGACGGCGGGTTCACCGAGGATCCTCGATCACCGAGAACACCGCCCCCTCCGGGTCCGCCACCGTGGCGACCCGGCCGTGCGGGCTGTCGTGGGCCGGGTCCAGGACCCGGCCGCCCAGTTCGGTGACCTGAAGCAGCGTTTCCTCGGTGTCGGCGACCTGGAAGTACGTCAGCCAGTGGGCGCCCCGGTCGCCGGGCAGGGCATGGCCCAGGCCGTTCAGGCCGGCCACCGGGTGTCCGCCGGCGCGCAGGGTCACGTGGTCGGAGTCGGCGGAGATCTCCGGCTCCTCCTCGTAGCCGAACACCGTCTCGTAGAACTTGGCCACGGCGGTGGTCTCGAAGGTGAGCAGCTCGTTCCAGGCGGGAGTGCCCGGGACGCCGCTGATCGACGTGCCGAGGTGGGCCGCGCCCAGCCAGATCCCGAACACCGCCCCGGAGGGGTCGGCGGCGATGGCCATTCGCCCGGCCTCGGCCGCGTCCAGCGGGCCCACGGCCACCGTGCCGCCGCACAGGCGCACCTGGTCGGCCGTCGCGTCCACGTCGCGCGAGGCGAAGTACGGCGTCCAGGCGACCGGCAGCCGGCGGTCCGGCGGCAGGTGGCCGATGCCGGCCACGTCGTGGCCGTCCAGCAGCGCCCGCACGTACGGGCCGAGCTGCTGCGGGCCCGGCCGGAACTCCCAGCCGAACAGGGCCCCGTAGAACCTCTCGGTCGCGGCCAGCTCGTGCACCATCAGGCTCACCCAGCAGGGTGTGCCGGGCGCGCGCCGTGCGTGCGGGCCGGCCGACTCCCGTGCCTCGGTCATCGATCACTCTCTCCCCGGCCCTCACGGGGGCCGTGTCGCTTCCGCTTGCCGGAGGGGTGTGCCGCCCACGCGCGCACACCCGTGCCGGTACCCGCGTCCTCCGGGGTGCCGCGTGCCGGGCCGCGCCGACCGCCCGGGGCACCGGGAAGGATGCCTGCTCCGCCGTCTCCCGCCGCTTTCCGACGATGGCCGGCGAGTGTCCGACAGTTGTACAGCCTGTGCCCGATCCCGTACGCCGGGTGATCGGACCTGTCCGGCGGGAGAGTAGCCGGACCTGGACGCCGCGGCCACCCCTGACGTAAGGATGACGCCATGACAGCCATCATCAGCCCGACCGAACTGGCCCACGAGATCCAGGGGGAGGCCCCGCCCGTCCTGCTGGACGTCCGCTGGCAGCTCAGCCTCGCGAAGGCGGCGGGCGAACCGGAGTTCGACGGCCGGGCCGAGTACGCGGCCGGGCACATCCCCGGCGCGGTCTTCGTCGACCTGGACCGGGAGCTGGCCTCGGCCCCCGGCGAGCGCGGCCGCCATCCACTGCCCGACCTCGCGGAGTTCGGCGCGGCCATGCGCCGCGCGGGTGTGTCGGCCGCCCGGCCGGTCGTCGTCTACGACGGCGGGGTGGGCTGGGCCGCCGCGCGCGCGTGGTGGCTGCTGCGCTGGACGGGTCACCCGGACGTGCGGTTCCTCGACGGCGGGTTGCCGGCCTGGCAGGGCCCGCTGTCCACGGAGACGCCCGCTCCGGCCGAGGGCGACTTCCGGCCCGCGCCGGACCCTGCCGGGTTGCTGGACGCGGACCAGGCGGCCGCCCTGGCCGGCTCGGGCGTGCTGCTGGACGCGCGCGCGGGGGAGCGGTACCGCGGTGAGGTGGAGCCCATCGACCGGGTCGGCGGGCACATCCCGGGCGCGGTGTCGGCACCCACGACCGAGAACGTGGGGCCGGACGGCCGGTTCCTGTCCGCGGTGGACCTGCGGGACCGCTTCAAGGCCCTGGGCGTGTCCACGGACGTTCCGGTGGGCGTCTACTGCGGCTCGGGCGTGTCGGCCGCCCAGGAGGTGCTGGCACTCGCGGTCGCGGGCATTCCGGCGGCCCTGTACGTCGGTTCCTGGTCGGAGTGGTCCTCGGACCCGTCCCGTCCGGTGGCGGTGGGCCCGGACCCGCGGTAGGCGACGAGAAGTGGGGGCACGCGCGCGTGCCCCCACTTTCACACGTCGTACGACGGTTCACACGGTCGTACGACCCGTTTACTCCTGCTTCTTGCGCCGGGTCCCGAACACGATCTCGTCCCAGCTCGGGACCGCGGCGCGGCGGCCGGGACGGACGCCGTCGGCCTCGGCCTGGCGGTCGGTGGAGCCGATGAGCCGGTCCCGGTGACTGCCCACCGAGCGCGGCATGAGGACGTCCGCGTAGGCGGATCCGGCCGACGCGGCGGGCGCCGGGGGCTCCTCCTCGGCGACCTCCTCGGGCGGCTCCTCCGACGAGATCTCCGCCGGCCGTTCCGGGACCACCAGGTCGCCCCGGAAGCTCGGCACCGCCTCCAGCAGGCTGGTCAGCGAGTCGCGTTCACCGGTGCTCTCCTCGGCGGGCTCGGACGCCTGCGCGGGCAGGCTCAGCCGCTCCCGGTCGACCCGCTCCAGGGCACGGTCCATGCCCCGGTCGCGCGGCAGCCGGGCGATGCGCGGGACGAACGGGAAGCTCGGCTCCGGCACGGCGAGGTCGTCGGACTCGCCGATCAGCGAGCGCGCCTCCTCGTCCACGGCCTGCACGAGCCGCCGGGGCGGGTCGTACGTCCAGCTCGCCGAGTGCGGTTCGCCCGCGACCAGATAGACGAGCAGGACCTCCCAGGTGCCGTCGTCGCGGCGCCAGGAGTCCCACTGCGCGGTGTCCTTGTCGGCGCCGCGCAGCAGCAGCCGCTCCTGGACGGCCTCGCCGAGCAGCGGACCGGAGTTCTCGCCGGGCCGGCGGACCGGGGTCTTGCGGGCGCGCTCGGCCATGAAGGCGCGCTCGGCCAGCACCGGCCCCTCGAAGCGCCGTACCCGGTCGACCGGGATGCCGGCGAGCTGGGCGACCTCTTCGGCGGTGGCGCCGGCTCGTATACGGGCCTGGATGTCACGCGGGCGGAGATGGCTCTCCACCTCGATCTCGATCTGACCGAGACGGGGCCGGTCGCCGCGGACGGCGGCGCGCAGCCGCTCGTCGATCGGAAGTGTGTACTCCGTGGAGTCGGCAGCCTTCAGCACCAGCCGTGTGCCGTCATTGGAGACGGCCACGACACGCAGTTCGGGCATGGGGACCTCCCGGGTGGTGCCTGCCGACGTCACGTGCGTCGCTGCTTCCGCTAGTCGAGTGTGGCCTGCCCGGGTGCAGCCTGCCACAACCTTGCCGAGTTGCCCGGCGTGTCGGGCATGGGCCCTGGGTCGCCGTTATGGCACGGTTACCTATTCGCAACGCTAAGTGACCAACTCCGTCACCCTGTGCAACTGGCCCCCTCCCGGTGGTCCCGCGAGGTCGCGGACACCCTGGTGGGAGACCGTACCCAGGGCTCGCAACAGTACTCCATTTGGACCATGTGCGTGGATGGGCGCGCCGCCCAACTTCTCGCAAGGAGTGCGACTTGGCCGTTCATCACCGGGTTGTGACGATCTTGGGGGTGGCGAACTTCACGAAATCCCCGGAAACGGAACTAATCGCTACGCCCCCAGAATCCTCCGCAAGTAGTCGTTCTGGAACAGGCGTTCCGGGTCGAGCCGGTCGCGCAGCGCCGTGAACTCGGCGAAGCGCGGGTACACCCCGGAGAAGTACGCCGCGTCCCGCGTGTGCACCTTCCCCCAGTGCGGCCGGCCCTCGTGCGCGGTGAAGATGCGCTCGGCGGCGGTGAAGTAGGCCTGGTACGGCGTGCCCCGGAACATGTGCACGGCGATGTACGCGCTGTCCCGTCCGGAGGCGGTGGACAGGGTGATGTCGTCGGCCGGTGCGGTGCGCACCTCGACCGGGAAGCTGACGCGCAGTCCGGAGCGGTCGACCATGGTCTTCAACTCGCGCAGGGTGTCCGCCAGGGCCGCGCGCGGGACGGCGTACTCCATCTCCACGAAGCGCACCCGGCGCGGCGAGGTGAAGACCTCGTAGGGGATGTCCGTGTACGTCCGCGCGGACAGCGCCCTGCTGGAGATCCGCGCGATCGCCGGGACGGTCGCCGGGGCCGCGCGCCCGACCCACTGGGCCACCTGGAAGACGCCGTTGGAGAGGAACTCGTCCTCGAACCAGCCGGCCAGCCGCCCCACCGGCTGTTCCGGGCCCGCGCTGCGGTTGTTGCGCTTGGTGTTGGTGTTGCCGGTGTGCGGGAACCAGTAGAACTCGAAGTGCTCGTTCTCCGCCCACAGTTGATCGAACTCGGCGACTACCCGGTCGAAGGGCATCGGCTCCTCGCGCGCGGTGAGCAGGAACAGCGGCTCCACGGCGAAGGTGATCGCCGTGACGACGCCGAGGGCGCCGAGGCCTATTCGGGCGGCCGCGAAGACCTCCGGGTTCTCCTTGTCGGAGCAGGTGAGCACCGAGCCGTCGGCCGTCACCAGCTCGAGGCCCTTGATCTGGGCGGCGATCGAGGCCGACTCGCGGCCCGTGCCGTGGGTGCCGGTGCTGGTGGCGCCGGAGACCGTCTGCTCCATGATGTCGCCCATGTTGGTGAGCGACAGCCCCTCGCGCGACAGGGCCGCGTTGAGTCTTTTGAGCGGGGTGCCCGCCTCCACCGTGACGGTCATGGCCTCCCGGTCGATGCCGCGGATGCCGGTCAGCAGCTGAGGACGGATCAGCACACCGTCCGTGGCGGCTATGGACGTGAAGGAGTGCCCGGTGCCGACCGCCTTCACCTTCAGGCCGTCCTCGGCCGCCCGGCGCACCGCCGCGGCCAGCTCCTCCACCGAGGCCGGCGTGACCTCGCGCGCGGGGCGGGCGGAGACGTTGCCGCCCCAGTTACGCCAGGTGCTGTTCCTCGCGCTGTACGTGGTGCTCAACGATGCCTCCCCGACCCGCGGCCGGCCTGCGGAGCCGACGGAACCCGAGGAAACCGACCGCGACCGCGACGGCCCCGGACGCGGCCGGAACCCCGTACCCGGCGCGCGCCCCGGCTGCGTCGATCACCCAGCCGGCCACGGAGGAGCCGAGCGCGACTCCGACCGCGAGGCCGGTGCTCACCCAGGTCATGCCCTCGGTGAGCTGCGCGCGAGGTACGTGCTCTTCGATGAGGGACATCGTCGTGATCATCGTCGGCGCGATGGCCAGCCCCGCAACGAACAGCGCCACGGCCAGAAGCGGCAGGTTTCCGACCAGTAGGAGGGGGATCATACTCACGCCCATGGCCGACACGCCCACGAGCCACCGTCGCTCCGGTGCCCCGGCGAACCGCATCAGCCCGAAGACCACCCCGGCCGAGCAGGATCCGGCCGCGTACAGCGCGAGGACCACGCTCGCGGCGGCCTTGTGGCCGCGTTCGTCGGCGAAGGCGACGGTGACCACGTCGACCGCCCCGAAGATCGTGCCGGTGGCCGCGAAGGTGGCCACCAGCACCTGGAGTCCGGGCGAGCGCAGCGCGCTGCCGCCCCCCTGCCGCTCACGCGGGTGCGGCCGCGGCTCGGTGGCGTGCTGGGAGGTCAGCCAGAAGACGCCGGCGGCCAGGAAGCAGGCGGCCAGCAGGGGCCCCGCCTCCGGGAACCAGGCCGTGGAAAGGCCGATGGAGATGATCGGCCCGAAGATGAAGCAGACCTCGTCGACCACCGACTCGAACGAGTAGGCGGTGTGCAGCTTCGGCGTCCCCCGGTACAGGGCCGCCCAGCGGGACCTGATCATCGCGCCCAGGCTCGGCACCGAGCCGATCCCGGCCGCGCAGGCGAACAGTGTCCAGTCCGGCCCGCCGAGGTGTGCGGTGAGCAGCAGTCCGGCGGCCGCCGTGAGCGCGACCAGGGTCGCCGGGCGCAGTACCCGGCGCTGCCCGTGCCGGTCCACCAGCCGGGAGATCTGCGGCCCGATCGCGGCGGCGGACAGGGCGATGGTGGCGGACAGCGCGCCGGCCAGGCCGTAGCGGCCGGTGAGCTGCGAGACCATCGTGACCACGCCGATGCCCATCATCGACAGCGGCATCCGGCCGACGAACCCCGCGGCGGAGAAGGCCTTCGTGCCGGGCTCGGCGAACAGGGCGCGGTAGGGGCTGGGCACGTGGACTCCGGGGCGGCTCGTAAGGCGCGAATGCGATCGATACAGCTTACGAGTTAGGTGGCCCTAAGCACACCCCGAAATACGGTCGGGACGCCACCGGAGGCACAGCCGGAGAATCATCACGAAACCGCCTCGAACGCGACTCTTCACCCCGCTGTTCCCCCGCTGTCGGTACCGGGTGGCAGGATCGAGTCATGCCAGACGCGCTCGATCCCACCCCCTACGACGCCCTGCTCCTGCTCTCGTTCGGCGGGCCCGAGGGCCCCGACGACGTGGTCCCGTTCCTGGAGAACGTCACGCGCGGGCGTGGCATCCCCAAGGAACGCCTGAAGGAGGTCGGGCAGCACTACTTCCTGTTCGGCGGGGTCAGCCCCATCAACGACCAGAACCGGGCCCTGCTGAAGCTCCTGCGCGAGGACTTCGCCGAGCACGGCCTGAACCTGCCGGTCTACTGGGGCAACCGCAACTGGGCGCCGTACCTGACCGACGCCCTGCGCGAGATGGCGGCGGACGGCCGCCGCCGTGTTCTGGTGCTCGCCACCAGCGCCTACGCCACCTACTCGGGCTGCCGCCAGTACCGGGAGAACCTCGCCGACGCGCTGGCCACCCTTCAGGACGAGGGCGTGCGGCCGCCGAAGGTCGACAAGCTGCGGCACTACTTCAACCACCCGGGCTTCGTGGAGCCCATGATCGACGGCGTGCTGCGCTCCCTCGCCGACCTCCCCGAGGACGTGCGCGACGGCGCCCACATCGCCTTCACCACCCACTCCATCCCCACCTCCGCCGCCGACACCTCCGGTCCGGCCGAGGCCCACGGGGAGGGCGGGGCGTACGTCGAGCAGCACCTGGACGTGGCCCAGCTGATCGCCGACGCCGTCCGCGAGCGCACCGGCGTCGACCACCCCTGGCGGCTCGTCTACCAGTCCCGCTCCGGCGCCCCGCACATCCCCTGGCTGGAGCCGGACATCTGCGACCACCTGGAGGAGCGGCACGCCGCCGGCGTCCCGGCCGTCGTCATGGCGCCCATCGGCTTCGTCTCCGACCACATGGAGGTCCTCTACGACCTCGACACCGAGGCCACGGCCAAGGCCGGGGAACTGGGCCTGCCGGTGCGCCGCTCGGCCACCGTGGGCGCCGACCCGCGGTTCGCGGCCGCGGTCCGCGAACTGGTCCTGGAGCGGTCCGCGGCGGAGCGCGGGCTGGAGGTCACGCGGTGCGCCCTGGGCGCGCTCGGCCCCAGCCACGACCTGTGCCCCGTCGGCTGCTGCCCGGCCCGCGCCCCGAGGCCGGCCGCCGCCGGCGCCGACAGCCCCTTCGAGTGAGGAGACCCGTGACCGACGCCCTCCACCGGGAACTGCTCGAGGTGGCCCAGGAGGCCGCCCGCCGGGCCGGTGAGCTGCTGCGTGACGGACGGCCGGCCGACCTGGCGGTGGCCAGGACCAAGTCGAGCCCGATCGACGTCGTGACCGAGATGGACATCGCCGCCGAGAAGCTGATCACCGACCTGATCTCCGGGCGGCGGCCCGAGGACGGCTTCCTCGGCGAGGAAGGCGCCTCCGTCGAGGGCACCAGCGGCATCCGCTGGGTGATCGACCCGCTCGACGGCACGGTCAACTACCTCTACGGGCTGCCGACCTGGGCCGTGTCCGTCGCGGCCGAGCAGGACGGCGAGACCGTAGTCGGCGTGGTCGCGGCGCCGATGCGCGGCGAGACGTACCACGCGGTGCGCGGCGGCGGGGCCCGGGCCACGGGCGCGTGGAAGGGCGAGCGGGCGCTGTCCTGCCGTCCCGCGCCCCCGCTGGACCAGGCGCTGGTCTCCACCGGCTTCAACTACGTCGCCGAGGTCCGCACCCACCAGGCCGAGGTCGCCGCCCGGCTCATCCCGCTGCTGCGGGACATCCGGCGCGGCGGCTCGGCCGCGGTCGACCTGTGCGACGTGGCCTGCGGCCGGCTGGACGGCTACTACGAGCGCGGCCTGCACGCCTGGGACGTGGCGGCGGGGGACCTGATCGCCCGGGAGGCGGGCGCGCTGACCGGTGGACGCCCCGGAGAGCGCCCCACGGGCGACCTCACGGTCGCGGGCACCCCGGGCGTCTTCGAGCCCCTCCAGAGGCTGCTGGAGGACTTCGGCGCCTGGCACGACTAGTTCGCATCCGGGCGGGAAGGCGTCGCACAGGGCGCTGGACGAGCGAGACCCCCGGCGCTGGATTCGCCGGGGGTCCCGCTTGTGCCCTGCGGGCCTTAACAGACGCGTGACGCGCCGACCTCCACACCGTGCTCGGCGGCGAGGCGGCGCAGGTCGTCGAGCTCAGCCTGCTCCACCTCGACAAGGAAGTCGTCGCCCTCGTCACGAGCCCGCGACAGGTCGGACTCGGTCGCCTTTATGCGCTGCAGAAGTCCTGCGGTGAATGCGTCCATGCTGCGCCCCCTCGTCCTGGGTCGTGGGTCGGGTGGCACGGGGGTGTGCCGATCGGAGGGAAACGATCACGTCTGCCGCGGGTGCCCAGCGCAGCCCGGCCGGGCGGCGTCGGTGCCGGACACCCACGCTCACTCTGCGGATGCGGAAGCGGATCGCGATGTACCGCATGGTGCTGCGGCACATGCAGAGCGTGATCGCGGGGTGTACATGCCGTCCTCCCCCCGCTCTCCCCCCGGGAAACCTCTACCGCCGGAGAAACTCCCGCGTTGCCGCCCCGCCACCCCGGTCCCTGCGGTTCAGGACCCGTCTTACAGCCGACTTATGGCCGAAAAGGGCAGGATGGAGGCCACATCCCACGGACACCCCTGCCCGCGCGCGCCTCACCGCGCGCTACGCGGGTGGACAGAGGAAGGACAAGCGACGTGCGCGTACTCGTCGTCGAGGACGAGCAACTGCTCGCCGATGCGGTGGCCACCGGACTGCGCCGGGAGGCCATGGCCGTCGACGTCGTGTACGACGGTGCGGCCGCCCTGGAGCGCATCGGCGTCAACGACTACGACGTGGTCGTCCTCGACCGTGACCTTCCGCTCATCCACGGCGACGACGTCTGCCGCAAGATCGTGGAGCTGGGCATGCCCACGCGCGTGCTCATGCTGACCGCCTCCGGCGACGTCAGCGACCGCGTCGAGGGCCTGGAGATCGGCGCCGACGACTATCTCCCCAAGCCGTTCGCGTTCAGTGAGCTGATCGCGCGCGTACGGGCCCTCGGGCGCCGTACGAGCGTGCCGCTGCCGCCGGTTCTGGAACGGGCCGGCATCAAGCTCGACCCCAACCGCCGCGAGGTCTTCCGCGACGGCAAGGAGGTCCAGCTCGCGCCCAAGGAGTTCGCGGTCCTCGAGGTGCTGATGCGCAGCGAGGGCGCGGTGGTCTCGGCCGAGCAGCTGCTGGAGAAGGCCTGGGACGAGAACACCGACCCGTTCACCAACGTCGTGCGCGTGACCGTCATGACGCTGCGCCGCAAGCTCGGCGAGCCGCCGGTGATCGTCACCGTCCCCGGCTCCGGCTACCGGATCTGATCCGCCGTGGCCACGACGCCCGCGCCGCCCCAGGCGCCCCCGAAGCCCACCTGGGACCCCCGAAGGCCGCAGCCCCCCTTCCCGTGGCTGCGCCCGACCATCCGGATACGCCTCACCCTGCTGTACGGCGGCATGTTCCTGATCGCCGGCATCCTGCTGCTGTCGATCATCTACCTGCTGGCCGCGCAGGCCATCACCACCGGCAACGCACCGCTGTTCAAGATCGTCAGCTTCCAGGAGCTGAAGGTCTCCAGCGACAACTGCCCCGCGATCACCAACCAGGTCCCGCTGGCCGACTTCAACGACGCGATCAGCCGGTGCGCCGAAAGCCAGCGCCATGCGGCCCTGGACAACCTGCTCAGCCGCTCGCTGCTGGCCCTGCTGGGCCTCGCCGTGATCGCCTTCGCGTTCGGCTACGCGATGGCTGGCCGCGTGCTGTCCCCGCTCGGCCGGATCACCCGCACCGCGCGCCAGGTGGCCGGCTCGGACCTGTCCCGGCGGATCGAGCTGGACGGCCCGGACGACGAGCTGAAGGAGCTGGCGGACACCTTCGACGAGATGCTGGAACGCCTCGAGCGGGCCTTCACCGCCCAGCAGCGCTTCGTCGGCAACGCCTCCCACGAGCTGCGCACCCCGCTCGCGATCAACCGCACGCTCCTGGAGGTGCATCTGTCCGACCCGAACGCGCCCGTGGAGCTGCAGCAGCTCGGCAAGACGCTGCTGGCCACCAACGAGCGCAGCGAGCAGCTGGTGGAGGGCCTGCTGCTGCTCGCCCGCAGCGACAACCAGATCATCGAGCGCAAACCGGTCGACCTGGCCGAGGTGGCCGGCCAGGCCATCGACCAGGTGCACGCCGAGGCCGAGGCCAAGGGCGTCGCCGTCCGCGGCGAGCGCAAGCCCGCGGTGGTGCAGGGCAACGGCGTGCTGCTGGAGCGGATCGCGCTGAACCTCGTCCAGAACGCGGTGCGCTACAACGTGACCGAGGGCGGCTGGGTCGAGGTGGCCACGGAGGTGCTGCACGGGCAGGCGGTGCTGACCGTCTCCAACACCGGTCCGGTCGTGCCGGCGTACGAGATCGACAACCTCTTCGAGCCGTTCAGACGGCTGCGCACGGAGCGCACGGGCAGTGACAAGGGGGTGGGCCTCGGCCTGTCCATCGTCCGGTCCGTGGCCCGCGCGCACGGCGGCCTCATCGTGGCGACGCCGCGCGAGGGCGGCGGTCTGGTGATGCGGGTCACGCTGCCGCTGTGACCAGGATCCGACACACGCGGGGGTTGTTCGCTTCACGCGGAATTTTTAAGCCCCTGTCGGCGGTTGATCCTGTGTGATCGATCACATGCCCGGATTCCCGGCCATGTACCCTGCGTGATCATGGCGTGGGGTGGAAAGCCGGGAAAATCCCAGTTTTCAGGGCTCTAGATCACGGGAAGTACACGGTGAGGCGCCTTTGAGGCGCGGCATTCGAACCGTGTACGGTCCTCACCGCCATCCAAGCCGATCGCTCGCGAGCGGCCGGCTTGGGTGTCGATTGAGTAACAGACCTTGATGTGAGGCAAAATCTCCGCCTCAGGTCGGGCACAAGTCCGGCCTCTCACGCGTTACGTGCGCTGAAGACACCGCAGACACCCAGAGGGGGAGAGCGACATGGCAACCGATTACGACACACCACGCAAGACCGACGACGACGTCGACTCGGACAGCCTTGAAGAGCTGAAGGCCCGCCGGAACGACAAGTCCACCTCCGCGGTGGACGTCGACGAGTTCGAGGCCGCAGAGGGCCTCGAACTGCCGGGCGCCGACCTCTCGAACGAGGAACTGGCCGTCCGGGTGCTGCCCAAGCAGCAGGACGAGTTCACCTGCATGAGCTGCTTCCTGGTGCATCACCGTAGCCAGCTGGCCCGCGAGAAGAACGGCCAGCCGATCTGCCGCGACTGCGACTGAGGACGGGTCGGCCGTGACTGGCTCGACCCCTCCGCGGAAGCGCCGCTTCTCCTTGCGGGCGGCGGACAAGGGGCCGCACGGCGGCCCGCACGGTGCGCGTGACGACGAGCGGGGCTCATCCACGGCGGGAGCCTCGCTCGAACCGGCGTCCGGACGGGAAGACCACCCGACGGCGCCGGAGCCGCAGCCCGCGCCCCTCGCCAGGCGACGGGCCGCGGTGGTCCGTGACAAGGCCAGGGGCCTGGCCCTGGAAGGGGCCCGCAGGGGCGGTGGCCGAGCCCGCGCGGGGCTGGCGTACATCGCGGACCGCATCCTCGAGATCGCCCCGCGTGTGCCCGTACGCGACCTCGCGGCACTGCGCCGCCAGTTCCCCGGCCTCGGGCCCGAGGAACTCGCCGACAAGCTGGTGGCGGGGGCGGCGGCCGGTACCTCGACGGTCGGGGCCGGCATCGGGGCGGCGGCGATGCTGCCGGTGCCGCCGGCCATGCCCACCGAGCTGGCGACCGAGATCACCGGGGTCGCCGCGATCGAGCTGAAGCTCATCGCCGAACTGCACGAGGTCTACGGCGTACGGCCGCCGGGAAACCTCCGGGCCCGCAGCACCGCGTATCTGTCCTCCTGGTCGGGGGAGCGCGGCATCAAGGTGACCCAGCCGGCCACCATCGACGCGGCCCTCGGCGGCCGGATGAAACGCGAACTGCGCCAGCAGATCATGAAGCGGATGGTCCGGGACCTGCCGAACCTCATGCCGTTCATGGTGGGCGCGGCGGTGGGCGCGGTCATGAACCGCCGGGACACCAGAAGGCTCGCCGCACGGATCCGCGCGGACCTGCGGAAGGTCCAGGTGCCGTGGGACGAGCTGTCCGAGCTGCCTCCGCTGGACAGGCCCGAGCACCCGATCGGACTCGGCGAGCTGCCCGGAGAGCCGGAGGACTGAGGGCGCTACGCCGCCGTCCGCCGGGCCGCCTCGATCGCGGCCGCCAGGCGTTCCGGCTCCCGCGTCGACAGGTACAGGTACGGCGTCGGGTCCTGCGGGTCCGTGACCTCCACGCGCAGGGCCGTGGGGATGTACGCGCGCAGCAGCAGGAAGGCGCGGGTGTCGGCCTTGTACGTGCGCCAGGCGCGGGCCTCCTCGGGGTCGAGGATCTCCGAGTCGCCGAGCGCCGACACCGGGATCTTGGCCTCGCCCGCGATCAGTGAGTCGCCCACCACCCGGATCCGCGGGGAGCCGTACGCGCTCGCCACCACGGCCGCGGCGGCCGTACCGCCGACCAGGCCGCCGAGCAGCGGCAGGGTCCCGAACGGCAGCAGGATCAGGGCGAACGAGACGCCCACGAGGAAGCTGATCAGCCACCACGTACGAGGGGTGGTGAGGCGTTCTTCGTAGGGGGTGGCGGAGAGCTGCATGAGCCAAGCTTGGCACGGTGTCGGAACAACGCCGACGCGCGGGTAAGGTCTGCGCCTGTGAGTGGTAGTTCCGCAGCTCTTCAGCCTCCCGCCGACGCGGTGAAACCGGTACGGCACCCCGACGCTCCCGCGCCCGGCGAGCTTCTCGGCACCCATTACGAACAGTGCTTCGGGTGTGGCGGCGGGCAACCGCACGGGCTGCACCTGGAGGCGCGCGCCGGTGAGGGTGTCTCGCTGACCGCCGAGTTCACCGTGCAGCCCGCCCATCAGGGCGCTCCGGGGCTCGCGCACGGCGGCGTGCTGGCCACCGCCCTCGACGAGACGCTCGGCTCGCTGAACTGGCTGCTGCGGACCATCGCGGTCACCGGCCGGCTGGAGACCGACTTCGTGCGGCCGGTTCCGGTGGGCACCACGCTGCATCTCCAGGCCCAGGTCACCGCCGTCGCCGGGCGGAAGATCTACTGCACCGCCACCGGCCGCATCGGCGGCCCCGAGGGACCCGTCGCGGTCCGCGCCGACGCCCTGTTCATCGAGGTCAAGGTGGACCACTTCATCGACCACGGCCGCACGGAGGAGATCCGGGCCGCCATGGACGATCCGGACCAGGTCCGGCGGGCCCGCGCCTTCGAGGTGAACCCGTGAGCCGCCCCCCGCTGGACGTGCGGTTGCGCCGCCTCGACCCCGACGTACCGCTTCCCGCGTACGAGCACCCGGGCGACGCCGGGGCCGATCTGCGCACCACCGAGGCCCGCGAGTTGAGGCCCGGTGAGCGGGCCGTGCTGCCCACGGGTGTGTCGATCGCCCTCCCCGAGGGGTACGCGGCCTTCGTGCACCCACGTTCCGGCCTCGCCGCCCGCTGCGGTGTCGCCCTCGTGAATGCCCCGGGGACGGTTGATGCCGGGTACCGTGGGGAGATCAAGGTGATCGTGGTGAATCTCGACCCGCACGAGTCGGTGCGGTTCGAGCGCTTCGACCGGATTGCCCAACTGGTCGTCCAGCAGGTCGAGAGGGTCCGCTTCCAGGAGGTGGCGGAACTTCCCGGCTCGGCGCGGGCCGAGGGGGGCTTCGGGTCCACCGGTGGCCATGCCGCGGTGGGCGACGAGAGCGGCACAAGCGGTCAGGCCGCCGTGCGTGGCCTGGCGGGTGGGAATCGATACGCTTCGGTCGTATCCGACCGGGAAGGACAGTGACGTGTTCGGACGTCGCAAGAAGAAGGGTGCCGCCGAGGACGCGGCCGGCGAGGCCGAGCAGGTCGTCGACAGCGTCGACACCGAGGCGGACGAGGAAGAGGCCGAGCGCGAGCGCGTCCGGCTGGAGCCCGAGCCCCGGCCCGACGGGCCGTGGGACAGCGGCGAGGTGCGCGACCCGGCTGAGGGGCGCGTCGACCTGGGCGGTCTCTTCGTGCCGGGCGTGGACGGCATGGAGCTGCGGGTGGAGGTCGCGGGTGACGCGATCGTCGCGGCGACCGTGGTGCTGCGCGACAGCGCCGTCCAGCTCCAGGCCTTCGCCGCACCCAAGCGCGAGGGCATCTGGGGCGAGGTCCGCGAGGAGATCGCGGGCGGCATCACCCAGCAGGGCGGCATCGTCGACGAGGTCGAGGGTCCGCTGGGCTGGGAGCTGCGCGCCCAGGTACCGGTCCAGCTGCCGGACGGCACCGGCGGCTTCCAGGTCGTCCGGTTCATCGGCGTGGACGGCCCGCGCTGGTTCCTGCGCGGTGTGATCTCCGGCCAGGGCGCGGTGCAGCCGCAGGCGGCCGGTCTGCTGGAGCAGATCTTCCGGGACACGGTCGTGGTCCGCGGCGAGGGCCCGATGGCGCCCCGCGACCCGATCGTCCTGAAGCTGCCGAACGACGCCCAGATGGTTCCCGAGGGCGTTCAGCAGGAGGAGGGCTCGCGCTTCTCCGGCGGCATGGGCCAGCTTCAGCGCGGACCCGAGATCACCGAGGTCCGGTAACAACGGGACGAAAGAGGGCCGCACCCCCCGGGGGTGCGGCCCTTTCGCATGCGTGACCCCTTGACGGGCCAATGGTCTGTACCTACGGTCTCCGAGCCAACGCCTGTTCATAAAGGCGCTCCGCGTTCACATACAAGAACGGAGTCACCGTGCGTCGTACCCCACTGCTCGCCGTCGTGGCCTCCCTGCTGACAGGTGCCCTCGCGGCACCCGCAGCGCACTCCGCCGCCGCCTCCTTCGCCCACCCGGGGGTCACCGTCTCCCAGAGCCAGCTGGACTTCGCCCGCGCCAAGGTGCAGGCCGGCGCCCAGCCCTGGAAGGGCGCGTTCGACCGGATGACGGCGAGCAAGTACGCCGACCTGAACCGCACACCCAAGCCGCGCTCCACCGTCGAGTGCGGCTCCTACTCCAACCCCGACAACGGCTGCACCGACGAGCGCGAGGACGCGATCGCCGCCTACACCGACGCCCTCGCCTGGTACATCACCCGGGACGCGCGCTACGCCCAGAAGGCCATCCAGATCATGGACGCCTGGTCGGCCACCATCACCAGCCACACCAACAGCAACGCGCCCCTGCAGACCGGCTGGGCGGGCTCCTCCTGGCCCAAGGCCGCCGAGATCATCAAGTACACGTACACCGGCGGCTGGACCGATCAGAACCGCTTCTCCACCATGCTCCGCGACGTGTACCTGCCGGTGGTGATCAAGGGCTCCAACTCCAACGGCAACTGGGAGCTGTCGATGATGGAGGCCGCCGTCGGCATCTCCGTCTTCCTCGAGGACAGGGCGTCGTACGACACCGCGATGGCCAGGTTCCGCACCCGCGCGGCCGCCTACGTCTACCTCGCCGCCGACGGCGACCTGCCGAAGACCGTGCCCAGCCAGAACCTGAACACCCGCGACAAGATCGTCTCCTACTGGCAGGGCCAGTCCACCTTCGTCACCGGACTCACCCAGGAGACCTGCCGGGACCTCACCCACACCGGATACGGCATCTCCGCGATCTCGCACATCGCCGAGACCAGCCGGATCCAGGGCCAGGACCTCTACGGCACCGACGTCGGCGAGCGGCTGCGGCAGGCGCTCGGCTTCCAGTCCAAGTACCAGCTCGGCGCGACCGTCCCCGACTGGCTGTGCGGCGGCTCCCTCAAGCTCGGTCTCGGCCCCGTCACGGAGGTCGGCTACAACGCCCTGCACAACCGGCGCGGCATCGCCATGACCAACACCCAGACCCTGACCCTGGCCAACCGCCCGGCCGGCGGCGACAACCTCTTCGTCGCCTGGGAGACCCTCACCCACGGCGACAACCCGAACTGAACCGTTGAACGGCCGGGCGTCCCGCGGTGATACTGGCGCCCGGCCCGCGTGGGCACGGGGGAGCGACGGGGAGGCTGCATGAGCCGGGTGATCACCGAGACCATGGTGCGCGTCGAGGACGTGCACAAGTCCTACGGGCGCGGGGCCGCCGCAGTGCACGCCCTGCGCGGGGTCTCCCTGGAGGTCCCGCGCGGCGAACTCGTCGCCCTCAAGGGGCGCTCGGGCTCCGGGAAGACCACCCTGCTGAACATCGTCGGCGGACTCGACACCCCCGACCGGGGCCGGGTCGAGGTCGACGGGCAGGACCTGGCCGGGCTCGGAGAGAACGGGCTGCTGGAGCTGCGGCGGGACCGGATCGGCTTCGTGTTCCAGTCCTTCGGGCTCATCCCGATCCTGACCGCCGCCGAGAACGTCGGCGTACCGCTGCGGCTGCGCCGGGCCGAGCCGCGCGAGCGCGAGGAGCGCGTCGAGTTGCTGCTCTCCCTCGTCGGGCTCGCCGACCACGCGGCCCAGCGGCCCGGTGAGCTGTCCGGCGGCCAGCAGCAGCGGGTCGCCATCGCCCGCGCCCTCGCCAACCGCCCCGCCCTGCTGATCGCTGACGAGCCGACCGGCCAGCTCGACGCCGAGACCGGGCACGCCGTCATGGAGCTGCTGCGGGCCGTCGTCCGCAGTGAGAGGGCCACCGCCCTGGTCGCCACGCACGACGCGAACCTGCTGGACCTCGCCGACCGGGTGCTGGAGCTGCGCGACGGGGAGATCACCGAGCACTGACCCTCGCCGGCCGGCCCGTCAGGGTTGCGTCAAAGACCCCCTTTGACCGGCCCCTTGTCCGGTTTGTCCGCATCGCGGGACGTAGGGTCGACGCTGCGTAGGCGGCAGTCGGCGGAAGACAATGGGGCCATGGCACGCGGCAAGCTTCGGATCCACCTCGGCGCGGCACCGGGCGTGGGCAAGACCTACGCCATGCTGTCCGAGGCGCACCGCCGCATCGAGCGGGGCACCGACTGCGTGGTGGCCTTCGTGGAGCACCACGACCGGCCGCGCACCGAGGTGATGCTGCACGGCCTGGAGCAGGTGCCGCGCGCGCGGCTGGAGCACCGGGGCACCACCTTCGAGGAGATGGACGTCGACGTGGTGCTGCGCCGCGCCCCCGCCGTCGCCCTCGTGGACGAACTCGCCCACACCAACGTCCCCGGCTCCCGCAACGCCAAGCGCTGGCAGGACGTCGAGGAACTGCTCGCCGCCGGCGTCGACGTCGTCACGACCGTCAACATCCAGCACCTGGAGTCCCTGGGCGACGTAGTCGAGTCGATCACGGGGGTGCGGCAGCGCGAGACGGTCCCGGACGAGATCGTGCGCCGGGCCGACCAGATCGAGCTGGTCGACATGTCCCCGCAGGCCCTGCGCCGCCGTATGGCGCACGGCAACATCTACCAGCCGGACAAGGTCGACGCGGCCCTGTCCAACTACTTCCGGCCCGGCAACCTGACCGCCCTGCGCGAGCTGGCCCTGCTGTGGGTGGCCGACCGGGTCGACGAGCACCTGAACGAGTACCGCAGCGAGCACCGCGTCTCCCGGATCTGGGGTTCCCGGGAGCGCATCGTGGTCGGGCTGACCGGCGGCCCGGAGGGGCGCACCCTCATCCGGCGGGCGGCACGGCTCGCCGAGAAGGGCGCCGGCGGCGAGGTGATGGCCGTCTACATCGCCCGCAGCGACGGCCTGACCGCGGCCTCCCCGAAGGAGCTGGCCGTCCAGCGCACCCTGGTGGAGGACCTCGGCGGCACCTTCCACCACGTCGTCGGCGACGACATACCCACGGCCCTGCTGGACTTCGCGCGCGGCGTCAACGCCACCCAGATCGTGCTCGGCTCCTCGCGCCGCAAGGCCTGGCAGTACGTCTTCGGGCCCGGCGTCGGCGCCACCGTCGCCCGCGAGTCGGGCTCCGACCTCGACGTGCACATCGTCACCCACGAGGAGGTCGCCAAGGGCCGCGGACTGCCCGTCGCCCGGGGCGCCCGGCTCGGCCGGGCCCGGATCCTCTGGGGCTGGCTGGTGGGCCTGGGCGGCCCCACCGTCCTCGCGGTGCTGCTCAGCACCGTCGACCTCGGCCTCGCCAACGACATGCTGCTGTTCCTGGCCGTCACGGTCGCGGCGGCCCTGCTCGGCGGCCTGCTGCCCGCCCTCGCCTCGGCGGCCCTCGGCTCCCTGCTGCTGAACTACTTCTACACCCCGCCCCTGCACCGGCTGACCATCGCCGACCCCAAGAACATCGTCGCCATCGCGATCTTCTTCGGGGTCGGCATGTCGGTCGCCTCCGTGGTCGACCTCGCCGCCCGGCGCACCCACCAGGCCGCCCGGCTGCGCGCCGAGTCCGAGATCCTCTCCTTCCTCGCGGGCAACGTGCTGCGCGGCGAGACCGGCCTCGAGGAACTGCTCGAACGGGTCCGGGAGACCTTCGCCATGGAGTCGGCGGCCCTGCTGGAACGGGCCGGCGACGTCGAGCCGTGGACCTGCGCGGGCCGCGCCGGACCCGGGCCGCAACTCGAGCGGCCCGAGGACGCCGACGTCGACATGCCGGTCGGCGACCACATGGCCCTCGCGCTCACCGGCCGGGTGCTGCCCGCCGAGGACCGCCGGGTGCTCGCCGCCTTCGCCGCCCAGGCCGCCGTCGTGCTGGACCGCAGCCGGCTCCAGGAGGAGGCCGACCGGGCCCGGGCGCTCGCCGAGGGCAACCGCATCCGCACCGCCCTGCTCGCCGCCGTCAGCCATGACCTGCGCACCCCGCTGGCCGGGATCAAGGCCGCGGTCTCCTCCCTGCGCTCCGAGGACGTCGACTGGTCCGAGGAGGACCGGGCGGAACTGCTCCAGGGCATCGAGGAGGGCGCCGACCGGCTCGACCACCTCGTGGGCAACCTGCTGGACATGTCCAGGCTGCAGACCGGCACCGTGGCTCCGCTCATCCGCGAGATCGACGTGGACGAGGTGGTCCCGATGGCCCTGGGCGGCGTGCCCGAGGACAGCGTGGAGCTGGACGTCCCCGAGACCCTGCCCATGGTCGCCGTCGACCCCGGGCTGCTGGAGCGCTCGGTGGCCAACCTGGTCGAGAACGCCGTCAAGTACAGCCCCCTCGGACGGCGCGTCCTGGTGTCCGCCAGCGCCATCGCGGACCGGGTCGAGGTTCGGGTGGTGGACCGCGGGCCCGGGGTGCCGGACGACGCGAAGGACCGCATATTCGAGCCCTTCCAGCGGTACGGGGACGCCCCGCGCGGTGCCGGGGTCGGTCTCGGCCTCGCCGTCGCCCGCGGCTTCGCCGAGGCGATGGGGGGCACCCTGAACGCCGAGGACACACCGGGCGGCGGGCTCACCATGGTGCTGAGCCTCCGCGCGGCTCCCGAATCCCTCCACCCCCTGGAGGACACCGCAGAACCGGAAAGGCAGGCCCTATGACGACCCGGGTGCTCGTGGTCGAAGACGAGCCGCAGATCGTGCGCGCCCTCGTGATCAACCTCAAGGCACGCCAGTACGAGGTCGACGCGGCCCCCGACGGCAGGACCGCCCTGGAGCTCGCCGCCTCCCGCCACCCCGACGTGGTCGTGCTGGACCTGGGCCTGCCCGACATGGACGGCGTCGAGGTGATCCGGGGGCTGCGCGGCTGGACCCGGGTGCCGATCCTGGTGCTGTCCGCCCGCCACTCCTCCGACGAGAAGGTCCAGGCGCTGGACGCGGGCGCCGACGACTACGTCACCAAGCCCTTCGGCATGGACGAGCTGCTGGCCCGGCTGCGCGCCGCGGTGCGCCGGGCCGAGCCGGTCGGGCCCGGCGAGGACGATGTGACGACCGTGGAGACCGCGGGCTTCACCGTCGACCTGACGGCGAAGAAGGTCAACCGGTCCGGCAAGGACGTGCGGCTCACCCCGACCGAGTGGCACCTGCTGGAGGTCCTGGTCCGCAACACCGGCCGCCTGGTCAGCCAGAAGCAGCTGCTGCAGGAGGTGTGGGGGCCGTCGTACGGCACCGAGTCCAACTACCTCCGGGTGTACATGGCGCAGCTTCGGCGCAAACTGGAGACGGACCCGGCGCACCCGGAGCACTTCATCACGGAGCCTGGAATGGGATACCGGTTCGAGAAGTGACCGGCCGGGGGTTCCGGGGGTCGGCCCCCGGGGAGATGCGGTATCACGGAGCCCGGAATGGGATACCGGTTCGAGAAGTGACCGGCCGGGGGTTCCGGGGATCGGCCCCCGGGGAGATGCGGTATCGCGGAGCCCGGAATGGGATACCGGTTCGGGAAGTGAGCTGCGCTACGGCGGTGTCGGCGCACCCCGGTACGCTTCCTGTATGAGTGCTGTTCCTCGTTCCCAGAAGCCGGCCGGCCGGTTCCGGCGCATGCTCGACCGGCTCTCCTCCTCGCAGGAGGACCTGGAGTCGGAGGAGCTGCGGGAGGACGCCGAGACGGCGGGCTGCACCCGGATCGGTGACTGCCGCGACCGGCAGATCGTCACCGTAACTGGTACCTTGCGCACGGTCACCCTGCGGCCACGCGCGGGAGTCCCGGCCCTGGAGGCCGAGCTGTTCGACGGCTCCGCCCCCCTGGACGTGGTGTGGCTCGGCAGGCGCTCCATCGTGGGGATAGAACCCGGACGCAAACTGATCGCATCGGGCCGGATCTCGATGAGCCGGGGCCGCCGGGTGCTGTTCAATCCGAAGTACGAACTGCGACCCCTTGGACGGGAGTAGCCGGTGACGTCCCTCGACAAGCCGACCCAAGACACCGATCAGACCCAGTCGGACGACGCACGCGCGGTCACCGAGGCCGCCCTGTTCGAGGCGTTCGGCGGTGTCCGCGGCATGGTCGAGACGGTGCTGCCCGGTCTCCTCTTCGTCGCGATTTTCACGATCAACAAGAACCTGCACTTCGCCGCGATCGCCGCGCTGGCCCTGTCCCTGGTGCTGGTCGTGGTCCGGCTGGTCCGCAAGGACACCGTCAAGCACGCCTTCAGCGGCGTCTTCGGCGTGGCGTTCGGCGTGGTCTTCGCGATGTTCACGGGCAACGCCAAGGACTTCTACCTCCCCGGCATGCTCTACACGCTGGGCCTGGCGCTGGCCTACCTCATCACGACCCTCGCCGGTGTGCCGTTGATCGGCCTCATCCTCGGCCCGGTCTTCAAGGAGAACCTCTCCTGGCGGACCCGCAACCCCGGCCGCAAGAAGGCTTATGCCAAGGCCAGTTGGGCCTGGGGTCTGATCCTGCTCGCCAAGTGCGCGATCCTCTTCCCGCTGTACTGGTGGGCCGACACCGCGCAGCTCGGCTGGGTGCTTGTCGCCCTGAAGATCCCGCCGTTCCTGCTGGCGGTCTACCTGACCTGGATGTTCCTGGCGAAGGCGCCCGCGCCGATCGACGTGTTCGCCGAGATGGAGGCCGAGGAGCAGGCCGAGAAGGAGCGCCGGTCCGCCCTGGCCGCGGAGGACGGCGAGCCCGCCGGCGGACGGCACCGCCGGGAGGCGTAGCGAGCCGCTGCACAGCCTTCGTACGAAGAGAAAGGGCGCCCTTGAGTTCAAGGGCGCCCTTTCCTCTGCCTTCCGCGCGGTCAGTCCTCGCGCCGGACCGACAGCAGTTCCTCGAGCTGCTCCTCGCGGGCCTGCGCGGCCACGAAGAGGAGTTCGTCGCCCGGCTCCAGGGAGTCCTCCCGGGACGGCGTCAGCACCCGGGTGCCGCGGATGATCGTGACCAGGGAGGTGTCCTGCGGCCACTCCACGTCGCCGACCTGGGTGCCGGCCAGGGCCGACTCCTCGGGCAGGGTCAGCTCCACCAGGTTGGCGTCGCCGTGGCTGAAGCGGAGCAGCCGGACCAGGTCGCCGACGCTCACCGCCTCCTCGACCAGGGCGGACATCAGGCGCGGGGTGGAGACGGCCACGTCCACGCCCCAGGCCTCGGTGAACAGCCACTCGTTCTTCGGGTTGTTCACCCGGGCGACGACGCGCGGAACGCCGTACTCCGTCTTGGCGAGCAGCGAGACGACCAGGTTGACCTTGTCGTCACCGGTCGCGGCGATCACCACGTTGCAGCGCTGCAGCGCCGCCTCGTCCAAGGAGGTGATCTCACAGGCGTCGGCCAGCAGCCACTCCGCCTGGGGCACCCGCTCCACCGAGATGGCGGTCGGGGCCTTGTCGATGAGCAGGACCTCGTGCCCGTTCTCGAGCAGCTCGCCCGCGATCGAGCGGCCGACGGCGCCGGCTCCGGCAATGGCGACCCTCATCAGTGACCGCTCTCCTCTTCCGGGCCCCCGGCGAACGCCGCCTCGACCTTCTCGACGTCGTCCGTGCGCATCATCACGTGCACCAGGTCGCCCTCCTGCAGCACCGTCTGCGACGTGGGCAGGATCGCCTCGCCCAGCCGGGTCAGGAACGCCACCCGGACGCCCGTCTCCTCCTGCAGCCTGCTGATCTTGTGGCCGACCCACTTGGCGGAGGCGTGCACCTCGGCGAGCTGGACACCGCCGGTGGGGTCGCGCCACAGCGGCTCGGCGCCCGAGGGCAGCAACCGGCGCAGCATCTGGTCGGCGGTCCAGCGGACCGTGGCCACGGTGGGGATGCCCAGGCGCTGGTAGACCTCGGCACGGCGGGGGTCGTAGATACGGGCCGCCACGTTCTCCACACCGAACATCTCGCGGGCCACGCGCGCGGAGATGATGTTGGAGTTGTCACCGCTGGAGACCGCGGCGAAGGCGCCGGCCTCCTCGATGCCCGCCTCGCGCAGGGTGTCCTGGTCGAAGCCGACGCCGGTGACCCGGCGGCCCCCGAAGCCCGGGCCCAGCCGGCGGAAGGCGGTGGGGTCCTGGTCGATCACGGCGACCGTGTGCCCCTGTTGCTCCAGGGTCTGGGCAAGAGCGGAACCCACTCTGCCGCAGCCCATGATGACGATGTGCACGACCGTCCTTCCGGTGTCCCAAAGTTACTGCTCAGCATCAGGGTCTCAGACCGACGCCCAAAGCTACACACGGGCGGTTCGGGGTGGGCACCCCCGGTGCGGAGGTTTCCGGGATCACCGGTGCCGGTCACCGCCGGGGATCCACGGTGGCGCCCCTGCGGCGCGTGATGCTGCGCACGCTGCACAGGGTCAGGATTCCGAGGCCGACCAGGGCGACGGTGGCCCCGATCAGCTCTGCGGTCGCGGGCATGGGACCTCCGAGGTGCGGTGCCGACCGGGATCTGCCATCTAGGCACGCAGGGCGTACGGACCACGGAATCCGCAGTTCAGCGCGCCCGCGATTTCACTCGTGAGGCAGAACCGGGATGCCGGGTGGGCGGGTGCCTGTTCGAAGGCCTACGATCCTCTGTCGTGTCCAAACTGACCGACGTGCCCAAACGGATCCTGATCGGGCGCGCACTGCGCAGTGACCGGCTGGGCGAAACGCTCCTGCCGAAGCGCATCGCCCTCCCCGTCTTCGCCTCCGACCCGCTGTCCTCCGTCGCCTACGCGCCGGGGGAGGTCCTGCTGGTCCTGTCCATCGCGGGTGTGTCGGCGTACCACTTCAGCCCCTGGATCGCCCTCGCGGTCGTCGTGCTGATGTTCACCGTGGTCGCCTCCTACCGGCAGAACGTGCACGCGTACCCGAGCGGCGGCGGCGACTACGAGGTCGCCACCACCAACCTGGGGCCCAAGGCGGGCCTCACCGTGGCCAGCGCGCTGCTCGTCGACTACGTGCTGACCGTCGCCGTCTCCATCGCCTCCGGAATCGAGAACCTAGGCTCCGCGGTCCCCTTCGTGGTGGAGCACAAGGTGTCCTGCGCGACCGCCGTGATCGTCCTGCTGACGCTGATGAACCTGCGCGGCGTGAAGGAGTCGGGCAAGCTCTTCGCGATCCCGACCTACGTGTTCGTCGGCGGCGTCTTCATCATGATCGCGTGGGGCGCCTTCCGCGGACTGGTCCTCGGCGACGCCATGCGGGCTCCGACGGCCGACTACCACATCAAGGCCGAGCACCAGGGTCTCGCGGGCTTCGCCCTCGTCTTCCTGCTGCTGCGCGCCTTCTCCTCCGGCTGTGCCGCGCTGACCGGTGTGGAGGCCATCTCCAACGGCGTCCCGGCCTTCCGCAAACCCAAGTCGAAGAACGCGGCGACCACGCTGGCGATGATGGGCCTGCTGGCCGTCACCATGTTCTGCGGCATCATCGCCCTCGCCATGTCGACCGACGTCCGCATGGCCGAGCACCCGGCCACCGACCTGATCCACAACGGCAGCCCGGTCGGCTCCGGCTACGTCCAGAACCCGGTGATCTCCCAGGTCGCCGAGGCGGTGTTCGGCAAGGGCAGCTTCCTGTTCGTCCTGCTGGCGGCCGCCACCGCCCTGGTGCTGTTCCTGGCGGCGAACACGGCGTACAACGGCTTCCCGCTGCTCGGTTCGATCCTCGCCCAGGACCGCTACCTGCCGCGCCAGCTGCACACCCGCGGTGACCGCCTCGCCTTCTCCAACGGCATCGTGCTGCTCTCGGGCGCCGCCGCGCTGCTCGTGATCATCTACGGCGCCGACTCCACCCGCCTCATCCAGCTCTACATCGTCGGCGTGTTCGTGTCCTTCACGCTCAGCCAGACCGGCATGGTCCGGCACTGGAACCGCCACCTGGCGGTCGAGAAGGACCCGGCGGCCCGCAGCCACATGATCCGCTCCCGCGCGATCAACGCCTTCGGCGCCTTCTTCACCGGCCTGGTGCTGGTCGTCGTCCTCGTCACCAAGTTCACGCACGGCGCCTGGGTCGCCCTGCTGGGCATGTGCATCTTCTACGCGACGATGACCGCGATCCGTAAGCACTACGACCGCGTGGCCGACGAGATCGCCGCGCCCGAGGGCCCGAGCGACGACAGCGTCCGCCCCTCCCGGGTGCACTCGGTCGTCCTGATCTCCAAGATCCACCGCCCCACCCTGCGCGCCATGGCCTACGCCAAGCTGATGCGCTCGGACACCCTGGAGGCGCTGACCGTCAACGTCGACCCGGCGGAGACCAAGGCGCTGCGCGAGGAGTGGGAGCGGCGCGGGATCGACGTACCGCTGAAGGTCCTCGACTCGCCCTACCGCGAGATCACGCGGCCGATCATCGAGTACGTCAAGAGCCTGCGCAAGGAGTCCCCGCGCGACGCGGTCTCCGTGATCATCCCCGAGTACGTGGTCGGCCACTGGTACGAGCACCTGCTGCACAACCAGAGCGCCCTGCGTTTGAAGGGCCGCCTGCTCTTCACCCCCGGCGTGATGGTCACCTCCGTGCCCTATCAGCTGGCGTCCTCCGAGGCGGCCAAGCTGCGGGCCCGCAGGCGGCAGGACTGGAACGCGCCCGGCGCGGTCCGGCGTGGCCCGGCGGTGGAACGCCCGAAGGAGCCGGCCGCCAAGGAGTGAGGCGTCCAGGCAATCCAGGAGAGGCCGTAGACTGGTGGGCTGTTGTCAGGCCCACCGGCTGCGGCCTCTCCCCTTCCCGATCTGGAGTCACCCCACCATGCAGACAGAACCGACGAAGTCTCTGGTGGGCGAGGAGTACGAAGTCGAGATCGGCCCCGTCGCCCACGGCGGCCACTGCATCGCCCGCACCGCCGAGGGCCAGGTGCTGTTCGTCCGGCACACGCTGCCGGGCGAGCGGGTGGTGGCCCGGGTGACCGAGGGCGAGGAGGGCGCCCGCTTCCTGCGCGCGGACGCCGTCGAGATCCTCGACGCGTCCAAGGACCGCATCGAGGCCCCCTGCCCCTTCGCCGGCCCCGGCCGCTGCGGCGGCTGCGACTGGCAGCACGCCAAGCCGGGCGCCCAGCGCCGCCTCAAGGGCGAGGTGATCGCCGAGCAGCTCCAGCGGCTCGCGGGCCTCACCCCGGAGGAGGCCGGCTGGGACGGCACGGTGGTGCCGGCCGAGGGCGACAAGCTGCCCGCCGGTCAGGTGCCGCAGTGGCGGACGCGGGTCCAGTACGCGGTGGACGCCGACGGCAACGCCGGACTGCGCCGCCACCGCTCCCACGAGGTCGAGCCGATCGACCACTGCATGATCGCCGCGCCCGGTGTCAGCGAGCTCGGCATCGAGGACCGGGACTGGGCGGGCATGGCCTCCGTCGAGGCGATCGCCGCGACCGGTTCCCAGGACCGCATGGTGATCCTGGAGCCGCGGCCCGGCGCCCGGCTGCCCCTGGTCGAGCTCGACAGGCCCGTCTCCGTGATGCGCGTGGACGAGAAGGACGGCGGCATCCACCGTGTCCACGGCCGCGCGTTCGTGCGCGAGCGCGCCGACGACCACACCTACCGCGTCGGCAGCGGCGGCTTCTGGCAGGTCCACCCGAAGGCCGCCGACACCCTCGTCAAGGCCGTCATGCAGGGCCTGCTGCCGCGCAAGGGCGAGATGGCCCTCGACCTCTACTGCGGCGTGGGCCTGTTCGCCGGCGCCCTGGCCGACCGCCTCGGCGAGAAGGGCGCGGTCCTCGGCATCGAGTCCGGCAAGCGGGCGGTGGAGGACGCGCGGCACAACCTGGCCGACTTCCCGCGGGTCCGTGTCGAACAGGGCAAGGTCGAGTCGGTCCTCCCGCGCACGGGCATCACGGAGGTCGACCTCATCGTCCTCGACCCGCCCCGCGCCGGCGCCGGCCGCCGAACCGTCGACCACCTCACCTCCCTCGGCGCCCGCCGCATCGCCTATGTGGCCTGCGACCCGGCCGCCCTGGCCCGCGACCTGGGGTACTTCCGGGACGGTGGCTACCGGGTGCGGACGCTGCGGGCGTTCGACCTGTTTCCGATGACCTCGCATGTGGAGTGCGTGGCGATTTTGGAGCCTGCGGCGAAGGGCCTCTGACCTGCGTGCTCGTGGATGGAGAGCCCGCTCGACCTCTTTTTGAGTGCCGAGCGGGTGCACGGTGTGGCTGAATCCGTCGCCGATGTGAGGGTGGTGGCGCAGCACCTGGAGTTGGCGACAGCCCGGCGTTGGTCGGCGCGGGCACGTGGCCGTGTGCGAGCGATTGACCTTTTGAACCGGCTTCCCAAGATGCCGATCCTGCATGGTGACCTCCAGGCTGGTCAGGACGGGCAGGGGCCTCAGCAGGGCTTGTGCCCGACAACAGCGCGGCGCGGAGCCGCTGACGGCGATCCCCGACAGACCGATGCCCTCTGGCAGAGGACACAAAGTGCCTGCCTGGAGAACGGCTTCAGCTGTTCAGGCTCAAGCGGACGGGATTGAAGCCGCGTCACTGGGCGATTGCAGCAGCGAGGCGGCGCCGACCGCTGCGGCGAAGTCGCCCAACTCGGCCCGACGGACGGGCATCTCCGGTGGTGAACGGTAGGTCAGGGCGTTCGCCCGCACCTCGTTCTCCAGCGGTTTCATCAGGGGCGGTCCGAGCGTGACGAGCTCGCCGCCCACCACGACCATGCTCGGCCCGAGCGCCTTGGCCAGGCCGGCCAGAACTCTGCCCGTGTGGATCGCGGCCCGCCGTACCACCGCGTGCGCCGCTTCCTCTCCCGCACTCAGCGCGGCCGCCAGCTGTGGCAGATCCGCCGCGGCCCGGTAAGCGTCGAGCACCGCCGTGGTCGACGCCACCGTCTGCAGACAGCCCCGGCCACCGCAGGAACAGGGCGCACCCGCGGCCTCGGCGAGGATGTGCCCGAACCCGCCCGACCGGCCGTGAGCGCCGCGGTGCAGCGCACCGCCGGTCACCAGGCCCCCGCCGACCCGGTCCGACAACTCCAGGTACAGGACGTCCGTCAGGCCCTTGGCCGCGCCCCACACCGTCTCGGCCAGCGCCGCCAGCCGTGGACCGTTGCCGAGCCGTACTCGGGCGCCGAGGCTGCGGCCGAGCATGTCGGCCAACGCCCGATCACCGTCGGCGGCGAGGGAGACGGTGGCAGGGTCTGCCACCGCGACGCCCACATCGCCGAGGGGGCCGAGGCGAGGGACGGTACCGGTCAGTCCCGCGGCCAGCCGTCGTGCGACGGCGATGCGCTCGGACCACGGAGCGGCGGGAGAGTGTGTCCCGCCGACCGTGCTGATCTCGTCGCCTGCCGCGGTGATCGCGGCCAGCCGCACGTGGCGTCGGCCGAAGTCGATGCCCAGCAGGCGGCCGACCGCCGGATTGAGAGCGAGCTTCTCCGCCGGGCGTCCCGGCCGCCGTCGTCCGGTGTCCGGGACCGTGGCGATCACCAGTCCGCTGTCCACGAGCCTGCCGGCGACCTCGTACAGCGTCGTACGCGACAGCCCGCACCGTGCGCCGAGCTCACCTCGCGTCATGGGCCCCGACTCACGCAGCAACCGCAGTACCTGGTCTGCGTGTTGTCCGCGGCCGGGCGTAGGTGCGGCTGCTGGGACGAGGGGCTGCTGTATGTCGCGCATCCGTCCGTACGTTCGTGTCGTCGCCGTCAGGATGTCGATGCTGGACCGGCGGATGTGGCACTCGGTGGGCACCGGGCCGTCAGGTGGCGAGCAGGCCGCCGTCCATGTGCAGGTCGTGGGCGTTGACACCGGTGTTGCGGAGCAGGAAGTCGGTGGCGTCGGCGATCTCGGCCATGGTCACCAGCCGTCCGATCGGCGTCTGGGCGGAGTGCGGTGGGTTGGGGACGTCGCGCCACTTGGGGCTGTCGCCGATCAGACCGGGGTGCAGGGCGTTGACGCGGTGCGGCGCGATCTCCACCGCGAGCGTCCTGACCAGGCCGGTGATCCCGGCGTTGAAGGTGCTGACGATCGTCGAGCCAGGGTACGGGCGTTCCTTGGCCAGCCCCCCGAAGAGCACGACCGACGCCTGCGGGGTGAACCGGTCGCGCAGCACGCGGACGGTCTCCGCGTAGCCGACGAGCTTCATGGTCACGGCGGAGACCGCGTCCGTGATGTTGAACTCCGCGAGTGTGTTTGCCGCTTGGCCCACGGCGGTGATCACCAGATGGTCGATCCGGGTGACATCCGCGAGTGCGGCGTCGATGGTCTCGGGGCGGCCGAGGTCGAGGGCGAGCCCGCGGGTGCCGCCGCCGATGCGCGCCGCTACGGCCTCGGCCCGCGCCTTGTCCCTGGCGGTGACGATGACGTCGTCGCCGCGGCCGGCGAAGTGCTCCGCGATGACGCCGCCCAGTCCGCCGCTGCCGCCGACGATGAGTGTGCTGGTCATGCTGTGAAGGTCCTTCCGGGTTCGGCGGCCTGGAGGCTGCTGAGGGTGGCTTCGGCCTGCTCGCGCATGGCCGGGACGAGGTGTTGGGCGGCTTCCGGCAGGTTGCCGGTGACGACCGCGAGTTCGCCGGGAGTACCGACCTGCTCGAAGAAGGCGATGTTGAGGTGGGCACCCACGGGCGGGGCCGAGGCGATGACCGCGCGGGAGAACTCCGCCCAGGCCTCGTCGGACATGTGTGCCGTCAGCGCAGCAAACAGCACCGGCTCCTCGTGCTCCAGGTGGGCGTGTACCAGGTCGCGTACCGCCACCGCCGCGTCGGCGAGCGCCGTCCGCTCGTCGGCATCCCGCACGGGAGTGGCCGCCAGCGCGTCCAGTGCCGCGTCCAGCGCGTCGTGTTCGGCCGCCAGGTCCGTCGGCCCGGCCGCCGCCGCGGGGTCCGCGGCGGTCAGTAGCGGCCAGAGCACGTCGTCCTCGCTCTCGTGGTGGTGCCGCAGCGCCGCGACGAGAAAGTCACGCAACTCCGCCAGGGCCGTGGCGGGGGCGGTGTCCCGCCGTGCCGCCTCCGCCAACAGGGACGTCGCGGCCCTGTGCATCTTGTGCAGCAGGCGGGTCTCGGCGACCGCCGCGCCGCCTTCGGGTGTCTCAACGCTCACTATGGGATCCATCCCCTAGTTGATATCCAAGTGGATACTAACGTAGCAGTGGCGACGGGCGAGGTGTCGCGCCGCCGTAGAGTGATCACATGAAGGAGGTGCCGTGAACGACGCAGAGCCGGTCTCCGAGCAGCCACGCAGGCGCCGGAGGGATCCCGAGGGAAACCGGGCGGCCATCATCGAGGCGGCTCGCCAAGCCTTCGCCGAGCGCGGATACGCCCGTACGACACTCCGTGAGATAGCCGGCCGGGCAGGCGTCACACACGGCCTGATCACCCGTCACTTCGCCTCCAAGGAAAGGCTGTTCCTCGCGGCGATGCCGGGCAATCGCGACCTGGAGGACGTCGCGGCCGGTGACCCCGCCACGCTGCCCGACCGGATCGCCCGTGCCTTCGTACGGCGGCTGGAGACCGACGCCGTCAACGATCCGCTGATCGCCCTGCTGCGCAGCGCCGCGTCCGACCAGCGTGCCGCGTCGGACCTCCTGTCCGCGATGCAGGAGCACAGCACCGCCGTCTACCGGTCCGTCCTGTCACCCGGTGAGACCGTCGCCCCCGGCGACGACCTGGACACCCGCGTGGCGCTCGTGGGGGCGCAGATGATGGGGGTGGCGTTCAGCCGGTACATCGCACGGACCGAGCCTCTCGCTTCGATGCCGTCCGACCAGCTCACCGAACACCTCACACGGATACTGCGGGGCCTCCTCTTCGGCTGAGCTCCTCGATCAACCGCCGGAGGCGGTTCAAACGGTCCGTGGTCGGCGTGCCCGGCACGGGCCGCAGCAGGAGCAGCCGCTGCCGGGACAGTGGGCTGGCGAGGACCACACAGTCCAGATCGAGGCGACCCACCTGCCGGTTGAACACGGACGTCGTCGAGCAGTGCAGCGTCGACACCCGATGCCGGTCCCACATGCCGGCGAACTCCGCACTTGCCGCGCGCAGATCGGCCACCAGTGTCGCGGCGGCGGGGTCGTGGCCGCGCTGGGCGAGGATGGCCCTCAGGTCGGCCACGTACGACAGGCTGGTCGCCTCCTCCTGCGGCGATGCCGAGCGCAGCACGGAACGCCAGTGCGCGGAGGTGAACCAGTGCCAGGTCAGGTTTCGCTCGTGACCGGGCCGGTCGGTGAACTTGCCGAACAGGGCGATGTCGGCCGAGGTGGCGCACTCGGCGACGCACCGGCCTGGCAGCTCGCGGACTGCCGGAGTCTGACGCGATCCGGACACCGTTCGGGCCGCCTCGACGGCGACGTTGCCAGGACGGCGGGCAGGCTTCACCTCCGCTGCACGACCGGCTGATGTGCCGCTGCCTGACCCTGTGCGAGGAGATCGAGCCGACCGCGACCGCGCCGGTGCGCCGCCACCTGAGCCAACTGGACCATCTCATCCGGGGCAACCTGGAATGGAGCGTACGGGTGCCCCGCCACCACGATGGCCGAGCGGTCGAGCCGGTGATGTCACCGCGGGCGAGGACTCCTTCCGACGGCCGGTCGAGCACACCTCCGATCCCCGCCGTCGCCTGGTGGTGGACAGAGCGCTGAGTCCCGTGCGTGACGATGCCGGGGACACCGGAGACAGCTGCAAGGAGCGGATATCCACCCTCGCGGAATCATCCTGGCGCGCCGCCCGACGGACCTGGATGCGGGCGAATCCAAAGCGTCTCGGGCGTGCCCGTAAGCCAGTCGCGGGGCAGCAGCGGCAGGGTGTGCTCCACGTCCTGGATGCCGGTGGCCGGCAGGCTGACCGCGAAGCGGGTGCCGGGCCGTCCGTCAGGACGGTCCGACACGGTGATCCGGCCCTGGTGCAGGGCGACCTGCTGGGCGACCAGAGTCAGGCCGAGGCCGGAGCCCGGGCTGTCCGGGCCCCTGCGGAAGCGCTCGAAGACGTCCTCGCGGCACTCCGGGGCAATGCCGGGGCCATGGTCGTCCACGGCGAGTACGGCAGTCGCCCGATGCCCACCGCCCGGCGGACGCAGGGTCACCTCGATACGGGCGACGCCGTCGGCGGCGCGGCCGTGGGTCCAGGCGTTGGCCAGCAGGTTGTCCACCGCCGAGCGCAGCCCCTGCTCCCAGCCGTGGACGCGCACTCCGGCGGTCGCGCGTACGGACACTTCGGCGTCGGGACGGGTGCGCCGCAGGTCGGCGACCGACGCCTCCACGAGCTCCGCGAGGTCCAGCGACGTGAACGCGTCCGCCTCGATCAGGTCGCCCTGCGCGAGCACCTTCAGCATCACCAGCAGACCCAGCAGTCGGGCGTGCTCGCGACCCAGTTCCCCAAGGACCTCCGTCCGGTCCTCGGGGTCGAGTCCGGGGTGGTCGGTGAGGATGTCGAGGTTGGTCCGCATGCTCATCAACGGGGTGCGCAGTTCGTGGGAGGCGGTCGCGGCGAACGCACGGGCGGTGGCCAGCGCCTCCCCGGTGCGCGCCACCTGCTCGTCGTAGCGGGCCAGCACGGTCTGCACCGTGTGCGCGAGGTCGTCCACCTCGGCGATCCGGGTCGGCGTGTGTTCCAGACGTACGCTGCTGGTCCGCGGGTCGAGACCGCTGGTCCGCCGCTGCAGCCGTCGTAGCGGAAGCACCGCTCTGGCGGCGATGGCCCAGGCGGCGGCTCCGGCGAGTGCCGCGGCCAGCAGTGCTCCGGTCAGCAACCGCCCGCGTACCAGAGCCAGTTCTTCCTCGGCGGTGTCCGGTGACAGCAGCCACAGGTTCGGCGTGGTGCCCTCTTTCGCGGCACCGACGCGCAGCGACAGGACGAGCCAGTCCTTGCCGCCGGAGGTCACGCTGACGGGGTCCGGGGCCTGGCGGGGCAGTGTGGGGTAGGGATCGGGCTGCGGGCCCGCCGAGATCGTGCCCTGCGGCCCGGTCAGCCGGATGCCCACGTCCCGCGCGGAGTTGACCAGCCGGCCTCGGCGGACCCGCTCCAGGAGCGGGTGGTCGGTGCCGGCCACGTCCAGGTACGCCTTGGCGTTCTTGGCCACGATTGTTGCGCGGGCGCGCAGTTGGTCGTCCTGGTGGGTACGCAGGTCGTTGCCGACCAGGTGCAGCAGCAGCCAGCCGGAGGCGAGGACCAGCACGGGCACGCTCACGCCGACCGCGAGCGCGATCCGGGTGGACAGTTTCACGGCGTGACCTCGCTGTGCGGCGGCCGGCGGTCCGTGCGCAGGACGAAGCCGACCCCACGCACGGTGTGCAGGATCCTGGGCCGGTCGCCCGCCTCCAGTTTGCGTCGCAGATAGCTCACGAAGGTGTCGACGGCGTCGCTGCGGACCTGGAAGTCGTATCCCCATACGAGGTCCAGCAGTTGCTCGCGGGTGAGGACGATGCCGGCGTTGCGGGCCAGGACCTCCAGCAGCGCGAACTCGCGCCGGGTCAGCTGCAGCGGCCGGTCGTCCAGAACGGCCTGGTGAGAGGCGGGGTCGAGCAGGAGGCCGCCGATGCGGACGGTGGCGGCACCGGCGGCCGGCGGGCGGCGCCGCAGCAGGGCGTGCAGCCGCAGGACCAACTCCTGGAGCGCGAACGGCTTGACGAGGTAGTCGTCCCCGCCCACCTGCAGACCCGCCACCCGGTCGGCCGTCTCGTCCAGTGCGGAGAGCATCAGCACGGGTACGTCGTCGCCGTCGTCGCGCAGGGCCTGGCACACGTCGATGCCGTTGAGGTCGGGCATGGAGATGTCCAGGACGATGATGTCGGGGTGGCCGGCGCGGGCCTCCGCGAGACCGGTACGACCGCCGTCCGCGACGTCCACGGTGAATCCGCTCAGCCGCAGACCCCGTGCGAGCGACCGCCGTATCGCCGCGTCGTCGTCGATCACCAGCACCCGCCCGGTCCTGCCTGCCATGCACACCTCGGTTTCACCGCGTCGAACGAATCTGCCGGAAGAAGACCGATCAAATCACATGATGCGACAGCCTCGGACGGAATGGTGCCCGTGAGTTGCCGCCTTCGCGGATTAATTTGCCTCGTCGCGGATTAATTGACCCCGGTTCGGAATAATTCGACGAGAGACGAACAAATATTGACCGGGCCGGAATCGCGCTGAAACGCTCCGAGCATGATTCGTACTCGTCAATTACCGACACTGGCGGCCGGGTTGGTGGCAGTGGCTTTCTCCGTCCAGAGCGGAGTGAGCGGGGCGGCGACAGCCGCCGTCCCCACCCGGCCCGTCACGCAGCCGGCCCTATCCGCATCCGCATCCGTATCCGTTGCGGCGGCCGCGAGCAAACCGAACATCGTCTTCGTCCTCACCGACGACATGTCCTCGAATCTGCTGCCGTACATGCCCCAGGTGCAGAAGCTCCAGTCGCAGGGCACGTCGTTCGGCGATTTCGTGGTCAGCAACTCGCTCTGCTGCCCGTCCCGTTCGTCCATCCTCACCGGTGAGTACCCGCACAACACCGGCGTCCTCGGCAACGAGGGACCCAACGGCGGCTTCAAGGCCTTCCACGACAACGGGCTGGAGAAGGACACCTTCGCCGCGGCGCTGAAGGCCAAGGGCTACCGCACCGCGATGATGGGCAAGTACCTCAACGGTTACGACCCCAGGTCCACCGTCGACGGCCAGCAGCCGTACGTGCCGCAGGGCTGGAGCCAGTGGGACGTCGTCGGCAACGGCTACCCGGAGTACAACTACAAGCTCGCCCACAATCACACGATGGAACCGCACGGGAAGAAGAACAAGGACTATCTGACCGACGTCCTCAGCAAGAAGGGGCAGTCGTTCATCAAGAAGTCCGCGGCGGCGAACAAGCCGTTCATGCTGGAGGTCGCCCTCTTCACGCCGCACGGCCCCTCCAGGCCGGCCCGCCGGGACAAGAAGGACTTCCCCGGGCTGAAGGCGCCGCAGGGGCCCGCCTTCGACAAGCTCCCGACCAACGCGCCGCCGTGGCTGGCCCGGCAGAATCCGTTGACCCGGAGCGAGAAGAACACGATCGACAAGAAGTTCCGCAAGCGCGCACAGTCGCTCCAGGCCGTCGACAAGATGCTCGGCAAGCTCCGCCAGACCCTGACCAGGGCACACGTCGCGGACAAGACCTATGTCGTCTTCAGCTCCGACAACGGCTTCCACCTGGGTGAGTACCGCCTCAAGGCCGGGAAGCAGACGGCCTTCGACACCGACGTGCGCGTGCCGCTGGTGATCGCCGGCCCCGGTGTCGCGGCCGGCCGGACGAGCCACGCCCAGGTGTCGAACATCGACTTCGCGCCCACCTTCGAGAAGATCGGCGGCGCCGCCGTGTCGTCCCGGGTGGACGGGCACAGCATGCTCCCGCTCCTGGACGGCGGATCGGCCGCGGGCTGGCGCACGGCCAACCTGATCGAGCACCGCCACGCCCAGCAGGCTCCCGACGACCCCGACAACCACGGCAGCGAGAGCATCAGCCCGCCCAACTACCACGCCATGCGCACCAACTCCTACACCTACGTCGAGTACGACAGCGGCGCCAAGGAGTACTACAACCTGCGCACCGACCCCGACGAGCTGCACAACATCGCCGGACGGCTGAGCCGGGCCCGCCTCGCGAAGCTGCACACCGCGCTGACCCGCCTGAAGAGCTGCCAGGGCGACGGCTGCTGGAGCGCCGGACACCCGTAGCTCGCAAGCCAACAGGTCCCGTACACAAGCCTGTTCACCCCCTCCGGCCCGTTTTCCGTCATGCACAGCACCGGAAAGAGGTTCTTCCGCATGTTCTCGTCCGATGCCCAACCACCCAGCCGCCGAAGGGCGCTGGCCTCGATCGCAGGGGCCGCCGTCGCCGGATCCGCGCTCGTGTCCGGCGCCCCGCGAGCCTTCGCCGACTCCGACAGTGCCGAGCCGGCCGCCGAGGCGGCGCGCGGCGGGCTGCCGCTCACGGTCGTCAACAGCAGCGGCACGTTCGCCAACCAAGCGATTCACCTGTACATCGTGGGCAGCAAGGGAGACCGGCAGGTGCGGGTCACCCGGCGCGGCACCCTGGCCCCCGTCAAACTCTCCGACAACCACGCGGGCGGTTTCACCGACTACGCCATCCCGCTGACCGCCCGCGGCGCGACCAGGCTGCGGCTGCCGCGCATGTCCGGACGCATCTACGTGGCGCTGGGCCACAAGCTGAAGTTCAAGGCCGTCCGGGGCGCCGACGGCAGGATCGGCCTGCAGCAGCCGGCCGGCTGGGTGGAGTCCGACCCCAACCACCCGGTGCTGCACGACTTCGTGGAGTTCACCCACGACGCGGCCGGCATGCACTGCAACACCACGATGGTGGACATGTTCAGCGTTCCGATGATGATCGGTCTGAACGGAGCGAAGAACCACAGCACCGGCCGGCTGCGCGCCGGCGGCCGCGCACAGGTCTTCCACGCCCTGCGGAACCACCCGGACTTCTCACGGCTCGTCATCGGGAACCGGCGCATCATCGCCCCGAGCCACGGCCTCGACGCCGGTCTGTTCCCCCAGCACTACTTCGACCACTACATCGACAAGGTCTGGCAGACCTACCGCGACAAGAACCTCGTCGTCAGGACGAACGCGGGCACCTTCACCGGCCGGGTCAGGGACCAGCGGCTCACCTTCTCCGGCCCGGCGCAGGTGTCATTCGCCAAGCCCTCCACCCGTGACGTGCTCTTCTGCGACGGGGCGCTCGCCGCCCCCAACGACGGGACCACCGGCCCCGTCGCCGCCGCCCTCGGCGCCGGATTCAACCGCTCGACGCTGCTGAGCCACCACAAGCAGCCCACCACCCACGCCTCGGCCTTCTACGGCACCGCCGTCACCAACCACTACGCCAAGGCCATCCACGCCGCGACCACCAACGGCAAGGCCTACGGCTTCGCCTTCGACGACGTGGCCGACTGGGCCTCCTACATCGAGGACCCGAGGCCCCAGCACATGCACCTGACGCTGACCCCGTTCTGAACCGACCGCCACCGCAAGGAGTTGCCGCATGCGCAAGCCACGCACCGTCCAGGCCGTTCTCACGGCCGTACTGATCACGAGCTCCGCGATCGGTCTCAGCGTCAACACGGCGTCCGCCGCGGAACAGCGGGGCGGATTCGTCGTCAGCAAGGCGCAGTACAACAAGATGTTCCCGCACCACAAGAAGCTCTATACCTACCAGGGCCTGGTCAAGGCGATGAAGGCGTTCCCGGCCTTCGCGAACACCGGCGACGCCGGGACCAGGAAGCGTGAGGCCGCCGCGTTCCTCGCGAACGTCAGCCACGAGACCAGCGGGCTGATCTACATCAACGAGCAGAACAAGGCCAACTGGCCGACGTACTGCCAGCCGGAGCCGTACGGCTGTCCCGCCGGCCAGTCCGCCTACCACGGCCGCGGCCCGCTCCAGATCAGCTGGAACTACAACTACAAGGCCGCCGGTGACAAGTTCCACGTCGACCTGCTGCACCACCCGAACCTCGCGGCGAAGAACTCCGTCGTGACCTGGAAGCTCGCGCTCTGGTACTGGATGACCCAATCCGGCCCCGGCACCATGACGCCCCACCACGCGATGGCAGGGAGCGGCGGCTTCGGCGAGACCATCCGCAGCATCAACGGCAGCCTCGAATGCAACGGCAGCAACACGGCCGAGATGCGGGACCGGATCGCGAAGTACAAGAAGTTCACCAAGATGCTCCACGTCGGCACCGGCCGGCACCTCAGCTGCTGACGGCGGGGGACGTCATGCCGCACATACGCGTCCTCGCCCTGCCGTTACTGCTCTCGGCCGTACTCGCGGCCGGCAGCCAGGGCACAACGCCCACCGCGTTCGCGGCGGGCGGCCATTCCGCCGCCGCCTCCACGGCCTCCGCCGCCTCCGCGGCGAAGAAGAAGGGCATCAGCGCCTGGAAGTTCGACGGCGTCACCAAGGCGCTCGCGAACTCGAACGTCGGGTGGTTCTACACCTGGTCCTCGGGCAAGGGCGGCATCAAGCCGCCGCGGGGCGTCGAGTTCGTGCCCATGATCCATGACAAGGGCTCGGTGACCAAGAAGGAGCTCGGCCAGGCGAAGAAGCAGGGCAGTACCCTGCTCGGCTTCAACGAACCCGACAGGCCGGACCAGGCGGACATGACCGTCGACCAGGCACTCGACCTGTGGCCCCGGCTCCAGTCGACCGGTCTGCGCCTCGGCGCTCCCGCCGTGGCCACCGGCGGCGATGTCGCCGGCGGCTGGCTGGACCGGTTCATGAAGGGCGCCGCCGCCCGCCACTACCGGGTCGACTTCATTCCCCTGCACTGGTACGGCGCCGACTTCGACTCCCGACGGGCGACAGGGCAGTTGCGTGGCTACATCGAGGCCGTGCACAAGCGTTACAAGAAGCCGATCTGGCTCACCGAATACGCCCTGACCGACTTCTCGTCCGGCACCCCGCGCTATCCGACCAAGGAGCAACAGGCCGCCTTCGTGAAGAAGTCGACGGCCATGCTCCAGCACCTGTCCTACGTCCGGCGCTACGCGTGGTTCACCCTCTCCACGAACCGCGGCGACGGCACCGGCCTGTACCACGGTCCGAAGGCCAACCGGGTGGGCGCCGCATATCGGGCGGCGGGCTGAAAAGACCCTCTGCCGCCCTTTCGATCCAACGACAAGAGAAGAGAAACGAGGCTCACGACATGAGCAAGCGGATCCTGCACGCCTGCCTCGCGGCCGGAACAGCCGCACTGACCGTGGTCGTCGCCCTCGCTCCGGCGAGTTCCGCCGCGACCGACTCCGCACAGGCCCACAGGCCGAAGTGCTGGGCGACGCACTACGGCCCGGTACCTCCCGGCAGCACCACGTCGAACGGCGACATCTTCGACAACAGCAAGAACACCGCGGCGACTTCGCTGACGCGCAAGCACCAGCTGCCCTTCGGCACCAGGTTGAAGGTCACCAACGTGGCGAACGGCAAGTCCCTGGTCGTACGCATCAACGACCGTGGCACGTTCAAGCACACGAAGCAGGAACCCAAGTGCCTGGACCTGACCGACGGCGCCTTCCGCAGGCTCGGCGGGAGCCTCGACCCCGACGCCGGTCACATTGTTGTCCGGCAGAAGGTCCTGCACTAGCCACCCGGTTCACGGCATGAGCGCCCGGGCTGTCCCCCGCAGCCCGGGCGTTTCACGATCCGTGTGCCACCGGAGCAGGGCGATGGCGCCGAGGGCGGTGCCGCGGTCGCCGAGTCCGGCCGGAATCACGCGAGGCACCCCGTACGAGCCGCGGGCGATACGCGTGTCGAGCACGCGCTCGATCGGCGCCATCAGGGCCCGACCGGCGTCGACCAACTCACCGCCGATGACGATCACGTCCGGTCCGACGGCATGGCTCACATCGGCCAGCACCCTCCCGACCTGCGCGCCCACCTGCGACAACACCGCATGCGCGATCTCGTCGCCGGACTCCAGCGCGGTCACCAGCTCCGACACGTCCGCCACCGCACATCCCGCGGTTCGGCAGGCGTCGAGTACCGCCCCGACCGACGCCACGGTCTCCAGGCATCCGACCGCGCCGCACTCGCAGGGCGCGCCGTCGGGGTCCACGCTGATGTGGCCGAACATTCCGGAGCGGCCGTCGGCGCCGCGGTGCAGGGCGCCGGCCATCACCAGTCCGCCGCCGACGTAGTGCGACAACCGCAGATACAGCACGTTCCGTTCGCCCGTGGCGGCTCCCCAGACCGTCTCGGCCAGGGTGGCCAGCCGGGTGTTGTCGTCGATCAGCGCCGGTGCGCCGAAGCGTTCGCGCACGCGCGCCACCACGACGTCATGCCGAGGAGACCACAGTGGCCCGTGCCCCGACGGTCCGACCGGCCCGATCACGCCGATGCCGATGCCGTTCAGGGCGCCCGGCCGCAGCGTTCCGCCCGTCAGCCGGTCCGCCAGCCGCCACGCGAGGTCGATGCGGGTCTGCCACGGGGTGTCGGGACCGTGCGGTTCGCCGGTCGTGCCGGCTATCGCGTGCGTCGCGTCCATCGCGGCCACCCGCACCGCCCGGCGCGCGAACTCGATACCGAGCAGCCGGCCTGCCCCGGGGTTCAGGGTCAGCACCTCCGCCGGCCGGCCCCGCCTGCGCCGGGCCACCTCCGGTACCGAGGCGAGGACGGTGCCGTTGTCCATGAGCGCTCCGACAGCGTCGTAGAGTGTGGTGCGGGACAGGCCGCTCAGGGGCCCTAACTCTCGTCGGGTCAGCGGGCCGTGCTCGCGCAGCAGGCGCAGTACCAGGGCCTCGTGCGCGGTGGAGGCCGGTGTCGGCTCGGTCAGCATGGCGAAGGCTCCCCCTCTTTCAGTGCAGCTGTCACGTGACAGGGCGGAGTTGATCCGCCACCTGTGGCGCGAGAAGTTAGGGGGCGTCTTTGTGGGAACTCTGTGGGCCTGCGATGCGGCGGCAGGTCGGGTACGACATGGGTGATGCGACCGCCCACCACTCAGAGGGAATGTATTCGGGCGTGGGCGGCGTTGCCCCGCACCGGAGGTGCTCCCGTCTCCGTGATCAGTCGCACTTCCTCGGCCAGGAGCTCACGGAGACGATTGCCGTCCTGGGAGATCGCGGTGCGGTACTGGGGTAAAGATGCGGAGGACCGGATCGAACTCGTCCAGGAAGATCTCGGCGCCGGGGACGGCGAACTCGACCCCTACGCTCTCCGAGCGCACCTCCACGCGTCCGGCATCGCTCAGCGCGCGCTCGACGAGTTCCGCCGGCTCCAGATATTCGGTCAGCGGAGCCACGAGCCTCCCACCTCAGGCTCGTCCATGCGGTCGATGGCCCGTGTCACGGGGGCGAAGAACGGAGCGCCCACGGCAGCGGCCCAGCCCACCATGGTGACGACACGATCGGAGCCACCGGTATCGATCCCCTCGGCCTCCGCCGCGTCGGCCCACGCTCCAGAGGCCCGGATGCCTACGCATGCGTGCGAGGGCCCACGTCGCCCGGCGCTGGGCTCCGCCGGGTGGATGTCCGACTTGAGCGCAACGCACGCTGACGACGGGGCCGTTGCTCAGGGCAGGCAGCCTGTCAAGGCTGACGCGTGACGCTCACCTGCACGGTCAGGGTTCCCCTGTTGTCCTGGGAGCAGACACCTGCGGTGTCGTTGATGCCCAGTTGGAGTGTGGCGTTCCCGGTCGCCCGGAAGGTCAGTCTCCGCCCGACGGCGTGCACCGGGAAGTTCTGGTCACCCACAAGTCGCGCCAGCAGGGCGGCGAACGGTGCCGCGCCCTTGACCTTGCAGGCCTTCACCCCGTCCGGCAAGCTGTCGGTGTCCGCGTCGTAGCCGGCCGGCCCGGCCATGGGCAACTTGCGGTAGCTGGAGGTCCATTCGCCGGAGACGAACTGCACGGTGATCCGGTCACCGCGCAGGACGGACACTCCGGTGACCGGCTGCCAACCGGCCGTCGACTGGACGACCTGACGGGTCGTCGCCGTTTTCGGACGGTCCTTGAGCGGCAGAGTCCCGGTGAGGACGAGACCGCCCGCAACTCCCGCCGCCAGCATGGCCGTTCCGGCCAGCGCCCACCACGGCGGCTTCGGTCTCGCAGGGCGGCGCGACCGCCCTTGCGGCTGCGGAGGTTCGGACGACGTGGTGCGCCGCCCCGTCGGCACGGACTCCCCGGCAGGTGCGAGCCATGTCCGGCTGCCGGTGATCGTGTTGGCGTCGGACAGTGGGGCCGCAGGCCGGAACTCACGTACGGTGGCCGACGGCATCACCCCGGCGTCCGGCCCGCCTGCCACCACGCCCCGCAGCGCGGAACGCACGGTGGCCGCTGAGGGGCGCTCGCTCGGGGACTTGCGCAGCAGCGCTTCGACGACCGGGCGCAGCGGACCGAGTCGCTCCGACACGGCGGGTTCCTCGTACACCACAGCGTGCATGGTCGCGGGCGCTCCCGGCCTGCGGAACGGGGACTGGCCTCCGCACACCGTGGCAAGGGTCGCGCCGAGCGACCACAGGTCGGAGGCCGGCCCGACCTCCGCTCCCGTCACGCGTTCCGGTGCCATGAACTCTACGGAGCCGATCAGTTCACCGGTGGTCGTCAGGAACTCGCCGTCGTCGAGGGCCGCGATGCCGAAGTCGGTGAGGACGGCGCTGCCGTCTCGGCGCAGCAGCACGTTGGCGGGCTTGACGTCCCTGTGCAGGGTCCCGACCGCGTGGACGGCATCCAGCGCGTCGATCAGTTGCAGGCCGGCGGCGGCGGTCCGCTGCGGGGTGAGCGGTCCGGCCTCGGTGATCCGATGTGCCAGTGAGGACCCCTCGACGAGTTCCATGACGATCCACAGCCGGTCCTCGGACTCGACCAGGTCGTGAACTCCCACCACGTGGGGATGCGGTACCGGGCGACCGCGCGGGCCTCGCGGACGGCACGCCGTACCCGTACGCGGTGGTCCTCGTCGCCGTTGGCGAGGATGTGCAGTTCCTTGGCGGCGACCGGCCGGTCCAGCAGTTGGTCGTGGGCGCGCCAGACCGTGCCCATGCCGCCACTGCCGAGGACGTCGTGCAGCAGATACCGTCCGGCGATCACCCGTTCCGCACGCGTAGCCACCTCGTGGTCGCCGTCTCCGGACATCACGTGCTCTCACATTTCCTTCGGGAGGTGACACGGCAGTTGCCACGGTTTCGGAAGAACGCTACGAGCGCGATTTCCGATGCGGATTCACCCGGCACTCGGCGCTCGTTCGCCGTGCGTCGTTGCCAGAGGTTAGAACCCTGGGCGACGCGACAGCAAGGCCCGTAGGGCCGGATTAAATGCTCCGCCGCGAGGAATAACTCACCGATACACCCTCGCGAGCGATCTGGGGACAAATTTCCGGGCAACCGGGATCAATTGATCCGGCTGTGGGGTGACGAGTGACGACGGACGGGCTCTGCCTCGCGGTGTCGTGCAAGGCGCAGAGAAGACACACGGGGAGCGGAGCGGCATGAGTGGCGAAGGTCGACTCGACATTGCCTAACTGCAACTGGAATTGCTCGTGCCCCGCGAATGGTCGCACCCGTCCGAGGTCTTTCTTGACGAGTGGTGCACGCGCATCGGCTATGAGGTCACCAGCACGGGGTCGATCGATGATCTCTATCCGGAACTTGCACCGCATCTCGCCACCACATGTGATTTCGTCGTCTATCGGAAGAGCCTGATTCTCGTAGACGGGTCGGCGCATCGTTGAGGGAGGTGGTTGTCGGTGCTGAATAGCTGAGTGACTGCGCACACGGTCCGCTCTCGACGAGCGAGAGTGTGGGCGGGCCGACGGATTGGCTGCGGTCGGGGAGCCTCCAGCACGTGACGTACGTGCCGCGGAGTCTGCCCGGCGGCTGAGCGGGCCGCCGGGCCCGGCTGTTCGGGCTCGCCCGCGATGATCCGCCGGGCGGGCACCCGCACCGTACGGCTCACGGGGCAGGGTTTGGCCCCATGGCCTCCGGAGGGCAGTCCGGTGATCAGGTCGCCTCGCGTGTGGGTCAGTCGAAGGTGCCGCGCGGGGTCCGCTCCGGGCCCTCGGCCGGGGTCGATCAGCACCGCCGTGTTCGCGCCGGCGTCGGTGAACAGCAGGTCCACCGGGTGGCCGCCCAGCAGAACGACCCGCTCCAGATCGGTGATGCCCCGTCCGGTCAGGCACCGCTGGAGGCGGTCGTCGAGGCCCGCGCGGGCCTCGGTCACCGGGCCGGGTGTGCCGGCCTCGGCCGTCGTGCCCTCGTCGCCCGCTCCCAGCGGCGCCGAACGCCCCGCGAAGAGGGCGGGCAGGCCGCTCTGGTCCTGCCCGAAGGCGCGGCCTCCCACCTTGATCAGCGGACTCGAAACGCTCCGCCCCACGAGCGGTACGCCAACGCCCGTCCACCCAGCACCGGTTGATTGCACCGGTGGACCGGGTAACGTTCCGGTGGGGGAGTGGAGGACTCGGGGGGAGAGCGCGATGGACCCACAAGCCCTCCCCGTGCCGCCGAGCCCCTGCGGCCGTCGACGCTTCGATGATGGCCCCACCGCCCCGTCGCCGTCGCTCACTGCAGACATTTCGCCGGACGTGCCACAGCACCGCAGGATCCGGGGCTCCCGGGCGGGCCGCTCTGCGTGACGTCAGCGTGCGAACTTCGCGGCGGCCGTCGGGGTGACAGGTGTGAAGAAGTTGACGAGGTTGCCGTCGGGGTCGCGGAACAGCAGTGACCGATTGCCCCAGGGCATCGTGGTGGGCTCGTTGACGAAGTCGGTGACGTAGCCGGCCAGGTCCCGGTACACGCGGTCCACGTCGTCGACGAGGAACTCGGTGATGACGCTGTGGTTGTCCGCTGGACGGGCCGAGCCCGGGGCGAACAACGGGACGGTGCGGGTGCCGGCGATCGCGAGGGTGCCGTGCGGGGTCCTGAGTTCGGCGAAGTCGTCCGTCGCCCATGTCGCCCGCACCCCGGTGGCCCGCTCGTAGAACTCGACGAGGCGCGTGATGTCGCCGGTGATGATGCGGATCGAGACGAAGTCCATGGTGATCTCCTTGGTTGCCGAAGTCGCTGCGCTTCGCAGGCTAGGAGAAATACCGGACAGAATCGGTCCTCTATTCGCGTTAGGCTGTGTATGTGTCTCGACCCACCGGCCGCGTGCTGATCCTCCTGGAACTGCTGCAGTCGGGCGGCACCCGGACGGTGGCCGAACTCGCCGACCGGCTCGGCGTCGACGGGCGCACCGTGCGGCGGTACGTGGACCGGCTGATCGAACTCGACGTGCCCGTGGAGTCGGTGCGCGGCCGTTACGGCGGGTACCGGCTCGGACCCGGGTACCGGTTGCCACCGCTCATGCTCAGTGACGACGAGGCGCTGGCCGTGCTGCTCGGCTTGGTCGCCGGCCGCCGGGCAGGGTTGACGACGACCACGGACACGGCGAGCGAGACGGCATCGGCCAAGATCCGGCGGGTGCTGCCCCGGCACGTCGCCCGCCGGCTCGACACGCTCCTGGAATCCCTCGCGTTCACGGATCGGCCCGGCCGGTTCGCCACCCCGGACGCCGCGGTCCTGCTCACCATCGCCGATGCGGTGCGCCACCACCGGCCGGTCTCGATGAGGTACACCGACGGCAACGGCCGGCAGAGCGAACGCGTACTGCACGCGTACGGGATCGTCGCCCACTCGGGCCGGTGGTACGTCACCGGCAAGGACGCCCGGATCGACGAGCCCCGCAACTTCCGGCTCGACCGCATCACGGACGCGAGGGCCTTGCCCGGCTCGTTCGAGGCGCCCAGGGGTCCCGATCCGGCACAGCGCTTGTTGTCGGGCCTGGCCGCGGCCGAGTACCGGCATGAGGTGACCTTGCGGATCCACGGGACGGTCGAGCAGATCCGAGCCCGCCTTCCCGTCGGCGTCGCGAGTCTGGAGGAGTACGAGCCCGAGGTGGGCGAGGACCGGGCGGCCGAGCGCTGGCGACGCGTCACGCTGTGGGCGGAGCGGCTCGACTGGCTGCCGCCGGTGCTCGCCGCACTCGACCGGCCGTTCGTCGTCGAGCGCCCCGCTGAACTCCGGGACCTGGTCGCGGCACTCGCCGATCGCCTCGCGTCCTACGCCCGCCAGGACTGACAGCACGGGTGACGACCGGGACGGTCTCCCCGCGACGACGGTGCGCGCCCGGACCGTTCCGGTTCGTTCCCGGTGATGCGTCCGCGCGCGGATGCGCGGGAAGGGGAGGAGGCCCAGGTCCGTGCTGGTGTGTGGCCGTGTTCTCCGTCCTCGGGGTCGGTTTCACCCGGGTCGCCCTCGGCGTGCGCTGGTTCGGCGACGTGCTGGCTCCTGGGCGTGGCCGTCGTCGTCCTCACCGCCTGGGCCTACGGGGCATGGCGCGCCGACGCCGGGCGGCGCCGCACCCCGGTGAGCCAGGGGCTGGAGCCCGAACCCGGCCCACCGGCCCGCTGAGCGGCGGGTCCACGTGCGGCGGGCGCGACGAGAGGGAGCCGGGCAGCCGACGGCCCGGGCCGTTCGCTGGGCGCCGCACCGCGACACGGAGGAACAGGCCCCGTCTCGTGGGTCAGGAGCGGGTGGCGGTGTCGCTGTCGGGATAGAGCGGGAAGATCTGGTCGAGGCCGACGATGTGCAATACGCGCAGGGTGTGGGACGGGACCGCGGCGAGTGCCATGTCGGCCCGGGCGGCGTGGGCGTGGTTGCGCGCGGCGATGAGAGCGGTGATGCCGCTCGAGTCGCAGAAGTCCATGCCGGCCAGGTCCAGGACGAGGCGCTGGCCCGGTTCGAGGGCGAGGGTGGTGAGCCGGTCGCGCAGCTCGGCGGCGTTGCTGTAGTCCAGTTCGCCGATGATCTCCATAACAGAACCGGATTCGGCGTCTCGGACGGTGATCTTCAGTGGTCTCATTCGGGGGTTCTTGTCGCTGGTCAGGTGGCGAGGTCGGCGGGGACGCCGAAGGCGAGGAGGGCCGTGTCGTCGTCGAGACCGTCGCCGAAGCTGTCGAGCAGCCCGGTGAGGGCCCGGACCACGGCACGCGGGGATTCGCCCGCGTGGCTGGTGGCGAAGGCGAGCAGGCCGTCGTCTCCGTAGAGACTGGTGCGGTCCTTGCCGGTACGGGCTTCGGTGAGGCCGTCGGTGTAGAGCAGAAGGGTGTCGCCGGGAGCGAGAGCGGTGCCGGCGGGGGTGAAGAAGGCCTCGGGCAGGACACCGACGAGGAGGCCGCCGGGGGTCCGCAGGAAGTCGGCCGTGCCGTCGGCGCGCAGGACGAGCACGGGCGGGTGGCCGCCCGAGGCGAGCCGGACGGTGACCTGACCGGTTGCGGGATCGGGTTCGAGCGTGCCGAAGACGGCGGTGCAGTAGCGCGGGTCACCGCCGTCGGCGTACCGCTCGTGCAGCACCGTGTTGAGGGTGGTCAGGGCGGCCACGGGGTCGGGGTCGTGCAGGGCGGCGGCGCGCAGGGTGTAGCGGGTCAGTGAGGTGAGCGCCGCGGCCTGGGGGCCCTTGCCGCACACATCGCCGAGGAAGAACGCGAAGCGTTTGCCGTCGATCGGGAAGACGTCGTAGAAGTCGCCGCCGAGCCGGTCCGGGGAGGCGGTGTGGTAGTAGGCGGCCGTCTCCACGCCCGGGACCTGCGGCAGGCTGTCGGGCAGCAGCGAATGCTGGAGCACGGCGAGAGCGTCCTGCAGCCGGGCGCGGTCGGCCTCCGCCTGCTTGCGCGCCTCCTCGGCCACCTTCCGGCCGCGCAGAAGTTCTTCCTCGTACGCGCGGCGGTCCCGGGCGTCGAAGACGGTGGTGCGGAGCAGCAGGGGCTCGCCCGTGCCGCCGCGTTTGACCACCGAGGAGACCAGCACGGGTATCCGGCCGCCGTCGGCTTGCTTGATCTCCAGGGCGATCCCGCTGATCTCGCCCTGCATCCGCAGCAGCGGCGCGAAGTGCGTCTCGTGGTACAGCTTGCCGCCCACCGTCAGCAGGTCCGTGAACCGCATCCGGCCCACGACCGCCTCGCGTTCCAGACCGAGCCAGTCCAGGAGCGTGGTGTTGATCTTCGCGATGGTTCCGTCCATCAGCGTGGACAGATATCCGCAGGGCGCGGACTCGTACAGTTCTTCGGCGCTGTCCTCCAGCAGTGCGGCGAACGCCGCCCCCGACGTCTCCTCGCCGGCTCCGTGGGGTTCGGGCTGCTGATCGGTGCGGCACATCATCGCAGGCCCGCCAGGAACTGCAGGATCGCCTCGTTGGTGGCCTCGGGCGACGACAGGTGCGGGCAGTGTCCGGTGGCGTCGAGGGTGATCAAGGTCGAGCCGGGGACCGTCTGGTGGACGAAGACGCCGACCTCTCGCGGGGCGATGACGTCCTGGGTGCACTCGAGTACCAGCGTCGGCACCCGTACGCTCTTCAGGTCGTCCCGCGAGTCCGACAGGAAGGTGGTCCGTGCGAAGACGCGCGCCATGTCCGGGTCGGTGGCGCAGAAGCTGTTCTTGAGCTCCTCGCCGAGTTCGGGCCGTTCGGCATTGCCCATGATCACCGGTGCCATCGCCGCCGACCAGCCGAGGTAGTTCGACTCCAGTGACGCCAGCAGCTCGTCGATGTCCTCGGCGCTGAACCCGCCGCGGTAGCCGTCGTCGTCGATGTACCGCGGGGACGGGGCGACCATCACCAACGCGCCGATCCGCTCCGGGGCCATGCCGGCGGTCAGGACGCCGATCATCGCGCTGACCGAATGACCGACGAACACCGCGTCGCGCAGGTCCAGCGCTTCACACAGCTCCACCACGTCCTCGGCGTATCCGTCCAGCGAGGAGTACCGGTGCTCCGAGAACGCGGTCGAGTCCGAGCGGCCCGCGCCGACGTAGTCGAACAGCACCACCCGGTAGTCCCGGACCAGCGCGGGGACCGTCAACCGCCACATGTTCTGGTCACACCCGAAGCCGTGCGCCAGCACCACCGTGCGCCCCTGGGGGTTGCCGGTGACGGTGACGTTGTTCCTGCGGACTACATCCATTCCTCCAGTGTCGCAGGCCCTGACCACCGCTCCGCCGCGGCGACGAATCACCTCACGTCCCGCCCATCGGCTTCACACCCGGGCGGCCGGAGCACGGCGGCGAGGCCCCGGGGCCTCCTCCCGCCGGTTGCGGTTCCGCGGGTCGGTGCCCGAGCGGTCACGTGGATGCCGCTGGTCCGGTCGCCGCCGGGGCCCGGCTCCCTCTCGGCCGGTCCGCACGGTCGGGGCGGGGCACGTGGACGGCCAGGAGGGCGGTGTCGTCGTCCACCCCGGTGCCCAGGCTGTCGAGGATGTCGCGGATGGCCGCGATGGTGTGCCGGGCGGTGGCGGGGGCCAGGGCACGCCCGAGGTCGAGAAGTGCGTCGTCGCCGAAGCGGTCGCCGCGACGGGTGGTGTGCGCTTCGGTGAGGCCGTCGGTGTGCAGGAGCAGGGTGTCGCCGGGATCGAGACGGAAGGTGGTGGTGGCGATGTGCGCGTCGGGAAGGACGCCGATGAGCTGGCCGCCAGGAGTGGGCAGGTAGTCGGCGGTGCCGTCGGCGCGGAGCAGCAGGGCCGGGGGGTGGCCGCCACTGGCCAGGGTGATGCGGAATCCGCCCTGGCCGCCGTCGGAGGTGAGCAGCCCGAAGATGACGGTGCAGAACCGTGGGTCGGTGCCGTTGTACTCGTGGTTGAGGACGGTGTTCAGGTTGCCCAGGACCGCGACCGGGTCGGGGTCGTAGACCGCGGCGGCGCGCAGGGTGTAGCGGGCCAGGGAGGTGACGGCCGCGGCCTCGGCGCCCTTGCCGCACACGTCACCCAGGAACAGTCCCCAGGTCCCGGCGGCAAGGGGGAACAGGTCGTAGAAGTCTCCGCCGACCTCGTCGACCGAGGCGATGTGGTAGTGCGCCGCCACGTCGAGACCCGGCACGTCGGCCAGCATGGGCGGCAGCAGTGTGGCCTGCAGGGTGGTCGCGAGCTGCTGGAGGCGTCGGCGTTCGCGCTCGGACTCCTGGCGGGCGCGCAGCAGCTCCTCCTCGTAGGCGCGGCGGTCGCGGGCATGGAAGACGGTGGTGCGGATCAGCAGTGGCTGTCCGTCGGTCCCGGTCCTGACGGTGGAGGTCACCAGGACCGGCAGCCGGCTGCCGTCGGCCGCTCTCATCTCCAGTGCTATGCCGCTGATCTCGCCCTGCATGCGCAGCAGCGGTGCGAAGTGCGTCTCGTGGTACAGCCGCCCGCCGACGGTGAGGAGGTCGGAGAACGTCCTTCGGCCGACGAGGTCGCCGCGTTTGCGGCCCAGCCAGTTCAGCAGGGTGGTGTTGACCTTGATGATCCGCCCGTCCGGCAGGGTGGAGAGATATCCGCACGGCGCGTTCTCGTACAGGTCCTCGAGGCTGTCCTCCAGCAGGGCGGAGTATGCCCGGTCGTCGTCGGGGCGGTCTTCGCGCTCGGGGTCCGAGCCCTGGTCGCCGTCGGTCGAGCACATCATCGTCGTGATCCCGAGGACGTGGTGATGGTCCGCGTGGTCCCACCGCGGGCGCCGAGCCGGCGGCAGCGCCCGGTGGTGGTCGGGGTGAGCCGGGGGCCCTCGATCCGCGCCTGGACGAAGGCGCCGGTTCCCGGGTGGGCGATGGCGTGGCTGGAGCACCGGGCGGCCAGGGCGGCCCCCGCCACCGACGTCACCGGGCCGGGGCTCGGCTCGCGGTGGATTCTGTGCGCCGGCGTCACCACTGCATCACCACCGGGACGTTCGGCCGGCCGGACGCCCGTTCCTGTGCCCTGCATCGCACGTCCATACGCCTCATCCTCGCAGACCCGGGGCGTCGGGACTCCACGAGCGATACGTGCTCACGGGCCCCCGCGAGGACGGGGCCGCAGGAGGGGCCGCGGTCCGCGGGGTGCACGGATCCTCCTCGACCCCGCCGGGCTCGCAGCGGGCGTGTCGAGCACAGGTGAACTCGATGGGACGGGTGCTTTGGAGCACCCGCACGACTCGTTCCTCGCGCCGCCGTCAGTTCGTGTCCAGGGCGTCGAGTGCCTCCTCGACGCTGGAGTGCACCGTGAGGAGCTGGTCGAGTCCCGCCACCCGGAAGAGTTGGGCCATGGCCGGGCTGAGCCCCGCGACCCAGAACGACGAGCCCACGGCCTCGGCGCGATGGTGAGCCGTGATGATCTCGGTCATCCCCGTGGAGTCGCAGTACTCGAGAGCCGACAGGTCCGCGATGACGCCCGTACCGGGGGCGCGCAGCACGTCCGCCATGGCCGTACGAAGACCGGGGCCCGTGTAGTGGTCCAGCTCTCCCGCCAGGCGCAGCACCACGGGCCCTGACGGGCAGGGTCGCGTGCTGATGGAGAGAGCGCTCTCTGTCTCGTTCACCCGGACTCCTGTGCGGTGAGGCGGCTACGGCGGGGCGGCGGACTCCGTTCGGCGCTCCTCGTGTGCGAGGAGCGCGCCTCCTCCGCCCCGTGCGCATCCATGGCCATGCGCTACCGGCACAGGTTTCCCGATTCGCCTGGATCATCCTCCGGGATCGTGGTCGATCACCTCGTGAGACACGGACCGCCCCGTGCGGATCAGGCCTCCTCGGTCTCTGAGAGAATGCCTGCCGACGTGGAGGAGCCACCACCCCCTGTGAGTCCACGGGAAACCCGTCGGGGTGGGGCGGCGATCACGGGGCAGACAGGACATGGGCACGCGATCGGGGATCCCGCGTGCGCGTTCGGCATGAAATGGCCCAGGAACGGGTCGCCATGAGGGGACGGGTGTCGCGTGGGGTGTTCGGGCGAGGCTGGGCACGGACCGCATCCGGCGGAGGAGGGCCGCGTGTTCGCCGCTGACCCTGAGGTGGGCGCAGACCTCGCCGGGGTGGACTGGGCTGCCACGGACCTCGGCCCCCCGCAGGAGTGGCCGCAGAGTCTGCGGACAGCTGTCAGCATCCTGCTGTCCTCGCGTTTTCCCATGTGGATGGCCTGGGGCGAGCAGCTCACCTTCTTCTGCAACGCCGCCTATCGGCGTGACACGCTGGGCCGCAAGTACCCGTGGGCGCTGGGGCGGCCCGCGAACGAGGTGTGGGCGGAGGTCTGGGACGACGCCGGCCCGCGCATCGAAACCGTGCTCAGTACGGGCGAGGCCACCTGGGACGAGGGGCTGCTGCTGCTCCTGGAGCGTTCCGGCTACAGCGAGGAGACGTACCACACCTTCTCCTACAGCCCGCTGCGGGACGACACCGGCAAGGTCGTGGGCATGCTGTGCGTGGTGACCGAGGACACCGACCGGGTGATCGGCGAGAGGCGCATGGCCACCCTGCGCGACCTGGGCTCGGATCCGAGCGTGATCCGCACCGAGCGGGAGGTGCTGGCCTTCGCGGATCTGCAGCTGGGCCACAATCGCAAGGACCTGCCCTTCACCCTGACCTACCTGTTCGACGGTGACACCGCCCGGCTGGCCGGGGCGAGCGGCGTCACCGCCGGCCACCCGGCCGCGCCGGCCGTCCTCGGCATCGACGCGCCCGGTGGTGTGTGGCCGGCCGCGGTCCTGGCCGGTGGCGAGACGGCCCTGGTGCCCCTGACCGGGGACGCCTTCGCCGGCCTGCCCACGGGTGACTGGCCCGAGCCCCCCGTGCAGGCGCTCGTGGTCCCGCTCCTGCAGCAGGGCAGCGCCCCCTACGGCTTCTTCGTGGCGGCGCTCAACCGGTACCGCGTGCCGGACGAGGGCTACCGGGGGTTCGTCGAGCTGACCGCGGGCCACATCGCCTCCGGTATCGGCAGTGCCCGCAGCTATCAGGCGCAGCAACGGCGTGCGGAGGAACTGGCCGAACTGGACCGGGCCAAGACCACCTTCTTCTCCAACATCAGCCACGAGTTCCGGACTCCGCTGAGCCTGATCATGGGCCCGGTCGAGGAACTCCGCTCCCGGCTCGCCGGCGCGGAGGAGCGGGTACTCCAGGAACTCGACGTCATCCAGCGCAACGGGCTGCGGCTGGGCAGGCTGGTCAACACGCTGCTGGACTTCTCCCGGATCGAGGCCGGCCGTATGCAGGCCCGGTACGAACCGGTCGACCTGGCCGTGGAGACCGCCGAGCTGGCCAGCGTCTTCCGCTCGGCCATGGAGCGGGCCGGACTCGCCTTCGACGTGGACTGCCCGCCCCTGCGCGAGCCGGTGTACGCCGATCGCGGGATGTGGGAGAAGGTGGTCCTCAACCTGCTCAGCAACGCGCTGAAGTTCACCTTCCACGGTGCGGTCCGCGTCGGTGTGCGCGAAGTGGGCGATCATGCCGTGGTCACCTTCGCCGACACCGGGGCCGGGGTGCCGGAGGCGGAGATGCCGCGGCTGTTCGAGCGCTTCCACCGCATTGAGAACGCCCGCTCCCGCTCCCATGAGGGCAGCGGCATCGGGCTGGCTCTGGTGCAGGAACTCGTCGGTCTGCACGGCGGCACGATCGGCGCCGAGAGCCGTGAGGGCGAAGGCACCACCTTCACCATCCGGCTGCCGTTCGGCACGGCCCATCTGCCTCCCGACTCCGTGGTGCCGGAAGCGGTCGGCACCGCGGCGTCCTCCGGCGCGGACCCCTACGTCCCGGAGGCCCTGCGCTGGCTTCCGGGCAGCGACAGCGATGGGGCGGCGGACGACCCGGTGGGGCCGGCCGGGGCGAGCACCACCGTGTCCGGACCCGCACGGGGGCCGAGTGCCCGGGTGCTGGTGGCCGACGACAACGTCGACATGCGCGAGTACCTGACGCGCATCCTGGCCGGAGCGGGATACGAGGTCACCGCTGTCACCGACGGGGTCGAAGCGCTCGTCTCCGCCCGCCGTGACATCCCCGACCTCGTCGTCAGCGATGTGATGATGCCGCGGCTGGACGGACTGGAACTGGTGGCGAGGCTGCGCGGTGACACACGCACGGCCTCGGTGCCCGTGCTGCTGCTGTCGGCCAGGGCCGGGCAGGAGGCGTCGATCGAGGGGCTGCGGGCGGGCGCCGACGACTACCTGGTCAAGCCCTTCGCCGCCGCGGAGCTTCTGGCCCGCGTGCGCGCGAACGTCGAACTGGCCCGGCTGCGCAGCCATCACGTCCGATGGCGAACAGCACTCATCGACTCCCTGCAGGAGGCCTTCTTCGTCTGCGACGAGTCCGGGGCCGTCGTGGAGATCAACGCCGCGTTCACCGACATCCTCGGGTACGGCCCGGAGAACCTGCCCTACGCACCCGTTCAGCCGTGGTGGCCCGAGATCGCGACCGATCCGGAGGCACACCGCCAGGTCGGGGACGCCTTCGCCGACCTGCTGGAACGCGACCAGGGCTCGTACACCGTCCCCGTCACCCATCGGGACGGCCATCGAGTGTGGGTCGCCGTCACCTACAACAAGGCCGAGGACCCCGATACAGGGCGGCAAGTCACCGTCGGTACCTTCCGCGACGTCACCGCCGAGCATTACGCCGTCCAGCGCGAGACGGCGCTGGCCGCGCTGAGCACGACCCTGTCCACGGCCGCGAGCCTGCCCGAGGCGCTCGCCGGGGCCCTGGGCGAACTGAAGACCTTGTGGCGGGCGCGGAGCGTGGTGGCCGCCGTTTTCGGGCGCGGCGGTATACCGGTACTCACCGCGACGGATGGGACCCCGCGGTGGGAGGACCTGCCCCCGGAGCGGCGGGACGCGCTCGCCGCACTGCGCCGCCAGTCCTCGCTCACCCCGGTGACCGAGGACAGTGGCGCCGGGGTTCTGCTCGAACATCCCGACGGGCCACTGGTCCTGTGGATCGATCTCGGCGAACACCGGCCCTTCACCTCCGAGGACCAACTCCTGCTCTCCCTGCTGGCCGGGCACCTCGCGCAGGGTCTGGTACGGGCGCACCAGATCGACCAGCAGCGGGAGACCGCGATCGCGCTGCAACGCGCCATCCTCGGCCCGGCCCAGCTCCCGGAGGGCTTCGCCGTGCGCTACGAGCCCGCCACTCGCCCACTCGAGGTGGGAGGTGACTGGTACGACACCGTCGCACTGCCGGACGGACGGATCGGCATCGTGGTGGGCGACTGTGTCGGGCGGGGCCTGGAAGCGGCCAGCGTCATGGGGCAGCTGCGCAGTGCCTGCCGCGCGCTGATGCTGCAGGACGCCAGTCCGTCCCGGACGCTGATGGCCCTCGACCAGTTCGCGGCGAGCGTTCCCGGCGCGCTGTGCACGACCGTCTTCTGCGGTGTCCTCGATCCGGGCACGGGAGAGCTGACCTACTCCAGCGCCGGACACCCGCCGGGCATCCTCGCGCACCCCGACGGCACCACCCGGTTGCTGGACGAAGGGCGTTCCCTGCCGCTGGCGGTACGGCCGGGCAGACAGCGCCCGGAGGCCGCGTGCACCCTGCCCGCACGGGCCACGCTGCTGCTGTACACCGATGGGCTCGTGGAGCGTCGCCGGCGCCCGCTCAGCGCCGGGATCGATGAGGCCGGCGACGCCGTGCAGGACGGCCGCGACGCGGCCGTCGACGATCTCGCCACCGAGGTCATGGCGAAACTCGCGCCGGCCGATGGCTACGACGACGACGTGGCCCTGCTGCTCTACCGCCATCCGGCGCCGCTGGACATCTCCTTCCCGGCCGAGTCGTCCCAGCTCGCGCCGGTCCGCCAGGCGCTGCGCGGTTGGCTCGCCCAGTGCGACCTTCCCGCGAACACCGTGCAGAACGTTCTCGTCGCCGCCGGGGAGGCGTGCGCCAACGCGATCGAGCACGGTCACCGGTATGCCCCGGGGGAAGCCGTGCGGCTGCGTGCCGAAGCCCTCGTCGACAACCTGAGTCTGACGGTGGCCGACAGCGGTCGGTGGAAGGACCCCCAGCCCGAACGCAACGCCCACCGCGGCCGGGGCGTGGCCCTCATGCGTGCCCTGATGCAGCAGGTCAGCATCACCCCCGGTCCGTCCGGCACCACCGTCGACATGCAGATGAGGATTCCCTGATGACGACCCCCCTTACGCTCACCCCCGGCAGACGCCCGGACGGTACTCCCCGTCTCGTGGTCGGCGGCGAGATCGACATGAGCAACGTCGCCTCCCTGGCCGAAGCCCTGGACGGCGGCTCGGGCCCCCTCGTCCTGGACCTGACCGCGGTGGAATACCTCGACAGCGCGGGGCTGAGCGTGCTCTTCGGCCACGCCGAGCGGCTGGAGCTGATCGTCACGCCGCTGCTGGAGCCCGTCCTCACCGTCTCGGGCCTCTCCGGTCTCGTCACCGTCCACGGCCTCGACGACGACGCACCACAGCCGTGACATGTGTGACGCAGCGAGCCCCGTCCCCACCGCCGACGACGGCGTGACCGCCACCGCACGCGCCATCACCGTGCCCGAACCTTCCGGCCAGGAGTGATACCAACGTGACCGACATCCTCGACGTGACCGTCCGGCACACGAGCGACCGCACCGCCGTCGTCTCCGTCTCCGGGGACGTGGACCTGCATACGGCGGCCACCCTGCGCAGGCATGCCATGGCCGTGGTGGAACAGGGCGTCCCGCATCTCGTCCTGGACCTGGCACAGGTGGACTTCGTCGACTCGACCGGCCTCAGCACCTTCATCGGCCTCCTGCACACCACCCAGCAGGCGGGCGGCTCCCTCCGTCTCGCCGACGTACCCGACCGCCTCACGCGCATGGTGACCATGACCGGCATCTCCGAGCTGCTGCCCATCCACGCCACGGTCACCGATGCGCTGGCCGGCCGGACCGCCGGCGGCACCCTGGGGCGCGCCGGCGAAGGCGCCGCCGCCGGCGACTGACGCCGGCGGCGGCGCCGCGGCCATGCCGTCGGCCTCGGCTGTGGCGCACGACCCCGGGTCCGTTCGGGTTCCGCTCGGGGACGCTTGGACCCGGCCGTCCGGTGCATAAGAACCTGCGTGAGGCATCCATCGATGCCTGGGAGACGATGGCCCACGGGAATTCGGGGCGGGTGCCCGGCGAAGGGGGCGAGATGACGGCTGAGTGTGAGCGGCGGCCGACGAGCGGAATCCGCCGGTCCGGGGCGGCGCGTGACATGGACGACGACCTGTCGCTGCTGTTCGGAACGTCCACCGCGCTGTTCGCGTCCATGGCAGGGCCCGCGCACGTGCTGGAGGCGGCGAACCCGGCCTTCTTCGCGGCCATCGGCGGCGACCGGCGGGAACGCACCGGTGTGCCGCTGGCGGAGCTCATGCCCGAGCTGACGGCCCAGGGGTTCATCGGGCTTCTGGACCAGGTGTACCGGTCGGGCGAGCGGCACGTGGGCCGCGACGCCCGTGTCGTCATCGGCGTCGGCGACCACGTCGTCGAGGCGTACTTCGACTTCACCTACGAGGCCCGCCGTGACGCCGGTGGCAACGTGATCGGCGTACGGATGATGGGCGTGGAGACCACTCAGGCCAAACACGCCCGGCGACTGGCTGCCGAGCAGCGTGCGCTGCTGGAGCAGATCGCGCGCCAGGCGCCGCTGCACGACGTGCTGGACGGCATGTGCAGGACGATCGAGGGACTCTGTCCCGGTGTGATCGTCTCGGTCCTGCTGGCCGATGAGGACGGCCGTCACCTCCGCCACGGCGCGGCTCCCAGTCTGCCCGACCACTACAACCGGGCCATCGACGGCATCGCGGCCGGCGAAGGAGTCGGCTCCTGCGGCACCGCCGCCCACCGGCGCCGGACCGTGATCGTGCGGGACATCGCCACCGACCCCCTGTGGGGCGACTTCCGTGCCCTCGCCGGCCGGGCGGAGCTCGCCGCCTGCTGGTCGACGCCGATCCTGGCCGGCGACGGCCGGCTACTGGGTACCTTCGCGATGTACCACCGCACACCACGGGCCCCCCAGGGCACCGACCTCGCACTCGCCCGCGCTTTCGCCGACACGGCGGCCCTCGCCATCGAGCGGCACCACATCGAGGAGGCCCGGCGGGCGGCGGACGCACGGGAGAAGGCGGCCCGCGACGACCTGGCCTTCCTGCTGACCGCGAGCACCGCACTGTCCGGCGGACTGGACGAGAAGCAGACGTTGCAGCGCCTGGCCATCCTGGCCAGCCCGGCCCTGGCGCCCTTGGCCGCCGTGGACATCGTGGAGGCCGGACGCGTGCAACGGGTGGTGACCGCCGCCCCGGCCGAGGAGGCGCGCACCCTGCTCGCCTCCCACTCCCCGGCCCGCGACGGCGAGGACGACGCCGTCGCCCGGGTCCTGGCCTCCGGCCTGACCGAAGTGGCCCGCCGTACCCCGACCGGACCCGGCCCCTGGCGCGATCTGGGTGTCACCGGCTACGTGTGCGTGCCCCTCGTGGACCGCGGCCGCCCCTTCGGCACGCTGACCCTGTTCTCCACGGACGGGCACTGTTTCGACGGTCACCGGGTCGCCCTGGCGGAGGAACTGGCCCGCCGCGCCGGCTCGGCCGCCCGCAACGCACGCCAGTACGCGCAGCGCGCGGCACTCGCCCGCGACCTGCAGACCGGCCTGCTCCTGCCCGACCTGCCCGACGTCCCCGGCGCCCAGCTCGCCGCCTTCTACCATCCGGCCGGTGAAGGACTGGAGATAGGCGGCGACTTCTACGACGTCTTCGACCGTGGCGACGGCAGCTGGGCCTTCATCCTCGGTGATGTCTGCGGGCGCGGCGCCATGGCCGCCACCACGACCGCTCTGGTTCGCCACACCGCGCGCGCCGTCGCCCCGCTGCTGGACGATCCCGCCGATGTCGTCCGGGCCGTCGACAAGGCGCTGAACGACCGTCACACCCATCAGAACAACGGTTTCGTCACCCTCGTCTACGGCCATCTCGCGCCGGCGGCCGACGGACTCGCCGTCCATCTCGTCCGGGCCGGGCACACCCTGCCCCTTCTGCTGGACACCGACCACGTGGTCGGCGCGGTCGAGACGTCCGGCGGTCTGCTGGGCGTCGGCATCCCGTCCAGGCTCACCGCGCGCCGTTTCACGCTCCGCCCGTCCGAGAGCCTGCTTCTGTACACCGACGGCATCACCGAGTGCCGGGCCGCCGGCACCGAACAGTACGGCGACATCCGACTGGCCAAGGCCCTGGCTTCCGCCCCGCGCCGGCCGACCGCGACCGACGTCGTGCGGACCGTGGCAGCGGACGTTCGGAGCTTCATGGCGGGCCGGGACGTGGAGGACGACCAGGCCGCTCTGGTCATCACCGCGGACGGGCCGGAGCCGTGCCCCGGCTGACAGGGGCTCTCCGCGGGCCGCGCGGGCGGTGCCGCCGGCCGTGCTCGGAAGACTCCTGACGCAGCCGCGGGACCGGACAGCGATCACACGGCGACGAGCGAGTGGTGACACGCATGGCGATCGTCGTCCCGCGTCTCGTCGCAGGCGTGCCGGGGCTCTGACAGCGGCCTGGATCTCCCTCCGGTGGTTACTTGCCGCCCGGCCCGGTGCCGAAGTCCCCGCCGCGCGTGCGGATCGGCGTTCCGGCTGCGGCCTTCCCCACGACATGGCGCTGGGCGGCCGGTTCGTGGTGCCGAGCGGCCGGACGGAGTACGCCCGCGTCCCGGGCCCTCGCCCCGCGCACGCGGGCGGCTCCGGCGTGCTCGGCTCCGAGGCCGCGCCGCCGGCCCGCTCACCCGAAGCACCGGATCGGGGTGACGGTCGTCTCCTCGCACTCCCGTCACTCCCGGCCCGTTCACCCCGTCTGGTCCTCCGCCCAGCGGGCATACGGCGGTGAGCCGGAGAGGTCAGCGTCCGGCGAACGCCGTCGCCAAGCGCCGAACCAGAGGGATACTCATGTCGACTGCCGTGCCCGGTAGATCCGCCGGGCTTTCCGGGGAAAGACCCGGCGAGGGAACCGGAGCCGCGGGCGGGGGCCGCCTCGTGATGCCACGCGGAACCGGCTGGTCCGTCAGGTCGATCGGCGCGCTGACCGTCTGTCAGGCCACCCTCATGGTGGGCCTCGGGCTGCTGATCACCGGCCCCGCCCGCCACCTGTGGCCGCTGACGGCCGAGGACAGGGTGAACGAGTCCTTCGCACACGCGCGTACGGCCACGCTGACCACCCTGTCCTCCATCGCGTCGGAGGCCGGCAACACCCCGACGGTGATCGCCCTCACCCTGGCGAGCTGTCTGGGCCTGATCCTGATACCCCGGCTGCCCATGTGGCGGCAGGCCACGTTCCTCGCCCTGGCCGTGTCCCTGCAGTCGGCGGTCTTCCTGGTCATCACGTTCGCGGTCGACCGTCACCGCCCCGAAGTGCACCGGCTCGACGGCTCGCTGCCCACGTCCAGTTACACCTCCGGCCACACCGGTGCGGCCACCGCCCTCTACGGCGGCCTGGCCGTGCTGGCGCTGTCCCGGTTGCGCGGACCCTGGCGGACAGCCGTGGCCTGCCTGCTCTGCGCCGTCCCCCTCCTGGTCGGACTCGCCCGCCTCTACCGGGGCATGCACCATCCCACCGACGTTGCGGGCGGCCTCGTCAACGGAAGCATGTCGCTGCTGATCGTGGGGCGCGCCCTGCTCGCGGACGGACGCGTGACCGCTCTCCCCGAGCCCGCTCCGCCCGCGGCCGGCGCCGCGCAGCGGAGCCCCGGCAGCACCGCCGTGATCTTCAATCCCACGGTCACCGACCGCGCCGGACGCGAGGCGCTGCGCCGGGTCCTGGAACACCACGGCCACCGGGCACCGGTGTTCGTCGAGACGACCGCCGACGACCCGGGAGGCGGCCAGACGGCCGGCGCGATCCGCGACGGCGCGACACTCGTGGTGGTGTGCGGCGGCGACGGCACGCTCCGCGCGGCCGCCGAGGCCCTCGCGGGCAGTGACGTACCGCTCGCTCTGGTGCCCTGCGGGACCGGCAACCTCCTGGCCCGCAATCTCGGCCTGCCGCTGGCGGCGGCCGACGCCCTCGACGCCGCGCTGCGCGGCACGGCCCGCCGTGTGGACCTCGGCCGCATCGAGGGCGACGGCCTGGCCCCCACGCACTTCGCCGCCATGGCCGGCGCCGGACTCGACGCCGCGACGATGCGGCGGGCCAACGCGAACGACCGCGCCAAGTCGGTCCTCGGCTGGCCCACCTATGTGCTCGCCGTCCTCCGTGAACTGCGCGGCCCCCGCACGGGCGTCAGCATCCGTCTCGACGGCGCGCCCGCGCTGCGCCGCACCGCCCGCATGGTGCTGGTCGGCAACGTCGGCAGCGTCCAGGGCGGTGTGACGCTGCTTCCCGCCGCCCGGTCCGACGACGGACGGCTGGACCTGCTCATCCTGGACCCGCGCGGCATCACCGGCTGGCTGGCCGCCGTACGGACGCTGCTGCGTCCCGGAAGGACGGCGCCCGCCCCGGAGCGGTACGGCGACGAGGGCGGCGCACCCGTGGAGTTCCTCACCTTCCGGCGCGCGGAGTTCACCTTCGACGCCCCGCTGCCTCGCGAGCTGGACGGCGACCCCGTGGCTTGCGGCCGGCACCTGACCGTGGAGGTCGGGCCTGGAGCCCTGACCATGCTGCTGCCGGCGCGGGAGAAGTGATGGGCACCGCCACGAAGGTCCCCGAGACGCGGGACATGGGCGGGGAGGAGCTGTCCGGCGACGAGGCATGGGCGGCACTGCGCCGCTACGGCGGCTGGTCCCTCGTGCGGGACGCGTTCGTCCGCTTCCGGTACGCCGACGGCTTCACCCACTCCCGGGCCCTCGCCCTGCAGACGGTGCTGGCCCTCATACCCCTGACCATCGCCTTCGTAGGACTCTCGACCACCCTGCACACGGAGAACGTGGGCCGGCTGGCCGAACTGACGATCCACCGGATCGCCCGGGGACCCAGCGCACACGTCGTCGACGACGCCCTCGACCGCAGCCGGCACACGGCGGGGGACGGCGCCGCCGTCGCCCTCTGGTTCGGAGCGGTCTTCTCCCTGGTCAACGTCACGACCGCCATGTGCCAGATCGAGCGGGGCGCCAACCGGATCTACGGCAACGAGCGCGACCGTCCCTTCCACCGCAAGTACCTGCGCGGCCTGCTGATGTCCGTCGGCGCGGGGCTCCCGCTCGGCCTCGGGTTCGTCGTCATGATCGCCGGAGACGACCTGGCCTCGGCGGCGGTGACCGTCTACCACCTCGGCGGCGGCACCCGGGCGGCCTGGGACATCCTGCGCTGGCCCTTCGGGCTGCTGCTCGCGCTCATCTCCGCGAGCACCGTCTTCCGCCGTTCACCGCGCCGCCGTCAGCCCGGTTACACCTGGCTGGCCTTCGGCGCCGCCGTCTACCTGGTGCTGTGGATGACACTGACCTGGCTGTTGAGCCTCTACCTGGACCTCAGCGGCTCCTTCGACACCATCTACGGCCCGCTGAGCGCCTTCATGTCCCTGTTGCTGTGGGCCTACCTGACCTCCATCGCCCTCTTCCTCGGGCTGGCCTTCGCCGCGCAACTGGAGGCGGCGCGCGGCCGCCGCCCCGGCCCGGTCCAAGCCGACCCCGGAGTCTGAATGCTCAAGCCGACCGCACTCCGCACCCTTCGCGAACGCCGCCGGAAGGCCGACCGCAGGTACGGCGCACGGCTGCTGGCCGCCGCGGCCCTCGCCGCCGTGGCCGCGGTCGCCTTCGGGCTGCTCCTGACCCTGGTCGAGGGCCAGTGGCGGCCCTTGCGGCACCTGGACACCTCCGCCGCGCGGGACCTGCACGCGTACGCCCTGCGCCATCCGGGGTGGACGGACGTGCTGCACCTGCTGTCCGACCGGATCTGGGATCCCGTGACGCTACGTGCGGCCGTCGCGGTGCTGACCGTGTGGCTCCTGTACCGCCGGGCCTGGCGGCTGGCGGCCTGGGCGGCGGTGACCGCCGTGGCCGGGGGGCTGGTCGGACTGCTGGTGAAGACCGTGGTGGAGCGCGCCCGGCCCGCTCTGCAGGACCCGGTGGCGCACGCCGCGGGCTACTCCTTCCCGTCCGGCCACGCCATGACGGCGACCACGTCCTTCGCCGTCTTCATACTGGTCCTGGCGCCCCTCGTGCCGCGGGCCTGGCGCATCGCCTGCTGGTGTGTGGCCGTGTTCTCCGTCCTCGGGGTCGGTTTCACCCGGGTCGCTCTCGGCGTGCACTGGTTCAGCGACGTGCTGGGCGGCTGGCTTCTGGGCGTGGCCGTCGTCGCCCTCACCGCCTGGGCCTTCGAGGCATGGCGCGCCGACGCCGGGCGGCGCCGCACCCCGGTGAGTCAGGGGCTGGAGCCCGAACTCGGCGAAGCCGAGCCCGAACCCGGCCCGCCGGCCCGCTGAGCGGCGATCCCGCGCACGGCGGTCGCGGGGTGCCGCCGCCCCCGGCGCCGGGGGCGGGAGGGCTGTCAGTTCCCCCGGGCGCCCACCGCGCCGTACTCGGTGCGCCAGGTGGCCGGGGGCATGGCGGTCTGGCGCCGGAAGAAGGTGGTGAAGTTGCCGGCGTCCTGGAAGCCGAGGCGTCGGGCGCAGCCGGTGACCGGCAGGTCGGTGTGGGCGAGCAGTCTCTTTGCTTCCAGCAGGATGCGCTGGTCGAGGAAGGTCTTGGCGCCCGTGCCGGTGGCGGCGCGCGTCGCCCTGGTGAGGGTGCGTACGTCGTAGCCCAGTTCGCGCGCGTAGTCGGCCACGTGGTGCCGGCGGGTGAAGTGCGCCTCGACGGCGGTCCGGTAGGCGCGGAACACGTCCGTGTACCGGCTGCCCGAGGCAGTCGCGTCGGTCGGGACGTCGGAGGCGGGGAGTGCGCGCAGGAGCAGCGCCGCCAAGAGGTGCGGGAGCAGGGCGGGAGCCGCCAGCCGGGGTGTCAGCGCCGTTGTGTCGTGTTCGCGGCGGAGGTGTTCGGCTGCCAGAAGGGCGAGGTCGAGGCGCTGCTCGTCCAGGTGCCAGCACGCCGGGGCGTTGGCCTCCGCCGCCGTGAAGCCGGGCAGGAAGCCGGGCCGGAAGAGGATCAGTGGGCCGTCGCAGGCGTCTACGTCGCACCAGCGGTGCACCATGCCGGGCCGGATCCACACAGCGCTTCCCGCGGCCAGTTCGTAGGTGTGGAAGTCCGCTTCGTGGGCGCCGGAGCCGGAGCGGATCAGGCCGAGGACGTGGAAGTCGGGGCGCTGGGGGAGTGTGCGACGGCGGTGGGTGTCCATGGCGCGCAGTGCGGCGAAATCGAGTACCTCCACGCCGTGGGGCGATCCGACGGCGGGCAGATAGCGGAGCTGCCGCACGGCGTCGTGTCCGTTTTCCACAAGCACCGCGCTCCTTTCCACCGGAGACCGGGCCTTGCCTTCCGTACGGTCGAGAACGGGCCTGACAGGCGGGTCAGGTTACCCGGTCGAGCTGCGGCGACCCGACGACGGATGTTCGCGGCTGTCTACTCAAGGAACGTGATCATGACGGAAACGACAATGCCGGTCCCCGTGCCGGGCGGGACCCTGGACGTGCGGGTGGGGGGCCTCAACGGGCCGGCGCTGGTGTTCGTCCACTACTGGGGCGGCTCCGCCGACACCTGGAGCGGCGTGATCGACCGGTTGCCGCCCGGGCAGGCGACCGTCCGCTTCGACCAGCGCGGCTGGGGCACCTCGCGGGCGCTGCCCGGGCCCTACCACCTCGACCGGCTCGCCGACGACCTCGCTCGCGTGGTCGACGCGTGTGTGTCGGGGCCGTTCGTCCTCGTCGGTCACTCGATGGGCGGCAAGGCGAGTCAGCTCGTCGCGGCGCGCGGGCCTGCCGGACTGGCCGGCCTGGTGCTCGTCGCGCCCGCACCCCCGCGGCCCCCGGCCACCGTCACCGAGGAGTACCGGCAGGGTCTGTCCCACGCGTACGACTCGCCCGAGACGGTGCGGCACGCCCTCGACCACGTCCTGACCGCCACGCCGCTGCCCGCGGCGGTGCGCGCCGCCGCGGTGCGCGACAGCCTCGCCTCCGGCGCGGAGGCCCGGCAGGAGTGGCCCCTGCACGGGATCGCCCAGGACATCACACACGCCGTACGCGGCATCGAGGTCCCGGTGACCGTGCTGGCCGCGGAGAAGGACGTGGTGGAGCCGCCGCGCGTCCTGCGCGAGTGCCTCCTGCCGCACATCCCGCACGCGGTCATGACCACCGTCCCCGCCGTGGGTCACCTGCTCCCCGTGGAGGCCCCCGGCGCCGTCGCGACCGCCGTCGGAGACTTCCTCACGCTCCTGCGGCACTGACCGCACGAGAGCGCGCCCGCCCTGCCGCCCGTGCCGCCGGCCGGCGGACCTTCCGATCCGCCGGTCATGGGCTTGACCCTGACATGGTGACAAGGTGTCCCCTGGGAGCAGGAGGTGGTCCCGATCAACACGTCGAACGGAACCCCGCGGAGCGCCCGCGTGGCCAACGCCCTGCGCGCCGAGGACTCGTCGGTCCGGCTTCAGGCGGCCCTGGCGGCCGGTACCAATCCCGACCCCGGCACCCTGGAGACGCTCGTCGAGCGGTGCGCGGTCGAGCCGGACTTCTTCGTGCGGGACATGCTCTCCTGGGCGCTGACCCGCCTCTCACCGGAGATCACCCTGCCCCGGATGCGCCAGGAACTCGACTCCGGGCGAAGTCAGGCCCGCAGCCAGGCGTTGCACACGCTGTCCAAGATCGGCGATGGGAGCGCGTGGGCCTGGATCACCCGCGACATGCTGCGCGACGCCGATGAGGAGGTCGCGCGGACCGCGTGGCGCGTCGCGGTGGACCTCGTGCCCGAGGACGGGAAGGAGGAGCTGGCCGACGAGCTGGTGACGCAGCTCGGCCGCGGTGACCGCGAGGTGCGGCTGAGCCTGAGCCGGGCCCTGGTCGACCTCGGAGACGTGAGCGCGCCCGTCCTGGAGAAGGCCGCGGCGAACCCCGACCCGGTGGTGGCCACGCACGCTCGTGCCACCGAGCTGCTCCGGCGGAATCCGGAGACCGGTTTCGACGCGGCTGTCGAGGAGGCGAAGCGAGTCGTCGCACTCGGCCCGGCACCGGCGGAAGCCGCCGCGGCGGGGAAGGACGCCACCGAGACCGCGGAGACCGTGGACGCCGTGGAGGCCGCGGAATGCTGATCGGCGAAGTCGCCCGTCGCTCGGGGGTGAGCACTCGTATGCTCCGGCACTACGACGCCCTGGGGCTGGTGCGACCGACCGGTCGCACCGTCGGCGGCTACCGCGAGTACTCCGCGGAGGACGTCCGCAGGATCTTCCACGTGGAGAGCCTGCGGTCCCTCGGGCTCTCGCTCAAGCAGATCGGGCGCGCGCTGGAGGACCCCGCGTTCACGCCGTCCGCCCTGGTCGGCGACCTCATCCGGTGGACGGAAGACCGCTTGGAGCGGGAACGGGAGCTGCTCGAACGGCTTCGCGCCGTCGATGCCTCGGCGCCCACCGGCTGGCGAGACGTCCTGCGCATCGTCGAACTGATGCAGGGGCTCGACTCGACCAGTGCCGCGCGCAGGCAACAGGCCGTCCTGGCCCGGCCGGAGGGCGCGCCCGTACCCGCCGAGCTGCTGGCCCGGGCGGTCCTGGCCGAGTCCGATCCCAACGTCGCGGGCGCGCTGCGCTGGGCGCTCGCCCGGTCGGGCGGCGACGGTATGGCGGCACTGGCAGCGGGCGCACGCTCGGAGGACGTCGACATCCGGCGGCGCGCGGTGCCGGCGATCGCCGGGATGCCCGAGGCCCCGGGTGCGACAGCGGTGCTCGCGGACGCGCTCGGGGACCCGGACGCGACGGTACGCGGGTACGCCGCTCTGGCGTTGGGCAGGTGTGGCGTGGCCGCGGCCGTGCCGGCGCTCATCGGCATGGTGGTCGAGGGCGCCCACGACGTCGACGCGGCGGAGGTCCTGGGAACACTGTCCCGGGACCCCGGGTGCGGGAAGCAGATCCTGACCGCGCTGGTCGGCGAACTCACCACGCCCACCGCGGACTCAGCGACGCGGATACGCCTGACCCAGGCGCTGGTCGAGCTGCCGGGGACCACCGCGCGGGAGGCCCTGCGCCGACTGGCGCACGACGACGACCGCGCCGTCGCCCTCGTCGCCTCGGCCTTCGTCACCGTTCTCGACGAGCGGGCTCCTGCAGACCGAGGGTGATCAAGCGGGCGAGGCCGGGATCATCCGTAGCCGAACACCGCCGCCGCGCCACGGCCCGCCCTTACGTCGAGGTGATCAGCGGCGTGGGTGTCCTCCAGGCCGTCGGCCGTGCGGACGTCGGCGTGCGGGGCGTGGGCGCCGACCCGGTACCGGGAACCGGACGGCACCATGACCTGCACCGCCCCTCTGCCGACGACCACGGAGAGGCTGTGCGGGGCGCGGGTGAACCGCATGCTCGCCGAACCCGCCCCGACCGTCGTGCGGACCGTCGGCGAGGTCAGCCCGCTCGCCCGGATCGCGCCCCGTTCCGTACCGACCCGCAGTGGCCCGTGCGAGTCGGTCACCCTCAGGGTCGCGGTCTCGCTCCGGACGTCCAACGGGCCCCGCAGGTCCCGCAGATCGGCCAGTCCCGAGGTGAGCCGGGCGGTGACCGGGACTCCCGCCGGGATGTGGATCTCCACGACGAGCGCGGGGGAGAGGCCGTCCAGCCGGCTCTGCGCCGGCTCCGCCAGCCGCACGTGCAGCGTGTCGCCCTCCCAGGTCCTGTCCACCCGGGGCGCACAACATCCTGGCCAAACTCGACCTCCCCAACGCGGACGCCGACCACCGGCGGGTGCTGGCCGTCCTGCGCTTCCTCGGCATCGGGGAGTGAGTTACGGCAGCCGTACGGCGTGTGCCGCCCAGGAGAGCCCGGTGCCGAACCCGGCGAGCGGCGCCCGGCCGTCCGCAGGCACCTCGCCGGTTCACCCCGCAGCCGGTCCAGGGCGAGGGGTACCGAGGCGGACGGGGTGTTGCCCGCGTGGGTCACATCCCGTGCCACGGCGCTCGATGGTTCACTCCGGCGAGCCGCGCAGATCGAGCGCCCGTAACGCGAGTTGCAACTCGAACTGTGCCGTGGGGTCACGGAGTTGGTCACCGAAGACCTCCTCCAGCTGGCGCAGCCGGTAGCGGACGGTCTGTGGATGCACGGCGAGCCGCTGGGCGACCTCGCTCGCGTTGCGGGCGCAGCTGAGCCAGCACAGCAGGGTCTCGGCGAGCCGCTCGCGCTGCGGGGACCGCACGGCGTCGAGCGGACCGAGACGCTGCCGGGTGAGCGCGTCGGCGAGATCCTCGTCGCGGAAGAGCAGCAGGGTGGCCAGGTGGTCGGCGCAGCGGACCAGCCCGGTGCCGGGCAGCACGCCGCGCCGGGCGAGGCCGAGGGCGTCGCCGGCCCACCGCAGCGAGCGGGCGCCCGCGTCGAGGGCGACGGTGGGCCCGAGCGCGGCGCGCATTCCGTGCAGGGCCCCGGCGATGGCCCGCTCCCGCCCGGGGCCTTCCGGGTCGGGTACGACGATGACGCCCGGCTGTCCGTCGAACCGGGCGAGGAACTCGGGCGGCACGATGGGACGGGCCGTCTCTCCCTCCCCGGCGTGGTCGGTGACGACGACGGCGATGTCACGCGGCAGCGGCCACCGCGCGGTCCGGGCGAGCTGGGCCACGGCGTCCGGGGAGACCGCCGGTTCGGCGGTGAGCAGGTCGATCAACCGGCTGCGGCGCTGCTGGAGTTCGCCGGCGGCGTGCAGTCTGGCCTCGGTGTAGCCACCGGTGGTGGCCGCCGCCATCTCGTCGAGGTGCAGGAACATCGTCTCGCCGAACGCGATGAGGACGTTGGGCGGCAGCCGGTGGACCTCGACGAGTTCGCTCACCCTGCGCCAGGTCACCCGGGCGCCCAGGCGCAGCGCCGCCTGGAACGAGTCGAGGCTGCGGCCCTCGTCGGCCTCGCCTCTTCCGATGCGCTGGTACGTCGCCTTGACGTCCTCCCAGTCCGCCCCGGAGCCGGACAGCCGGGCGAGGAAACCCTCCAGGGCCTGCTCGACACCACGGTTCACGACGTGCATGTACGTCTCATCCATCGGGCGGGCGTACTCTGCGATCTCGGTCCGGATCGCCCGTACGACCTCCTCGGTGAGATCGTCGAGGAACGGCCACAACTGGTCGAGGAGTTCGGTGGGCAGCTCTCTGAACGGGGAGTCGTCCGCGAGGGGTTCGATCCGCGTACGGGCTTTGTCGACCATGGGGCTCCCTCTTCACACCGGACGTCAGGGGGCCCGGTGACGATACTGCCGGGCCGGTGCGGCGGCCCGTCGGCGGCGGACAGATTCCGCGGCGGTGCTTGTCATCCGGGTGACAACGCGCCGGTGCGTTCTGCGCGGTGCGGAGACAAGAGGCGGGACGGCGCGGTGCGCCACCATCCGCGTATGACGGACCTGTTCGGACGGCGGCCCACCGAGGAGCCCGGGCTGCGATTCCATGCCGCCGGGGTGCCGCGGCACCTGCCGGTGCCCGACAGCGCGCTGCCCGGCCTGCTCGACGGCGCGGCCCACCGGTACGGGGGCCGTACGGCGCTCGTCTGCGAGGGACGCCGGATCGGCTTCCGCGAGCTGCGGCGGACGGCCGTGCGGATCGCGGAGGCGCTCGCACAGCTCGGGGTGCGGCGCGGCGACCAGATCGCGCTGCTGCTGCCCGACTGCCCGGAGATGGTGGTGATGTGCCACGCCGTGTGGCGGCTCGGGGCGGTGGTGGTGCCGGGTGACATCGCGGACCGCCGGCGGGCGGTGGCGCACGCCGTGGCAGCCGTCGTACCGGACGACCGCGCCGCGGAGGTCGCGGAGACGGGTGGCCGTACGGCCCTGCGGGCCGTCGTGACCGTCGAGGTGGCGCGGACACCGCGAGGCGGCCACCGCCGGACCGGGGCACCCGGCCCGGACGCGGCACGCCGCACCCGCGGGCCGGTGGCCGAGCCGGCACCTGGGGTGGACCCGCCGGGCGGGGCGCGGCCGCCCGGCCCGGGCCGCACCGTCTCGGTGCGCAGGCCGGACCGGGGATCGCGGGACACCGCCGACCGGACACGGCGTCCAGGTCCGCCGGACGCCTCCGGCGCGCGGGACGGCCGGGCCCAGCGGCGGCCCGTGGTCGTCGTGGCCTACCGCGACCTCGACCCGCGCCGGAGCCGCCGGCCGGACTCCACGGCCGACCGGGACTGGTCCGGCGGCCCGCTGCCCGAGGACGTGGCCGTCGTCGTGCACCGGCGGGACGGCACGAGCATCGCGCTGCGGCACCGGCACCTGATGGCGGCGGCGCACCAGATCGCCGCCTGGCACACCGGCCCGGTGCCGCGGCGGCCACGGCTGCTGTCGCTGGTGCCGCTGTGGCGGACGCGGAGTCTCGTGACGAGCCTGGCGGCGACTCTGACCGGAACCCGCGCCGTCCTGGTGCCCGGCGGCGATCCGCTGAGCGCCTTACGGGCGGCGCGCCGCCACGCGCCCACCGTCCTGCTGGCCTCTCCCGCCGACCTGCGCGGTCTGCTGGAGCGGCCCGCCCACGAGTGGGAGGCCCTGGGCACGGTGCGCACCGTCGTCACGGCCCCGCTGGACGCCGCCACCGGCGAGCGGGTGCGGGCGGCGCTGGACGCCCGCGTCGTCGAGGCGTACGGCCCCGAAGCCGCCGCCGGAGTCGCGCTGGCCAACCCCCTGACCGCCGACGCCCGTCCGGGGACGGCGGGGCTCGCCCTGCCAGGAACGCGGGTGCGGATCGCCGTCGAGGGGTTCCCCGACGTGGACGTGCTGCCGGGCGACGCGGGCGAACTGCTGCTGCGCGGGCCTCAGGTCGCCGAGCGGCAAGGCGGCCCGGCGGGCGGCTGGCTGCGCACCGGACGGCTCGCGGTGCGCGGCCCCGACGGGTTCGTCACCCTCATCGGCGACGGTGCCGGCCCGGGCGGCCCAGAGTGACGGCGGTGACGACGGCGCCCAGCAGGACGCAGCCCGCGGCCAGTCGCAGTCCCGTGACGGCCAGCACGGGGCGCCGTCCGGCGAGGTCGGCGACGCGCCCTCCGGCGAGCAGCAGCGTCCCGAACGACAGGACGTAGCTGGTCGTGACCCACTCCAGATCCGCGACGCTCAAGCCCAGTTCGCTCTGCACCGTGGGCAGGGCCACGTTGATGACGGTGTTGTCCAGTGTGGTCAGGAAGCCGGCCAGGGACAGCAGGACCAGTAGCGCCGACAGCCTTCTGCGATGCATGGCCCCGCCCCTCCGCCGGATGTGTTCAACGGATTGTGGGCGGGCGGGCGGCCCGCGCTCTGCTGTGCCGGCTGCCGATTCCGGGGGCCTGTGTTGTCACCGCGCTGACAGTTCGCACCGGCCGAACTGTCAGCACCCCGTCTTCTTCAGGTGCGGCACGGCGGCGGAACCTTGGGGCCCCAGTTGAACCGTGAGCTATCTCAGGGAGTTGAGATGACCGAGACTCCGTTCGAGCCCGCGCCGCTGCTGACCGACCGGCTGAGCCACTGGGCGACCCACCGGGCTCACGAACGTGCCGTCACCCACGTGGAGTTCCCCGAACCGAACGCATCCGGCCTGCACCGCACATTGAGCTGGCAGGGCCTGGACGCGCGGGCGCGCGCGATCGGCGGGCACCTGCGGGGCACGGCACGGGCCGGTGAGCGAGTGGCGCTCTTACTGCCCCAGGGGCTGGACTACACGGCGGCCTTCCTCGGCTGCCTGTACGCGGGGGTGATCGCGGTTCCCCTGTTCACCCCCGACCTGGCGGGCCACGAGGGGCGGCTGGCCGCGGTGCTCGACGACTGCGAGCCGGCCCACGTGCTGACGGACACGCCGTCGCTGGCCACGGTGGACCGGGCGACCGGTGGCCGGCTGCCCGTGACCGCGGTGGACGCGCTGCCGGACGGCCCACCCGCGGCGGAGCTGCCCCGGCCCGCCCCGGACGACGTGGCGTATCTGCAGTACACCTCGGGCTCAACCCGCAGCCCGGTCGGAGTGATGGTGACCCACGCGAACGTCGTCGCCAACGCGCGGCAGGCCGTCACCGCCTTCGACGCCGAACCCGGGCGCAGCACGACCGTGGGCTGGCTGCCGCTCTTCCACGACATGGGCCTGGTGCTGAGCGTGGCCGCGCCGGTCTTCGCCGGGTTCGGTTCCGTGCTGCTCGACCCGGTGGCGTTCCTCGAACGGCCGGCGCGCTGGCTGCGCCTGCTCGGCAGCTACCCGGGGACGATCAGCGCGGCACCCAACTTCGCGTTCGACTACTGCGTCACGCGCGTCGACGAGGACGAGGCGGCCGGTCTGCGGCTCGACCGGGTGGCGGCGCTGCTCAACGGCAGCGAACCGGTGCGGCCCGGCACCCTGGACCGGTTCCTCGGCAGGTTCGGCCCGGCCGGCCTCGCCGCCGAGGCGCTGTGTCCCGCGTACGGGCTCGCCGAGGCCACCGTGTTCGTGACCGCGGACCGGCGCGACGAGCCACCGAGGACGGTGGCGTGCGACGCGCGAGCCCTCGCCGCGGGCCGCGTCGAGGAGCACCCCGGCGGGACGGCGCTGCTCACCGCGTGCGGCCGGCCGGTCGGGCAGGAGGTGCGCATCGCCGACCCGGAGTCGGGGACCGTGCTCGGCGAAGGCCGGGTCGGCGAGATCCAGCTGCGCGGGCCCAACGTCGGCGCGGGCTACTGGAAGCAGTCCGAGCGCACCGCCGAGACGTTCCGCGAGGGCTGGCTGCGCACCGGCGATCTGGGTGCGCTGCACGACGGGAGGCTGCTGGTGACCGGACGTCTGAAGGACCTGATCATCGTGGACGGCCGCAACCACTATCCGCAGGACGTGGAGGAGACCGTGCAGTCCGCGGTGGCGGTGGTGCGCAGGGACCGGCTCGCCGCCTTCCAGGTGCCGCGCGGGGACGACTCGCCGGACGAGGACCTCGTGGTGGTGGCCGAGGTGCGGCGGGACGCCGGGGCGGACCCGGCGGCGGTGCGGGAGACCCTGGCCCACGCGCGGGCCGCGGTCGCGGCACGGCACGGACTGCGGCTGGCCGAGCTCATGCTGGTGGCGGCGGGCACGGTGCCGCGCACGTCCAGCGGGAAGGTGGCGCGGGCCGCCTGCCGTGAGCGGTTCCTCTCCGGCGCGCTGCGCGCGGAGGCGCTGTGACGACCATGGCGCGGCGCATCCGCGAGGTGCTCGTCTCGCGGCTCGGCGACTGGTACGGGGTGGCACCCGAGGACGTGACCGACGACCGGCCGCTCGCCGAACTGGGACTCACCTCCCGGGACACCGTCGCCCTCACCGGGCTCCTCGGCCAGGTCACCGGGCGGCGGCTGCCCGCGACGCTGCTGTGGGAGACACCGACCCTCGGAGCGCTCGTGGCGGCCCTCACCGCGGACGGGGAGCCCCGGGCCGACGAGGTCACCGCCGTTGCCCCGCCGGCCGGGACACCCGTCGCAGCCGGGGCGCCCGTCGCCGTGGTCGGTGTCGGCTGCCGATTCCCCGGCGGGGCCGACTCCCCGGCGGCGTTCTGGCACCTGCTCGCCGAGGGCCGGGACGCCGTCGGGACGGTGCCCGAGGGGCGCTGGGAGCGGTTCCTGCCGGCCGGGTCCGAGCTGCCCGGCGACATCGTCGGACACGGCGGCTTCCTCGGCCGTCTGGAGGACTTCGACGCCGAGTTCTTCGGCATCGCCGCCGACGAGGCCGTGGCCCTCGACCCGCAGCAGCGGATGCTCCTGGAGGTCACCCGGGAGGCCCTCGACCACGCGGCGATCCCGGCACCCTCGCTCGCCGGGACCCGGACGGGGGTGTTCGTCGGGATCAGCGGCACCGAGTACGCCCATCTCACCGCGGCGCGACCGGAGTCGGTGACACCGTGGACGGCGGCGGGGGCCGCTCTGAGCGTGGCCGCGGGACGGCTCTCCTACGCGCTCGACCTGCGCGGCCCGAGCCTGGCCGTCGACACGGCCTGTTCGTCGTCGCTGGTGGCCGTGGACCACGCGGTGCGCGGCCTGGCCGACGGCACCTGCGACGTGGCGCTCGCGGCCGGCGTCAACGTGCTGCTCTCTCCCACCGTGACGCTGGGCCTCCAGCGGGCGGGCGCACTGGCCGCCGACGGGCGGTGCAAGGCGTTCGACGCGGCGGCCGACGGCATGGTCCGCGGCGAGGGCTGCGGCGTCGTCGTCCTCAAACGCCTCGCCGACGCCGAGCGGGCCGGGGACCGGGTCCTCGCCGTGATCACCGCACCTCGGTGAACTCCGACGGCCGCTCCAACGGCCTGACCGCCCCGAACGCCTCCGCACAGCGGGCCCTGCTGGCCCGGGCGCACGGCCCGGACGGCCGGCTGGTGGACTACGTGGAGGCGCACGGCACCGGCACCCTGCTCGGCGACCCGGTCGAGGCCGGCGCGCTGGGCGCGGTGCTCGGCCGGGGCCGCCCTCCGGAACAGCCGCTGCTGCTCGGCTCGGTGAAGACGAACATCGGCCACCTGGAGGCGGCCGCCGGGATCGCCGGACTCATCAAGACGGTCCTCGCCCTGCACCACGACGAGCTGCCCGGGCAACTGCACTTCGGCCGGCCCAACCCGCACCTCGACCTGGACGCGCTGCGCCTGCGTGTGGTCACCTCCCCCGAACCGTGGCCGCGCTACTCGGGCACGGCGACCGCGGGCGTGTCCGCGTTCGGCTTCAGCGGCACCAACGCGCACGTGGTGCTCACGGAACACCCGGCACGGGACTCCGGCAGCCCCGCACCCGCACCGTCCCAGCCGGCCGTGGTGCTGCTCGACGCCCCCACCGACCCCCGCCTCCGCGCCCAGGCGGGAGAGCTGGCGCGGTGGCTGGACTCGCCGGCGAGCCGCGGCGCCCGGCTCGCCGACGTCGCCCGGACCCTTGCGGGCCGCACCGGCCGCGGTCAGCGGCGCGCGGCCGTCGTCGGCCGGGACCGGGCCGCCACCGCGACCGCCCTGCACCGCCTCGCCGCCGGCGACCCGGACGCCCACCTCGTCACGGCCGGCCGCGCTCCGCTCGCCGCCGACGCTCCGGGACCGGTGTGGGTCTTCTCCGGATACGGCGCGCAGTGGCCCGGCATGGGACGGGAACTGCTCGACGAGGAACCGGTGTTCGCGGCGGCCGTCGAACGGCTCGAACCGGTCCTGCGGGAACACGCCGGAATCTCGCTGCGCGCCGCGATCGCACCCGACGCCGACCTGTCCGCGCTCACCGTCGTGATGCCGGCGCTCTACGGCCTCCAGCTCGCGCTCGCCGAACTCTGGCGCTCCTACGGCGTGGAGCCCTCGGCGGTGATCGGCCACTCGCTCGGCGAGATCGCGGCGGCGGTCGCGGCCGGCGCCCTCGACCCGTCGGCCGGGGCCCGGATCGTCGCCTCCCGCTCCCGCCTCCTGGCCACCGTACGGGGCGGCACGATGGCCGTCGTCGACCTTGCCCCCGAGGCCATCGGCCCGATCACCCGCGACCTGCCGACGCTGCACGTCGCGGTGTACGCCTCACCGGAGCAGTGCGTGGTCACCGGAGCGGCACGGGAGGTGGCGGCGCTCGTCGCCCGGGTCACCGCCGACGGCGCCTTCGCACGGACCATGCCGGTGCCGGTGGCGGGACACTCGCCCGACGTCGAACCGCTGCTCGAGGAGTTCGCGTGGGAACTCGGCGCCGTCCGGCCCACCGGGCCCGGATGCCGCCGGTACTCCACGGTCCTGGACGACCCCCGGGCCGGCGACCCCTACGACACCGCCTACTGGCTGGCGAACCTGCGCCGTCCGGTCCGCTTCGAACAGGCGGTCCGCGCGGCGGCGGAGGACGGCCACCGCGTGTTCCTCGAGGTCGCCCCGCACCCCACCCAGGCGCACCCGCTCGCGCGGACGCTGGAGGCCGCCGGCGCGCCCGACGCGCTGATCGTCCCGACCCTGCGGCGCGGCGCCGACGACGCGGTCTCCTTCCGCACCGGCCTCGCCACGCTCCTGGTGCACGGCGTGCGCATACCCGAGGCGCGGGAGACGCTGCACCGGGGCGGCCGGATCACGGACGTCCCCTCACCCCGCTGGCACCGCCGCCGGTTCTGGGCGGGCGAGCGGCCCGAGCCGGCCCCCGCACCCGAGGCACGGCCGGCCGCGACGACCCCGCTGGACCGGTTGCGCACGCTCGTCGCGCACATCATGGGCTTCGGCCCGGACCGGCTCGACCCGGACGTCCCCCTCACCGACCTCGGTCTCGACTCGCTCACCGCGGTCCGCATCCGCACGGCCGTGGCGCGTGAGTTCGGGGCGGCCCCCGAACTCGGTGTACTGCTGCGCCAGGGGACGCTGCGCGCGGTGGCGGCGCTGCTCGGCGACGCCCCCGTGGCCGCCCCGCTCGCCGCTCCCGAGGAGCCCTCCTTCGGCACGCCCGGCGTCCTCCGCTCGTTCCCCGGCGACGGCCCGCACCCGCCGCTGTTCCTGGCGCACGCCGCCGGCGGTTCCTCCGACGTGTACGGGCGCCTGGCCGCGCGCCTGGACGGACAGCGGCCGGTGCTCGGCTTCGACCGCCTCGAAGGCCCGGACGACGTGCCGGGCCGCGCCCGCGAGTTCGCCCGCCGGATCCGCCTGCTGCGGCCCGCCGGCCCGTGGGTACTGGGCGGCTGGTCGTACGGCGGGGTCGTCGCCCAGCAGACGGCCCGGCTGCTGAGCGGGCACGGCGAGGTCGCCGCGCTGGTCCTCATCGACTCGGTGCTGCCGCTGCCGGCCCCGCCCGCGGCCACCCCGGCCGACGAGGCCCGGCGCCGCTTCGCGGACTTCGCGCGGTACGTCCGCACCACGTACGGGGCCGACCTGATGCTGCCCTACGAGGAACTGGGGTCCCTGCACCACACCGAACAGATCGACCGCGTACTGCGGCTCCTGGAGAAGGCCGTCGACCTGCCCGCCGCCGTCCTGGCGCACCAGCGCGCCTCGTACCTGGACCTGCGCGGCGGAGAACTCCACACACCGGGCCCGTACCCGGGCAGAACCCTCCTCTACCGGGCGACACGACAGGCACCCCACACGGTCCGCGACGCCCGCTACGAACGCACCGACGCCACGCTCGGCTGGGACGCCCACTGTCCCGACCTCACCGTGACCGATCTCCCCGGCCACCACCTGGAGCTGCTCGACCCACCCGCGGTGGACGCCCTCGCCGGGGAGCTGACCCGCGCCCTCGGCCCGTCCGAGTCCGCCGCCGAAACCCTGGAGCCCTGATGCGCCGAAGCCGCCGGCACCGCGGATCCCCCCGCGCCCGCCTCGCCGTACTCACCGTCACCGCCGCCCTGCTCGCCACGGGCGGCGCGCTCGAGGCGTCCACGGCACAGGGCGCGCCGGCCCCGTCCACCCGGCGGGCCGCAGGAGCCGACGACGGCGCCCGCGTCGTCGGGCGGCACTGGCTCGACGAGCGGACCGTCGACCTGACGGTCCGTTCCCCGGCCGTGGGCGCCGACGTCCCGGTGCGCGTCCTGCTCCCGGTCTCGTACGCCGAAGCGCCCGAGCGCGAGCGGCCCGTGCTCTACCTGCTGCACGGCGCGCACGACGACTACACCTCGTGGACCCGGGAGACGGATGTCGAGGAGTTCCTGGCCGGCCAGGACGTCATCACCGTCATGCCGTCGGCGGGACCCACCGGCATCCCCACCGACTGGTGGAACTTCGGCCGCCGCACACCCGACTACGAGACCTTCCAGGTCGACGAGGTCAGGGGACTGCTGCGCGACGAGTTCCACGCGGGACCGCGCCGGGCCGTCGCCGGAGTGTCCACGGGCGGCTACGGCGCCCTGGCACTCGCGGCACGCCGGCCCGGCGCCTTCGCCGCAGCCGCGTCGTACAGCGGGATCCTCGACACGTCGGCCCCCGGCATGACCTCGGTCGTCGACGCGATCATCGCCCGGGAGGGACGGCTGCCGGCCACCCTGTGGGGCAGCCCCCTGCTCCAGCGGGCGGACTGGACGGCGCACAACCCGTACCGTCTGGCCGCGCGGCTCAAGGGCACCCGCCTGTACGTCTCGCAGGGCAGCGGCATCCCCAACGACGACTTCGGCAACCTCGACGGCGCCATCCTGGAGGGCACGTTGTGGTGGCAGGCGCAGGGGTTCGTCCGGCACCTCACCGACCTCGGCGTGCCGGTACGGGCGCACCTGTACCGGGGCGGGACGCACGCGTGGTCCGCGTGGCGGGGCGAGTTCGAGGCGTCCTGGCCGACGCTGGCCGCCGGACTCGGGCTCGGCACGGACTGAGCGGGTCGGCCAGGTGAAGGAAGGTGTGAGAAGGGTGGAGAGGCGGGCGTGGATTGAGAAATGTTCGAGGAATGCCCGTCGATGGCCGGGGTATTCGCCTGCTTGCCGGGTGATGTGCCGGCGCAGGTAAACATGATCGATTGGGAGGGGCGCAGGATGGTGACGACGGCCGTACGGACCGCTGGGCAGGCGGTGGGCGTTCCGGAGATCGCGGACCCTTCCAGGATCGCACCGAAGGACGCGCGTGAGTTGTCGAAGCAGTTCTTCGACCGGCTGACGGTGCTGGCGGAGGGGACGCCCGAGTACCAGTACGCGCGCAACACGCTGATAGAGATGAACATGTCCCTCGTCCGCTACGCGGCCGGCCGGTTCCGCAGCCGGGGCGCGGACGAGATGGAGGACATCGTCCAGGTCGGCATGATCGGCCTGATCAAGGCCATCGACCGGTTCGAGCTGTCCCGCGAGGTCGAGTTCACCTCCTTCGCCGTCCCCTACATCGTGGGTGAGATCAAGCGGTTCTTCCGCGACACCTCCTGGGCCGTGCACGTCCCGCGCCGGCTCCAGGAGGCCCGCGTCCAGCTCGCCCGCGCCAACGAGGAACTGCGCAGCCGCCTGGGCCGGACGCCGACGACCAAGGAGCTGTCCGAGCTGATGAGCCTGCCGGAGAGCGAGGTCGTCGAGGCCCAGCTGGCCTCCAACGGGTACACCTCGGCCTCCCTGGACGCGACGATCGGCGGCAGCGAGGACGGCGAGGCCGCGCTCGCGGACTTCATCGGCAACGAGGACGCCGCCCTCGGTCTGATCGAGGACTTCCACTCCCTCGCCCCGCTCATCGCCGAGCTCGGCGAACGCGACCGCAAGATCATCCACTGGCGCTTCGTCGAGGAACTCACCCAGGCCCAGATCGGCGAGCGTCTCGGCGTCTCCCAGATGCACGTCTCCCGGCTGATCTCCCGACTCCTCGGCCGGCTGCGCGAAGGCATGCTCAGCACCGCCTGACATCCGGGACCCGTCGGCCGGACGGCCGGCGGGTCCCGTCGTCGCGCTCAGCGCGTTCCCTTCCCCCGTGATGGATCGGTCGCCCAGGAATCCCAAACAGTTGCCGTTTGACAACTATGCCCGTGAGACAACAAAGTAGCCCAGTCGTACCGCACGGGGAAGGATCCGCAATGTTCCGGTGGGCGGAGATCGCTCCGTGTGCCGGCCACCCGAGCCCCGTCATGCCGGAGCGATCGGTGGTCCGGCCCTGCGCTCAGGCCGTCCGGTCGCCGGCGCGCGGGGCGTCGTCGTGTATCCGCGACGCCGCCGTGTCGCAGAACGCCTCCAGCCCTTCGAGGAGGGCGGTGCGCTTGGTGGCGGGCATCCGCTCCAGCACCGCCTGCAACTCCTTCTCCCGGCGCGCGCGCAGATCGTCGAGGAAGGCGCGGCCGCGGTTGCTGAGATGCAGCCGCACCTCGCGCCGGTCGGCGGGGCTGATCGCGCGCTCGACGAAGCCGGCGGCCACCAGCCGGTCGCAGAGCCGGCTGGTGGACGGGGGCGTGGAGGCGAGAGAATCGGCGAGTGTACGCAGATTGATCCCGTCGTGGTGCTCGAGCATCAGCAGCACGCGCATCTGGGACGGAGAAGCCGGCGCGGTCGATGCCCGGCCCCACAGGACTTCCAGCAACTCCACGGCCGTCAAGGTCACGTGGGCGACCTCGACAGGCTCTGGGCGGGGGTGGAAGACAGTCACCGTCACACTCTCGCAGGCACCTGGGACGGTTGCCAGCGTACTAGGTGCCGGTATTGGCAAGAGATGGTTCGGACGCCGGCGCGGCTCGGCCCGGGCGGGATCCCTATATGTCCGCCGAAGGATGGGTGTATTCAAGATCGTGAACAGATTTGTGACCGCTGAGCGTGCTCTGCGCAGGGCGGCCCCGGACGAGTTGCTCGACGCCGTGCGCCGGGTGCTGGCCGAGGAGTACGCGGCGGAGTCCGTCGAGCTGTTCCTGGCCGACTACGGCCTCACCGTCCTGCAGCCGGTGTCGGAGCTGCCGCACACCGCGGAGCCCGTGTCGTTGCACAACAGCACCGTCGGCCGTGCCTTCGGCGCGCAGGAGCCGTTCGTGGAGAGCGCCAAGGGCGGTTCCGTGCGCGTCCATCTGCCGGTCACCGTGCGCGGAGACCGGCTGGGCGTGCTGTCGGTCGCCCTGCCGGACGGGGATGTCGCGCCCGACCTGCTGGGAGAGCTGGCGGACATCGCCGAGGTGCTCGGACACGAGGTGGTCGTGGCCGAACGCGACACGGACGTGTATCTGCAGGCGAGGCGCAAGGACCGGCTGACGCTGGCCGCCGAGATGCAGTGGCAGCTGCTGCCCGGCCGCTCCTGCGCCCGGCCCGAGTTCGAACTCGGTGCGCAGCTGGAGCCGGCCTACGCGATCTACGGCGACAACTTCGACTGGTCCGTCACGGCGGACCGCCTCATGCTCTACGTCACCAACGGCATGGGGGAGGGCATCGAAGCCTCCCTGCTGACGAACCTCGCCATCAACGCCCTGCGCAACGCCCGGCGGGCCGGTATCGCCCTGCTCGACCAGGCCGCGCTGGCCGACCAGGCGGTGTACGCCCACTACCGGGGGCGCTGCTATCTCTCGGTGCTGATGTTCGACTTCGAACTCGCCACGGGCCGGGCGAAGATGGTGGACGCCGGCTCCCCGCAGCTGCTGCGGCTGCGCGACGGCGTGGTCGAGCGCGTGACCTTCGAGGCGCAGCTCCCGCTGGGCATGTTCGAGGAGACCGACTACGTGACCCAGGAGTTCCAGGTGGAGCCCGGCGACCGGCTGGTCTTCGTCAGCGACGGGGTCTACGCGGTCGCCTCACCCCTGGGTGAGGCGTACGGGGACGCCGCGCTGGCCCGGGCGGTCATGTCCACCCGCCTGCTGTCGGCCGCCGAGGTGCCGCGTGCCATCCTGAGGGAGCTGACCGGCCATCGCGGACAGCCCGTGCCGCAGGACGACGCCCTGATCGTCTGTCTGGACTGGCGCGGACGCTGAGCCGCCGCAAGCGCGTGCCACCGGGCGCGCGAGCGTGAATGTGTCGATGCTGTGTCGTTTCCGGGGCACGTGCGGCATTAATGTTTGTCATGAGGCAATAATTGACAGAGTGGTGCCGGTCCTGGCGCGACGGCCTGTTCCAGTGGGAGATGATGCGAGTGTCGGAGCAGGCGACGGCCGAGTCGGTGGCGCGGGAGCTGGGAGCCTTCCTGGAGCGCCGTCGCGAGCAGATCGCCCAGCGCTGGGCGGACGCGCCTCTCTTCAGGACGGTCTTCACCGTCTCCCGGGACGAGGCCGTGGAGGCGGGCAAGGCCGTGGTGGACGCCCTGGCGGACGTCGCGTCCACCGGCAGGCTGGAGAACGTCGCGGCCCCCGGCTTCGACTCGGCGCGTGAGCAGCTCGGGCGCATGGCCGCCTCCCGGGCCCGCAGCGGATACAGCCCCGCCCAGATCGCGGACGAGGCCGCGGGCCTGCGGACGGCGACCGCCGATCTGCTGCACGGCGAGGCCCAGGACCCGTCCGGCGATGAGACGCGGGACGTCCTGCTGGCGCTCACCGTCCTGATGGGCACCCTGCGTCTGGTGATCATGGAGACGACGATCGGCGCGGGCGAGGAGCTGATCGCGCGGCAGCGGCAGCAGCTGCTCGAAGTGGCCACCCCCGTGATCAGCCTGTGGGACGGCATCGTCGCGGTGCCCCTGATCGGCACCCTGGACAGTGCCCGCAGCCAGGTGGTCATGGAGTCGCTGCTCCAGGCCATAGTGGAGCAGCGGGCCCGGTACGCGATCCTCGACATCACGGGCGTGCCCACGGTCGACTCGCTCGTCGCGCAGCACCTGATGAAGACGGTCGCCGCGGCCCGCCTGATGGGCGCCGAGTGCGTCGTCTCCGGTATCCGCCCGGCCATCGCGCAGACCATCGTGCACCTCGGCATCGACCTGGGCTCGGTCGTCACCCGCAGTTCGCTGGCCGACGCCCTGGCCTACGCCCTCACCCGGCAGGGCATCGAGGTCTCCCGCCGTGCGGCCGGTGTGAACCCGCGATGACCTTCCCCACCCCCTTCCCGGGCAGCCTGGCCGCGGTGCCGGTCCTGGTGCTGGGGGACACCCTGCTGGTCTCCCTCCAGGGGGAGCTGCACGACGGCGTGGCCGAGCAGCTCCAGCAGGACATCGCCCACCGGGTGGCCCACAGCGAGGCGACCGGTGTGGTCATCGACGTCTCCGGCGTCGACATCGTCGACTCCTTCCTCGGCCGCGTCATCGCGGAGATCGCCGCCAACGCCCGATTGCTGGCCGCCCGTACCGTCCTGTGCGGGATGGCGCCCGCCGTGGCGATCACCCTGGCCGAGCTGGGCCTGACCCTGCCCGGCGTGGTGACCGCGCTAGACGTCGACCGTGCCTTCGAGCTGCTCCGGCAGGACGCCTCCACAGCCGCCCCGGGCGAAGCTGCGGGGTGCACGTGACGCCGGCCTCCGATCCCGTCACCGCGACGAGCCTGCCCATCGGCTCGGACGCGGACCTCGCGTGGGTCCGCCATCAGGTGCGGCGGTTCGCGGCCGAACTCGGGTTCGGACTGGTGCAGCAGACCAAACTCGTCACCGCGGCCAGTGAACTGGCCCGGAACACCCTGATCCACGGTGGCGGCGGCGAGGCGCTGATCACCCCGGTGACCGACGCGCCGGCGCGCGGACTGCGGCTGTCCTTCAGCGACACCGGTCCCGGCATCCGCGACGTCGAGCTGGCCACGACCGACGGCTACACCACCGGCGGGGGCCTCGGACTCGGCCTCAGCGGAGCCAGGCGGCTGGTGGACGAGTTCACCATCGACACCACGCCCGGTGAGGGCACCGTCGTCACCCTCGTCGCCTGGGTCACCGGCGTGCCCGCCGCCCGGCCGGGGTCCGGATGACACGCGTGTGGACCGTCCCGGTGCACGACTCCACCCGCGTACGGGACGTCCGGGTGGCGACCGAGGAGGCGGGCTACCACGCCCGCCTCGACGCCCACCGCACCGCGGTCGCGGCCCTGGTGGCCACCGAGCTGGCGACCAACCTGCTCAAGCACGCCGGTGGCGGCACCGTGCTGATCAACCTCGTCGACCGTGCGACGGCGGGTGCCCGCGGCCCGGCCGTGCAGCTCGCCGCCCTCGACCACGGCCCCGGCATCCCCGACGTCGCCGCGGCCCTGCGGGACGGCCACACCACCAGCGAGGCGTCACTCGGCGCCGGCCTGGGCACGTGCCGGCGCATCGCCGACGTGTTCGATCTGTACAGCACCCGCCGGGGCACCGTCGCGGTGGCCCGCGTCCACCAGAACCCCGGGCCGCGGCAGACCCGCGACATCCGCGCGGCCGGTGGGATCAACATCCCGCTCGCCCGGGCCGAGTACTCCGGGGACGCCTGGAGCTGCGCCCGGTCGGGCTCCCGCACGACCCTGATGCTCGCCGACGGCCTCGGCCACGGAGCCAGGGCCGCCCACGCCTCCGACGCGGCGGTCGACGCCCTGCACGGCGCCGGGCACCTGCCGCCCGACGAGATCCTGCGGCACCTGCACCCCGCCCTGCGGCCCACCCGCGGGGCCGCCGTCGCCGTGGCCCAACTGGACACGGACAGCGGGGAACTGGCGTTCGCCGGGGTCGGCAACATAGGCGCCCGGCTGCACACCAGCGGCTCGTGGGAGCACCTCGTCTCCCACCCCGGCATCGTCGGCGCCCAGTTCCCGGCGACCGTACCCGTGCACCGCCTGCCCTGGCGGCCGGGCAGCCTGCTCGTGCTGCACAGCGACGGACTGCCCAGCCGATGGGTGCCGCCCGAGGACCCCGGCCTCCTCGGCCACGATCCGGCCGTGGTCGCGGCGACCGTCCTCCGGGACGCCAGCAGCGCCGCCAGCCCCGTACGCGACGACACCTGCGTGGCCGTCCTGGCCTGCGACCGCCCGGCCGGACGCCCGTGACCGCGCCGGACGCCCGGCCGGCGGGCCCCGACGACATCCCGCACGCGGAAGCGGTCCTGGCGGCGGACGCCGAGACTGCGGCGATCCTGCGCCGCCTGGACGAGACGGAGCGGCAGCTCCGCCTGCACCGCGAGGAACTACACCAGACCAACCAGGGCGTGCTGGCCCTGCACGCCGAACTCGACGCCGCCGCGCGAACCCAGCGGGCACTGCTCGACGCGGAACGAGCCGCCCGCGGCGAGGCCGAGAAGGCGCGGCGGCTGCTCACCTTCCTCGCCGACGCCAGCGCGGCCGTGACCGCGTCCCTCGACCAGGAGGACATACTGCGGTGCCTCCCGGAGCTGCTCGTCCCCGAGTACGCGAGCGGGGTCGACGTATGGCTCTTCGACGAACCGGCGGGCCCGGACGGCGCTCACTCCGCCGCGGCGGTCGCGGCCGCCCGCCACGACCGTCCCCAGCACGCCGGACCGCGTCCCGGCGCCCTCCCCGGCATCGACGACCTCCCGCCCTCCGCTCTGTCCCCGGACCGGCCGCTGCTGAGCATCCCCCTCACCGTGCGCCGCACCGCGGGGGTGCTCACCCTCACCGCGCCCGGCGACCGCTTCGACGAGGACACCACCGTGATGCTGGTCGAACTGGCCCGCCGCACCGCCATCGCCCTGGACAACGCCCGCCGCTACGAACAGCACCGGGACACCGCCGAAGTGCTGCAACGCGCCCAGCTCACCGACCTGCCCCCCACCGAGGGGCTGCGACTGGCGGCCCGCTACCTCCCCGCCACCCGGGGACTCAACATAGGCGGCGACTGGTACGACGCCTTCCCGCACCCCGACGGCAGCCTGCTGACCGTGGTCGGGGACGTCACCGGACACGGGCTGCGCGCCGCCGTCATCATGGGCCAGCTGCGCACCGCCCTGCGGGCCTACGCGCTCGAGGACGACAGCCCCGCCCGGATCCTCACCCGCCTGCACCGCATGCTGCGCCACCAGCAGCCGAACCTCTACGCGACCGCCGTGATCGCCCGGTTCCGGCCCGGCGACCCCCATGTCGTATGGGCCGCCGCCGGACACCCCCCGGCCGTGGTCCGCGCGCCCGGCGGCACCGTGCGCGTGCTGGACACCAGGCCCGGCGTCATGCTGGGCGTGCCCATCCCGTTCGAGTACGAGGACCACACGGCGGACCTGCCGCCCGGCTCGACGCTCGTCCTCTACACCGACGGCCTGGTCGAGCGGCGGACCCGGGGCATCGACCCGGGCATCGAACTGCTCGGCCGGACCCTGGCCGCACTGGACGAGTCCGTGCTGGACGACCTGGAAGGGTGCGCCGAGTCACTGCTCAAGCCCCTGGCGCACGACTCCGAACGCGACGACGACGTCTGCATTCTGCTGTGCCGCACCGCTCCGTCCTGACACCGGGGGGTCGCTCCCCGCGCGGGGGCGATAGCGTGGAGGTCCCATGGGAACAGGATGGAGACGCTGTGAATGCCGCCGAACCGGTCCCGTCCGAGGAAGCCCAGTTGCGCTCGGCACCGCCGCACGCCCTGGTCGCCACCGCCGGCCGGCTGCTGGCCGAGCGCTTCGGCGCCCGGGACGTGACGCTCCTGCTCGCCGACTACGGCCTGACGGTCCTGCAGCCCGTCACCCACCTGCCGCTGACGGGCGAACCGGTCTCCGCCCACGACGGCCCCGCCGGCACCGCCTTCACCACCCAGAACCCGGTGGTGGAGGTGACCGCCGACCCGGCCACGCAACTCGTCCACCTGCCCATCACCGTCCGCGGCGACCGCCTCGGTGTGCTCTCCGTCCAGGTCCCCGGCTCCGGCGCCGACCCGAGCACGGTGCTGCGCCTCGGCGACTTCGCCACCGGCCTCGGCCACGAGGTCGCCACGGCCGGCCGGGACACCGACCTGTACCTCCAGGCCCGCCGCACCCGCCGTCTCACTCTCGCCGCCGAGATGCAGTGGCAGCTCCTGCCGGGCCGCGGGTGCGCCCGCGACGAGTACGTCATCGGCGCCCACCTGGAGCCGGCCTACGCCATCGGCGGCGACAACTTCGACTGGTCCACCAGCGCCGACCACCTCACGCTCACCGTCACCGACGGCATGGGGGAGGGCATAGAGGCCTCCCTGCTCGCGAACCTCGCCGTGAGCGCGCTGCGCAACGCCCGCCGCGCCGGCATCGGCCTCGCGGACCAGGCCTGCCTCGCCGACCAGGCGCTCTTCTCCCAGTACGGAGGCAAGTCGTACGCCTCCACGCTGCTGCTCCGTTTCGACCTGGACACCGGCACGGTGCACGCCGTCGACGCCGGGTCGCCCCAGCTCTACCGCCAGCGCGGAATGACCATCGAACGCGTCGAGCTCGAGGCTCAGCTACCGCTCGGGATGTTCGAGGAGACCCTCTACGAGGAGCAGACCTTCCAGGTGGAGCCCGGCGACCGCCTGATCGTCATCAGCACCGGCGTCCACGGCACCCGCTCGGCGTCCGGAGAGGTGTTCGGGGAGGGCGTGCTGCGCCAGATCCTGGGCGCGACCCGGCAGACACAGCCGCACGAGGCGGCGCGGTCGGTCGTCGCCGGGCTGATCGAACACGTCGGCGACGAAGGTCTCCTCGCCGACGCCGCCGTCGTCTGCCTCGACTGGACGGGACGCGAGCCCGGCGAGGCGCCGTCCGGCCGCTGACGCTACGGCGTCTCCGGCGGCCGGGCGGGCCCCTCGCCCTGGGCACCGAGGAAGGTCCGCATGCCGCGGACCAGCGCCGACCGCTCCGCGGGCGCCATCGCCGCCAGCACGCCGGCCAGGGCCTGGGTGCGCCTGCGGGCCACGTCCGCCAGCACCCGGCGCCCCTGGACGGTGAGCCTGAGCTGCACCTCGCGGCGCCGGTGCGGGTGCAGCTCGCGCTCCAGCAGACCGGCCGCCTCCAGCCGGTCACAGAGCCGGCTGGCGGTGGGCAGCCCTATGTCGAGACGCTCCGCCAGGCCCGTGAGATTGGACTCCGGCGCCTTCTCCAGCACCCGCAGTGCCCGCAACTGGTGGAGGGACAGCCGTACGGCCGCCTCCTGGGCGGCGACGGACCAGAGGTTCGAGAGACACTCCACGGCATCGGCGATCGCCCGCGCGTCGGCGCTCGGATCGTCACCCGAGCCCCTGGCGCGGTCGTCGTCGCCGCCGGGAAGAGTCACGAACACATCACTTTCAGTAAGAACCGGGTGGTGCGGGGACAACCCATATTCCATCGCTGTACCCGGGGATCCGGTTCGCAACCGGTGTTCGCTCAGGGTTCCCGAGCGCGGGCCGGCGGCTCGGTGCGTCCACCGCGCCGCCGGACCCGGTGACTACTTCAGGTAAGGGCCGTCCGTGCCGATCTTCCCGGGCGCCGCGTTGGCGCCGCCCAGGTCGAGGACGTAGACCCGGAGGTTGCCCTTGCCAGAGGCCGGGACGGACAGGGTGCCGTCGCCGACGGTCACCGTCCTGCCGGTGACGGCCTCCTTGTAGGTGCCGTTGAGGACGCCGGTGAAGGTGGCGGCGTTGCCGACGGCGACCAGCGCGTAGCTGTCGACACCGGTGGCGGTGTCGGTGTAGCGCCGCTTGAAGGCCATGTCGCCGCTGACGCCCGCCGTGGAGTACTGGCCCATCTGGAGGGCGGGCACGGCCCGGCGGATCCGGTTGAGCCGCTGCAGGTGCTTGACCAGCGGCTGCTGGAGGGTGGTGGCCACGGCCCCGCTCGCGCTCGTGACCTCGGAGAAGCCGCCCGCCGTGACCTCGCCCGCCACCTTGTCGCCGTAGTAGGCGCGGCCGGTGGTGGCCAGGGGGCAGGTGGGGCCGCAGTCGATCTGCTTGCCGGCCTGGAACTCGATCTCCGATCCGTAGTAGAGGGTGGGGATGCCGCGGAACGTCCACATCAGGGACATGTTCTCGGCCCAGGCGTCGGTTCCGCCGTTGTAGCGCGTGCTCGACTTGTTCGGGCCGTAGTCGTGGCTGTCGACGTAGACGACGTTGTAGGTGGCGTCGTTGGTCGAGTCGTCGGAGTCCTTGCCGTTGTTGAAGGCGTTGGACGCGTCCCCGAAGTTGTTGTGCATGCGCATGTCGATGATGTCCATGCCGCTGAACCGGCTGTGGTCGGGTGCGTGGTAGCCGTTGCCGTCGAGGAAGGCGTTGGCCGACGTCGGCTGTCCCGCCGGGCCCAGATTCTCCTCGTAGTCGTACTGGTCGAGGGCCGCCTGGACGTCGTCGGAGGTGTACTCCTTACGCTCCTTCCAGGTGAAGAACTGCGCGGAGTGGTTGACCGAGCCGTGGTTCCACTTGTCGTTGACGAAGGCGGCGACCTCGCCGAAGACGAAGAAGTCCCTGGCCTTGTCCGCGCCGAACCTGCGGGTGACCTCGTCGTGGATCGCGGGCAGGAAGCGCCGGTTCCAGGTGACGCGCGGGACGTGGACGGCGGTGTCAACCCGGAAGCCGTCCACGCCCATGTCGATGTACTTGTCGTACGCGCCGATCAGGTACTGCTGCACGGTGGGGTTCTCGGTGTTGAAGTCGGCGAGGTCCTCGTGGATCCAGCAGGAACGGGAGTCCTCACCTTCCCAGTTGCCGAGCCAGCACTGGTGGTAGAGCGACGCGGGGAACAGTTTGTTGGTGGGGCTCGGCCACTGGCAGTTGTAGAGCGTGTAGCCCTCGGCGCTCTTCTGGCCGGTGGGCTTGCCCCAGTTGAGGCAGGTGTTGCCGCTGGGCTCTGCCGTCGACCACAGGTCGCCGTCGTAGTACGACTTGCCGGAGGCGGGCTCGACGGTCAGGCCGTCGTAGGCGAAGTCGCTGTTCGGCGCGTCGTAGTACCAGCTCCACTGCGCGTCGCGCACCCCGTACACGGTGGGCGTGAACAGGCCCTTGGCGCCCCACCGGGAGGAGTGGTTGTAGACCACGTCCTGGTAGATCTTCATGCCCTTCGCGTGGGCCGCGTTGATCAGGTCCTGGTAGGAGGCGCCGGCCGACTCCAGCCGGGGGTCGACCTTGTAGAAGTCCCAGCCGTGGTAGCCGTGGTAGTCGTAGTCCGAGCGGTTGAGCACGACCGGGGTGATCCACACGGCGGAGAAGCCGAGGGCCTTGATGTAGTCGAGTTTCTGGACCAGGCCCTTGAAGTCGCCCCGGAACATGGGGTCGTCGTTGGCCGCGTTGCCGGACTTCACGTGCTGGCTGCCGCCGCGGTTGTTGGAGCTGTCGCCGTCGTAGAAGCGGGCGGTGAGCACGAAGTAGACCGGGTCCTTGCGCGGGTCGCCGCTGAGCGGGGTGCCGGCGGCGGTGGGCGGCGGGGTCTCGCCGGTGGTGGCGCACTTCTCGGTGCTGGCGGCGGAGAGGTTGCCGGCCGCGTCCAGGGCCCGCACGGTCCAGCAGTAGGCGGTCTCCGCCTCCAGCCCGCTCACGGAGAGCACGGTGGAGGAGGTGTCGCCCACCGCCGGGCCCCGGCTGCCGCCGGTGCGGGTCACCTGGTAGCCCGTGACGCCGGTGTCGTCGGTGGCGGCGTTCCAGGTGAGCACGACGGAGGTGCCGGTGACGCTCGCGCCCACGCCCGTCGGCGCCGACGGAGGGGTGGTGTCGGGTTCGGCGGCCGCGCAGGGGTCGGTCGCGTTCGCCGTGACGGTGCGGTCCTTGACCCGTGAATTGCCCTTCGTGAGCGAATAGTTCGCGCCGTTGTCGTTGTCCCAGACACCGTTGCCGTTGTTGAAGGTGGCCTGCCAGGTGGTGGCGGTGCCGAGGTCGACGGTCTTCCTCACCCAGCCCGTGCAGGCGGGCTCCATACCGGTGCCGGGGGCGGTGGTCCAGCTTCCGCCGGTGGGCGCCCAGTGCAGGTTGACGGTGGACCAGCCGACCGCGGCCGTCGAGTACCAGACGGTCGCCGCGTTGCCCTGCGGGGGCTCGGCCGAGTCGCAGGGGTCGCTGTGGGCGACGACGCCGTCCTTGACGGTGATCGTGCCGGTGCCGAGCTGGTAATTGGCGCCGTTGGCGCTGTCCCAGACACCGTTACCGTTGTTGAAGGTGGCCTGCCAGGTGGTGGCGGTGCCGAGGTCGACGGTCAGCTTGACCCAGTCGGTGCAGGCGGCGGTCATACGGGCGCCGGGGGCGGTGGTCCAGCTGCCGCCGGAGGGCGCCCAGTGGAGGTAGTACGACGGCCAGTTCTTCGTCGCGGTCCAGTAGTAGACGGTCGCTGAGGTGGGGGCGGCCGAGGCGCACGGGTCGGTGGTGGTCACCTGGCCGCCCGACACGGCGGAGACGCCGTCGCCGAGGCGGTAATCGGCGCCGCCGTTGTTGTCCCAGGTGCCGGCGCCGTTGTTGAACGTCGCCGCCAGCCCGGACGCGCCGCCCAGGTCGACGGTCTTCTTGTACCAGCCCGAGCAGGCCGCCTCCATGGCCACACCGGGGACGGTGGTCCAGCTGCCGCCGGTCGGGGCGTAGTGGATGTCCACGGTGGACCAGCTCGCGGCCGGTTTGTAGTACACGGTCGCGCTGGTCGCGGCCCGGGCGGCGACGGCCGGCAGCAGCGCGGCCAGCAGGCCCGCCAGCGTCGCGAGGACCGCGGTGAGCGGTCGGCCGCGTCCGAGGGGGCGTCTTCTCCGGACGCGGGTGGGGGTGAGTGAAGACACGGCGGCTCCTGACAACAGAGGGGGAGACCCCCGGTGCCGGTCCCAAGCACCGGGGACGTGCAAGGAGTTGCTGAATCTTGCGGCAAAGTAGTGCAACGTTGGATCGCCGTAAAGGCCTGGCGCACGATCCATCCGGGGGCGGGTGCCGCCGGTGCCCCCGTCCGGGGGAGGGGGCGTGCGGCCGCAGGGGCCGTGCGGGGCGTGGCGTGAATTCGACGGCCGACTTGCTTCCATGTCGTATAGGGGAGCCGCCGGCCGATTGTTAGATGGTCATGGAACGGTTGACGGCCAAGAAGAGGCTGCTCTAAGCTCGAACTCAATTCGATCACGGTTCCGATCCTCTCCTGAGTGAATCGACCGTGATGGCAGGGGCAACGGGGGATTTCGTGGGCGCGAGAGCGACGTAGGGCGAGGCGTGTCATCGCGCCGTTCACTCACTATTCAACTTCTGACACCTGGCGTTGGTTGCTGACCAGGAAGGTCATGGCGTCTGCTTCTGCCTGCCCGTTCACCGGAAGCAGATGAATATTGAATTTCCCTTGCCCGTATCACGCTTGAGCCGGTCCGCACGGTTACCTTGCCACGACGGAGGACGACGCATGCGCTCCCACATACTCGGCCGCATCGAACTCGACCAGGAGCGGCTGAGAAAGGACCTCGACTACCTCGCCGCGGTCCCCACTGTGGAGGAGGAGTACGACGAGTTCAGCAACGGGTTCTGGAAGAACATCCCGTTGTACAACGCCAGCGGAGGCAGCGAGGACCGGCTCTACCGGGACCTGGAGGGCGCGCCCGCCCGGCCCACCCGGCACGCCGAGCACGTCCCGTACCTCGACGAGATCATCACCACGGTCTACGACCAGGACCGGCTGCAGATGGCGCGCACCCGGAACCTGAAGAACGCCATCGTGATCCCGCACCGCGACTTCGTCGAGCTCGACCGTGAACTCGACCTGTACTTCCGTACCTTCATGGTCCTCGAGGACAGCCCGCTGGCCTTCCACTCGGACGACGACACCGTCATCCACATGCGGCCCGGCGAGATCTGGTTCCTGGACGCGGCGGCCGTCCACTCCGCCGTCAACTTCTCCGACATCAGCCGGCAGGCGCTCTGCGTCGACCTCGCCTTCAACGGCTCCTTCGACGAGAAGGAGGCGTTCGCCGACGCCTCCGTCTACGCCCCCGGTGAGACCCCCGAACTCCCGGACCGGAAGCCGTTCACCAGGGAACGCGCGGAACGGATCCGCTCGCTGGCCGATGTCGTCGAGCGGGAGAACTTCCGGGACATCCTCTTCCTGCTCTCCAAGGTTCACTTCACCTACGACGTGCACCCCAGCGAGACCTACGACTGGCTCATCGCCATCTCCAAGAAGGCCGGCGACGACAAGATGGTCGAGAAGGCCGAGCGGATCCGGGATTTCGCGATCGGCGCCCGCGATCTCAGAGAGCGGTTCTCGCTCACCGCCTGGTGACGCAAGGGCACCATTGTGTTGTGCAGGGGTGGGAAGAAATAACTGGGGGAGAAAGTGATCGAGGAGATACTTCCGCGGGAAGTGGCCTCCGCGGAAGCATTCGAAGACGACCGGGGCAATCATCTCTTCAGTGAAGAGGAAGCGGCCGTAATGGGGGCCGTTCCCGCCCGGCGTCGGGAATTCACCACGGTGCGGCACTGTGCCCGTGCCGCGCTCGGCGACCTCGGAATCCCCCCTTTTCCCCTGCCACCCGGAACACAGCGCGCACCACGCTGGCCGGCCGGAGTCGTGGGCAGCATGACGCACTGCGCCGGATATCGCGCGGCGGCCGTCGCGCGGACCAGTCGCGTGCACTCCGTGGGCATCGACGCCGAACGGGACGAGCCACTCCCGGAGGGCGTCCTGGAGATGATCGGGCTGCCCGAGGAGCGGGCCATGGTCGGCCGGCTCGCCGCGCGGCATTCGGCCCTCTCCTGGGACCGGCTGCTGTTCAGCTGCAAGGAGGCCGTGTACAAGGTCTTCTTTCCGCTCGCCCGGCGCATGCTCGGGTTCGACGCGGTACGGGTGGACATCGCCGGCGGGGGCCGGTTCGGCGCACGCTTCCTGGTGCCCCCGCCGATGGCCGCCGGCCGGGCCGTCCCCCGGGTGACCGGGCGGTGGCTGCGCCGCGACGGGCTGCTCCTGACCGCCGTCGCCCTGTGCTGAGCGCACCGGCACGGATGCCGCGAGGGCGCCGGGAACCGTGTGTCCCGGCCCGCCCCCGGCCGCGCCCCGGTCTGCCGGAGACGGCACTCGGACACCTCTGCTCGTGCAACTCCGGCTGCCTTCCGACGGCTGGGCCCCGCCGGGCCGCCCCGCCGGCCTGACGCTCCTTCTGGACGGACACCGATGATCGAAACGACCACCTTCACCGAGACCTTCGCCGTCACCGCCGACAACCCGCTGCTGCACGGGCACGTCGTGTACGGCCGCAGCCTGCTGCCCGGCGTCGGCTACGTGGATCTGGTCCTGCAGGTCCTGGCCCGGCACGGACATCCCATGCCGGAAGTGGAGTTGCGCGATCTCGCCATTCTCGCCCCGCTGGTCGCCGGGCCAGGGGAGCGGGTGCTGACCACGGTCGAGGGGCGTCCCGCGGCGAACGGCGGCTGGCGGGTCGAGGTGCGCAGCCGCCGCCCCGCGGACACCGCAGAGGTGCTGCACGCCGTCGCGAACGTGCGCCGCCGGCCGCGCGTCACCTTCGGTGAACGGCTGGCGCTGCCCGTCGAGGGCGCCACCCGGCGCACCACGCTCGACGAGATCTACACCTGGTGCCGCGAGTACGACCTGCACCACTCGGGACTGATGAAACTCCGGGGAGTGGTCCACCACCGCACCCGCGACTGGGTCGCCGAACTCGAACTCGCCCCCGAGCACCAGGGTTCCGTCGCCGGGTTCCTCTTCCACCCCGCGCTGTTCGAGGCCGGCCTGCTGGGCGGTGGCGTCGCCCTCGGCATGCTGCACGGCGACAACGACGGCCCCGGCCTGTACCTGCCGCTGATGTTCGAACAGTTCCGCGCCGCCGGATCGCTCGGCGGGCGCTGCTACGTCCGCGTCCCCGCCGACTCCGTACGCCGGGACGAGGAACTGATCCGGCTGGTCGTGGAGTTCTACGACGCCGAGGGCGCGAAGGTGGCCGAGGTCGGCCGGTTCGTCGCCAAGCGGATTCGCGCCGCGGCCTCCCTCGACGTACGCGGGGACGCCCCCGCACCGGCCGGTCCGCTCCCCGCCGCACCGGCCGTCGCCGCGTCGCCGGGTGGTCTGGTGGATGTGGTGCGGGGGGCGGTGGCGGCCCGGTTGGGGGTGGCTGTCGACGGGATCGATGTGGGTTCGGGTTACTACGAGTTGGGGTTGGCGTCGGCCGATCTGCTGTCGCTGGTGGCGGAGTTGGAGGAGCGGCTGTCGGTGGAGTTGTCGCCGACGGTGATGTTCGAGTACCGGACGGTCGCCGAGCTGGCGGAGTGGCTGGAGACCCAGGTCCCCGCGCCCGTCCCGGCCACCGCGACGGCGTCGACGGTGCCCGTCCCGGCCGCGCCCGTTCCGGCCACGAGCCCGGCGACGCCCGCCGCGTCGCCGGGTGGTCTGGTGGATGTGGTGCGGGGGGCGGTGGCGGCCCGGTTGGGGGTGGCTGTCGACGGGGTCGATGTGGGTTCGGGTTACTACGAGTTGGGGTTGGCGTCGGCCGATCTGCTGTCGTTGGTGGCGGAGTTGGAGGAGCGGCTGTCGGTGGAGTTGTCGCCGACGGTGATGTTCGAGTACCGGACGGTCGCCGAGCTGGCGGAGTGGCTGGAGACCCAGGTCCCCGCTCCCGCCCCGGCCACCACGACGGCGTCGACGGTGCCCGTCCCGGCCGCGCCCGCTCCGGGGACGCCCGTTCCGCCGGCCACCGCCACGGCGGCCCCCGCCCGGACGGAAACCGTCGCGCCCGCCGTCCACGACCTCCCGCCCGCCCCGGCCGCCACTGCCGTGCGGTCCGCCACGTCGGGCCACGAGGCGCTCGGCGGCATCCGGGCCGCCCTCACCGACGAAGTGGCCGCCCTCCTCGGCGTCGACGCCGCCGATGTGCACGCCGACGCCGAGCTGGCCGAGTTCGGGCTGGACGTCACCGGACTCGCCCGCCTGGCCGACCGCGTCGGCGCGCGCCTGGGGCTGACCCTCGCCCCGGCGGCCCTCCGCGAGCACCGCACCCTGAACGCCCTCACGGCGCACCTGACGCCCGGGCACCACACCCCGGCGGCAGCGGCAGCGGCTCCGGTGCCGCACGCGCTGCTCCGCGGGACCGTCGGTGAGAACGACGGGGATGTGACGACGTACGAGACCCGCTTCACGGGCGACGAACCGTTCCTGCGGGACCATCAGGTGCACGGCGACCGGATCCTGCCCGGTGTCGCCCACCTGGAGATGGCGCGTGTGGCGGTCGCCCGGGCGCTGGGACAGGACGACGCGGCCACCGTCCGGCTGACCGACGTGGTGTGGCTGCGGCCCGCCGTCTGCGGCCCCGCCGGGCTCACCCTGCGGGTCAGGGTGCGGACCTCCGCGGCGGGCGGCTGCGCCTACGAGATCGAGAGCGTCGGCGACCACGGCGAGAGCACGCTCTGCGGCCAGGGCCGCGCGGTTGTCGGCCGGGACGGCACCCGCCGCACGCCGCTCCTCGGCGAACTGCGCGCGGCCTGCGCCGACACCTTCCACCCGGCCGAGCGGCTGTACGGCCTGTACGACCGCATGGGCATGGCCTACGGTCCCTCCCAGCGGTCCGTGACCGGGCTGCGCACCGGCACCGACGCCGAGGGGCGCCCCCAGGTCCTGGCCGAACTGCGGCTCCCGGCCGAGGCCGAACCGCTCGGCGCCGGCGCCCTGATGCACCCGAGCATCCTCGACGGCGCCCTCCAGGCGACGATCGGCCTGTGGCTGGACCAGGCGGCCGACGGCCGGTCCGCCGGGCTCGCCCTGCCGTTCGCCCTGGACCGCGCCGAACCCGTCACCGCCACCGCCGCCACGGCGTACGCCTGGATCCGGCACCAGCCCGGCTCGGACACCGGCGACGGCACGGCCCGCCTCGACGTCACCGTCCTCGACGAGCACGGCCGGGTGTGCGTGGAGCTGACCGGCCTGTCGACCCGCCTCCTGCCGGACCCGGCACCCCGGCGGACGACCACGAGCGCGGCCGCGGCCGACCCGGTCCCGGAGCCCGTGCGCGACGGCGACATCGCGATCATCGGGGTCAGCGGCCGCTACCCGCAGGCCGCCGACCTCGACGAGTTCTGGCAGAACCTGCGCTCGGGCCGCGACTGCGTCCGCGAGATCCCGGCCGACCGCTGGAACCGCGACCGCTACGCCGCGGCCGGCGCCGGTTCCTGGGGCGGCTTCCTGGACGACATCGACCGGTTCGACCCGCTGTTCTTCCAGATATCCCTGCTCGAGGCGGACCACCTCGACCCGCAGGAGCGCCTCTTCCTCCAGTGCGCCCACCACACCCTGGAGGACGCCGGGTACACCGCCGACCGACTTTCCCGCGGCGGCAGGGTCGGGGTGTACGTCGGGGTGATGTACCAGGAGTACCAGCTCCTTGGCGCCCAGGCGCAGGAACGCGGAGCGCCCGACGCCCTGTGGGGCAGCGCCTCCACGGTCGCCAACCGGGTCTCGTACTTCTACGACTTCCACGGCCCGAGCCTGGCCGTGGACACCATGTGCTCGTCCTCCCTGACCTCCATCCACCTGGCCTGCGAGGCGATCCGCAGCGGCCAGTGCGACACCGCGCTCGCGGGCGGCGTCAACCTCACCCCGCACCCCAACAAGTACCTCGTCCTCGGCCGCCGCGACTTCCTCTCCAGCGACGGCCGGTGCCGCAGCTTCGGCGAGGGCGGCGACGGCTACGTGCCCGGCGAGGGCGTCGGCGCCGTCCTGCTCAAACCGCTGGCGCGGGCCATCGCCGACGGCGACCAGATCCACGGCGTCATCAAGGCCACCGCGGTCAACCACGGCGGCCGCACCTCCGGGTACTCCGTGCCCACCCCAGTCGCCCAGGGCGAGGTGATCGCCGACGCGCTCACGGCCGCCGGTGTCGACCCCGGCGCCCTCGGCTATCTGGAGGCCCACGGCACCGGCACCTCACTCGGCGACCCCATCGAGGTGGCCGGTCTGCAGCGGGCCTTCCGCAGCGCGGGCGGCGCCCCCGAGCGCCTCGCGATCGGCTCCGTGAAGTCCAACATCGGGCACTGCGAGAGCGCCGCCGGCATCGCCGGCGTCACCAAGGTGCTGCTGCAGATGCGGCACGGCGAACTCGTGCCGAGCCTGCACTCCGCCACCCTCAACCCGCACATCGACTTCGACCGCACCCCCCTGCGTGTCCAGCGCACCCTGGAGCCGTGGCACCGCCCGGTCCGGGATGCCGACGGCGAGCGAACCACCCTGCCCCGGCTGGCCGGCGTCTCCAGCTTCGGCGGCGGCGGCTCCAACGCCCACGTGGTCATCGAGGAGTACCCGGCGCCGGCCCGCCCGGAGACCACTCCCGACGGACCCTTCCTGCTCGTGCTGTCCGCCCGGAACGAGGAGCAGCTCGTCGAGCAGGCCCGCCGCCTGCACACCCGGCTCGGCGAGTTGTCCGACGCCGACCTCCCCTCCGTGGCCTGGACCCTGCAGACCGGACGCATGGCCCTGGAGCAGCGCCTCGCCCTCGCCGTGGGTTCCCTCACCGAGGCCCGCGACCGGCTCGCCGCCTTCGCCGCCGCCCCCGCCGCGCCCGGGCCCTGGACCCGGGGGACCGTCCGCCCGGACCGGCAGGCTGACGACGACGCCGTCAGCGCCGCCGTGACCGCCTGGCGCGAACAGGGCAGGCACGAGGCCCTGCTCGCGCTCTGGGCCGAAGGCGGCGCCGTGAAGTGGGACCTCGCCGGTGCCACGGGCCCTGGCCCGTACCGCATCAGCCTGCCCGGCTACCCCTTCGCCCGCGAGCGCTGCTGGTTCGACCTCGACACCGAAGGCGCGCCGCGGCGGTCCGCCGGCGGTGACGACGGCGACGTCGTCCTGCTGCGGCCCCGCTGGACCGACCTGCCCGCCACCGGGGCCACCGCGCCCGGCGAGGCGTTCGCCGAACGGTACGTCGTCGTGTTCGGCCGGCTCACCGACGGCGACCGCGACACCCTGCGGGCCGCCCTGCCCGCCGACACGACCTGCACCGTCCTCGACCTCGCCGACGGCCCGCCGGACCGCCTGTACACCGACGCGGCGCGCCAGGTGTTCACCCTGACCCGCGACCTGCTGCTGCGCGGTGTCCGCCGGCCCACCCTGCTCCAGGTCGCCGCCGTGGGCACCGCCGGGGACGACCCGGCCGCCTGCCTCGGCGGGCTGGCGGGGCTGCTGCGCACCGCCCACCTGGAGAACCCGCGGCTGCACACGCAGTACGTGGAGTGCCTGGACGGCGCCGCCCCCGCCACCGTCGCCGCCCGTCTCGCAGCCGAGGCGGCCACCGGCCCGGAGCCGGAGGTGCGCCACCGTGACGGCCGCCGCCTGGTGCGCCGCCCCACCGAGGTCCCGCTGCGGCCCGCGCCGACGCCCTGGCGGGAGGGCGGTGTCTACCTTGTCACCGGCGGGGTCGGCGGACTGGGCCTCATCGTGGCCCGGGACATCGCCGCCGCCGTCGGCACGGCCACCGTGGTGCTCACCGGGCGCTCCCCGCTGACCGACGCCCAGCGGGCCGAGCTGGACGCCCTGCGCGCCACCGGCCTGACCGTCGACCACCGGCGCGCCGACGTCACCGACCGCGACGCCCTGGCCCGTCTGCTGGCCCACATCACCGACGAGCACGGGCCGCTGACCGGCGTGCTGCACTCCGCCGGCGTCGTCCACGACAACTTCCTCGTCCGCAAGAGCGCCGAGGAACTGGAGCGCGTCCTCGCCCCCAAGGTCGCCGGCCTCGTCCACCTCGACGAGCTGACCCGCGAGCAGCCGCTGGAGCTGTTCGTCTGCTTCTCCTCGATCGCCGGCGCCTTCGGCAACCCCGGCCAGGCCGACTACGCCGCCGCCAACGCGTTCATGGACGCCTACGCCGCCCACCGCAACCGGCTCGTCGACACGGGCCTGCGCAGCGGCCGTACCGTGTCCGTCGGCTGGCCGCTGTGGGACGAGGGCGGCATGGGAGCCGGAGACACGGTCCGGGAGCAACTGCGCGCCACGGGACTCGTGCCGCTCGACACCCGGCGTGGGCTCGCGGCACTGCGGTTCGCCCTGGCCGACGAGGGCGTACGCGAGGACGGCGGGCTGCTGGTCGTCGCGGGCGACCGCACGGCTCTGTCGGCCACGCTGACCCAGAGCGCCCCGCCGGCTCCGGCGACCGACGCCGCCCCGCCGGCCCCGGTCACGACGGATGCCCCGGACCCCGGCACCGGCACCGGCACCGGCACCGAAAGCGTCGCCGAATCCGCCACCGCCGTACCGGCCGTCGAGGAGCGGGCCGTGGCCCACCTGCGGCGGGTGCTCGCGGCGGCGCTGAAACTGGGACCCGAGCGGCTGGACCCCGACACGCCGTTGGAGCGGTACGGCATGGACTCGGTGCTCGCCGTGACCATGCTCCAGCCGCTGGAGGAGACCTTCGGCCCGCTGTCGCGGACGCTGCTGTTCGAGGTGCGGACCGTACGCGGCCTCGCCCAGTATCTCGCCGCGGACCATCCGGAGGCCCTGCGCGCCCTGGTCGGCGAGCCCGCCCCCGCGCCCGCCGCCGCCCCGGCCGTCGCGCCCCGGCTCCCGCGGACCCCGGCACCGGCCCGGCGCGAGAGCGAGCAGGGTGCGGACGGCATCGCCGTCATCGGGATCAGTGGACGCTACCCGCACGCCGACGACCTGGAGGAGTTCTGGGCGGCGCTGCGCGAGGGCAGGGACTGCGTCACCGAGGTGCCGGCCGACCGCTGGGACAGCGGCGACCGGGCCCAGTGGGGGGCGTTCCTGGACGGCATCGACCGCTTCGACCCGCTGCACTTCGGCATCGCGCCGAGCGAGGCCGCCGCCATGGACCCCCAGCAGCGGCTGTTCCTGGAGACGGTGTGGCACCTGCTGGAGCAGGGCGGCGTCACCCAGGAGGTCGTCGAGCGGCGCCACGGCCGGCGGGTGGGCGTCTACGTCGGCGCCGCCTACCAGATGTACCGGGCGGACGCGGCCGCCGACCCGGCCCTGGCGGCGCTCACCGCCTCCGCCTCGTACAACCTCATCGCCAACCGCGTCTCCCACTTCTTCGGCCTGGAGGGCCCGAGCCTGGCCGTGGACAGCATGTGCACGTCCTCCGCGATGGCCGTGCACCTCGCCTGTGCCGACCTGCTGCGCGGCGAGTGCGAGCTGGCCGTCGCCGGCGGCGTCAACCTGAACGTCCACCCCGACAAGTACCTGGCACTCGGCGAGATGCAACTGCTCGGCACCCACCCCGGCGCGCGCAGCTTCCGCGACGGCGACGGCTACCTGCCCGCCGAGGCGGTCGGCGCCGTCCTGCTCAAGCCGCTGGACGCGGCGCTGCGGGACGGTGACACCGTGCACGCGGTCATCCGGGGCACCGCCTCACTGCACGGCGGCCGCTCCAACGGCTTCATGACACCCAGTCACCGCACCCAGGTCGCCACCATGCGACGGGCCCTGGAACGGGCCGGCACCGCACCGGCCGACATCGGCTGCGTCGAGGCCGCCGCCAACGGCACCGCCTTCTCCGACGAGGTCGAAGTGCGCGCCCTGCGCGAGGTGTTCGCCGACGTCACCGAACCCGTGCCGGTGGGCACCGTGAAGTCGAACCTCGGCCACCCCGAGGCGGCCTCCGGCATCGCCCAGCTCACCAAGGTCGTGCTGCAGCTCCAGCACGGCCAGGTCGCCCCGCTCGTCGCCACCGGGACCGCCAACCCCCGGCTGGACCTGGAGGGTTCGGCCCTCCGGCTCGCCGACGAGCCGACCGGCTGGGAGCCGCGCGGTGGCGCCCCCCGTCGCGCCCTCATCAACTCCGTGGCGGCCGGCGGCAGTCACGTCAGCATCGTCGTCGAGGCGCCGCCCGCTCCCGTCCGCACGGTGCCGGACGACCCGGCACCGCAGGTCGTCCTGGTCTCCGCCCGCACCCCCGAGCTGCTGCGCACGGCCGTGGGCCGACTGCACGACTTCCTCGACGGCGACGCCACGGTGAGCCTCGCCGACCTCGCCTACACCTCGCAGCTCGGCCGGGAGCCCCAGGCAGAGCGGCTCGCCGTGGTGGCCGCCGACCGCGGGCAACTCCGCGACGCCCTCGCCGCCGAGCTCGCCGAGGGCCCGGCCACGACGGCCGTCCGGGCGAGCGTGCACCGCGGCAACGCCGAGGAGGACGCCGGACCGCTCGCCGCGGTCCTGACCGGCGCCCGCGGCGAGGGCTTCCTCGCCGGACTGGTCCAGGACCGCGCCCTGGAGCAGCTCGCCGAACTCTGGGCGCGCGGCGTCCGGGTGCCGTGGGCCGGCCTGCACGACGGGCCCCGCCTCATGGCACCGCTGCCGCCGACGGCCTTCGAGACGGGCCGCTACTGGGTCGGCCGCACCCCAGAGCAGCCCGCCGCCACCCGGCGGCCGGCGACCGAACCGCCCGCGCCGGACACGCCCGCCGAGCCCGGCACGCCCTCCGACACCCTGGGCACGATGACGCGCGCCTGGGCCGACGTCCTGGGCGTCGCCCCGGAGCGGCTGGACGGCCGCAGCGACTTCTTCGCCCTCGGCGGCAACTCGCTGCTGGCCACCCGCCTCATCAACCGGCTGACCGAACGGGTGGGCGTGGAGCTGCCGGTGGAGGCGGTCTTCAGTGCGCCCCGGCTCGCCGACATGGCCCTGGAGCTCGGGCGGCGCGCCGTCCGCACGACGGACGCGGGCACGCTCGACGTGGACCTGATCCTCGAAAGCATCGCCCTCGTCGAGCACATGAGCGACGAGGAGCTGGACGCCCTGGACATCGAGAGCTGAGGCAGAGGTTGACGATGGACATCACCAGTCAGGACACCGGACTGGACCTCGTCCGGAGGATCCGCTCCCTGCCCGCGAAGCGGCAGCGCGCCGTGATCGCGCTGCTGCGCAAGCAGGGCGTCGACCTGTCCGCGCTGCGTGCCGTGCCGCGCCTGCCGCGTGACACCGGCGAGCCGCTGCCGCTGTCGTTCACCCAGCAACGCCTGTGGTTCCTGGAGAAGCTGGGCGGCACGGGCGCCGCGTACAACATCCCGGTGGCGATGCGGCTCAGCGGCCGCCTCGACCGTCCCGCGCTGCTGCGGGCCCTGACGGCGGTCGTCCAGCGGCACGAGGTGCTGCGCACCCGGTTCGCCGAACACGAGGGCGTACCGGGGCAGATCGTCGGTGACGGCGCCGACTTCACCGTCACGCAGGAGGAACTCGCCGACCCGGCGCACCTGCCCGGGATCTGCCGGGAGGAGGCCGCCGCCCCGTTCGACCTGGCGCGCGGACCGCTCATCCGTGCCCGTCTGCTGCGGCAGTCCGAACAGGAGCACCACCTGCTCGTCACGACCCACCACAGCGTCTGCGACGGCTGGTCGGTCGGGGTGTTCTTCCGTGATCTGGTGGCCTGTTACGAGGCGTTCGGTGCGGGCCGGCCCGCACCGCTCGAACCCCTGCCCGTCCAGTACGCCGACTGGGCGCACTGGCAGCGGCAGTGGCTCGCCGACGAGGTGCAGGAACGCCAGGTCGGCTACTGGAAGCGCCAGTTGGCGGGCGTCGACCCCCGGCTCACCCTGCCCACCGACCGGGAACGCCCCCGCGTGAAGACGTACGCGGGCGCCAGTGAGACCTTCAGCTGCCCCGCCGAACTGCTCGGCGCGCTGCGCGAGGTGGCCAAGTCCCACGACGCCACCCTCTACATGACCCTCCTGGCGGCCTACGACGTCGTCCTGAACCGCTATACGCACCAGAGCGACATCGCCGTCGGCACCGTGGTCGCCGGCCGCAACCGGCGCGAGGCGGAGGACCTGGTCGGCTTCTTCGCCAACACCCTGGTGATGCGCACCGACCTGTCCGGCGACCCCGCCTTCCCGGAACTCCTCGCGCGCGTCAGGAAGACCGCGCTGGAGGCCTACGACCACCAGGACGTGCCGTTCGAGGCCGTGGTGGACGCGCTCGACACCGAGCGCAGCCTCGCTCACTCGCCGGTCTTCCAGACCCTGTTCGTCCTCCAGGAGGCGCAGACCGATCGCTCCGCGTCCCTCGGCGACCTCGACGTCACCCCGGTCGACGTCGAGCTGACTTTCACCAAGTTCGACCTCACCGTCGACCTGCGGGAGACCCCGGACGGGCTGGCCGGCACCGTCGAGTACAACACCGACCTGTACGACCGGGAGACCGTCCGGCGCTTCATCGGCCACTACACGCGGCTGCTGGAGGCCGTCGCGGCCGACCCGTCCCGGCCCCTGTCCGGGCTGAGCATGGTGGACGCCGGGGAGCGCCGCCGGGTGGTCGAGGTGTGGAACGACACCGGGCGGCCGTACTCCGCCGACCGCTGCCTGCACGAGCTGTTCCAGGACGAGGTGGGCCGCCACCCGGAGCGCACCGCGCTCGTCGACGCCGACCGCTCCTGGACCTACGGCGAACTCAACGCCTGGGCCAACCGCATCGCCCACGGTCTGCGCGGGCACGGCGTCGGACCGGACACCCTCGTCGGCCTGCACGCGCACCGCTCCGCCGAGATGGTCGCCGGCATCCTGGGCACCCTCAAGGCCGGCGGCGCCTACCTGCCCATCGAGCCGACCCACCCCGACGCCCGGCGCGCCGCCCTCGTCGAGTCCACCGGCGTCCAGGTCGTCCTCACCCAGCCGGACCTGGACACCGAGCCCCTGCGCGGCGCCGCCCACCTGCTCGGCCTGCACCGCGACGGCACCCTGCGCGACCGGGCCGGGCAGGACGTCACCGGCGGCCGCGAGGACGACCTGCCCGCCGGCGAACTCGGGCTGACCGGCGAGCACCTGGCCTACGTCATCCACACCTCCGGCTCCACCGGCCGCCCCAAGGGCGTCATGATCGAGCACCGGGCGGCGGTCAACCGCATCGAGTGGATGCAGAACGAGTACCGCCTCGGTGAGGACGACGTCGTCCTGCAGAAGACCCCGTACAGCTTCGACGTGTCGGTGTGGGAGTTCTTCTGGCCCCTGCTCTCCGGCGCCCGGCTCGCCGTCGCCGAGCCCGGCGGCCACCGCGACCCCGCCTACCTGGTCTCCGCCGTCCGCCGGTTCGGCGTGACCACCCTGCACTTCGTGCCCTCCATGCTGCGCACGATCGTCGAGGAGCCGGGCTGGAGCGAGTGCACCACCGTCCGCCACGTCTTCTGCAGCGGCGAGGCCCTGCCCCCGGACCTGTGCGCCCGCCATTACGAGCGCCACCCGGCGCCCCTGCACAACCTCTACGGCCCCACCGAGGCCGCCGTCGACGTCAGCCACTGGGCCTGCCCCGCCGGACCCGCCCCGCGCACGGTGCCCATCGGCCGGCCCATCCAGAACATCCGGCTGTACGTCCTGAACGAGGCCCGCGAGCCCCAGGGCATCGGCTGCGCCGGCGAGCTGTACATCGCCGGCGCCGGACTTGCCCGCGGCTATCTCCACCAGCCGGAACTGACCCGCGAACGGTTCGTGCCCGACCCGTTCGGCGAGCCCGGATCGCGCATGTACCGCACCGGCGACCTGGCACGGTGGCTGCCCGACGGCACCCTGGAGTTCCTCGGCCGTGCCGACGGCCAGGTCAAACTGCGCGGCTTCCGCATCGAGTTGGGCGAGATCGAGCACCGCCTCGCCGAGCACCCGGCCGTGCGGGCCTGCGCCGTCCTCGTCCGCGAGGACCAGCCGGGCAGCCCCCGCCTCGTCGCGTACACCGTCCTGGACCCCGGTCACCCGTGCGACGACCACCGGGCCGAGCTGACCCGGCACCTGGCGGCCGCCCTGCCCGACTACATGGTGCCCGGCGCCTTCGTCGTCCTGGACGCCCTGCCCGTCACGGCCCACGGCAAGCTCGACCGGGCGGCCCTGCCCGCCCCCGGCATCGACGCCTTCGCCCAGCGCGCCTACGTCGCCCCCGCCACCCGCACCGAACGGCTGCTCGCCCGGGTATGGGCCGAACTGACCGGGTTCGACGCCGAACGGATCAGCGCCGAGGACAACTTCTTCGCCCTCGGCGGCCACTCCCTGATGATCACCGTGCTGGTGGCCCGGCTCAAGGAACACGGCCTGAACGTGGCCGTGCAGGACGTCTTCGCCGAGCCCGGCCTCGCGGCCCTCGCCGCCCGGATCGACGACACCCCCGACGCGGCCGGGTACAGCGCCCCGCCCAACCTGATCCCGGACGGCTGCACCCGGCTCACCCCGGAACTGCTGCCCCTGATCGACCTCACCCAGGACCAGCTCGACACGATCACCGCGGCCGTGCCCGGCGGCGCGCCCAACGTGCAGGACGTCTACCCGCTGCTCTCGACGCAGGAGGGCATCCTCTTCCACCACCTGATGGACCCGGACCACGACCCCTACCTCGTCTCCACCCTCTACGTCGCCGACGACGAAGCGGCGTGCGCCCGGTTCACCGCCGCCCTGCAGGCGGTCGTCGACCGCCACGACGTGATGCGCACCGCCGTCCTCACCACCGGACTGCCCGAACCCGTGCAGGTCGTGCACCGCACCGCCCGGCTGCCGCTGCGCCGCGTCCGTCTCGAACCCGGCGGGGACGCCGGGCAACAGGCCCGCTCCCTGACGGCCGGACCCGAGCGGATGAGCCTCGACAGCGCGCCGCTGCTGCGGCTGACGGTCGCCGAGGACCCGGACTCCGAGCGCCGGTACCTCCTGCTGACCGCCCACCACCTCATCGAGGACGCCACCTCGCTGCGGCTCACCCTCGGGGAGCTGGCCCTGCACATGGCCGGCCGCACCGACCTGCTGCCGCCCCCGCCGCCGTACCGCGACTTCGTCGCCCACACCATGAGCCGGCAGGCCGGCGACGAGGCGGAGGACCACTTCCGCGCCGCCCTCGGCGACGTCACCGAGCCGACGTTCCCCTTCGGCCTGGCCGACGTGCACGGCGACGCCCGCCGGGTCACCCGACTGCGCCGCACCCTCCCCGCGGAACTCACCGGCGAGCTGCGCGCCCACGCCAGGCGGCTGCGGCTCAGCCCCGCCTGCCTGTTCCACGCCGCCTGGGCACGGGTCGTGGCCGCGTGCAGCAACCGCGACGACGTCGTCTTCGGCTCGGTGATGTCCGGACGGCTCCAGGGCGTGCCCGGCGTGGAGCGAATGCTCGGCAACTTCATCAACACCCTCCCGCTGCGGGTCCGGCTGGCCGATCGCACCGTCCGCGAGCTGATCGACGACGTCGACGTCGCGCTGCGCGGCCTGGTCGCCCGCGAGCACACCCCGCTGGGCCTGGCCCAGCGGTGCAGCGGCATGGACGGCGACGCCCCGCTGTTCAGCGCCGTCGCCAACTTCCGCCACTTCGAACCCGGGCACGGCGAGGCCGAGGCCCCGCGCATCGACGACGCCGGAGTGCGGTTCGTCGCCGCCGCCGACGGCATCAACTACCCGGTGTCGGTGTCCGTCGACGACTTCGGCAGCGAACTCTCCCTCGACCTCCAGGTCGACGACTCGCTGTCCGCCGACGCCGTCGCCGGCTACCTCCTCACCGCCCTCACCGGCCTGACCGAGGCCCTCGCCGCCGACGACGGAACCGGCACCCGCGCCCTGGACCTCGACGTGCTGCCCGGCGCCGAGCGGCGGCGCCTGCTGACCGAGTGGAACGACACCGGCACCCCGATGCCGGCTCCCACCCTCACCGCCGCCTTCGCCGCCCAGGCCGCCCGCACCCCCGACGCGACGGCGCTCGTGCACGAGGACCAGGCCCTGACCTACGCGGAGTTCGACGCCCGCGCCAACCGGCTCGCGCACTGGCTGATCGAGCGGGGCGCCGGCCCCGAGCGGATCGTCGGCGTCGGCATGGCGCGCTCCCTCGACCTGCTCGTCGCGATCTACGGCATCCTCAAGTCCGGCGCCGCCTACCTGCCGCTCGACCCCGACCTGCCCGACGAGCGCCGCGAGACGATGGTCTGCGACGCCCGCCCGCTGCTCGTCCTCGACGAGCTGCCCGATACCTCCGGCACGGCGGACACCGACCCCGGCGCCGAGGTCCGCCCGGACCACCCCGCCTACGTGCTGTACACCTCCGGCACCACCGGCCGGCCCAAGGGCGTCGTCATCACCCACCGGGCCGGCATGAACTGGCTCGCCTGGGACCAGGGCGTCTACCGGGGCGAGGAGGGCGACCGGATCCTGTTCAAGACCTCCATCGGCTTCGACGTCTCCGTCAAGGAGCTGTTCTGGCCGCTGCAGGTCGGCGCGACGATCGTCATCGCCCGCCCCGGCGGCCAGAAGGACCCCGAATACCTGGCCTCGGCCGTCCGGGAACACGGCATCACCGACATCGACTTCGTGCCCTCCATGCTCGCCGAGTTCCTCTCCGAGCCGGCCGCCGCCGAGTGCACCGGCCTGGTCCGGCTCGAGGCGACCGGCGAACCGCTGTCCGTGGAGCTGGCCGAGCGGGTGGCGCGCGCCCTGCCCGACACCCTGCTGTTCAACCTGTGCGGCCCCACCGAGGTGGGCGGCGCCCTCGGCCTGTACGGCCCGTACACCCCCGAGCCCGGCGCCACCCGCGTGCCCATCGGCGCGCCCGTGTACAACACGCAGGCGTACGTCCTCGACAACGCGTTGCGGCCGCTGCCGACCGGCGTCGCCGGCGAGCTGTACATCGCCGGCGACCAGCTCGCCCGCGGCTTCCTCGGCCGGCCGGGGCTGACCGCCGAGCGGGTCGTGGCCAACCCGTTCACCCCGGGTACCCGCATGTACCGCACCGGCGACCTGGTGCGGTGGCGTTCCGACGGGCTGATCGAGCACCTCGGCCGGGTCGACGACCAGGTCAAGATCCGCGGCTTCCGGGTCGAGCCCGGCGAGATCGAGAACGCCCTGCACGGGCACCCCGCCGTGCACCGGGCCGTCGTCCTGCCGCGCGGCACCGGCGCCGCCCGTTCCCTCGTCGCCTACGTCAGCCCGGTGCGGCACCCGCGCGAGGAGGCCGGATCGGACGCACCGCAGGCCCGGCGGCTCAAGGAGTACCTGGCCGCGCGGCTGCCCGACTACATGGTGCCCACCGCGTTCGTCGTCCTCGACGAACTGCCCGTCAACCGCAACGGCAAGGTCGACCGCGGTGCCCTGCCCGAGCCGACCGAGGCCGACCTGGCCCGCGAGGAGTACGTCGCCCCGCACACGCCCACCCAGCGCGAGCTGTGCCGCATCGTGTCGGAGGTGCTGGGGGTCGCCCGCGTCGGCCTCAACGACGGCTTCTTCGACCTCGGCGGGCACTCCCTGCTGGCCACCCGGCTCTCGCTGCGGGTGAAGAAGGAGATGGGCGCGGACCTCCCGCTCCAGGTGGTCTTCACCGCCTCCGGCATGGCCGAGATGGCTGCCGCGGTGGACGACCTGCTCGGCGGCGGGCGGAGCGGCGCGGCGCGAGCCGGTTCGGCCGCAGCGCCCGCCGAAGACACCGCCTCGGCGCCGGGAGGCCCGGCCGGCGCGGTGGACGACGCGCCCGGTGGGCAGGAGGGCTCGGCGCCTGCCGGTTCGCCCCTCGTGCCGGGTGACGGCACCGCCTCGGTCTCGCAGGAGGGCGAACCGCGGGCAGCCGGCTCTGCCGCCGCCGACGGCGTCGCCTCGGTGCCGGGCGGCCAGGGCAGCGCGACGCCGGCCGAACCGGCCGACCCGGCCGATCCGCCCGGCCTGCCGGTCGAGGACGCCGCGCCCCTGTCCCTGCAGCAGCGGGACCTGTGGTTCCTCGACCGGCCCGGGCATCTGGCCGCCGCGCACGACAACGTGCAGCTCGCCTTCCGGCTCGACGGGCCGCTCGACCGCGACGCCTTCGTCCGCAGTGTGCGCGCCCTCGTGGAACGTCATGCCGTGCTGCGCACCGGCTACCACCGCCGGCCCGGCGGCGACCTCACCCAGCGCGTGCACGACGCGGCCGGCTTCGCGGTGTCCGTCGCGCCCGCCCCGCTCGACGAGGCGGGCCTCGCCGCCTGGCTGCGCGCCGAACGGGCCCGGCCCTTCGACCCCGAGGGGCCGTACGCGCTGCGCTCCCATCTGCTCACGCTCGCCGACGACCGGCACATCGCCGTACTGACCCGCCCGTGGGGCGTCTTCGACGGCTGGTCGGTGAACATCGTCCTGACCGAACAGCAGGCCCTGTACCGGGCGTTCGCCCGAGGCGAGGAGCCGGAGCTCGCGCCGCTGCCGATGAGTTACGCCGACTTCGCCCGCCGGCAGGCCACGGCCGTCACGGCCGAGGAGCTCGACCGCCAGCGGGACCACTGGCTGCGACGGCTCGACGGAGCGCCCGGGTGCCTGTCGGCGCGCACCGACTACGAACGGTGCCCGGTGAAGACGTACCGGGGCGCCCACGTCGAGCTGAGCGCCCCCGGCGATGTGGCCGCCGGTCTGAGGCGGCTCGGCCAGGATCACGGCGCCACCCTCTACATGACGCTGCTGTCGGCGTTCGCCGCCCTGCTCGGCGGCGAGAGCGACGACCCCGACCTGGTCATCGGCACCCCGGTCGCCAACCGGCCCGACGCCGAACTGGAGGGCGTGGTCGGCTACTTCGTGAACATGCTGCCGATGCGTCTCGACGCGGACCCGCGGCGCGCCTTCACCGAGTTGCTGGCCCAGGCCAAGGACGCCACCGGCGAGGCCCACGCCCACAAGGACGTGCCGTGCGCGGACCTCGTCGGCGCCCTGGTGCCGCACCGCGACCCGGCCCAATCCCCGCTGTTCCAGGCCACGTTCAACCTACTGCCCACCTGGGACGTGCCGTCGGCCGACGACGCCGGCGCCCTGGTGGTGACCCAACTGCGCACCGACGCCGGCACGTCCCGGTACGACCTGAGCCTGGTGGTGCAGGAGACCGGCGCGGGACTGGCCGGCTACCTGGAGTACAGCACCGACCTGTTCACCCCGGCCACGGCCGAGCGCCTCGCCCGTGCCTACGAACACCTCCTCGCCCGGATCGCCCAGGACCCCGGCGGCTCGCTCGCCGAACTGCGCGCCCCGGCACCGGTCACCGGCGGGGGCCGGCCGCCCGCCCCGCGCACCGGCGCCGCCAGGCCCCAGCCAAAGAGCGGCCGGCGCCCCGCACGACGCAGGACCGGACGGTGAACCGCCGCCGTCGGTCACGGCCGCCGCGGTGCCCGGCCCCGGCACCCCCGACGGGCACCCGCCCCCATCCCCGCACAGCCGGCAACCGGCCGTCCGCACCCGGACAGCCGTACGAAAAGGAAGAGTTGGCCCAGTGAGCAGCCCCGAGGTCCAGGCGGCCGAGACGGATGTGGCGATCATCGGCATGGCCGGGCGTTTCCCCGGCGCCGACGACCTGGACTCCTTCTGGCACCTCCTGCGCGAGGGCCGCGAGGGCATCACCCGGTTCAGCCCCGAGGAACTGGCGGCGGCGGGCGTGCCCTCCCGGCTGCTCACGGACCCCGCCTACGTCCCGGCGCACGGCGTCATCCCCGACGTCGACCTGTTCGACACCGGGTACTTCGAGTTCACCCCGGCCGAGGCAGCCATGACCGACCCGCAGCACCGCATCATGCTGCAGACCGGGCACGCGGCCCTCGAGCACGCCGGCTACGACCCGGCCCGCTTCGACGGGCTGATCAGCGTCTACGCCGGCGCCGCCATCAACACCTACCTCCAGCAGCACGTCCTGCCGCACGTCGACCAGACCACCACCTCCAGCCACTTCGCGGTGATGGTCGGCAACGACAAGGACTACCTGGCCACCCGGCTGTCGTACAAGCTCGACCTCAAGGGCCCGAGCTACACCGTGCAGACCGCCTGCTCCACCTCGCTCGTCGCCCTTCACCTGGCCTGCCAGGGCCTGATCAACGGCGAGTGCGACATGGCCCTGGCCGGTGGTGTCACCGTCAAACTGCCGCAGGTCAAGGGCTACCTGTACGAGGAAGGCGCCATCCTGTCCCGGGACGGGCACGTGCGCGCCTTCGACGCGGACGCCGGCGGCACCGTCCTCGGCAACGGTGTGGGCGTCGTCGTCCTGAAGCCGCTGCGGGACGCCCTCGCCGACCGGGACACCATCCACGCCGTCATCAAGGGCACGGCCACCAACAACGACGGCAGCGGCAAGGTCAGTTTCGCCGCCCCCGGCGCCGCCGGGCAGAGTGCCGTCATCCGCGAGGCGCACACCGTCTCCGGCGTCGACCCGCGCTCCATCGGCTACGTCGAGGCCCACGGCACCGCGACCCGGCTCGGCGACCCCGTCGAGGTCTCCGCCCTCACCAAGGCCTTTCGCGAGGCCACCGCCGACACCGGCTTCTGCGCGATCGGGTCGGTGAAGTCCAACGTCGGCCACCTGGACGCCGCCGCGGGCGTCGCCGGCGTCATCAAGACGGCGCTGATGATGAAGCACCGCACCCTGGTGCCGACCATCAACCACCGCACGCCCAACCCGGCCGTCGACTTCGCCGCGAGCCCCTTCAAGGTCAGCACCGCCACCACCCCGTGGACCGGGGACGGGCCGCTGCGCGCGGGCGTCAGCTCCTTCGGCATCGGCGGCACCAACGCGCACGCCGTACTCCAGGAGGCGCCGCCCGCGCCCGCCGCCGGTGGCTCCCGCCCGCAGCAGGTCCTGGTGGTCTCGGCCCGTACCCCGAGCGCGCTGCGCACGGCGGCCGGCGACCTGGCCGCCCACCTCGAGCGCGACGACCGGGCCGCGCTCGCCGACGTCGCCTACACCCTGGCGGTCGGGCGCCGCACCCATGAGTACCGGCTCGCCGTCACCGGCGCCGACCGCGCCGCCCTCGCCGACGCGCTCCGCCGCGCCGAGGTGCCCGAGCGGCCGGCCACCGGCGAGGTGTCCTTCGTCTTCGCCGAGGAGGTGCCCGACGCGGCCGGGCTGGCCGAGCGGTGGTGCGCCGCGGAACCCGCCTTCGCCGGGCACCACGCGGCGGCCGTGGCCGCCGGCGCGCTCGACCACGGTGCCCCCGGCTCGGCCTTCGCCGTGCAGTACGCGCTCGGCAGGCTGTGGCTGGACCTCGGGCTGCGGCCCGTAGCCGTCCACGGCGACGGACTCGCCGCCCGCGTCGCCGCGTGCGTCACCGGCGCGCTGACACCCGCCGAGGCCCTGGCCGCTCTCGGCCGCCCCGGCACCGAGGCGCCCCGCCCCGCCCCCGGCCGCGACCGGATCGCGCTGCGCGGCGCGGCGGACGAGGTGCGCGGCGCCGCCCTCGGCGTCGCCGACGGGCCGTGGGGCGCGGTGGCCCGTGCCTGGCAGGCCGGGGCCGAGGTCGACTGGGCCGGCTGGTTCGCGGGCGAGGAGCGCGGCCGGGTGCCGCTGCCCACCTACCCGTTCGAGGGCCGCCGCTGCTGGCTGACCGGACCGGACAAGGCCACCGCCCCGCAGCTCGCCGCACCGGGCCCGCACCCCCTGCTCGACGAGAACGTCTCCACCCTCGACACCCTCGCCTACCGCACCACCCGGACCGGCGAGGAGTTCTACCTCGCCGACCACCGGGTGCAGGGCGAACCCGTCATGCCCGCCGCCGCGCACCTGGAACTCGCCCGCGCGGCCGGCGAGTTGTCCCTCGGCACGGCCGTCTCCCTGCACGACGTCTCCTTCGAGCGCCTGCTGAGCCACGCCACCGGGCCGCGCACCTCGCTGGTCTCGCTCTGGCGCGAGGACGACGGCGCCGGATTCGAGATCACCGGTGACGACACCGTGTACGCGGCCGGCGGCATCGAGCCGGGCCCGGCCGAACGGCCCGCCCCGGTCGACCTCGCGGCGGCGGCCGCCCGCTGCACCGAGACGCTTCGGCACCCGGAGTGCTACGACACGCTGCGCCGCCTCGGCCTCGACTACGGCCCCCGGATGCGCGCCCTCACCGGGGTCCGGCTGGGCGAGGGGGAGGCCCTGGCCACCCTCGAACTGCCAGACGGCGCCACGCTCGACGGCGCGGTCCTCAACCCCGCGCTCCTCGACGGCGCCCTGCACGCCCTGGTGCTGCTCCTCGCCCGCTCCTACGGTGACACCGCCGAGGGGTTCCTGCCGCTGGCCCTCGCCGGGCTGACCGTGCACGCCCCGGTCGCCGGCGCCTGCCGGGCGCTGGTCGCCACCCACCGGCTGGGCGAGCGGTCGGCCCGCGCCGACCTGACCCTGACCGACGAACACGGCACCGTCCTCGCCCGGCTGACCGACCTGGCCGTACGGGTGCTCGGCGGAACGGGCGAGGCGGCCGTGGGCGGGTCCGGCGAACCGAGCGAGCCGGCCCTGCTGGTACGCCGCTGGACCGACGCGCCCGCCGAGCCCGACGACACCCCGGCCGGCGCCACCGGCGTCGTCCTCGCCGCGACCGCGGGCCGCCGCGAGCGGCTCACCGCCGCCCTGACCGCCTGCGGCGTCGGCGAGGTGACCGCGCCGGAGACCGGGGCCGCACGGGACGCCGGGGCCGGGCTGGACGCCGTGATCGGCCTGGAGGAGGAGGCCGGCCCGGCGGCCGCACCGGACGTGCTGCTGGTGGACGAGCCGACCGCCGAGGAGGCGCTGGGGCTGGTCCAGCGGCTGCTGCGGACCCGGCCCACCACGCCCGTGCGCGTCCTGCTGCTGCACCGTCACGAGGCCGACGGCGCACGGCCCGAGCGCGCCGCTCTGGGCGCCTTCGCCCGGACCGTACGGGCCGAGAACCCGCTGCTCGCCGTCCAGGCCGTCGGACTCGCCGAGGGCGTCGACGAGACGGCCGCGCTCGCGGCCGAACTGGCCGGTGACGGCCGCGACGCCGAGGTGGCCCACACCACCGGCGGCCGCCGCGTGCCCCGGCCCGCGCCGGCCCCGGCCGCCGAACCCGTCGCCGTCCGCGACGGCGGTGTGTACGTCGTCTCGGGCGGCGCGGGCGGACTCGGCCGTGCCGTCGCGGACTGGATCCTCGGCCGCGCCGACGCCCGCGTGGTGCTGCTCGGACGCGGCGAGCAGCCGCCCGCCGCACTCGGTGAACGCCTGTCCTACCGCACCGCGGACGTCTCGGACCCGGCGGCGGTGGACCGCCAACTGGCGGCGATACGCACGGAGATGGGCCCCATCGCCGGCGTCGTCCACGCGGCCGGCGTGCTGCGCGACGGCTTCGCCCTGACCAAGGCCGCCGACGACTTCGCCGCCGTTCTCGCGCCCAAGGTGAGCGGAGTGCGCGCGCTCGACGCCGCCACCGCCGACGACCCGCTGGACTTCTTCGTCGCCTTCTCCTCGATCGCCGCCCACGTCGGCAGCGCGGGCCAGACCGACTACGCGTACGCCAACGCCTACCTGGACGCCTACGCCGAGCGCCACCCGCGGATCACCTCGGTCGCCTGGCCCATGTGGGCCGACGGCGGCATGCGGCAGACCGCCGAGGCCGCCGCGGACATCGCCGCCCGCACCGGCTTCGGCGTCCTGCCCACCGACACGGGCCTCGCCCTGTTCGAGCGGGTCCTCGGCGTGCCCGGCGCGTTCGTCGCGGCTCACGGCGACCCGGGGAAGATCGACGGCACGCTGTCGGGACGCGCCCCCGCCGGCCGTGTCCCGGCCCCCGCCGAAGCGGCCGGCGCCCCGGGCGGCGAGGAGCCGCGCGCCCTTGCCGTGACGCTGCTGCGGACCCTGATCGCCGCCGAGACGGGCCTGGACCCGGCCGAACTGGGTGAGGACGACCCGTTCGAGCGCCATGGCATCGACTCACTGACGATCACCAAGCTCAACCGCGAACTCGACAGGCACTTCGAGCGACTGTCCAAGACCCTCTTCTTCGAGTACGCGACCCTCGGCGAACTCGCCGGCTACTTCGCCGAGCACCACAGCGCCGAACTGCGCGGCACCGCCGGGGCCGAGGAGACCGGCGGGGCCGCCGCCGCGTCGTCGCCTGCCGCCTCCCCGGCCACCGCGACGCCGCGCTCCTCCCGTACGGCCCGTACGGCCCGCACCGCACCCGGCGTCCGGCCCGCCGCCCCCTCGTCGGCGGAGGACGACGACGCCATCGCGGTCATCGGCATCGCCGGCCGCTACCCCATGGCGGACGACATCGAGGAGTTCTGGGCCAACCTGGTGCGGGCCCGCGACTGCGTGAGCGAGATCCCCGCCGACCGCTGGGACCACACCCGCTGGTACGACCCGGACCCGGCCACACCCGGCCGCGCCCACACCCGCTGGGGCGGGTTCCTGCGCGACGTCGACCGCTTCGACCCGCTGTTCTTCGGCATCTCCCCGCGCCAGGCGGAGCTGATGGACCCCCAGGAACGGCTGTTCCTGCAGAACGCCTGGCACGTCATGGAGGACGCCGGTTACCGCCGCGCCGACCTGGCGGGCCGTCCGGTCGGCGTTTACGTCGGCGTGATGTACGGCGAGTACCAGTTCCACGGCGCCCTCGACGCGCTGCGCGGCGGCCGCCCGCTGACCGGCTCGTCGTTCGCGACCATCGCCAACCGGGTCAGCCACGCCCTGAACCTCTCCGGTCCGAGCATGGCGCTGGACACCATGTGCTCCTCCTCGCTGACCGCGATCCACCTGGCCTGCGAGAGTCTGCGCCGGGGCGAGAGCGAACTGGCCCTGGCCGGTGGCGTCAACGTCTCCGTCCACCCCTACAAGTACGCCTTCCTGAGCCAGGGCCGCTTCCTGTCCTCCGACGGCCGCTGCCGCGCCTTCGGCGCCGGCGGCGACGGCTACGTGCCCGGCGAGGGCGTCGGCGCCGTCCTGCTCAAGCCGTACCGGCGCGCCCTGGCGGACGGCGACCGCATCCACGGCCTCATCCTCGGCAGTGCCGTCAACCACGGCGCCAGGACCAACGGCTACACCGTGCCCAGCCCGCACGCCCAGCAGCGCGCCGTCACCGCGGCCATGGCGCGGGCCGGCGTCTCCCCGGCCGGCATCGGCTACGTCGAGGCCCACGGCACCGGCACCGCGCTCGGCGACCCGATCGAGCTGACCGGACTCGGCCAGGCGTACCGCACCGCCGAGGCCGGGCCCGGCACCTGGCCGATCGGCTCGGTCAAGTCCAACGTGGGCCACCTGGAGTCCGCCGCCGGCATGGCCGGACTCACCAAGGTGCTGCTCCAGTTCACCCACCGCACGCTGGTGCCCTCGCTGCACGCGGAGGAGTTGAACCCGAACATCGACTTCGACCGCTCCCCGTTCCGCGTCCAACGCGCCCTGGCCGACTGGCCCGGCGGGGACACCCCGCGCCGCGCCGGCCTCAGCTCCTTCGGCGCCGGCGGTTCCAACGCCCACCTGGTCCTGGAGGAGTCGCCCCGCCCCGAGCCGCCGGCCGACGTCCCCGCCGCGCGGCAGCACACCGGCGAGCCGGTGGCCTTCGTCCTGTCCGCCCGGGACGGGGAGCGGCTGCGCGCCCACGCCGAACGCGCCGCCCGCTTCCTGGAGACGGAGCGGGTGCCGCTCGCCGACCTGTGCTTCACCAGCCAGACCGGCCGCGAGGCCATGGACGCCCGCTTCGCCGTCGTCGCCACCGACGGTGCCACCATCGCCGCCGCGCTGCGCCGCTGCGCCCGGGGAGAATCCGAGCCCGGGATCACCGACGACGGCCCGCTCGGTGAGCTGGCCCGCCGCTGGCTGACCGGCGCCGACGTCGACTGGCGGGCCTGGCACGCCGGCCGCCCGGGCCCCGCCCCGCGCCGGACCCGCGCACCGCTCTACCCGTTCGCCCCCGAGCGCTACTGGATCCCGCTCGACCCGGACCTCGGCACGTCCGCGCCGCACCCCCTGGTCGACGCCAACGAGTCGACCGTCGACGAGGTCCGCTTCGCCAAGACCCTGCGCTCCGGCGACCCGCTGCTGCGCGACCACGTCATCGAGGGCCGGCGCATGCTCGCCGGCGCCGCGACGCTGGAGTTCGTCCGCGCCGCCGCCCACCTCGCCCGGCCCGGCGTCCGGCACGCCCTGCGCGAGGTGGTGTGGGGCCGCGCCGTGGAGGTCGCGGAGGCCGAGCGGACGCTGTACGTCTCCTTCCGGCCGGACGGCGACGCCCTGCTCTTCGAGGTGTACGGCGACACCGGCGGCGAACGCACCACCCACGCCCGGGGCCGCGCCGTCCCGGCTCCGGCCGCCGCGCCCGCCGCACCGGAGGACCTCGACGCGCTGCGCGCCCGGCTGCCCGTCCTGCGCGACCGGGCCGGCGCCTACGCCGACTACACGGCCGCCGGGTTCGGCTACGGCCCCTCCTTCCAGGTCATCGACGAGATCCGCGCCGGGTCCGGCGAGGCCCTGGTCCGGCTCGACGCCGGCGACGGCGGCCCGGTCACCGAGGTGCCCCCCGCGCTGCTCGACGGCGCCCTGCGGGCCTGCCACTGGGCCGGCCGCACCACCGCGCCCCGCGCGGGCGAACTCGCGGTGCCCTTCAGCCTCGGCGCGCTCGACGTGCACGCGCCGCTGCCGCCGGTGTGCCTCGCCCACGCCCGGCGGACGGGGGAGACGGCCGGCGTCCGCCGCTTCGACCTGACCGTCTACGACGAGCAGGGCCGCGTCCTCGCCGAACTCCGTGACTTCGCGGGCCGCACCCCGGCGCCCGCCACCGCATCCGGGACCACGAGGCCCGAGGAGCCCGAGGCCGCGCCCGCCCCGGGTACCACCGCCCCCGCCGGCGGTGAGGCGCGCCTCTACGAACCCCGCTGGCAGGCCGCCGCCGAACCCGCGCAGGGGGATGCGGCCGACACCCTCGCCGTCCTCGGCCGGCACCCCGAACTGGAGGCGGCCCTCGCCGCCACCGGAGTGTGGCGCCGCGTGGTGAACGTCCCCGAGGACCCCGGCGCCCTCGCCGACGCCCTCGCCGGGCTCGCGCACCCCGACGGCCTGGACCTCGCCTTCGTCGGGGGCCTGACCGCCCCCGCCCCGGCGCCGGACGCGGGGGACCCCGCCGGCCGGCTCGACCGGGTCTGCGGCACGGTGCTCCAGGTGCTCGGAGCCGCCGGGTCCGACGCCCTGCCCGGCCGTGTGCGTCTGCTCGTCGTCCACCCCCAGGAGGGCGGCCACGACCGGCCGGAGTGGGCCGCCCTGGCCGGGTTCGCCCGGTCCACGGCGCCCACCGCGCCCCGCCTGGAACTGCTCACCCTGGGTGTCGCTCCGGCCCTCGCCGCCGACGCGACCGCCGAGGCCGTGGCCGCCGAACTCCGCGCCGTGCCCCGCGCGGCCGGGCTGGAGGCGCGCCGCACGGCGAACGGCGCCCGGCAGGTCCGCGCCCTGCGGCCGGTGCGGCCGTCCGGCGCCACCGCGGCACCGCTGCGCGACGGCGGCGTCTACGTCGTCACCGGCGGCGGCGGAGCCATCGGCCGCGTCCTCGCCGAGCATCTGGCCCGCACCCGCGCGGCCAGACTGGTGCTGATCGGCCGTTCCGAGCCGGACGACACCGCGCGCGACTGGCACCGCACGCTCACCGGGCTCGGTGCCGAGGTGCTCGCCCCGCGCGCCGACGTGGCCCGCCCCGACGAACTGGCCGCCGCCCTGGCCACCGCCCGCGACCGCTTCGGCGCCCTGCACGGTGTGTTCCACCTGGCCGGCGTCGCCGACGAGGGCCGCGCCGACCCCGGCGACCGGGAGCGGTTCACCCGGGTGCTCGCGGTCAAGACCCACGGCCTGGTCCACCTCGACCGGCTCACCCGCGACGACGACCTCGACTGCTTCGTGGTGTTCTCCTCCGTCTCCTCCGTCATCGGGGACTTCGGCGCGGCCAGCTACGCCACGGCCAACCGGTTCGCCGACCTGTACACGGCCCGGCGCGACGACTGGACGCGGCAGGGCCTGCGGCACGGCCGCAGCCTGTCCCTTGCCTGGCCGCTGTGGGCCGTCGGAGGGGTCGACGGGCTGGTCCGGGAACAGGAACTGGCCGCCTACACCCGCCGCACCGGCATGCGGCCGCTCGACGCCGAGCAGGGCGTCGCCCTGCTCGACAGCGCCCTCGGCGCCGGCACCGCGTGGCTGGTCCCCGCCTGGGGCGAGGCGGCCGCCGTCGACACGGCCCTCACCGGCACCACCACGACGCCACCGGCCGGCGGCACCCCTGCCGCACCCGCCGCGAACCCGCCTGCCGCACCCGCCGCCGACACACCGGCCGCACCGGCCGCACCGGCTCGACCCGCCGCGGACGACCGCGTGCGGGCCCGGCTGGTGGAGCATCTGCGCACCGCCCTGGCCGGAGTGCTGAAGCTGCCCGTGGGACGGCTCGACAGCCGGATCCCGCTCGACGACTACGGCATGGACTCGGTGCTCGTCATGGAGTCCAACTCCCTGCTCGGAAAGGACTTCCCCGGCCTGCGCGGCACCGTGTTCTTCGAGTGCCGCACCGTCGACGAGCTGGCCGACCACGTCCTGGCCGAACACGCCGACGCAGTGACCCGCCTCTTCCCGGCCGACACCGCCGGCACCACGACCGCGCCGCCCGTCACCGCGCCCGCCCCGGCGCCGGTGACCCGGCCGGAGCCGCCCCGGCCCGCACCGGCCGGGGACGAGCCGATCGCCGTCATCGGCATCAGCGGCCGTTACCCCGAGGCCCGCGACCTGGACGAGTTCTGGCGCAACCTCGCCGAGGGACGCGACTGCGTCACCGAGGTACCGGCCGACCGCTGGGACGCCGACGCCCTGTTCGACCCGGACCCCGCCGCACCCGGCCGCAGCTACGGCCGCTGGGGCGGCTTCCTGGACGACGTCGACAGCTTCGACTCGCTGTTCTTCCGCATCTCGCCCAAGCAGGCCCGCACCATGGACCCGCAGGAACGGCTGTTCCTGGAGACGGCCTGGTCCGCGCTGGAGAACGCCGGCTACCCGCCCTCCCGCATCCCCGCGCCCCGCTTCGGCGGCCAGGGCCACGACGTCGGCGTGTTCGTCGGCGTGATGTGGGACGACTACGCCGTCCTCGCCGCCACCGAATCGGCGCGCGGCAACCACCAGGTGGTCCTCGCCAACCGCGCCTCCATCGCCAACCAGGTCTCCTACTTCGGCGACTTCCGCGGACCCAGCGTGGTCGTGGACACCGCCTGCTCGGCGTCCCTCGTCGCCGTCCACCAGGCCTGCGAGAGCATCCGCCGCGGCGAGTGCTCGTACGCCCTCGCGGGCGGGGTGAACGTCTCCGTCCACCCCGACAAGTACGTCCACCTCAGCCACCGGACGATGCTGTCCACCGACGGCCGGTGCCGTGCCTTCGGGGCCGGCGGCAGCGGCTACGTGCCCGGCGAGGGAGTCGGCGCGGTGCTGCTCAAGCCGCTGTCGGACGCCGTGCGCGACGGCGACACCGTGCACGCCGTGATCCGCGCCACCGCCGTCAACCACGGCGGCCGCACCAGCGGCTTCACCGTGCCCAACCCACAGGCCCAGCAGGCCCTGATCGAACAGGCGCTGGCCGCCGCCGGCATCGACGCGCGGACCATCGGCTGCGTCGAGGCCCACGGCACCGGCACCGCCCTCGGCGACCCGATCGAGCACACCGCGCTCGCGCAGGCCTTCGCCCGGGACACCGGCGACACCGGTTTCTGCGCGCTCGGCTCGGTGAAGTCCGCCATCGGCCACCTGGAGGGGGCCGCGGGCATCGCCGGGCTCACCAAGGCCGTGCTCCAGCTCCGCAACGGCACCCTGCTGCCCACGCTGCACGCCGAGGAGACCAACCCCGTCATCGACTTCACCCGCTCGCCGTTCACCGTGCAGCGCGAGACGAAGCCCTGGCCCCGGCCGCACGACGCCGACGGCCGCCCGCTGCCGCGCCGCGCCGCCGTCAGCTCCTTCGGCGCGGGCGGCACCAACGCCCACGTCGTCGTCGAGGAGTACCTCGCACCCGAACCCGCCGACCCCGGACCCGAGACGCCCGGCCTGATCGTGCTCTCCGCCCGCGACGAGACCCGGCTGCGCGCCTACGCGGCCGGGATGGGCCAGGCCCTCGGCGCCGCCGCGCAGGCCGACCCGGCCGCGCCGCGCCTCGCCGACGTCTCGCACACCCTGCGTACCGGCCGCGAACCCCTCGCCGAGCGGCTGGCGTTCGTCGCCGCCGACCTCGCCGACGCGGCGGCCGCGCTCACCGCCTTCGGGCGCGGTGAGGACGACCAGAGGCTGCACCGCGGCCGGGTCGAGCAGCATCCGGCGCTGGCCGGCCTGCTGACCGAGGCCGTCGGCGGCGACGACTTCCTCGCCGCCCAGATCGGCGCCGGGGGAGACGATCTGCTGGCCCGGCTGTGGGTGTCCGGTGTCACCGTCGACTGGGACCTGGTCGACCGGATGCGCCCCGGCACACGCCGCCGGGTGCCGCTGCCGACCTACCCGTTCGAGCGCGTACGGCACTGGCTGGACACCGGCCCCGCCACACCGGCCGCAGCGCCCCGGCCCGGCCCGGCGGCCCCCGCCCAGGCCCAGGTGCCCGCCCCGCGCGTCCCCGCCCCGCGCGTCCCCACGCACGCGGCACCGGCCGCACCGGCACCCGCCCCCGCCGCGCCCCGCGAGTGGCGGCGGCGGCTCGCGGCGGCCGAGCCCGTGCTGCGCGACCACGTCGTCGGCGGCCGGCCCATTCTGCCGGGCACCGGCCACCTCGACCTCGTCGCCGAGGCGCACGGCGCACTGACCGGCCGGGCCCTGACGGACGTGCGCTGGGTGGCCCCGCTGGCCCTGTCCGGTCCCGGCGGCGACGTGTCCGTGGCCCTGGACGGCGACGGGTACGAGGTGCGCGGCCCCGACGGCACCGTACGGTCCCGTGGCCGGGTCGGCGTCGCCCAGGACGCCCAGGCCGCGCTCGACGTGGTGGAGCTGCGCGCCCGCCTCGACGCGGGCCCCGACGGGGACGCCTTCTACCGTCTGCTGGCGGACCAGGGCCTGCCGTACGGGCCGTTCTTCCGCAGGGTCCGCGAGGTCTGGACCGGTGACGAGGAGGTACTGGGCCGGATCGGCGCCGTGGACGGCGACGCGGACCACGCCCTGCACCCGGGCGTGCTGGACGCCGCCCTGCACACCGTCGCCGCCCTGATGGCGCGCCACCGCGCCGGTCCGGGCAGGCCGATGCTGCCCTTCGCGGCCGACCGCGTCGACGTCCTCGGCCGGGTCCCGGTCACCGGCTGGTCGTACGTCCGCCGGACCGGCACCGACCGCTACGACGTCCTGCTCTGCGACGACGCCGGCGCCCCGCGCGTCCGGTTCACCGGTCTGGCCTACCGGCAGGCCAAGGACCCGGCGGTGGTCGTCCACCGGCCCGTGTGGACCGCCCGGCCCGCCGACGGGCGGGCCGAACCCGCCCGGACCGTGCTGCTGATAGCCGAGCGTCCGGACACCGGCCTCGCCGCGGACCTCGCCACCGCCCACACCGGGGCGGACGTCCGGCGGCTGCGGATCGGCGCCGACGGTCTGACCGACGCCGGCCTGGACCGCGCCCTGCGCGAGGCCACGCCGGACCTGGTCTACTTCCTCGGCACCGGAACCGGCCCCGAAACGGGTGCCGGCACCGGCCGCGAGCCCGCCGGCCGGCGTGAACTGCGGGCCCTGACGGACCGCTCGGTCCTCGCCCTGCACCGCCTGGTGCGGGCCCTGGACCGGCACGGTGTCCTCGACCGGCCGCTGCGGCTGAAGGTCGTCACCACCGACGTGCACCCGCTGGAGGCGGGCGACGCCTCCGCCCCGTGGGCCGCCGGCCTCGCGGGACTGGCGTCCGTGGCGGCCAAGGAGTACCCGAACCTGCGGGTCGCGCTGGTCGACGTGCGCTCCGCGGAGGCCGCGGACACCGCGCGGGCGATCGTGGCCGAGCCGTTCCCGGCCCGCCCGGCCCCGGTGTCGATCCGGGCCGGTGTGCGCCGGGTCCGCACCCTGGAGCGCGTCGAACTGCCCGGCGCCACACCCTCGTTCCGGCAGGGCGGTGTCTACCTCGTCGTCGGCGGTCTCGGTGCCGTCGGCCGGGACACCTGCCGGCATCTCGCCCGCGCCTACGGGGCGAAGCTGGTCGTGGTCGGCCGCTCCCCGCTGGACGAGACGCGCCGGCGCGTGATCGCCGAGCTGGAGAAGGACGGGGCCGAGGTGCGCCACCTCGCCCTGGACGCCGGCGACCCGGCCGCGCTCGCCGAGGCCGTCCGGCTGGCCCGGCAGGAGTTCGGCGCCCTGCACGGCGTGTTCAACGCGGCGATGGTGCTGGTCAACCGGGAGCTGCGCGAGCTGTCCGAACGGGAGCTGCGCCGCGCCGTGGAGTCCAAGACGGACACCGCCTTCGCGGTGCTGGACGCGGTGCGCGAGGAGCCGCTGGACTTCGTGCTCTTCTACTCCTCCGGCGTCGCCTTCGAGGGCAACCACGGCCAGGCGGGTTACGCGGCCGGCTGCACCTTCGCCGACGCCTACGCCGCGCACGCCGGGCGGACGCTGCCCTTCCCGGTGCGGGTGCTGAACCTCGGGTACTGGCACGCGGGCGGTGACGCCGAACGCGAGCGCGTGCTGCGCCGGTTCGAGGCCGCCGGCATCCGTCCGCTGACCGCCGAGCGCGGTATGGCCGTGGTGGAGCGCGCGCTGGCGGCGGGCCTGCCGCAGGTGTTCGCGCTGGACGCCGAGCGGCACATCCTGGACAACCTGGGCATCGACCCGGACCGCACCCTGACCGTGCTGCCCGGGCTGCCCGGCGGCACGCCCGGCCCGCTGCCCGAGGTCCGCTTCACCGGCCGGACCATCACCGACGACGGCGAACTGGCCGGGCACCAGCGCGCGGTCGACCTGCTGGAGGATCTCGCGCACCGGTTGCTGGCCCCGGCACTGCGCCGGGCCGGCCTGTTCGAGCAGTTCACGCCCGGCGCCCACGGGCCCGGACACGAGGAACTCGCCGCCCGGCTGGGTGTCGTACCGGAACACCGGGCGCTGTTCGAGGCCCAGCTCGCCATCCTGGTGACCTCGGGCGTGCTGCGCGCCGACGACGACGGCGCTCTGCGTCCGACGGACCGCGCCGTGGAGGACGAGGCCGCCCTGGTGGCCGCTCTCGACGACCTGACGGACCGGCACCCGGCCCTCACCCCCATCGGCTCGCTGCTGCGGGACTGCCTGGCCGCACTGCCCGACGTGCTCACCGGCCGCCGTTCCGCGATGGACGTCCTCTTCCCCGACGGCTCCGCCGAGCGCGTGGCCGCCGTGTACCGGGGCGACCCGGTCACCGACCGCTGCAACACCGAGGTGGCGCGGCTGGTGACCGATCGGGTACGCGCCCGCCGGGCCGCCGAGCCCGGCCGCACGGTGCGGATCCTGGAGGTCGGCGCGGGCACGGGCGGGACCACCGCGACGGTGCTGGCCGCGCTGGCGCCGTACGCCGGTTCCGTGGAGTACGTCTTCACCGACGTCTCCCCGGCCTTCGTCCGCAAGGCCCGGACCCGGTTCGGCGCCGGCCACCCCTTCGCCCGTTTCGAAGTGCTCGACATCGAGGCGGACGCCGAGGGCCAGGGCATCGAGCCCGGCGCGTACGACGTGGTGCTCGGCACCAACGTGTTCCACGCCACGCAGCGCCTGACCGACACGCTGCTGCGGGCCAAGGCGCTGCTGCGGCGGGACGGGGCCCTGCTGCTGGTCGAGGGCACCCGGCCCCGGGACCAGCTCGCGCTCGTCTTCGGACTCACCCCCGGCTGGTGGCTGTTCGCCGACCCCGAGCAGCGGCTGCCCCGCTCGCCGCTGGCGAGCGAGCGCCAGTGGCGCGACGCGCTCGCCGTCTGCGGGTTCACCCACATCGGCGCGGCGGCGCCGGCCACGCAGGCCGGCCCGGCCTTCCAGAGCGTCATCGCCGCCGTCAGCGACGGCCTGGTGCCCGCGTCCCGGCCCCCGGCGGTCCAGGCCGCGCACCGGGCCGCCGGCGCCCCGGTCGCTCCCGTCGCGGACGGGACCCCGGCCGTTCCCGCCGGTGACCGCGCGGCCGTCGACGACGAACTCCGCAAGGTGACCGAGGTGTTCGCCCGGGTGCTGGAGCTCGCCCCGGACCAGCTCGACCCGGACCTCACCTTCGAGAACTACGGAGTGGACTCGCTGGTCGTGCTGGAACTGACCCGGGCCCTGGAGGGCGTGTACGGCCCCCAGCCGGCGACGCTGCTCTTCGAGCGCATCACCGTCCGGCGCCTGGCCGAGCACTTCCACGGCCTGGCGACGACGACCACGGGACCGGCCCCGCAACGGACCGGTGGACCGGCCCCGCAACGGACCGGTGGACCGGCCCCGGAGCCGGTCGGCGAACCGGCTCCCGAAGCCGCGATCCGGCCCGAGGAGCCGACCGCTCCCGAGGCCCGAGCGGTCCCGGCACCCACCGGGCCCGCCACCCCCGGACCTGTCACGGTCCCCGGGCCCGCCACCGCCCCCGCCGGTCCCGACCCGGCCGCCGACGCCGGGCGTCTGATCGAGGGCCTGTCCGACGCGGCCGTGGACGAGCTGCTGGCCGTACTGCTCGCGGAGCGCGGGAAGTTCGAAGGAGACGCACGATGACTGCCGAGCCGTTCAGCTGCGTCGTGATCGGCGAGGAGACCCTCCTCGTCGAGTGCACGAGACTGCTCCTGGCCCGCGGGCACACGGTGGCCGCCGTGGTGTCCCCGTCGCCCGAGCTGCTCGCCTGGGCCGAGGGCGAGGGCCTGGCCGCCGTGCGGTTCGGCCCGGACCTCGCCGAGCGGCTGGCACCGCTGCGCTTCGACCACCTGTTCAGCATCGCCAACCTGCGGATGCTGCCCGAGGAGGTGCTGGCGCTGCCGACCGGGCTGCCGGTGAACTTCCACGACGGCCCGCTGCCCCGGCACGCCGGTCTGTTCGCCACGAGCTGGGCGATCCTCGAGGGCGACAAGCAGCACGGCGTGACCTGGCACGTGATGGACCGCGAGGCGGACACCGGCGACGTGCTCAAGCGGCGCGCGCTGCCCGTCGACCAGGACGCCACCGCGCACGACCTGGACGTCGCCTGCTTCGAGGCGGGCATCGAGTCCTTCGCCGAACTGGTCGACGAGCTCGCCGCCGGGACGGTCACCCGTACCCCGCAGGACCTCGGCCTGCGGACCTACCACGGCCGCTACGACGGACTGCCGCGCGCCGGTGTCTTCGACTGGCACCAGCCCGCCGCCGAGCTGGACGCGCTGGTACGGGCCACGTCGTTCGGGCGCCGCCGCAACGACTTCGGCACCGCGCTGCTCGCCCTCGGCGGTGAACTCGTCGCCGTACGCGGTGCGGAGGTCACCGGCCGGGCCTCCACCGCCGCGCCCGGCACGGTCGTCGGCTCGGGCTCCGACGCCCTCACCGTGGCCACCGGCGACCGGGACGTGCGCCTCACCGATCTCGCCGGCCTGTCCGGCGAACGGCTCGACCCCGTCGCGCTCGCCGCGATCCTGGCCGACGACCACGACGGCCGCTTCCCGCACCTCGGCGACGCCGCCGCGGCCGAGCTGGCCGAGGCCGCCCGCGCCGCGCACCGGCAGGAGCGGCACTGGCTGCGGCTGCTCCGGTCGCTGGAGCCCATGCTGCCGCCCCGGTTCGGCGGCCTGGCCGAGCAGGCCCGCCCGGCCGGTCCCGTTCCGCTGCCCGAGGCCCTCACCCGCGACGGCGCCGCGCCCGAGCGGGTCGCGCTCGCCGCCGTCCTGGCCTTCCTCGCCCGGCTCTCCCGGGGCGGCGAACAGGACGTCGCCGTGTCCGTCCCGCCCGCCGGTGGCGCGGCGGCCGGGCTGCTGGCCACCGAGGTGCCGTTGCGCGCCCCGCACGGCCTGCTGGAGGACACCCTCGACGACCTCACCGGCCGGGTCGGCGCCGAACTGGACCGGATCCGGGCCCGCGCGCCATATCGCCGTGACGTGGCGCTGCGCCACCCAGAGCTGGCCGGTGCCGCCCGCACCGGGCTGCCCGTCGCCGTGGTCCTGTCCGACGGACCGGCCGGGCCCGCCCGCCGCCCGCTGACCGTCCGGATCGACGCCGACGGCTCGGTGCGCTTCTGCGGCACTGAAGTGACGGAGCGTCAGGAAGGCTGGCTGACAGCACACTTCGCGCTCTTCCTCGACGGTGCCGCGAGGGAACCCGAAGGCCCGCTGGGCTCCGTCGAACTGCTGGACCCCCAGGAGCGGGAGCTGGTGCTGCGGCGTTGGAACGACACCGCAGCCGACTACCCGCGCGAGCGCACCGTCAGCCGGCTCATCGGCGACCTCGCCTGTGCCGCCCCGGACGTCACCGCCGTACGCTTCGAGGACCGCGAGCTGACCTACGCGGAACTGGACGCGGCGGCCGACCGGCTGGCCCGGCACCTGGCCGGGCTGGGCGCCGGCCCCGGGACCGTGGTCGGTGTCCTTCTGGAGCGCTCGGCGGAGCTGCTGGTCAGCCTGCTCGCGGTGATGCGCAGCGGCGCCGCCTACGTGCCGATCGACCCCATCTACCCGGCCGCCCGCATCGGCCACATGCTGACCGACTCGGGGGCCGGCCTCGTCCTCACCGACGAAACCCTGCGCGGCACCCTCGTCGCCTTCCCGGCCACCCCCGTCGTCGTGCCGGAGGTCCTGGCCGGCACCACGCCCGGCGCGGACGGGAGCGGACCGTTCGACCGGTCCGAGCCGGGCGCGCCCGCCTACGTCATCTACACCTCCGGTTCCACCGGGGCGCCCAAGGGCGTCCAGGTCGGGCACCGGGCGCTGGTCAACTTCCTGTGGACCATGGCCCGCACCCCCGGCTTCGGCTCCACGGACTCGCTGCTCGCCCTCACCACCGTCTGCTTCGACATCGCCGGCCTCGAGCTGTACCTGCCGCTGGTGCGCGGCGGCACCGTGGAGGTGCTGTCCGCCGCCGTCGCCGCCGACGGCTTCGCCCTGCGCGAGCGCGTGGAGCGGTCGGCGCCCACCGTCCTGCAGGCCACCCCGACCACCTGGCAGATGCTGCTGACCGCCGGCTGGCGGGGCGACCCGACCCTGCGTGCCCTGTGCGGCGGCGAGCCACTGCCCGGCGAACTCGCCGACCGCCTCGCGCCGCTCGTCGGCGCCCTGTACAACATGTACGGGCCGACCGAGACGACCATCTGGTCCACCGTCGACCGGGTGCGCCCCGGCGAGCAGGTCACCATCGGCCGCCCCATCGGCAACACCCGCTGCCACGTCCTCGACGAGCGCGGCGTCCCGGTCCCGCCCGGTGTCCCGGGCGAGCTGTACCTGTCCGGCGACGGCGTCGCCGACGGCTACCTCGGCCGCCCGGAGCTGACCGCCGAACGCTTCGTGACCGCACCCGACGGCGGCACCGGCCGGGCCTACCGCACCGGCGACCTGGTGCGGCACCTGCCCGACGGCCGCCTGGAGTACCTGGAGCGCATCGACGGCCAGGTCAAGCTCAACGGCTACCGCGTCGAACTCGGCGAGGTGGAGTCCGCGCTGCGGCGCGCCGAGGGGGTCACCGCCGCCGTCGCCGTGGTGCGCGAGGACCGGCCGGGCGAGCGCCGTCTGGTCGCCTACGTCACCGGGCCCGGCGCCCCGGCCCCGGACGCGCTGCGCGCCGGCCTGCGCGAGGTCCTGCCCGCCTACATGGTCCCGGCCGCCGTCGTCGCCCTCCCGGAGCTGCCCCTCACCCCGAACGGCAAGGTGGACCGGGGAGCGCTGCCCCGGCCGGGCGGCACCCGCGTCGCCGGGGGCGGGGCCGCCGCCCGCACCGACCTGGAACGCCGCATCGCCGGCATCTGGTGCGAGGTGCTGGGCCTGGAGGAGGTCGGCGCGGAGGACAACTTCTTCGACGCTGGCGGCGACTCACTGCGCCTGACCTCCGTGGTCGCCGCCCTGCGGGAGCGGCTCGGCCTGCGGGTCACCCGCCTCGACATGTTCGGCCATCCGACCGTACGGGCCATGGCCGCACACGCCGGCGAGGACACCGGGCCCGCCGCGCGCCGGCCCCGGCGCTCCCGCGACGTCGGCGCGCTGACCCGGCGCCGCGACCGGAGGCAGCGCCCGTGACGACCGGCCACCGCACCGCACCGACCACACACACCGCACAGCCGTATCCGACAGGTTCCACAGGGGGTTCCGTGTCCAGTTGCACCGTCTGCTCGCTCAAGGCCGACCACCCGGGGGTGGTGCTCGACGACCAGGGGGTGTGCAACCTGTGCAACCTGGACTTCGCCTCCGACCTCCTCGTCAACTACCGCTACACCAGCGAGGTGTTCACCGAGTTCCAGCAGGCGAAGGCCGGACCGGGTGAGTACGACTGCCTGTTCATGTACAGCGGTGGCAAGGACAGCACGTACATGCTGGACAAGTTCGCCAACGAGTACAGCAAGCGGGTGCTGGCCTTCACCTTCGACGTGCCCTTCGAGAGCGTGCACGCCGCGCAGAACATCGCGCTCGCCCGGGAGAAGATCCCGGCGACGTTCGTCCTCGACGCCGACGACGACAACATCAAGCTGATGATGCGGGAGGTGTTCAACCGCCCCGCGCCCAAGAAGCCGGGCAACTACCTCGACGAGAAGCTGCCCTGTGTCTCCTGCCGCACCTTCTTCGTGCTCCGCGCGATCCTCATGGCCTACCGGCAGAAGATCCCCTACATCGCGCTGTGCGCCGACCCGCAGCAGATCCTCACCATGGAGTCCAACGTCCGCGAGATCGTCCGCGACTTCTACAAGACGTTCGGCGAGCGGCTCACCGACACCCTCTTCGGCGGACAGCTCGAGGAACTGCTCTTCGACGACGACGAGAACCTGCCGAAGATCGTCTTCCCGTTCATCGCGATGCGCCACGACTACGACCCCGACCGCATCGTCGAGGAACTGCGCGCCAAGGGCCTGTACGAGTCCTCGCCGATGGAGACCCACTGCACGCTCTTCCCGCTCCTGAACTACTACTCGTTCAAGAACTTCGACTGCATGTTCTACAAGCTCAACGCGGCCAGCCACGTCCGGTCCGTCAAGCGCAACGCCTCCTACGACCGGAACACCTTCAGCATCAAGTTCCCCCGCTCGCTCGACCTCGCGGACGTCGAGGAGCGGCTCGGCACGGTGGTCCGGGAGATCGCCGCCGGCGAGGGCGACCGCGACGAGCACGAACGCACCCTGATCGACCTGTTCCAGCGCATGGACGCCGGCGAGGACGCCGCCCGTTTCGTCGCCAGGAGCTTCCTCGACATGCGGTCCGTCGCCGCGGACCTCGGCATACAGCTCGGCTGAGAAACCAGCAGCAACAGGAGACAACCACCATGACCCCTTCCGACTCCGACGTCGCCATCGTCGGCATGGCCTGCCGGTTCCCGGGCGCGGACTCCGTCGAGCGGTTCTGGGACGTGCTCAGCGAGGGCCGCGAGACCCTGACCCGCTACACCGACGAGGAACTGCTCGCCGCCGGCGTCCCCGCCGAACGGCTGGCCGACCCCCGCTACGTCCGGGCCGCCCAGACCGTCGACGGCACGGACCTGTTCGACTCCGAGCTGTTCCAGTTCACCCACGACGAGGCCGAGATCCTCGACCCCCAGCACCGCGTCTTCCTGGAGTGCGCCCTGGAGGCCCTGCAGCGGGCCGGATACGACCCCGGGCGCACCGACGGGCACATCGGCGTCTACGCGGGCGCCGGCCTCAACACCTACCTGCTGCACAACCTCGGCGAGCGCTACCGGGCCGCGTCCACCGTCGACCACTACCGGCTGATGCTCGCCAACGACAAGGACTTCCTGGCCACCCGAGTGTCCTACAAGCTCGACCTGCGCGGCCCCAGCATGAGCGTCAACACCGCCTGCTCCACCTCCCTGGTGGCCGTGCACACCGCGTGCCTCGCCCTGCTCGGCGGCGAGTGCGACATGGCCCTCGTCGGCGCCGTGCACCTCGCCCCGCCGCGCCAGGGCTACCAGTACCAGGACGGCATGATCTTCTCTCCCGACGGCCACTGCCGCGCCTTCGACGCCGAGGCCCGGGGCACCGTCATCGGCAGCGGCGCCGGCGTCGTCGTCCTCAAGCGGCTCTCCGAGGCGCTCGCCGACGGCGACTGGATCCACGCCGTCGTGAAGGGCTCCGCCGTCAACAACGACGGTTCCGCCAAGACCGGTTACACCGCGCCCAGCATCGCCGGGCAGGCCGAGGTCATCGCCGACGCCCAGGACGTCGCCGACGTCGACCCCGGGAGCATCGGCTACGTCGAGGCGCACGGCACCGGCACCCCGCTCGGCGACCCGATCGAGGTCGCCGCGCTCACCGAGGCGTTCCGGCAGGGCGGCGCGGAGCGCACCGGGTACTGCGCGCTCGGCTCGGTGAAGACCAACATCGGCCACCTCGACACCGCGGCCGGGATGGCGGGCCTGATCAAGGCCGCGCTGATGCTGGAACACCGCACGCTGGTGCCGAGCCTGCACTACACCCGGCCCAACCCCGAGATCGACTTCGCCACGAGCCCCTTCTACGTCAACACCGGCACCACCGACTGGAAGGCCGAGGGCGACCACCCGCTGCGGGCGGGCGTCAGCTCCTTCGGCATCGGCGGCACCAACGCCCACGTCGTCCTGGAGGAGCCGCCGGCCCGCACCGAGACGGACCCGGGCCGCGACCCGGAGCTGCTGGTGCTCTCCGCCCGCTCCGCGAACTCCCTGAAGCAGTCCGCCGGAGCGCTCGCCCGCCACCTCAGGGCCCGCCCCGGCCTCGACCTCAGCGCCGTCGCCCAGACCCTCGGGCTCGGCCGCCGGGCTCATCCGCACCGGCTCGCCGTGGTCGCCCGCGGCACCCGCGAGGCCGCCATGGCCCTCGCCCTCGGCGACGAGGCGCGCACCCGGCAGGGCGTCGCCGGGCCCGGCGAGACCGGCGCCGTGCTGGTCCTCACCGGCACCGGCGCCGACGCGGCGGACACCGCCGGGCTGTACGGCGCGGTGCCCGCCTACCGGGACGCCGCCGACGCCTGCGCCGCCGCCCTCGGCCGGGCCGGCCGCACCGAGGACCTGCTCGCCGGCGACGACCCGCACGCGGCGTTCGCCCACGAGTACGCCCTCGCCACCGCCCTGACCGCCTGGGGCCTCACCCCGACCGGTCTCGCCGCGACCGGTACCGGAACGGCCGCCGCCGCGGCCCTGTCCGGGGCGCTCCCGCTAGCCGCCGCCCTCGCCCTCGCCACCGGCACCCCGCCGGAGCGCGCGCAGGCGCCCCGGCTGCCCGTGCTCAGCGCGCGCACCGGCCGCTGGATGACCGAGGACGAGGCCCGCGACCCGGTGACCTGGACCGGCCGGGCCTCCCTCGACACACTGGACGCGCTGCTCGCGGACACCGGCGGCTTCGCCCTCCCGCTCACCCCGTCGGACGGGGCCCCGGCCGGCCACGCCCATCTGCTCACCGTCGCCGCCCAGGCATGGGCGCGGGGCGCCGCCCTCGACTTCGCGGCCGTCCACGGCGACCGGGACGTCCACCGGGTACCGCTGCCCACCCAGCCCTTCGAACGGCGCCGCCACTGGGTGGAGCCCGGCAGTCACGGCCCCGCCGCACGGGCCGGCCAGGACGACGACCGGCTGCTGCACCGGCTCGACCCGGCCGACCCCGAGCACAACGTGCGGCTCGTCACCGACTACCTCACCGGGGAGATCGGCAAGGTGCTCGGCGGCCGCGACCGCGCTGCCCTCGACATCAACCTCTTCGACCTGGGCCTGGACTCGCTGGTCCTGATCGAGGTCGTCGCCAAGCTCGGCGAGCAACTCGACTTCGATGTCCCGGCCACGGCCTTCGTCGAGTTCCCCACCATCCGTTCCTTCGTCGGCAACCTCGCCGAGCTGATGGGCCTCGCCCCGGCCCCCGGCGGCGCGCCGGCCGCGCCGGCCGAACCGGCCCGGGTCTCCCGGCGCGCCCAGCGGGCCGCGGCCCGCGCCACGGACCCGGCCTGACCCCCGGCGGCCCCGGACGTCCCGCACCGGCCGCCACCTCAACCGACCGGGGCCGGCCACGGCCCCGGCCGGCCCGCCTCCCGGCGGTGAACTCCCGGCCCGCGGCGGCCGATCGAAGACCTGAGAGAGAGCAACTGTGGACGACAAGCGCAAGCTGCTGCTGAGCCTGCTGGCCGCCCGCGACCCGGGCCAGACCCCGGCGGCCGGCGAGGGCGTGGCGATCGTCGGCGTCTCCGGCCGCTACCCGCTGGCCGGCACCGTCGGCGAGCTGTGGGAGAACCTGCGGACGGGCCGGCACTGCATCCGCGAGGTGCCCGCCGACCGCTGGGACGCCGACACGCACTACGACCCCGCCGGGACCCACGGCAGCTACAGCAAGTGGGCGGGGTTCATCGACGACGTCGACAAGTTCGACCCGCTCTTCTTCCAGATCTCGCCCGCCGACGCCGAGGCCATGGACCCGCAGGAACGCCTCTTCCTGCAGACCGCCGCGGCCGTCCTGGACGACGCGGGCCACCCGGCCGCCCGGCTCGCCGCACGCGGCCCGGTCGGCGTCTTCGTCGGCGTCATGAACAACAACTACGAGTGGATGGGCGGCGAGGCGAACGCGCGCGGCGTGCGCACCGACGCCCACTCCAACCACTGGTCGATCGCCAACCGGGTGTCCTACACCTTCGACTTCACCGGCCCCAGCCTCGCCGTCGACACCGCCTGCTCCGCCTCGCTCACCGCGATCCACCTGGCCTGCGAGAGCATCCGGGCGGGGGAGTGCCGGGCCGCCGTGGCCGGCGGGGTCAACCTGATCCTGCACCCCATGCACCTGCGCATGCTGGCGGACCGCGGGATGATCTCCCACGACGACCGGCTGAAGAGCTTCGGCGCCGGCGCCGACGGCTTCGTGGACGGCGAGGGCGTGGGCGCCGTGCTGCTGCGGCCCCTCGCCGACGCCGTCGCCGACGGGGACCGCGTGCTCGGCGTCATCCGCGGGTCCGCCATCAACGCCGGTGGCAAGACCGGCGGTTACACCGTGCCCAGCGCCACCGCGCAGGCCGAGGTGATCCGCGGCGCGCTGCGGCGCGCCCGGGTGGAGCCGGCCACCGTCGGCTACGTGGAGGCCCACGGCACCGGCACCCCGCTCGGCGACCCCATCGAGATCGCCGGCCTCGCCGAGGCGTTCGGCGGCCGGTCCGGCGCCGAGCGGCCGGCCGTCGCCGTCGGCTCCGTGAAGTCCAACATCGGTCATCTGGAGTCCGCCGCCGGCATCGCCGGACTGACCAAGGTGCTGCTCCAGCTGCGGCATCGCGCGCTGGCCCCGTCGCTGAACTCCGCCCGCCGCAACCCCGGCATCGACTTCTCCGGCACGCCCTTCGAGATCCAGCAGGCCCTCGCCCCCTGGACACCCGCGGAGCCGGACACCCCGCTGCGCGCGCTGGTCAGTTCCTTCGGCGGAGGCGGCGCCAACGCCTGCGTCCTGGTGGAGGAGTACCGGCCCGACACCGCCGATCAGGCGCCCGCCGCCCCGGACGGCGAGCAGTTGCTGGTGCTCTCCGCCAAGAGCGAGGACCGGCTGCGCGCCTGCGCCGCGGACCTGGCCGCCCATCTGCGCCGCGCCGGCGGGCCGGCCCCGGACGCGGACCCCGACAGGGCTCTCGCCGAGGCGCAGCGCCTGTGCCTGGACCTCGCCGCGCGCACCATCGGCGTGCCCGCCGAACACCTCGACCTGGGCACCGACCTGGCCGAGTGCGGGTTCTCCGTCACCGAACTCGCCCGCTACCACGAACTGCTCGCCGCCGAACTGGACGGCGAACCGCCCGCCGCCCTCGGCGCGGCGGCCACCATCGGCGCCATCGCGGGCGCGGTGGCGGCCGTACGGCGACCGGCCCCGATCACCGCGCCCGCGCCCGGCGCGCCGCGACTCGCCGACGTCGCCCACACCCTCCAAGCGGGCCGCACCGCCCATGAGTTCCGCCTCGCCATGCCCGCCCGCCGGTTGTCCGAGGCGGCCGCCGCGCTGGAGGCGTACGCCGCCGGGGGGACCGACGTCCGGATCACCACCGGCCGCGCCACCCGCACCCGGGTCGTCCTCACCGGCGCCGAGGCCGAGGCGCTCGAAAGCGCCCTGGAACAACCGGACTTGACGGCGGTCGCCGAGCGGTGGGTGGCGGGCGCCGACGTCGACTGGTCCCGTATCACCCCCGCGACGGCCAGGCGGACCGAGCTGCCCTCCTACCCCTTCGCCCGCAAGCGGTACTGGATACCCCGGCCGCCCGCCGTCCCCGCGAAGCCCGCGCCCGAACCCGTCGTGGAACTCCCCGACTTCTACCGCCCGGTGTGGGTGCGCGAGGCCGCCCCCGCCGCTCCGGCGGCGCCGCGAGCCGGCCGGACCGTGGTCCTGGTGACCGCCGCCTCACGGCGGCTCGGCGAGGCGGTCGCGGCCCGCGACCCGCTCGCCCGCGTCGACCTCGTCGCGCTCGACGAACAGCCCCCGGAGGCCTGGCTGAAGGCCACCGAGGGCGCCGACCTGGTGATCCACCTCGGCGGGGCGGGCGCCGCCGTCACCGACGCCGTCGGTCTCGGCCAGGCGCGCGAGCACCTGCGGCACGGCCCGCTGTCCCTGTTCCACCTGGCGCGCGCCCTCGCCCCCACCCGCCTCGTCGTGGTCACCAGCGACGTGCACGCCGTCGCGGGCAGCACCGCCGCCAACCCCTTCGCCGCCGGACTGCACGGACTGCTCCAGGTCGTCGCCAAGGAACGGCCCGACCTGAGCGTCAGCGCCCTGGACTGCGCCGGCGCCGACCTCGACGGCGACCGGGCCACCGAAGCCCTCGTGGACGCCGTGCTGGCCCTCCCCGCCGACCCCGCGGGACGCACCGTCGCCCTGCGCGGCGGAGTCCGCTACGTCCGCCGCCTCGGCCGGGTCACCCTGCCCGAACCCGGCCCCGTCTTCCGCGATCGCGGCGTCTACCTGCTCGTCGGCGGCACCGGGGGCATAGCCCAGGAACTCAGCCGCCACCTCGCCCGGCACCATCAGGCCCGGCTGGTCTGGTTCAGCCGGAACGAGCCCGGCCCCGCACAGCGCGCGGTCGCCGACGAGATCCGCGCCCTGGGCGGCGACGTCACCCACGTCCCCGGCGACGCCTGCTCCGTGGCCGACCTGACCGCCGCCGTCGACGAGGCACACCGCCGGTTCGGCGCCCTGCACGGCGTCGTGCACGCCGCCATGGCCTTCGACAACCACCCGCTGGCCGAGCTGGACGAGGCCGCGTTCACCGCCGCCATCCAGGTCAAGACCGTCGGCGCCGCCGCACTCGCGGCCGCCGTCGCCGGCCGGCCGCTGGACTTCCTGGCCTACTTCTCCTCGGCCGGCTCCTTCGGCAGCTTCGCCGGCAACGGCGCCTACATCTGCGCCTCCGCCACCGAGGACGCCTACGCCCTGTTCCTGCGCGACCGGCTGCCCCACCCCGTCACCGTCGTCAACCAGGGGTACTGGGGCCAGGTCGGCTCGGGCGCGCGACCGGGCCTCGCCGAGATCTTCGCCGGACTCGGCATCCGCGACTTCGGCCCCGCCGAAGGCATCGCCGCCGTGCGCCGCGTCCTCGGCAGCGGACTGCCCCAGGCGATGCCGATCCGCGCCGGCCGGCGCGCCCTGGAGGCCATGGGCCACGACCCGGCCCTGGACGGCGAACTGGCGGCCGGCGGCCATCCCGCCACCCTCGCCGGGTCCGCCACGAGCCTGGCGGCCGGACCGGGCCCGGACCCCGCCGCCCGCCGCGTCCTCACCGGATACGAGGAGCTGGAGGCCGTCTCCGCGCCCATGCTGCTCGGCGTCTACCAGCGCATGGGTGTCCTGCGGCGCTCCGGCGAACGGCACGGCGCCGGGGAACTGCGCACCCGCCTCGGCATCCTCGACCGGTTCGCCCGCCTGCACGAGGCACTGCTCAACATCCTCACGGACGCCGGCTACCTCACCCGCGACGGCGACCGGATCACCACCACCGCGGCGGTCGACACCGTGGACCAGGCCGAGGCGGCCGGACGCTGGGAGGCGGAGTTCGACCGGATCGCCGCCGCCCACCCCGACATCGAGCCCACCGTCACCCTCAACCGGCTCTTCCTCGACGCCTACCCGCGCATCCTGCGCGGCGAGGTGGGCGCCACCGAGATCATGTTCCCCGGCTCCTCGATGAAGCTGGTGCAGAACTTCTACAAGGGCAACCCGCTCACCGACTCCTTCAACCTCCTCGTCCGCGACACCGTCCGGCACTTCCTCGACGCAGCGCTGCCGCAACTCCCCGCCGACCGCCGCGTCGAGGTGGTCGAGCTGGGCGCCGGCACCGGCGCCACCAGCGAACGCGTCCTGCCCGCCCTGGCACGCCACGCCGACCGGGTCGGCTACACCTTCACCGACATCTCGCCCCGCTTCCTGGAACACGGCCGCGAACGTTTCGCCGCGCAGTACCCCTTCGCCCGCTTCCAGGTGCTCAACCTCGAACGCGGCCTGGCCGAACAGGGCTTCACCCCGGCCACCGCCGACCTGGTGCTCGCCACCAACGTCGTGCACGCCACCAGCGACCTGCGGGCCACCCTGCGCAAGGCCAAGGCCCTGCTGCGCCCCGGCGGCTGGCTGGTGCTCAACGAGCTGACCTCCGTACGGCCCCTGCTCACCATCGGCGGCGGTGTCCTGGAGGGCTGGTGGGCGTTCGGGGACGGCGAACTGCGGCTGCCGGACTCGCCGCTGGCCTCCCCCGCGGGCTGGACGCGGCTGCTGCACGAGGAGGGCTACGCCCCCGTCACCGCCCTCGGCGCCGACGACCCGGCGCTGGGCCAGACCGTGCTGGTCGCCGAGAGCGACGGCGTCGTGCTCACGTCGGACCCGGCCGCCCGGACCACCGCCCCGGCCCCGTCCCGCCCCGCCGAGCCGCGGACCGCTCCGGCTCCGGCCACCGAACCGGCCGGCCCGGCTTCCGGCGGCGCCGACGGCGTAGGGGAGCGGCTGCGGGAACTCGTCGAGCGCGTACTGAAGCTGGACGAGCGGATCGACGCCGACCGGCAGCTGGCCGACTACGGCTTCGACTCGCTCAGCGGCATGAAGATCGTCGCCGCCGTGGACGAGACGTTCGGCGTCGCCGTGCCGCTCGGTGACTTCTTCGAACGCCCCACCCTGCGCGAGCTGACCGCCCACCTCACCGCCGGCCGGCTGGCCGACGCGGCCGCCCCGAAGCCCGCCCGGGCCGACGCCGCACCGGCCCGGGCCGGACAACGGCGCCAGGACCCCGGTCCGGGAGCCGCCGCGGCCGCCGAACTCGTCCTGCGGCCCAGGACCGACGCGGAGCAGTGCGTCCATCCGCCGAGCGAGGGCCAGCGCGCCCTGTGGGTGATCGAGCAGATCACCCCCGGCACCTACGCGTACAACCTGCCCCTCGCCCTCTGGCTCGACCGCGACCTCGACGTCCTCGCGCTGCGCACCGTCCTGCAGGACATCGTCGACCGGCACGACGCACTGCGCGCGACCGTCCGCACCGGCGACGACGGCACGCCGTACGTCCGGGTCGCGGCCGAACCCGAACTGCCCTTCCAGCAGGTCTTCCTGACCTCCGTCACCGACGACGAGCTGCGCGAGCGGATGCGCGCCGAGCTGCGCCGCCCCTTCGAACTGCCCACCGGACCGCTGGTGCGGGCCACGCTCCACACCCTCGGCGACGGCCGCAACGCGCTGCTGCTCACCTTCCACCACGCGGTCTTCGACGGCGTCTCCATCGCCCTGCTGCTGCGCGAACTGGAGCGCGGCTACCGCGCGGTCCGCGCCGGCCGGGCACCGGACCCGGAGCGTCCCGCCCGCGGCTACGCCGACTTCGCCGCCTGGCAGCGCGACCTGCTCGCCGGCGACGAGGGCGCACGGCTGCGCACCTACTGGACCGAACGGCTGCGCGGCCGCCGCACCGCCGTGCCGCTGCCGCTGGACCGGCCCCGCCCGGCCGTCCCCGGCCACCGCGGGGCGAGCCTGGACGGGCACATCCCGGCGGACGTCACGGACCGGGCCCGCGCGCTGGCGTCGGCGGAGCAGACCTCGCTGTTCGGCGTGGTCCTCGCGGCCTGGTTCGCGCTGCTGCACCGCTACGCCGACCAGGACGACATCGCCGTGGGCACCCCCACCGCGGGCCGGCCGCCGAGTGGCTACGACGACGTGCTCGGCTACTTCATGAACATGGTCGTGCTGGCCGAACGCGTCGACGGCGGCGAGGAGTTCCGCCGCCTCATCGGCCGCGTCCACCGGACGGTGCTGGACGCCCTGGACCACAGCGCCTACCCGCTGATCACCCTCGCCGAGGACCTGCGCCGGGCCGACCCCGAGACCGGCGCACCGTTCAACGTCGCCTTCTACTTCCAGAACTGGACGCGCGCCGCCCGGACCGGCGACCCCGCGGACGCAGTCGTCCTCGGCCCGGTCGAAGGCGTCCACCAGGAGGGCGAGTTCGACCTCACCCTGGAGGTGGTCGAGCAGGCCGAGGGCTGCCGCTACACCCTGAAGTACGACCCCGACCTGTTCGACGAGGCCACCGTGGCCCGGCTCGGCGAGCACTTCGCCACCCTGCTGGCCGCGGCCGTCGACCGGCCCGCCACCGCCGTCGGCGAACTGGACCTGCTCACCGCCCCCGAACGGGCCCTGCTCGCCGCGCCCGAACCCGCCGACTACCCCGAGGACACCCTCGTCTGGCAGCTCGTACGGCGGCAGGCCGAGGCACGGCCCGACGCCACCGCCGTCCGCCACCGCGACACCGCACTGACCTACCGCGAACTCACCGAACGCGTCGACGCCCTCGCCGCCCGGCTCACCGCGGCCGGCGTCGGCCGCGGCCGCACCGTGGGCGTCCTGCTGCCGCGCGACGCCGGTCTTCCGGTGGCGCTGCTCGCCGTCCAGGCGGCCGGCGGCACCTACGTGCCGCTCGACCCCGCCTACCCGCGCGACCGGCTCGCCTACATGGCCGAGGACGCCAAGCTCCACCTGATGCTCACCCACTCGTCCGTGACCGGCGACCCGGGCGGTGTGCCACGGCTCGTCGTCGACACCGCCGAACAGCCGCCCGCCCTGCCCTCACCGGGCCCGGCCGGCCCGTCCGACACCGCGTACGTCATCTACACCTCCGGGTCCACCGGCCGCCCCAAGGGCGTGTGCGTCCCGCACCGCGCCCTGACCAACTTCCTGTGGTCGATGGCCCGCGAACCCGGCTGCGGACCGGGTGACACCCTGCTGGCCCTGACCACCGTCTGCTTCGACATCTCCGGTCTCGAGCTGTACCTGCCGCTGATCACCGGCGCGACGGTCGAGATCCTCCCGGCCGAGGACGCCCGGGACGGCCTGCGGCTGCGCGAGGCGCTGGAGGCGAGCGCGGCCACCGTCGTCCAGGCCACCCCGGCCACGTGGAGCATGCTGCTCGCGGCCGGCTGGCGGGGCGAGGCCCGGCTGAAGGTGCTGTGCGGCGGCGAGGCGCTGCCCGCCGGCACCGCCGAGGCCCTGCTCGCCGGGAACCAGGAGGTGTGGAACCTCTACGGGCCCACCGAGACCACCATCTGGTCCGCGGCCTGCCGCCTCGCCCCCGGCGAGCGCGTCACCATCGGCACGCCCATCGCCAACACCGTCCTGCACGTCCTGGACGGCGCCCGCAGGCCCGTCCCCACCGGCGTGGCCGGCGAGCTGTACATCGGCGGCCACGGCGTCGCCGACGGCTACCTCGGCCGGCCCGAACTGACCGCCGAGCGCTTCCTGCCCGACCCGTCCGGCGCCGGACCCGACGCCCGTGTGTACCGCACGGGCGACCTGGCGCGCCGCCTGGCGGACGGCCGGATCGAGTACCTCGGCCGGATCGACTCCCAGGTCAAGGTGCGCGGCTTCCGGGTGGAGCTGGAGGAGATCGAGGCGACCCTGCGCCGCGTCGACGGCGTCCGCGAGGCGGTCGTCGTGGCCCGGGGCGCCGCCGCGGGCTCGCACACCCTGCTCGCCTGCTACGTCCTCGACGACGGCGCGGCCGAACCCACCCGTGACCGGCTCGGCGCCTGGCTGCCCGAGCACATGGTCCCGGAGACCCTGCTGCGCGTCACCGGGTTCCCGCGCACCCTCAACGAGAAGGTGGACCGGGGCACCCTCGCCGCCCTGCCGCTGCCCGAACTGCGCGCCCGCTTCGGCGCCGGACCCGCGCGGCGGGAACCGGCACCCGCCGCGCCGCCCGCCGCCGGGGGCGGCCGGGCGGAGCTCGAGGCCGACCTGGCCCGCATGGTCGCCGGCCTGACCGGCCTGCGCCCCGAGGACATCGGCTCGCACACCCCGCTCGGCGAGACGGGCATGAACTCGGTGAGCTTCACCGCGCTCAGCGCCGAGCTGCGCAAAACGTACGGCATCACCGTCTACCCGACCCTCTTCTACCGCCGGGGCACCCTGCACGCCCTCGCCGAGCACCTGTGGCGGGAGCACGCCCACGAGCTGCCGGCCCGCTTCGGCACGGCAGGCACCGGCAGCGGGACGCCGGGCCCGGGCGACTCCGAGGCGCGCGAGGCGGCCGTGAGCCGGGACCGGAGCGCGCCCGGCACCGGCACGCGGGACACCTCCGGCGGCGAGCGGCACACCCCGGCCGGCGCCGACGTCGCCGTCATCGGGATGGCCGGCCGGCTGCCCGGCTCCGCCGACCTGGAGGAGTTCTGGGCGCATCTGGCCGCCGGGGACGACCTGGTCGGCGAGATCCCCGCCGACCGCTGGGACTGGCGCGACCACCCGCGCTCCCGTTCCCGCTGGGGCGGCTTCGCGCCCGGCGTCGACCGGTTCGACGCCGCGTTCTTCGGCATCTCGCCCCGCGAGGCCGAACTCATGGACCCGCAGCAGCGGTTGATGCTGGAGACGGTGTGGTCGGCCGTCGAGGACGCCGGGTACCGGCCGTCCGAGCTGGCCGGGAAGCGCGTCGGCGTGTTCGTCGCCGTCACCAACTCCGACTACCTGGAGGTGCAGCGGGCCGCGGGACGCGGCACCGAGGGCCACACCCTCACCGGCGCCGCGCTGTCCGTCATCCCCAACCGGGTGTCGTACCTGCTGGACCTGCGCGGCCCCAGCATCGCCGTCGACACCGCCTGCTCCGGCTCACTGACGGCCGTCCACCAGGCCTGCGCCGCCCTGCGCGACGGAACCTGCGACCTGGCCATCGCGGGCGGCGTCAGCCTCATCCTGGCCCCCGGTGTGTACGAGGCGCTCAGCCAGGGCGAGATGCTCAGCCCCGACGGCCGCTGCAAGGCCTTCGACAGCCGCGCCGACGGCTATGTGCGCGGCGAGGGCGCGGGCGTGGTGCTGCTCAAGTCCCACGACCTGGCCCGCCGGGACGGCGACGCCGTGCACGCCGTGATCAAGGCCGCCGCCGTCAACCACGGCGGCCGGACCACCTCGCTCACCGCCCCCAACCCCGACGCCCAGGCCGACCTGCTCGTCGACGCCTACCGGGGCGCCGGGGTACCACTGGACACCGTCGGCTACATCGAGGCACACGGCACCGGCACCGCGCTCGGCGACCCGATCGAGACCACCGGCCTGAGCACCGCGTTCCGGCGGATCCGGGCCGAACAGGGGCTCGCGGAGACCGCGCGGCCCTGCGCCATCGGCTCGGTGAAGACCAACATCGGCCACCTGGAGGCCGCCGCCGGCATCGCCGGCCTGTTCAAGGTGGTCCTCGCGCTGCGGCACGGCACGATCCCGGCCAGCCTGCACTTCCGCGAGCGGAACCCCTATCTGGAGCTCGACGGCGGCCCCTTCGAGGTCGCCGCCACCGCCCGGCCCTGGCCGCGTCCGCGGGACGCCGCCGGAGCGGAGCAGCCGCGCCGCGGCGGCGTCAGCTCCTTCGGCTTCGGCGGGGCCAACGCGCACATCGTTCTGGAGGAACCACCCATGCCGGATGACCGCGACGACAGCGCGGCCGAGCAGCTCTTCGTGCTGTCCACCCGCGACGGCGAGGCGCTGCGCCGCTCCGCCCAGCGGCTCGCCGACCACCTCGGGCGGCACGACGTCCCGGCCGCCGATCTCGCCCACACCCTGCAGACGGGCCGCGAACCCATGGCGCACCGGCTCGCCGTCGTCGCGGACAGCGCCGCCGGGCTGCGCGCCGAACTGCTGGCGCACCTGGCCGGGCGGCCCTCGGCGGTGCGCACCGGTCAGGCGGCGGACGGCCGCCCCGGCATGCCGGCCGCCGGCCCCGGCGACCTGTGGGGCCTCGCCGCCGACTGGCTGCGCGGCGCCGACGTCGACTGGTCCGCCCTCCACCGGGGCGCCCGCCGCCGGGTCCACCTGCCGGCCTACCCCTTCGCCGGGCCCCGCCACTGGGCGACTCCCGGCACCGCCGCAGCGCCCGTGGCGCCGGCCGTCTCCGCCGCTCCGGAAACCGCCGCCGGTCCGGGCGCCCCCGCCCGTCTGCACCCCACCCTCCTGGACACCGACGTCTCCAACCCCGGCGAGCACGTGTACGCCAAGACGCTGACCGGGGACGAGTTCTTCCTGCGCGACCACGTCGTCGGCGGCGAGCGCGTCCTGCCCGGCGTGGCCTACCTGGAGATGGGCCGCCTGGCCGGTGAACTCGCCGCCGCCGGCACCCCCGTACGCGGGGTGGACGACCTGGTGTGGGCCGCGCCGGTGCGGCTCCCGGCGGGCCGGGCCGAGCACCGGCTGACCGTCCGGGTCACCGGTGACGGCGCGCACCACTCCTTCGAGGTGTGCGGTGACGGCGCGGGCGCGCCGGTGCACGCCGCCGGCACCCTCCGCCTCGACGCACCGGGCCCCCGGCCCGCTCCGGTCGACCTGGCCGGCATCCGCGCCCGCAGCCCCCGCGTCGCCACCGGGGAGGACTGCTACGCGGGCTTCACCCGGCTCGGCTTCGCCTACGGCCCCGCCTTCCGGGTGATCGAGGAGATCGCCGAGGGCCCGGACGAGGTGCTGGCCACCCTGGTGCTGCCCGAAGCGCTGCACGCCGACGCCGGCGCGTACGTCTTCCACCCGGCGCTGCTCGACGCCGCCCTGCAGACGGCCGGCCGCCTGGTACCGGGCGCGAGCGACCCCGCGGGCCCGGCGCCGTACCTGCCGTTCTCGCTCGGCGCGGCCCGGCTCCACGCCCCGCTGCCCCGGCGGGTGTTCGCCCACGCCACACCGGCCGCGCGCCCGGCCCCCGAGGGATCACTCTCCTTCGACGTGGCCCTGCTCGACGAGCACGGCACGGCCGTCGCCACCCTGGAGTCCTTCACCCTGCGGGCGCTGCCCACGACCGGCACCGTGGCCGCCTTCGAACCCGGGTGGCAGTCCGCGCCCCGGCGCCGGCCGGGCCCGGCCGGCACGGTCCTGCTGCTGACGCCCGCCGGCGGCACCGCGGCCACGCCCGACGAGGCCGGGCTCGGCGCGGCGCTGCGCGCGGCCGGCGCCGAGGTGCGCCGGGTCCCGCTGGGCCCGGGCTTCGACGCCGCGGCGGCCGTCCGCGCCGCGGGGTCCGGCCCGGTCCGCGTCCTGCACCTGTCCGCCGGCGAGCCGGACTGCGAGGCGGCGGTGGAGTCCGGTTTCCACACCGCGCTGGCCTTCCTGCGGGCCTGGCAGCTCGAACGGCGTGACGCGCTGACCTATCTCCACGTCCACCCGGAGCCTGCCGCGTCGCCCGCCGACCCGGCCCTGGCCGCCTTCGCGCGCTCGGTCCGGCTGGAGCACCCGGCCATCGCCTTCGGCGTGCTCGCGGTCGCGTCCGGCACCCCGGCCCGGGACGTCGTCGCCGAACTCCTCGCCGAGGGCGGCCCGGAGACCGAGGCACGGCTCACGCCGGACGGTCCCGAGCGCCGTTCCTGGCACCGGACCACGCTGCCGGCCGTCTCCGGCTCGGCGTTCACCGGTGCCGGAGCGCACATCGTCACCGGCGGAACCGGCGCGCTCGGCCTGCTCGCCGCCGAGCACATCGCCGCCGCCCGCCGCGCGGCCGGGGTGACCGCCGGCGGCATCGTCCTCGCCGCCCGCACCGCCCCCGGCGCCGCGACGCGGGCCCGCGTCGACGCCCTCGGCGCCCGCGTCGTGCTCGCCGACATCGCCGACCCGGGGGACGTGCGCGCGCTGATCGCCGAAGCCCGCGGCGCGTACGGTCACGTCAGCGGTGTCCTGCACGCCGCCGGTGTGCTGCGCGACGGGCTCCTGCGCGGCAAGGAACGCGCCGACGCGGACGCCGTGCTGGCCGCCAAGGTGCGCGGGACCACCCTGCTGGACGAGGCCACCGCCGGGGAACCGCTGGACTACTTCGTCGTCTACTCCTCCGCCGCGGCCGCGTTCGGCAACGCCGGCCAGACCGACTACGCCTTCGCGGGCGGCTTCCTCGACCGCTTCGCCGAGCGCCGCGAGGAGCGGCGCCGGGCGGGCACCCGCCGGGGCCGCACCCTCTCCGCCGCCTGGCCGGTGTGGTCCGAGGGCGGTATGCGCGTCGACGCCAAGGCCGAGGAGTACATGGACCGCGTGCTCGGCATGCGCCCGCTGGCCACCCGTCCCGCCCTGGACGCGCTGGAGCGGGCCCTCGCCGGCACCGCGCCGGCCCTGCTGCTCGCCCCCGGCGACCCGGCCCGCATCCTCACCGCCCTGTCCGGCCCCACGGCCGCGCCGCCCGCCCCGCCGGCCGCACCCCGGCCCGGTGCCGACGCCGAGTCGGGTTCCGCCGCCGGCGCCGGATCGCGCGAGGAGGCCGAACGGCTGGTCCTGCGGCTGCTGGCACAGGAGCTGAAGACGCCGGAGGCGGACATCACCGTCACCGAGCCCTTCGACCGGTACGGAGTGGACTCCCTGATCACCATGAGCCTCATCCGCGGCCTGGAACAGCAGGTCGGACCGCTGTCGAAGACCCTGCTCTTCGAGCACGTCACCGTCCGCGACCTGGCCGCACACCTCGCCACCGCCCACCCCGGCGCCTTCACCACCGCCGCACCGGCGATCGCCGGGACCGTACCGGCGGTCCCCGGGACCGAGCCGCCGGCCGCCGGTACCGCGCAGCCCGCCCCGGCGGCGGTGACGGTCTCCGCAGTGCCCACCGGCGGCGCGGACGACATCGCCATCATCGGCGTCGCCGGCCGCTACCCCCAGGCCGGCGACGTCACCGAGTTCTGGCAGAACCTGCGCGACGGCCGCGACAGCGTCGAGGAGATCCCGGGCGACCGCTGGGACCACGGCATCTTCTACGACCCGGACAAGTCGGCCACCGGCAAGACCTACGGCAAGTGGGGCGGCTTCGTACGCGGTGCCGACCGCTTCGACCCGCTGTTCTTCCGGATGTCGCAGATCGAGGCCGAGCACACCGACCCGCAGGAGAGGGTGTTCCTGGAGACGGTCTGGCACCTGCTGGAGGACGCCGGCTACACCCGCGAGCAACTGCGCGGGGGGCGCACCGGCGTGTTCGTCGGCATGATGTACGGCCATTACCAGCTCTACGGCGTGCGGGACGCGCTGCGCGGCGAGGGCTTCGCGACCTCCTCGTCGTACGCCTCCGTCGCGAACCGGGTCTCGTACTTCTTCGACTTCACCGGCCCCAGCGTCGCCCTGGACACCATGTGCTCCTCGTCGCTGGTCACCATCCACCAGGCCTGCCTGGCCATCCGCAACGGCGACTGCGACGTCGCGGTGGCGGGCGGGGTCAACATCTCCAGCCACCCGGTGAAGTTCCTCCAGCTCGCCCAGCGCGGGTTCCTCGCGGAGGACGGCCGCTGCCGCAGCTTCGGCGAGGGCGGCACCGGCTACGTCCCGGCCGAGGGCTCCGGCGCCGTACTGCTCAAGCGCCTGGACGCGGCCGTCGCCGACGGCGACCGCGTACTCGCCGTGGTGAAGGCGTCCGCCGTCAACCACGGTGGCGCGGGCGCCGGTTACAGCGTCCCCAACCCCCGGGCACAGGGCGACCTGGTGCGGGCCGCGCTGGAGCGCGGCGGACTGCGCCCCGCCGACCTCGACTACCTCGAGGCGCACGGCACCGGAACCGCGCTCGGCGACCCGGTCGAGGTCAACGGCATGCTGCGGGCCTTCGAGGGCGACCTGCCCGAGCGGCTGCCCATCGGCTCGGTCAAGTCCAACATCGGGCACGCCGAGTCGGCCGCCGGCATCGCCGCGATCACCAAGGTGCTGCTGCAGATGCGGCACGGCGAGCTGGCCCCGTCCCTGCACGCCGACCGCCTCAACCCGAACATCGACTTCACGTCGACCCCGTTCGAGGTCCAGCGCGAACGGGCGCCCTGGCCGCGCCGGGTGCCGGCGGACGGCACCGTCCGGCCGCGGACCGCGGGCGTCAGCTCCTTCGGCGCGGGCGGCACCAACGCCCACATCATCCTTCAGGAACACCTCGGCCCGGACGCGCCCGCCCCGACGGCCCCGGCCGGGCCGCACCTGGCGGTCCTCTCCGCCCGGGACGCCGACCGGCTGCTCGCGCAGGCCCGGCGCCTGGCCGCCCACCTGCGCGCGGAGGCCGGCGGGGCGACGGCCCAGCAGGTCGCCTGGACCCTGCAGACCGGGCGGGAGGCCATGGCCCACCGGCTCGCCGTCCTCTTCGAGGAACTGCCCGAACTCGTCGCACGACTGGAGGAGTTCGCGGCCGGTGGCAGTCCCGCCGGCAGCTGGGCCGGCGTGGTCGACCCGCGCCGCCCCGCCCCCGGCACACCGCTGCCCGCCGACCCCGCCGCCCTGGCCGCCGCCTGGACCCGGGGACAGACCGTCGAGTGGACGGACCTGCACCACGGAGGGAACCCGGGCCGGGTGGCACTGCCCGGCTACCCCTTCGACGGGGACCGGGTCTGGCTGGCCGCCGCCGACGCCGAACTGGCCGCCCTCGCCGGCGCGCCCGCGGACGGGGGCATGCTCCTCACCCGGCGGTGGACGCCCGCCCCGCCCGTCGCCCGCACGGCACAGCCGGGCCTGACCGCCGTGCTGGCCGCACCCGGCACCGAGGCACTGGCCGCCCGGCTCGCCGCCCTCCTGCCGGCCGCCGAGGTGCTCACCACCGACCTGCTGGACGCCGAACTCGGCGCGGACGGCACCCGCTGGGACCGCTTCGACGCCGTCGTCGACCTGGCGGGCTGCGCCGGCACCGGTCCGGCGCCCGACCACACCACGCTGCCCACCTGGCTGCGCTGGCTGCAGCACCTCGTCGACCGCGGCCGCCGCGACCTGCGCGCGCTGCTGGTCACCCGCGTCACCCCCGAGGGCGCACCCGGCCTCGGCGGCGCGGCCCGCATCGGCCTGTACCGGATGCTGCAGAGCGAGTACCGCCACGTCCGGTCCCGCCACCTGGAGATCGACGGCGCGGCCGGCGACGAGCGGCTCTGCCGCTGGGTGGCCGACGAGCTGTGCCACGACGACGAGCCCGCCGAGGTCGCCTACCGCGACGGCACCCGGCACCTGGCCCGGCTCACCGAGGAGCCTGGCGGGGCGGGCGCCGCGCCGCGCTTCCCGGCCGGCCACGTGCTCTGGGTCACCGGCGGCACGCGCGGCATCGGACTGCTGACCGCACGTCACTTCGTCGCCGCGCACGGGGTGCGCAAGCTGGTCCTCACCGGACGCGAGGAACTGCCGCCGCGTGCCGAGTGGGCCACGCACATCGCCCAGGACGGACCCCTGGGCCGCAAGCTCCGCCCGCTGGCCGAACTGGCGGGCCAGGGCGTGGAACTGGAGGTCCTCGCGGTGCCGCTGGAGGAGCGGGAGGCGCTCGCCAAGGCCCTCGCCGACGTCCGCGGGCGGCTCGGCCCGGTCGGCGGCGTGGTGCACAGCGCGGGCGTCACCGACTTCGAGAACCCGGCGTTCGTGCGCAAGCCGCACTCCGGCGTCGCCCGTGTCCTCGGCCCGAAGGTGTTCGGGCTCGACGCCCTGCTGGAGGTGTTCCGGGACGAGCCGCTGAGCCTGTTCGTCGTGTACTCCTCCGTCGCCGCCGCCGTACCGGCCCTCGCGGTCGGCCAGAGCGACTACGCCATGGCCAACGCCTACCTGGACGCGGTCGCCCTGCACCGCCCGTACGGGCTCCCGCTGGTCAGCGTGCAGTGGCCGAGCTGGAAGGACACCGGCATGGGCGAGGCCCGCAGCGCCGCCTACCGGGCCTCCGGGCTGGCGACGCTCTCCGACGAACAGGGACTCGCCCTGCTGGAGCGGGCGCTGGGCAGCGGCGCCAGGGTGGTCATGCCGGTCGTGCCGCGCCCGGACGCCGGCTTCGACCCCGGACGCCTGACCGCCCGCCGCCTCGACCCCGCATCGGCCACCCTCACGTCACCGGCCGCCCCCACGGCGCCCGCCGCGCCCGCCCCCACGGCCCCCGCCGCGCTCGCCCAGGAGCCGGACGGGGACGGCCAGGTGCGTGCGGCGGTCGACGCGGCCGCCTCCTGGCTGCTCGACCGGCTCGCCGAGGAGCTGCGCTTCGACCGCGCCCGGCTCTCCGGTGACGTACCGGTCCAGGACTACGGCATGGACTCGATCATGGTCTCCCAGCTGGTCCAGTCCGTCGCCAAGCGCCTGGACGTCTCCGTAGACCCGTCGGCGCTGCTCGAACACCCGACCGTCGACGCCTTCGCCGGGCACCTGGCCGAGGCGCACCGTACGGAACTCCTGACCGTCTTCGGTACTCCGACGCAGGAGACCACGCCCGCACCCACGCCGGCACCCGCATCCGCCCCCGCACCGGGCCCCGCCCCGGCCGGGCCCCCGGCCGGCACCCCCGCGAACGGCTTCCCGCGCGACCGGGACACCGCCCCGGCGCCCGCCCCGGCGTCCCCCGCGCCCGCCGCGCCGACGGCGTCGGACATCGCGGTCGTCGGCCTGTCCTGCCGCTTCCCCGACGCCGGTTCCGCCGACGCCTACTGGGAGCTGCTGCGCGAGGGCCGCTCGGCGCTGCGGCCGGTCCCCGAGGAGCGCTTCGGCCGCCCGCTCGGCCACCACGCCGGCCTGCTGCCCGGCGTCCTGCGGTTCGACCCGGAGGCGTTCCTGCTGTCCGAGGCGGACGTGGCGGCCATGGACCCGCAGGCGCTGCTGCTGCTCGAGGAGGTCAACAGCGCCGTTCACCATGCCGGTTACCGGCCCGCCGACCTCAAGGGCCGCAGGATCGGCGTGTACGTCGGCGGCCGCGCCACCCACACCCCCGACCCGGGCGCGCTGGAGCGGTCCAGGAACCCGGTCGTGGTGACCGGACAGAACTACCTGGCGGCGAACGTCTCGCAGTTCTTCGACTTCCAGGGCCCCAGCCTGGTCGTGGACACCGCCTGTTCCTCCGCCCTGGTCGCGATGGACACCGCCGTGCAGGCGCTGCGGTCCGGCTCGGTGGAGGCTGCGGTCGTCGCCGGGGTGAGCCTGCTCGCCGACGACCGGGCGCACCAGGTCTTCGGCCGGCGCGGACTGCTCAACCCGGGCCCGGAGTTCCACGTCTTCGACCGCAGGGCCGCCGGACTCGTCCTCGGCGAGGGCGTCGGCGTCGTGGTCCTCAAGCCGCTGGCCGCCGCCCGCGCCGCCGGCGACCGGGTGCTCGCGGTGCTGCGCGGCATCGCCGTCAACAACGACGGCCGTACGGCGGGACCGGCCACCCCCAACCTCCAGGCGCAGAAGGCCGTGATGACCGAGGCGCTCGCCCGCAGCGGCCACGCCCCGGGGGACGTCGGCTGGGTGGAGACCAACGCCACCGGGGCCGCCGTCACCGACCTGCTCGAACTGAAGGCGATCGACGGCGTCTACGGCACCACCGCGGCCCGCTCGGCCCCGGTCGCCCTCGGCTCCGTCAAGCCGAACATCGGCCACCCGCTGGCCGCCGAGGGCATCGCCGCGTTCATCAAGGTGGTGCTGATGCTCCACCACCGCACCCAGGTCCCGTTCCGCTCCGGACAGGAGCCGCTGCCGCACTTCGACCTGGACGCCTCCGCGCTGTACTTCCCGCGCGCGGCGGCCCCCTGGCCCGCCACCGCCGAAGCCGCCGCGCTCAACTGCTTCGCGGACGGCGGCACCAACGCGCACCTGCTGCTCTCGCCCGCCCCGGCGGACCACCGCGCCACCCGCGCCCCGCTGCCCGAGCCCCCGCTCGACCGCAGGGTCGTCGTACGGGGCGCCGGCGGCCGGTCCGAGGTCTCCATCGAGCCCGCGGCACCCACCGAGCCCGCTCCAGCCGCCGAGTCCGCGACGGCGGGCCTGTTCTGGGACACGTACCGATGAGCGGCACCGCCCCGGGACCGCTGCCCGTGGTCTTCATGTTCTCCGGGCAGGGCTCGCAGTACTACGGGATGGGCCGGGAACTCTTCGCCGAGAACGAGGTGTTCCGCGCGGCCCTGCGCCGCCACGACGCCGTCGTGGCCGAGGAGCTGGGCGAGTCCGTGCTCGCCCGGCTGTTCGACCAGGGCCGGCGCCGCAACGACCCCTTCACCGACACCCGGCTCACCCACCCGGCGATCGTCATGATCGAGCTCGCCCTCGCCGAGACCCTGCGCTCGGCCGGGGTGGAGCCCGACCACCTGCTGGGCTCCAGCCTGGGCGAGTACGCCGCGGCCGCCGTCTCCGGCAGCATCGCGCCCGACACCTGCCTGCGGCTGCTGGTCCGCCAGGCCGAGGGACTCGGGGCCGGCCCGCGCGGCGGCATGCTCGCCGTGCTCGCCGGGCCCGGGGTGCTGGACCGGGTGCCCGCGCTGCGGGCCTGCGAGATCGCCGCCCGCAACTATCCGGGCCACTTCGTGGTCGCCGGCACGGACGACGACCTCGACCGGGCCGAGGCCGCACTGCGCCGCGCCGACGTGCTGCACCAGCGTGTCCCCGTCGAGTACGCCTACCACTCCCGCCTGATGGACGAGGTGCTCGGCGAGTGCCGTGCCTCGCTGGACGAGGTCGAGTTCGCCCCGCCGGAGCTGCCCTGGGTGTCCTGCGTGGACGGGGAGTTGGTCGAGCGGCCGAGCGCCGAGCACTTCTGGCAGGTGGCCCGCAGACCCATCGAGTTCCAGCGGAGCATGGACCGGATGCGCGCCCGCGGCGACTTCCTCTACCTGGACCTCGGCCCCTCGGGCACCCTGCACAACTTCGTCCGAGGCAACCTCCCGGCGGGCACGCGATCGAAGTCGCTCGCCCTTCTCAGCCCGTTCGGCCACGACCCGGGCCTGCTGGACAAGGCCCGCGAACTGGCCGCCCCGGCGACACGGAACCGACCGAAGACACCAAGGAAGGCACATCGCATGAAGGTCTACGGTTTCCCCGGCCAGGGGTCTCAAGCGCGGGGCATGGGCCGGCAGCTGTTCGAGAAGTACCCCGAGCACACCGCGACGGCCGACCGTGTGCTCGGCTACTCCCTCGCCGAGTTGTGCGTCGACGACCCCGAACGGCGCCTGGGGCAGACGCAGTTCACGCAGCCCGCGCTCTACGCCGTGAGCGCACTCGGCCATCTGGAGCGGCAGGCCGAGGACCCCGTGCCGGCCGACTACCTGATCGGCCACAGCCTCGGCGAGTACGTGGCCCTGTTCGCCGCCGGTGTCTTCGACTTCGAGACCGGGCTGCGCCTGGTGCAGCGGCGCGGCGCGCTGATGGCCGAGGCCGGTGGCGGCGGCATGGCGGCCGTGGTCGGTCTGGACGAGGCGGGTCTGCCGCGGGTCCTGGCCGAGGCGGGCATCGAGGACGTCGACATCGCCAACCACAACGCCCCCGACCAGCTCGTGCTCTCCGGCCCGCGCGAGTCCGTCGAGACGGCCTGCGCCGCCGTGGAGGCCGCGGGCGCCCGCGCGGTGCGGCTCAACGTCAGCGCCCCCTTCCACTCCCGCTACATGCGCGGTACGGCCGAGGAGTTCGCCCGCTTCCTCGACGGGTTCACCCTGCGGGCGCCGGGGGTGCCGGTGCTGGCCAACGTGGACGGGCAGCCGTACGACCCCGACGCGATCAAGGAGACCCTGACGGCGCAGATCGTCTCGCCGGTCCGCTGGACCGACACGGTGCGCCGGCTGATGGGCCACGGCGACTTCGACTTCGTCGAGATCGGACCCGGCCGGGTGCTGACCAACCTGGTCGCGAAGATCAGGAACACCGCGGAGCCGCTGCCCGCCCCCACCCCGCGCCCCGTCCCGTCCGCGCCCGAACGGCGCACCCCGGCCGCGCCCCCGGCGGCCGCCGCCGGGGCACCGCTCACCGCGCCGGTCACCGCCGCGGTGACCGCGGACACCCTGGGCGCCGCCACCTTCCGGGAGCGCTACGGCCTGCGCCGTGCCTACCTGCTGGGCTCGCTGTACGGCGGGATCTCGGGCCGCCAGATGCTGGGCGCGGCCTCGAAGGCGGGCCTGCTCGGCTTCCTCGGCACCGGCGGACTGACCCTGGAGGAGGTCGACGGCAGGCTCCGGGAACTGGCCGGCGACCTGGGGCTCGGCGGTGCCTTCGGCGTCAACCTGCTCTACCGGCACGGCGCCCCGCAGGAGGAGTCGGCGCTGGTGGACCTGCTGCTGCGGCACGGCATCGACCTGGTGGAGGCCTCCGGTTTCCCGCTGCTCACCCCGGCCCTGGTGCGGTTCCGGCTCAAGGGCGGCCGGATCATCGCCAAGGTCAGCCGCACCGACGTGGCCGCCGAGTTCCTGGCCCCGCCGCCCGAGCGGCTGGTCGCCCGGCTGGTGGAGACCGGCGAGGTCACCGCCGAGGAGGCGCGCGCGGCGGCCGGCCGCCCCATGGCGGACGACCTGTGCGTGGAGGCCGACGGCGGCTGGCTGACCAGCACCGCCGACCTGCTGACCCTGCTCCCCGCCGTGCTGCGGCTGCGCGACGCGGCCACCACCGCGTCCGGGCACCGGGTCCACGTGGGCTGCGCGGGCGGCCTCGGCACCCCGGAGGCGGTGGCGGCGGCGTTCCTGCTCGGCGCGGAGTTCGTGCTGACGGGCTCCGTCAACCAGTGCTCCGCAGAGGCCGCCACCAGCGCCGAGGTGAAGGACGTCCTGCAGGCGGCGCGGGAGTACGACGTGGATACGGCGCCGTGGGGCGAGCTGTTCGAGTTCGGCACGCGGGCCCGCTATCTCAAGCGGGGCCTGTTCTTCCCGGCGCGGGCGTCCCGGCTGCACGAGCTGTGGCGCCGGCACACCTCGGCGGCCGAGCTGGACGACGAGACCATGACCCAGATCCTCGACCGCTACCTGGGCGGCGCGCACCCGGCGCCCGCGGCGCCCGGCGCGGACCCGAAGCAGGAGCTGGCGGAGTTCTTCCGGGCCTACTTCACCCGTGGCCTCCGGCTCGCGGTGACCGGCGACGACCGGCACCGGGTGGACTACCTGGTGCACTGCGGGCCGGCCATGGGCGCCTTCAACCAGGTGGTCGAGGGCACCGGTCTGCAGCCGTGGTCCGCCCGCACGGTGGAGGCGATCGCCGACACCCTGATGGAGGGCGCGGCCGCCCACCTCACCGCCCGGCTGAGCACCTTCCACCGGGCCGGCTGACACCGGGGCGGGCCGGGCGGGGACCACGCACCCGCCCGGCCCGCCCGGAGCGTTCGGCGGCTTCGCCCACCGGGACGGCGCGTGCCTATGATCGCTGCCCGGGGCGACCGACCCGCGCGCCGGACGAGAGGGACAGCACGATGGTGAACCGCGACGCCGTGGCACTCGACGACCCGGTGGGCGAGTCGCTCCGCGGCCACCACGCCCATCTCGCCCGCCGGCTCGGCCGGGCCACCACTTATGTGCCGGACGTGGCGACCTTCTGCGCGGTGTCCGCCGACCCGGACCCGGCCGAATGGGCCGACCTGGCCCGGCTGCTCGGTTCCGGTGAACTCGCCGACATGTTCAGCGGCCCGGCCACTCCGCCGCCGGACTGGGAGCCGGTCTTCACCCTCGAGGGCCGCCAGATGATCTGGTCCGGCACCGGCCGGTCCACGCCCCCTCGCCCGGAGGCCGACGCGAAGGTGCTCGAACTGGGCCCGGGCAGCGTGCCCGAGATGCTCGGCCTCGTCGAGCGGACCCGCCCGGGACCGTTCCGGCCGCGCACGCCCGAACTGGGCACCTACCTCGGTATCCGCGACAACGGCAGGCTGGTGGCGATGGCCGGGGAACGGCTGCGGCCCCCGGGCTGGACCGAGATCAGCGCCGTCTGCACCGCTCCCGAGGCACGCGGGCGGGGCCACGCCGTCCGGCTGATCGGCGCGCTCCTCGCCCGCATCGTGGAACGCGGCGAACGTCCCTTCCTGCACGTGGCCGAGGCGAACACCGGCGCGATCGCGCTCTACGAGCGACTGGGGTTCACGTCCCGCGGGCACGTGACCTTCCGCGGCTTCCGCACTCCATGACGGTCCCGGGCGCGTCGGGCACGACGCCCCCCGCTGCCATACGCAGGGCGCGGTGCCCGAGCCCCGGTGGAGCGATCAGGGCGCTGGTCGTCAGGGCGGCCCAGCCCAGGGCGGTGACGACCGCGCCCGCCCGGCGGAACCGGCCCGGCAGCGCGGTGCCGAAGAGGACGGCGTCCCCGATGTCCGAGGCGATGCGCACGGCGGAGGCCGTGACCAGCGCCGGACCTCGGGGAGCGACGACCATCGCCGCACCGCTCACGGCGTCCCGCACCGCCAGGGGGCGCAGCACCATGGCGGTGTGCGGGTCCACGTCACCGTGCGGGTCGACCAGCCCGCAGGGCCTGGCGAGCAGGCCCGGCCGGTACGCCGTCGCGGCCCCGTAGGCGAGGGTCGCCGCCCCGATGATCCGCAGTAGTCCGGTGCGCACTGTCGACACCTCCACACGTAGGCGACCTGTGTGTCGGGGCCCGGGTACCCGGGCCGCCCCGTCTCAGCCGCGAATCGCACCCGCCGTCACCGGGGGCCGCACGCGGCCGTCGTCAGCGCCGTCGCCGCGGCGATCACGGCGCGGGCGCGGGCGTGGGACGAGCGGGCGGGTACCGACCGTGTCGGCGTTCCCGTCGGCCAGCCGCCGTACGGGGCGCTGTGGGCGGCCGCGGACAACATCGGACCGAGCCGGCGACCCGGGATGACGGGCACCGGCGTCAGCGGCGCCGCTGGACCAGTACCTGGCTCTCACCGGTGATGGGCTCCTTGGCGAGGGTCCACCGCGCCCGGTTCAGGAGCCGCTCCTCGCCGTGGTCCGGGGAAACGGGCCATCGGCAGCGCCGTGAAGCTGTCCGGGCCGCTCTCCGCGCCGGAGCCGCCAGAGCCGCCGTGGCCGCCGGGCGGGGCCTCGCAGGCAGCGGTCGACGCCTCGCACACGGCGAGGACGAGGACCAGGGGGTGGCTCTTCGCACGGGGAGAGTCGATCAGTACGGAGCCCCCGAGCGCGGTGGTGGAGCACACGGTCCCGCCGCCGTGAGTCACTGCCCCGGCGCCGGGTCCCGCCGTCCCCCGAACGCCCGCAGGATGCCCTCCGCCGCCAGGGTCGCCGTCAACGTGCCTTCCCTGACCTGCTGTTCGAGGGCGGGGGCGGCCTCGCGCACGGCCGGATCCGCGTGCAGCCGGCCCAGCAGCTCGTCCCGGACCATCGACCAGGTCCAGTCGACCTGCTGGTCCCGCCGCTTGGCGGCGAGCCGGCCGGTGGAGTCCAGCAGCGTACGGTGCTGCTCCAGCCGCTCCCAGACCACGTCCAGGCCGGTCGACTCGCGGGCGCTGCAACTGAGCACCGGCGGCGTCCAGAACGCGTCCTTGCCGTGCATCAGCCGCAGCGCACCGGCCAGTTCGCGTGCCGCCGCCCGCGCGTCCCGCTCGTGCGGGCCGTCGGCCTTGTTGACGGCGATCACGTCGGCCAGTTCCAGGACGCCCTTCTTGATGCCCTGGAGCTGGTCGCCGGTGCGGGCCAGGGTGAGCAGCAGGAAGGAGTCGACCATGTCGGCGACCGCCGTCTCGGACTGACCGACGCCGACGGTCTCCACCAGGATCACGTCGTACCCGGCGGCCTCCATCACCACCATCGACTCCCGGGTGGCCTTCGCGACCCCGCCCAGCGTGCCCGCGCTGGGGGAGGGCCGCACGAAGGCGTCCGGGTCGACCGCGAGCCGCTCCATCCGGGTCTTGTCACCCAGGATCGAGCCGCCGGTGCGGGTGGAGGAGGGGTCCACGGCGAGCACGGCCACCCGGTGTCCCAGCGAGGTCAGCAGCGTGCCGAACGCGTCGATGAACGTCGACTTGCCGACACCCGGCACGCCGCTGATGCCGATCCGCCGCGCCCGGCCGCTGTGCGGAAGCAGCTCGGTGAGCAACTCCTGCGCCAGCGCCCGGTGCTGCGGGCGGGTGGACTCGACCAGCGTGATGGCGCGGGCCACCAGGGCCCGCCTGCCGTCGAGCACACCCTTCACATACGTGTCGAGATCGATCGCTGCCATACGCGGCTACTGCTCGTGGCCGAGGTCGGCCGACAGCCGCTTCACCAGGTCGTAGGCCGCGTCCGGGATCACCGTCCCGGGCGGGAACACGGCCGTGGCGCCCATCTCCAGCAGCGTCGGCACGTCCTGCGGCGGGATCACCCCGCCGACCACGATCATGATGTCCTCGCGGCCCTCCTCGGCGAGCTTCTCCTTCAGCGCCGGTACGAGCGTGAGGTGACCGGCGGCCAGCGAGGACACCCCGACCACGTGCACGTCGGCCTCGACCGCCTGCCGGGCGACCTCCTCCGGCGTCTGGAACAGCGGGCCGACGTCGACGTCGAAGCCGAGGTCGGCGAAGGCGGTCGCGATCACCTTCTGGCCGCGGTCGTGGCCGTCCTGGCCCATCTTGGCGACCAGGATGCGCGGCCGGCGCCCCTCGGCCTCGTCGAAGGCGTCCACCAGGGCACGGGTGCGGTCCACGGACGGGGACTCGCCGGCTTCGTTGCGGTACACCCCGGAGATGGTACGGATCTGGCTCGCGTGCCGGCCGTACACCTTCTCCAGGGCGTCGGAGATCTCACCGACGGTCGCCTTGGCGCGGGCCGCGCGCACGGCCAGCTCCAGCAGGTTGTCGTTGCCGTCGGCGGCCCGGGTGAGCGCGTCCAGCGCGTCCCGGCAGGCCTGCTCGTCCCGCTCCGCGCGCAGCCGCCGCAGCTTCTCGATCTGCTGGGCGCGCACCGAGGAGTTGTCGACCTTCAGAACCTCGATCTGCTCGTCGCTGTCCACCCGGTACTTGTTGACGCCGATCACCGGCTGGCGGCCGGAGTCGATGCGGGCCTGCGTGCGGGCCGCCGCCTCCTCCACGCGCAGCTTGGGGATGCCGGCGTCGATGGCCTGCGCCATGCCGCCCGCCTGCTCCACCTCCTGGATGTGCGCCCAGGCCTTGCGGGCGAGGTCGTACGTCAGCCGCTCCACGTACGCGCTGCCGCCCCACGGGTCGATGACCCGGGTGGTGCCCGACTCCTGCTGGATCAGGAGCTGGGTGTTGCGGGCGATGCGCGCCGAGAAGTCGGTGGGCAGCGCCAGCGCCTCGTCGAGGGCGTTGGTGTGCAGCGACTGGGTGTGTCCCTGGGTCGCCGCCATCGCCTCCACGCACGTACGCGTGACGTTGTTGAACACGTCCTGCGCGGTCAGCGACCAGCCCGAGGTCTGCGAATGGGTGCGCAGCGACAGGGACTTGCTGTTCTTCGGCTCGAACTGCGAGACCAGCCTGGCCCACAGCAGCCGGGCCGCCCTGAGCTTCGCGACCTCCATGAAGAAGTTCATGCCGATCGCCCAGAAGAACGACAGCCGGGGCGCGAACGCGTCCACGTCCAGACCGGCCTCCCGGCCCGCGCGGATGTACTCCACACCGTCCGCGAGGGTGTACGCCAGCTCCAGGTCGGCCGTCGCACCGGCCTCCTGGATGTGGTACCCGGAGATGGAGATGGAGTTGTAGCGGGGCATCCGCCGCGAGGTGTACGCGAAGATGTCGGAGATGATCCGCATCGACGGCTTCGGCGGATAGATGTAGGTGTTGCGGACCATGAACTCCTTCAGAATGTCGTTCTGAATGGTCCCGGCCAGCTTCTCGGGCGGTACGCCCTGCTCCTCCGCCGCCACGATGTACAGCGCCAGGATCGGCAGCACCGCGCCGTTCATCGTCATCGACACGGTCATCCGGTCCAGCGGAATCCCGTCGAAGAGCTGCCGCATGTCGTAGATGGAGTCGATGGCCACGCCCGCCATGCCGACGTCACCGGTCACCCGCGGGTGGTCGCTGTCGTAACCCCGGTGCGTGGGCAGGTCGAAGGCGACCGAAAGGCCCTTCTGGCCGGCCGCCAGGTTGCGCCGGTAGAACGCGTTGGACTCCGCGGCGGTGGAGAAGCCCGCGTACTGGCGGATCGTCCAGGGCTGGTTGACGTACATCGTCGGGTACGGGCCGCGCAGATACGGCGCGATGCCCGGGAACGTGCCGAGGAAGTCCAGGCCCTCCAGGTCACGGCCGGTGTACAGCGGCTTGACCCCGATGCCCTCCGGGGTCTCCCACAGCGGCTCCTCGCTCCCGGTCGCCCGCTTGACGGCGGTACGCCACTCCTCGGCGCTGCCGTCGACGGCCGGCGTCCCCAGCTCGATGCCGGAGAAGTCGGGGATTCCCATCAGGACACTCCCATGCGGTCGAGGGTCGCGGACAGCACGTCGATGGCGTCGCAGCCCGCGAAGACGTACGAGTCGACGCCCGGGTGCTCGGCCGGGCGGCCCGCCAGGAACACGTGCCGGGCGCCGGCCGCGCGCAGCGACTCGGCGGCCTGCCCGGCCTGTTCGGCGTAGAGCGCGTCGGTGGAGCACAGCACGGCCTCGGTGGCGCCGCTGTCCTCGAAGGCGCCCTCGGTGACCGGCTCGATGCCGCCCGCCTGGAACAGGTTCGCGGCGAACGTCGAGCGCGCGGTGTACTCGGCGGCCGAGCCGAGGGCGGCCAGGAAGATCCTGGGCCGGGAGCCGGTCGCCGCCAGATGGGCGTCGGAGCGGGCCCGCAGGGCCTCGAACGCCTCGTCGCGGCGCACCCGGGGCAGTCCGCCGGACGGCGGCTCGGGCGCCGGTTGGCGCTTCACCGGCTTCTCGCCGAGCAGCGGGAACTCGCTGACGCCGGTGATGGGTTCGCGCCGCTTGGCGAGCTTCTTGGAGCGCTCCGCCCAGGTCGTCGCCAGGTCCGTGCGGATCCGGCCCGAGCGCAGGCCCGCGGCCTGGCCGCCGTCCCGCTCGATCGACCGGAAGTACGCCCAGGCGGCCTGGGCGAGTTCCTCGGTCAGCCGCTCCACGTACCAGGAGCCGCCCGCCGGGTCGATGACCCGGGCCAGGTGGGACTCCTCCAGCAGGATCGTGGAGGTGTTGCGCGCGATACGGCGGGCGAACGCGTCCGGCAGGCCCAGCGCGTGGTCGAACGGCAGCACGGTCACCGAGTCGGCGCCGCCGACCCCGGCGGCCAGCGTGGCCACCGTGGCGCGCAGCATGTTCACCCACGGGTCGCGGCGGGTCAGCATCACCGGCGAGGTCACCGCGTGCTGGACCTGCGCGCCCGCGCCCGGCGCCCCGGCCACCTCGGCGACCCGCGCCCACAGCCGGCGCGCCGCGCGCAGCTTGGCGATGGTCAGGAACTGGTCGGCGGTGGCCGCGTAGCGGAACTCCACCTGGCCGCAGGCCGCCTCGACCGGCAGCCCGGCCTCGGTCAGCGCCCGCAGGTAGGCCACGCCGGTGGCGAGGGAGGCGCCCAGCTCCTGCGCGGCCGAGCCGCCCGCCTCGTGGTACGGCAGGGCGTCCACGGTCAGCGCGCGCAGGCCGGGGTACGTGCCCGCGCAGCGCTCGGCGAGGGCGGCGAAGGGGGCCATGTCCAGCGGGGTGCCGGTGCGGGCCTCGTGGCCGAGCGGGTCACCGCCCAGGCTGCCGCGCACCGTCCCGGGGTCGACGCCCTTCTCCTCGTACAGCCGCAGCAGCGCCTCGGCGGCCGCCTCGGTGTCGCGGCCGGCGTCCAGGACGACCGGCGCCAGGTCGAGGAAGACCCCGTCGAGCGCGCGGCCCAGCTCGGAGACCGGGATGCCGCCCTCGCCGAGCACCAGCCACAGCGAGGTGACGCCGTTCTCGAGGTCGGCCAGCACCGCGCCGTCGGCACCGCCGCCGAGCGCCGTGTGCCGCTGCCGTACGTCCCAGCCGCCGGCCGTGTTGCCCTCGGGGCGGCCGCCGCGCACATACGGGGCGAAGCCGGGCAGGCCGGGGTCGGGCGCGCCGTCGCGCGCGGTGTACAGGGGGCGGGTGCGCAGCCCGTCCTCGAGTGTCGTGGACAGGGTGTCCTCAACTGCCGCGCCCGAGACTTCCTTGCCCGACTTGCGCAGCACACCCTCGACCAGGCGGTGCCACTGCTCGTGTGTCGCGTCAGGGAACTCGGCGGCCAGTGAGAGCCCGTCGTCAGGCAGGACCGTCATGCTCGGATGCTAGGGCAGGGTCCTCATGTGGCAGCAGAGCGAGGGCTGTGACGTTTCCCTCTCTGCGGCTGTGACCTGCACCTCCCCAGGACCCGGCCGCCCGGTTTCCTACCGTTCGGGTGGCTCCCACCGGCCCAGTTCGGCCGGTCGCAGGTCCCGGGTGGAGAGCGTCTGCGGGTCCCCCGTGAAGGCGCGCAGGCGGAGCTTCGCGTCCGCCGTGGCCGGCAGCGCGAACCTGCCGGACGGCGCGCGCAGTTCGACGGACGCCGTGGTGTGCGCGGGGATCGTGGCCGGACCGCGCGTCAGGGACCAGTATCTGCTCATCCCATGGCTGGTGGTGAGCATGTAGTGCGGGGTGAGCGCGGTGTCCCCGGAGTTGGTCACCCGCAGGCTCAGCGTGGACAGCGACCGCGCCGTGGCCCGCCGCGCCGCCGTCACGTCCATCCGCAGCGGCGGCCGGCCCGTCACCGCGAGGGCCGCGCTCACCAGCGCGGGCAGCACCAGCAGGGCGGCCGCGCCGGCCAGCGCCGGCCGGCGGCGCGGGCCCCCGAGCCACCGGGGGCGCGGCTGCCAGGCGTTCGCGAAGTCCGACAGGGGCACGGTGACCGCCGCCGCGAGCCACAGCGGGGTCATCATCAGGTAGTAGCCGTCCTGGGACCGGGTCGCCACGTAGAAGGCGCACCAGGGCAGCACCGTCGCCGCCGGGCCCAGCCGCCGTACGAACAGCACGTACAGCGCCAGCAGCGCGGCGGCGAGCAGCGCGCTCGCGTGTCCGTACCAGTCGAGGTGGTCGCTGCCGTGCGTGAAGTACAGCGAGACGTCCACCAGGCCCTGGCCGTGCAGCACCGCGCCCTGCGTCAGGGGCAGCGCGATGCCGCCGAGCCAGGGTCCCGGCTCGTGCACGATGAAGTAGGTGTTGACCAGCAGCCATGTCGTCGCGGCGATCCCGAGGATCCGCGCGCAGACCGCGGTGGCCGCACGCCCGCCCAGTTCGCCGCGGCGCACCGCGTGGATACCGGCCAGCAGGAACGGCGCCACGAACCACGGCAGTTGCTGGGTCGCGCAGGCGGCGCCCAGGCACACGGCCCGCGCGATCCCCGGCGTGCCGAGCCGGCCGCCCCTGCCGATGCGCGGCCAGCCCACCACCACCGGGATCAGCAGGACCATGGCCGGGATCGCCGGATAGCCCGAACGGGCGTACCCCGGCAGGAAGCCGAAGCCGAGGCACGCCATCGTCGCCGCCGACCGCCAGGGCACCGGCAGCAGCCGCCACAGCAGCACCGCGCCGGTGATCAGCGCGATCGTCGCCGCCGCCGTCGCCGGAGCGCCGCCGCCGCCCACCCACAGCAGGGGCGCGGCCAGCAGCGGGGCGAGCGGGGGATAGCCGTACGTGAGGTCGTAACCCCCCTCTATCGTCGGCGTCAGCGCGACGTTCGGGCCGTGGAACAGCCAGGGCCAGGGCTGCCCGTACATCGGGTGCCCGGCGACCAGTTCCCGCGCGGCCTGGGCGGTGAGGACCGCCTCGTCGCCGCCGGCGTGGTTCAGCGACCAGGCGCAGGCGGTGAGCGTGAGGGCGGTCAGCAGCACCACGAGGTCGAGGCGGGCCAGCGAGCGCGTCCGGCGGACCGTCAGGGCGAGGATCCCGCCGGCCAGGATCGAGACGTAGCAGAGCGAGACGACCGCCACCAGGAAGAGGTTGTGGGTCGCCGCCTGTGACCACAGTGACCGGGTCCCGATGAAGAGGCTCACATCGGCGAGCAGGGTCAGGACCCGGTGCCACTGCGCGGGGCCGCGGAGGTCGTCGGTGTGACGTCCCGGGGCGGTGGACATCGCCGGCCGTGTCCACCGCCCGGGTGTCACCTGCTGTGTTTCTGCCAAGTGCACGGCACCGGACGCTAGCGGCGGCTGGTGAGCGAGGCGGGGAACGACATGAAGAGACCGGTGTGAGGGCGGTAAGAAGGGGGTTTATTCGTACATGTGCCGGATGGAACAGGACGCATGAGCGGTCGCGCAGTGTGTCGCTGTTGGGCTGAACGGGTGACTTGGCGTAAGAATTGGCTGGTGCAGGCATTGGGTGCTAATCAGGTCAGGTGGAGCCGGTGAGCCGTTACGACGTCACCGATGAACAGTGGGAGGGGCTCGCCCAGGTCGTGCCGCTGCGGGGCCGGGACGCCTGGCCGTCCGCGGTGAGCCACCGCTCGCTGCCGGACGCCGAGACCGAGACGCGGCGCCGGTTCGTCGTCCTGCGGGTCAACGTCTTCGCGGACGCCCGGGACGTCGCCGAGACGCTGATGGCCGGGGCGCCGGTGCTGCTGGACCTGTCCGGCGCGGAGGGCGAGGTCGCCAGACGTGTCCTCGACTTCAGCACGGGTGTCGTCTTCGGCCTGGGCAGCGGGATGCACCGGGTCGACCGCAACGTCTTCCTGCTGACGCCGCCCGGCACCGAGGTCAGCGGGCTGATGGAGGGCGCGGGGATGGCGGAGGGCTGAGGCCGCCGCCGCGCGGTGCGCGGGTGGTCCCCCGATCGTAGGAAGGTGCGGCGGACAAAACGGTTCGCCGTCCTGGCGGAGGCCTACCGTCCGCATATGGCCGTCCCTCCCGTGTCCACCGGTTTCCCGCCGCCTTCCGGCCCCCTGGAACCACCTTCCGAGCCCCTCGGTCCGCCGCCCACCGTCCCGGAGTCCCCCCGGGTGCCGGGGCGGGGCGGGCCGTTCGCGGGCGGCACCGGGGAGCCGTCCCTCGGCTCGCTCGACGTGCGCGCCCGCGTCACCGAGTTGCGGCTGTCCGCCTTCGCCGGGCACCGGCGGGCCGCGTTCCCGCTGGGCGCCGTCACCCTGTTCGCCGGGCCCAGCGGATCGGGCAAGTCGACCGCGCTCGCGGCGTACGAGGCGCTCGCCCGGCTCGGCGGTGGGGCGCCGCTCGACGAGGTGTTCCGGGAGCCGGTGGCCTGGGTGCCGGAGCGGGCGCGGCCCGACGCGCAGCGGCGCCGCGGGTTCCGGATCGGCTGCACGGCCGACGGCGCCGGGGGACCGGTCCGGCTCGACGTCGCCGTACAGGCCGAGCCGGAGCTGCGGATCGTGGGCGAACGGCTGACGGCGGACGGAGTGGTCCTGCTGGAGACCGCCCTGCGTGACCCGGGCCGCCGGGCCGTCCAGGCCGCCTGGCACACCGCGGGCGCGTCCCCGGTGACCCGCGCCCCGCTGCCCGACGACCGGCTCGGCACCCCGCTGCTGCCGCTGCGGGTGGCCGGCAAGACCGACGGGCAGCGGCGGGTGCTCGCCGCCGCCGAGCAGATGGTCGTCGCCCTGCGCTCGGTCTTCCCCTGCGACCCGCGCCCCAAGTGCATGCGCGCCCCCGTCCCCACCGGATCGGGACGGCTCCTGCCCGGCTGCGACAACCTCGCCGACGTGTTGTGGCGCACCCGGTCCGAGTGCGGCCGCCGGCACGCGGCGCTTGTCGAGGCCCTGCGCGGCGGCTGCGCGGGTCCGGTGGCCGACCTGGTTCCGGAGCCGCTGGCCGACGGCACCGTACGGGCGCTGCTCGACCGGGGCGACGGCTTCCGCACCGAGCTGGCCCGGCTCGGCGACGGCGAGCTGCGCTACGTCGCGCTCGCGCTGGTGCTGCTGACCGGGCCCGGCGTGCTGGCCGTGGACACACCCGGCGAGGTGCCCGACGCGCTGCGGACCCTCACCGTGCTCACCGACGGCTTCGACCGCGGCCTCGACCCGGCCCAGCGGCGCGCGCTGCTGCGGACGGCGGCCCGGATGGGCGACCGGGGCCACATCCGCTGTGTCGGAGCCGTCAGCGACGCCTCCTGGGCCGTGGGGACCGAGGGGGTCACCGTGGTACACCTGAGGCCGTGACGGAACACCCCGACCTGGCCGGACTCCAGCGCAGACTGGCCGAGTTCGCCGCCGCGCGCGACTGGCGGCCCTACCACACCCCCAAGAACCTGGTGGCCGCGCTCAGTGTGGAGGCCTCCGAACTGGTCGAGATCTTCCAGTGGCTGACACCCGAGGAGTCGGCCCGGGTGATGGACGACCCGGGCACCGCGCACCGGGTCCGGGACGAGGTCGCCGACGTCCTCGCCTATCTCCTCCAGCTCTGCCAGGTCCTCGGCGTCGACCCGCTGGCCGCCCTGTCCGCCAAGATCGACCGCAACGAGGAGCGTTTCCCGGCCCCGGGGCCGGACGCCGCCGACTGACGGAGCGCCATCCTCCGCTATCACTCTGCGGAGTCACGACGCGCCCCGAATCCGAATTGTTGTCCACAATTTCCCGCCCATCTCTGGCTTTACGTCTCAGGCGCCCTCACTCTGGGTAGTGAACAAGGGAGTTCACGCGGGCGCGCGAGGACGCACGGCGGACTGGACGGGGGCAGCGCATGGATGCGGTGCGACTCATCGGGATGAGCAGGCGGGCCCTGGTCCAGGGCACCGACCGGCCCGAGATCATGGCCGAGGTGTGGCAGGCGCAGGCCCTGGCCCAGGCGATCGGCAGCCGTCTCGCGGTGTCCGGCCCGCCGGAGCTGCGGGGCGAGGCGCTGGGCCTGACCGAACTGGCGGGCCGGGGCTGCGGCGTCCTGGACGCCCCGGAACTCGACCTGGGCGACCTGCGCGCCGCCCAGCTCACCGAGCTGGACGACGCCCGGCAGACCCTGCTCTGCCTCGGCGGCCTGCTGGGCGAGGTCGGCATGGCGCTGGTCGGCATGGCCAGCTCCGCGACCGACGAGACGGCGTACTGGCAGTGCATGGAGGCCATCGACGCGGCGGACGAGTCCCGGGACCGGGTCCTGGAGATGCTGCGCAAACTGGCCGCCCGGGTGGAGGTGTTACCCGAGGGCGCGGAGGACAGCCCGTCGGGCGTGTGACCAGCCGGGCCGTACCGACTCCGCGCCCGCGACCACGGGATTCACCTGATCGGGACGGCCGTGCCCGGCGGTACCGATGAGGCCGGCGGGACCGGGGCCGTGCAGGATGGGTGTATGGACCTTCGAATCTTCACCGAGCCCCAGCAGGGGGCCACGTACGACACCTTGCTCACCGTGGCGAAGGCCACCGAGGATCTTGGCTTCGACGCGTTCTTCCGCTCCGACCACTACCTCCGGATGGGTAACGTGGACGGCCTGCCCGGCCCCACGGACGCCTGGATCACGCTGGCCGGCCTGGCCCGCGAGACCAAGCGCATCCGCCTGGGCACCCTGATGACGGCCGGCACCTTCCGCCTGCCCGGCGTGCTCGCCATCCAGGTCGCCCAGGTCGACCAGATGTCCGGCGGCCGGGTCGAACTGGGCCTCGGCGCGGGCTGGTTCGAGGAGGAGCACAAGGCGTACGGCATCCCGTTCCCCAAGGAGAAGTTCGCGCGCCTGGAGGAACAGCTGGAGATCGTCACCGGGCTGTGGGCCACCAAAACCGGCGAGACCTTCGACTTCCACGGTACCTACTACGACCTCACCGAGTCGCCCGCGCTGCCCAAGCCCGCCCAGCCGAAGATCCCGGTGCTCATCGGCGGCCACGGCGCCACCCGCACCCCGCGCCTGGCCGCCCGTTACGCCGACGAGTTCAACATCCCGTTCGCCTCCGTCGAGGACAGCGAGCGGCAGTTCGGCCGGGTGCGCGCCGCCGCCGAGGAGGCGGGCCGCGGGGCCGACGCCCTGACCTACTCCAACGCGCTGGTGGTGTGCGTCGGCCGGGACGATCAGGAGGTCGCCCGCCGGGCCGCCGCGATCGGCCGCGAGGTGGACGAGCTGAAGGCCAACGGCCTGGCCGGCTCCCCGGCCGAGGTGGTCGACCGGATCGGCCGCTACGCCGAGACCGGCTCCACCCGCCTCTACCTCCAGATCCTCGACCTCCACGACCTGGACCACCTGGAACTGATCTCCTCCCAGGTCCAGACCCAGCTGTCCTGACCCGCCGGCCCCTCCGGCCATACTGGGTGGAGGGGCCGTCCCTCTCAGGACGGCGGCCGAGGAGAGCGATGGGCTACTCGCGTACGTGATGAGGTTCCGGGACGAAGAGCCGGTGAGCACCTCGCACCGCTTCACGCTCTCAAGCCGCGTCAAGATGGCACGTAGGCGCTGCAGTTCGTCCGCGCCGGTGGTCACACGACGAGGGTGTTCATCCCGCTCGCCGGTATGCGACCGACTTTCGGTAGCGGCATCGGGCCCAATCCAGGGCTCGGGAACACGGTCATGGGGCGACCGCGTGGACCAGAAGCGTCCCGATGTGCCCAGGCTGCGGTGCGTCGAGGATCTGCGCGGTGGCCGTGACGAAGCCGGCGCGGATGAGCAGGCGCTCCCACACAACCGGGCGGTAGCTGTAGCGGTAGGCGAACATCGCCTTGCCCGCGAAGCCTCCCTTGTACATGCCCTGCGGGCCGTAAGCGCCGGGGATGCCGCGGCTGGGAGTCCTCCATGATCTTCGGACTTCTCCAGACTCCGGACTACGCCCGGTCGATCTTCACGAGATACGCGGAGCTACAGCGATCGCCACGTGACACCGAGGAAGCGGTCCGGTCTCGCATGAAGCGGCAAGAAGCGCTGTACGACTCCTCGAAGCGCTTCCACCTCATCCTGTGGGAAGCCGCCCTTCACGCCTTGATCTGTCCGCCGTCGGTGCTCGCGGCCCAGCTTGATCGCCTCGCAGGAGCCATCGGTCTGGACACCGTCGAGCTGGGAATCATCCCGCTGTCCGCCTCGCTCAAGATCCCCCCGGCCACCGCCTTCTGGATCTACGACGACCGCCAGGTGATCGTCGAGAACTGGCACGCGGAGTTGTGGATCGACGACGAGGTGAGCGTCGACACGTATCTGCGGACCTGGAGAACGCTCCGCGAGTCCGCCGTGTACGGCGCTGACGCGCAGAACCTCGTCAGTGCAGCAAGACGAACGTTGCTCTCGTGCTGACGCCTGTCCGGCATAAACGTGAGTGGCCCGCGTACGTCGCTGCGGCGTCATGCATCATGCGCATGGAGGATCCGCCTCCCCCATCAGAAGAGCATTCACCCGCTGTCGTGGCTGACGGCCGGAGATCTGCGGGCCGCCGGCTGACGGAAAACCACTGGTCGAGCTGGTGCGACAGCGGGGAGAATCGGACGTGTGTTCCTGACGATCTCCACGCGCGGCGATGCCGCCCACCCGGCCACCGACCTCGGGTACCTGCTGCACAAGCATCCCGACAAGGCGCAGACCTTCTCCACCTCCTACGGCACCGCGCACGTGTTCTACCCACAGGCGGACGCGGAGCGCTGCACGGCCGCGCTGATGCTGGAGGTCGACGCGGTCGCGCTGGTGCGGCGGAGCAAGGGCAGGGGCCGCGGCGGAGCGCCCGACGCGGCACTCGCGCAGTACGTCAACGACCGCCCCTACGCGGCCTCCTCGCTGCTCGCGGTCGCGCTGAGCGGCGTCTTCTCCAGCGCCCTCAGGGGCGTGTGCAAGGCCCGCCCGGAGCGGGCCGCCGCGCCCCTGCCGCTGCGCGTCGAGGTGCCCGCGCTGCCGGCCCGCGGCGGCCCGGACCTCGTGCGAAAGCTGTTCGAGCCGCTGGGCTGGACGGTGACCGCCGAACCCGTCGCCCTCGACGCCGAGTTCCCGGAGTGGGGCGACTCGCGGTACGTCCGGCTCGCCCTGGAGTCGGAGGCGCTGACCCTCGCCGAGGCGCTGCGCCATCTGTACGTCCTGCTGCCCGTCCTCGACGACGCCAAGCACTACTGGGTCGCCTCCGACGAGGTCGACAAGCTGCTGCGCGCCGGTGAGGGCTGGCTGCCCACGCACCCGGAGCAGAAGCTGATCACCAGCCGCTACCTCTCCCGGCGCTGGTCGCTGACCCGGCAGGCGATGGAGCGGCTGGAGCTGGTGCGGCTGGCCGAGGCCGACGACAGCGAGGTCGAGGCGATCGACAACGCGGTCCCGGAGGACACCGGGGCCGAGGACGAGGAGAAGCCGGCCCCGCTCGCCGTGCTGCGGCGCGAGGCGATCCTCGCCGCCCTCCGCGAGGCCGGCGCCGCACGCGTCCTCGACCTGGGCTGCGGGCAGGGTCAGTTGGTGCAGGAGCTGCTCAGGGACGTGCGGTTCACCGAGATCGTCGGTGTCGACGTGTCGGTGCGGGCCCTGACCGTCGCCTCGCGCCGACTCAAGCTGGACCGCATGGGGGAGCGGCAGGCGGCCCGGGTGAACCTCGTCCAGGGCTCGCTCGCCTACACCGACAAGCGGCTCAAGGGCTACGACGCGGCCGTGCTCAGCGAGGTGATCGAGCACCTCGACCTGCCCCGGCTGCCCGCCCTCGAGTACGCCGTGTTCGGGCACGCCCGCCCGCGCACGGTCGTCGTGACCACTCCGAACGTCGAGTACAACGTCCGCTGGGAGACGCTGCCCGCCGGACACGTCAGGCACGGCGACCACCGCTTCGAGTGGACCCGCGAGGAGTTCCGCGCCTGGGCGGCGACCGTGGCCGGACGGCACGGGTACGAGGTCGGGTTCGTCCCCGTCGGGCCGGACGACCCCGAGGTCGGGCCGCCCACCCAGATGGCCGTCTTCCACGCGAGGACGGAGAAGGCCGAGAAGGCCGAAGCGAACGAGAAGACCGAAGTGAACGAGAACGCCGAGAAGGAGGCGAAGGCGGCATGACCGAGACACCCACGGGACGGGTCCTCCCCGTCACCGACCTCTCCCTCGTCGTCCTCGTCGGCGCCTCCGGCTCCGGCAAGTCCACCTTCGCCCGGCGGCACTTCAAGCCGACCGAGGTGATCTCCTCGGACTTCTGCCGCGGCCTCGTCTCCGACGACGAGAACGACCAGAGCGCGTCCCGGGACGCCTTCGACGTGCTGCACTACATCGCCGGCAAGCGGCTCGCCGCCGGCCGCCGCACCGTCGTCGACGCCACCAGCGTGCAGCAGGACAGCCGCCGCCGGCTCGTCGAACTGGCCAAGAAGTACGACGTGCTGCCCATCGCCATCGTGCTGGACGTGCCGGAGGACGTGTGCGCCGCGCGCAACGCGGCCCGCACCGACCGCGCCGACATGCCCCGCCGGGTCATCCAGCGGCACATTCGCGAACTGCGCCGCTCGCTGCGGCACCTGGAGCGTGAGGGCTTCCGCAAGGTGCACGTCCTGCGCGGGGCCGAGGAGGTCGAGAGCGCCACCGTCGTCACCGAGAGGCGCTTCAACGACCTGACCCACCTCACCGGCCCCTTCGACATCGTCGGCGACATCCACGGCTGCGCGGCCGAACTCGAGGCCCTGCTCGCCAAGCTGGGCTACGCCGACGGCGTGCACCCCGAGGGCCGTACCGCCGTGTTCGTCGGCGACCTGGTCGACCGCGGCCCGGACACCCCGGGCGTGCTGCGCCGGGTGATGTCGATGGCCTCGTCCGGCAACGCGCTGTGCGTGCCGGGCAACCACGAGAACAAGTACGGCCGCTACCTCAAGGGCCGCAAGGTCCAGCACACCCACGGGCTCGCCGAGACCATCGAGCAGATGGCGGGCGAGAGCGAGGAGTTCAAGGCGGAGGTGCGCCGCTTCCTGGACGGCCTGGTCAGCCACTACGTCCTCGACGGCGGCCGGCTGGTCGTCTGCCACGCGGGTCTGCCCGAGAAGTACCACGGCCGCACCTCGGGGCGGGTGCGCTCGCACGCCCTGTACGGCGACACCACCGGCGAGACCGACGAGTTCGGGCTGCCCGTGCGCTACCCGTGGGCGGAGGACTACCGCGGCCGGGCCGCCGTGGTCTACGGCCACACCCCGGTGCCGGAGGCGACCTGGCTGAACAACACCATCTGCCTGGACACCGGCGCGGTGTTCGGCGGCAAGCTGACCGCGCTGCGCTGGCCGGAGCGCGAGCTGGTCGACGTACCGGCCGAGCGGGTCTGGTACGAGCCCGCCAAGCCGCTGCGCAGCGAGGCGCCCGGCGGGCAGGACGGACGGCCGCTGGACCTGGCGGACGTGCACGGCCGCAGGGTGGTGGAGACCCGGCACTCGGGCCGGGTCGCGGTCCGCGAGGACAACGCGGCCGCGGCCCTGGAGGTCATGAGCCGCTTCGCGGTCGACCCGCGCCTGCTGCCGTACCTGCCGCCGACCATGGCGCCGACGGCCACCTCGCACGTCGACGGCTACCTGGAGCACCCGGCCGAGGCGTTCGCGCAGTACGCGGCGGACGGCGTCGCGCGGGTCGTGTGCGAGGAGAAGCACATGGGCTCGCGCGCGGTCGCCCTGGTGTGCCGGGACGCGGAGGCGGCGGGCGCGAGGTTCGGTGTGGAGGGCCCCACCGGCGCCGTGTACACCCGTACCGGACGGCCGTTCCTCGACGACGCGAAGATGACCGAGGAGATCCTCGGCCGTCTGCGCTCGGCCGTCTCGGAGGCCGGCCTCTGGGACGAACTCGACACGGACTGGCTGCTGCTGGACGCCGAGCTCATGCCGTGGTCGCTGAAGGCCTCGGGTCTGCTGCGCAGTCAGTACGCCGCGGTGGGCGCCGCGTCCGGCGCGGTGTTCCCGGACGCCCTCGCCGCCCTGGAGGCCGCCGCGACCCGTGGCACGGACGTGGGCGCGCTGCTGGACCGCCAGCGCGGGCGGGCCGCGGACGCGGCCGCGTTCACCGACGCCTACCGCCGCTACTGCTGGACCACCGACGGCCTGGAAGGGGTCCGTCTCGCGCCCTTCCAGATCCTGGCCGTCCAGGGCCGCAGCCTCGCCGCGCTCCCGCACGACGGGCAACTGGCGCTGATCGACCGCATGGTGGAGCACGACGGCACCGGACTGCTGCAGACCACCCGGCGGCTGTACGTCGACACGGGCGACGCCGAATCGGTCCGCGCCGGTGTCGACTGGTGGCTGGAGATGACCGGCCGCGGCGGCGAGGGCATGGTCGTCAAGCCGCTCGGCGCGCTGGTGCGCGACGGCGAGGGCCGGCTGGTGCAGCCCGGCGTCAAGTGCCGGGGCCGCGAGTACCTGCGGATCATCTACGGCCCGGAGTACACGCGCCCCGACAACCTGGCCCGCCTGCGCGCCCGCTTCCTGGGCCACAAGCGGTCGCTGGCGATCCGCGAGTACGCCCTCGGCCTGGAGGCGCTGGACCGGCTCGCGGACGGCGAGCCGCTGTGGCGGGTGCACGAGGCCGTGTTCGGGGTGCTCGCCCTGGAGTCGGAGCCGGTCGACCCGCGCTTGTGAGCCGACGGTCCACGGACCGTCACGGAACACCCTTGTGCCGCACACACGACTGTCCATATGGTGGACGGCCGTGCGGCACAGGGGTGTTCGCCCCGCCCCGCGCCGGGATGCGGAGGAGCAGGCGACGTGGAGATCAAGAAGGTCGTGGTCCGTGAGGACCGGAGCACCGACCGCCGGCCGGCCATCCTGGAGAAGCGGCCGACCCGCTGAGCATGCGCGTCCACCTGGTCACGATGCCCTGGCATCCGCTGGACCTGCCCTCGCTGCAACTGGGCCTCTTGAACCGGCTGGTGCGGCGGACCCGCCCGGCCGACGAGGTCACCGAGTTCCACGGCTCGCTGCGCTGGGCGGAGTTCCTGCTGGAGCGCTCCGGGGGCCGGCTGCGGCCGGGCGACTACGTGTCGGTCGGCAGCGACGCGATCTTCCACGGCCTCGGTGACTGGGTCTTCTCCGGCGTCCTGTACCAGGACCCCGCCTGGGGCCTGGCCCGGCTGCGGGACTACGCGGCCGCCCGGGACGTCCCCGTGGACACCGCCGTCGCCATGCGCCCGTACGCGGAGGCGTTCGTCGCCGCCTGCGCGGCGGAGATCCTGGCGGCCGAGCCGGATGTCGTCGGCTTCACCACCACGTTCATGCAGAACGTGTCCTCGCTGGCGCTGGCCCGGGAACTCAAGCGGCACCGGCCGCGGTTGACGGTCGTCTTCGGCGGCAGCAACTGCGACGGCCCCATGGGTCACGCCCTGCACCGCAACCATCCCTTCGTCGACCACGTGGTGCGCGGCGAGGGCGAGTACGCCTTCCCGGCCCTGCTGCGCCACCTCGACCGGGGCACCGCGCCGGCCGATGTCCCCGGGCTGTGCTGGTGGGACGGTCCGGTGTCGCGGGCCAACCCCGAGACCCGGCGGACCGTGGCACCCGCCGACATCCCCTCGCCCGACTACGACCAGTGGCAGACCGCCCTGGACGCCTCCCCGGTACGGGAGTACGTGCACCCGAAGCTGGTGGTCGAGGGCGCCCGGGGCTGCTGGTGGGGCGAGAAGCACCACTGCACGTTCTGCGGGCTCAACGGCTCCGCCATGGCGTTCCGCGCCAAGCCGGGGGAGCGGCTGTGGGCGGAGACCGCCCGGCTGGTCCGCCGCCACCGCCTCCTCGACGTGGTCACCGTCGACAACATCATCGACATGGCCTACTTCCGCGACTTCCTGCCCCGGGCCGCCGGCAGCGGCTGGGACCTGCGGCTGCACTACGAGGTCAAGTCCAACCTCACCCCCGCCCAGCTCCGGCTCCTCGGCGAGTCCGGCACGGTGCACATCCAGCCCGGCATCGAGAGCCTGGGCAGCCGGGTCCTGGACCTCATGGACAAGGGCGTCACCGGCGCCCGCAACGTCCGCACCCTGCGCGAGTGCGAGAACCACGCGCTGACCTGCTCCTGGAACCTCCTCTACGGCTTCCCCGGCGAGACGGCGGCCGACTACGACGCCGTCGTGGACCAGCTCCCCGCGCTGGTGCACCTCCAGCCGCCGAGCGGCGCCCACCGCATCCAGCTCGAGCGTTTCAGCCCCCACTTCACCGACCCGGCCCTCGGCTTCGGCAAGCGCCGCCCGGCCGGGATGTACCAGCACGTCTACGATCTGCCGGAGTCCGAACTCGCCGATCTGGTCTACCTGTTCGACACCGAGGACGCGGGGCTCGCGGGCCCGGCCGAGCGGCGGCTCGAGGCGGCGGTCGCCGAGTGGCGGGCCGGCCACCCGCACTCCCGGCTGCTCTTCGAGGAGGACGGCGCGGAACTGCTGGTGCACGACCGACGGCACGGCCGGCCGCCCGCCGTCCATCGCCTCACCGGCTGGCGGGCCGGGGCCCTGCGCCGGCTGGAGGACGGCCGTACCGTCCCCGCCCTGCACCGGCTGCTGGCCGAGGACGGCCACGAGGTGCCGGCCGGAGCCCTCGACGACTGGATCCACCACGCGCTCGGCCTGGGCCTGCTCTTCCGCGACGGCGCCACCTATGTCTGCCTCCCCACCTGGGGCGAGCCGGTCCGCGTGTCCGAGTCCGGCGCGGTCACCGGGCCGGCGGACCCGGCGGACCCCGTCCCCGGAGCCTTCTACCACCGGCGCGGCCCCGGCTTCGTCACCGTCATGGACCGCAGGGAGCCCGGCACGGCGGTCCGGCTCACCCTCGACCACCCCGACCTCCTCGCCGCCTTCGACCTCCTCATGGAGCCCACCCCGCTGGACGCGCTGGACCCCGTGCAGCGGGCGGCCGTCGACCTGCTCGCCGCCGAGCGGCTGGTGCGGGTCGCCGAGGGCCGCGCGGTGACCCTTCCCCCGCGCGTCGGCCGCTGGCCGGTGCCCTGCACCGCGATCTGAACGCTCCCGAACGCCCTTCTCGTCCGAGGGACGAAAACAGGTGGAGGCGGAAACGGCCGAGAAGAGCGTGAAGGCGGGCACCGGTGGCCAGGATGGAGGCATGGCATACCACGTCCACTCCGAGGCCGGGCAGCTCCGCCGGGTGATCCTGCACCGGCCCGACCTCGAGCTCAAAAGGCTCACCCCCAGCAACAAGGACGCCCTGCTCTTCGACGACGTGCTGTGGGTGCGCCGGGCGCGCGCCGAGCACGACGGATTCGCGGACGTCCTGCGCGACCGGGGGGTCGCCGTCCACCTCTTCGGCGACCTGCTCACCGAGACCCTGGAGATCCCGGAGGCCCGCGCCCTCGTCCTGGACCGCGTCTTCGACGAGAAGGAGTACGGCCCCCTCGCCACCGGCCACCTGCGTGCCGCCTTCGACCGGATGGTCTCCGGGGAGCTGGCCGAGGCGCTGGTCGGCGGCATGACCAAGCGGGAGTTCCTGGACGGTCACGCGGAGCCCGCCTCCGTCCGCTTCCACGTCATGGACCTGGACGACTTCCTGCTCCGCCCGCTGCCCAACCACCTCTTCACCCGGGACACCTCGGCCTGGATCTATGACGGCGTCTCCATCAACGCCATGCGCAGGCCGGCCCGGCAGCGCGAGACCGTGCACTTCGAGGCGATCTACCGGCACCACCCGCTGTTCCGTGACGAAACGTTCCATGTGTGGTCCCGGGGGCAGGCCGACTACCCCTCCACCATCGAGGGCGGCGACGTCCTGGTGATCGGCAACGGCGCCGTCCTGATCGGCATGAGCGAGCGCACCACCCCGCAGGCGGTGGAGATGCTGGCGCACAAGCTGTTCGCCGCGGGCTCCGCGCACACCATCGTCGCGCTCGACATGCCCAAGCGGCGGGCCTTCATGCACCTGGACACGGTGATGACCATGGTCGACGGCGACACCTTCACCCAGTACGCCGGGCTCGGCATGCTGCGCTCGTACACCATCGAGCCGGGCGCCGGGGAGCGGGAGCTCAAGGTCACCGACCATCCGCCCGAGCACATGCACCGCGCCATCGCCGCCGCGCTGGGGCTGGGCGAGATCCGGGTGCTCACCGCCACCCAGGACGTGCACGCCGCCGAGCGTGAGCAATGGGACGACGGCTGCAACGTGCTCGCCGTCGAACCGGGCGTCGTCATCGCCTACGAACGCAACTCCACCACCAACACGCACCTGCGCAAACAGGGCATCGAGGTGATCGAGATCCCGGGCAGCGAGCTGGGGCGCGGCCGGGGCGGACCGCGGTGCATGAGCTGTCCTGTGGAGCGGGCACCTGTATAGAAATGTGGAAGGTCGTATAGACTTCCAGCAGTCCCGAGTACCCGTACCCCTGGAGCGCCCCCATGGCGACTGTCCCGACCGCCCTCGCCGGCCGCCACTTCCTCAAGGAGCTGGACTTCACCGAGGCCGAGTTCCGCGGCCTGGTCGAGCTGGCCGCGGAGCTGAAGGCGGCGAAGAAGGCCGGGACCGAGACCCAGTACCTGCGCGGCCGCAACATCGCGCTGATCTTCGAGAAGACCTCGACGCGCACCCGCTGCGCGTTCGAGGTCGCCGCCGCCGACCAGGGCGCCACCACGACGTACCTCGACCCGGCCGGCTCGCAGATCGGGCACAAGGAGTCCGTGAAGGACACCGCCCGTGTCCTCGGCCGGATGTTCGACGCGATCGAGTACCGGGGTGACAGCCAGGACAAGGTCGAGGAGCTGGCCGCGTACGCCGGTGTGCCCGTCTACAACGGGCTCACCGACGACTGGCACCCCACCCAGATGCTGGCCGACGCGCTCACCATGGCCGAGCACAGCACCCGGCCGCTGCGGGAGACCGCCTTCGCCTACCTCGGCGACGCCCGCTTCAACATGGGCAACTCCTACCTGGTCACCGGCGCCCTGCTCGGCATGGACGTACGGATCGTCGCCCCGAAGTCCTACTGGCCCGCCCAGGAGATCGTCGACCGGGCCCGCGAGCTGGCCGAGTCCAGCGGCGCCCGGATCACCCTCACCGAGGAGATCGCCGAGGGCGTCGCGGGCGCCGGCTTCGTCGCGACCGACGTCTGGGTCTCCATGGGCGAGCCCAAGGAGGTCTGGGACGAGCGGATCGCCGCCCTCGGCCCCTACGCCGTGACCATGGACGTCCTGCGCGCCACCGGCGACCCGGACGTGAAGTTCCTGCACTGCCTGCCCGCCTTCCACGACCTCGGCACCAAGGTCGGCCAGGAGATCTTCGAGACCCACGGTCTGACCTCGCTGGAGGTGACCGACGAGGTGTTCGAGTCCGCCCACTCGGTGGTCTTCGACGAGGCGGAGAACCGGCTGCACAGCATCAAGGCGATCCTGGTCGCGACCCTCGCCTGACCCGCCGCCCCGCGCGGACCTTTGCCTCATCCGCTTCACCAGGCCCTATCCTGAACGGCGGCCCGGACCACCCCCTCCCGGCCGCCGCCGCGCCCCCACCGGGGCGCCCGCACCACCAGAAACGAGCACCACCCCCCATGCCCGCTCACCGCATCAAGTCCCCGCGGCTGCTCGTCGCCGAGTCCGGCGCCGACCGCGAGGGCCACGGCCTCAAGCGCACGATGGGCCTCTTCCAGCTCATCTGCTTCGGCGTCGGAGCCATCGTCGGCACCGGCATCTTCGTCGGCCTCTCCGACTCCGTCGCCCAGGCCGGCCCCGCCGTCGTCATCTCCTTCGTCCTCGCCGCGATCACCTGCGTCTTCACCGCGCTCTCCTTCGCCGAGCTGGGCGGCGCGATCCCGGTCTCCGGCTCCTCGTACTCCTTCGCCTACGCGGGCCTCGGCGAGTCCACCGCCTTCCTGGTCGGCTGGTGCCTGCTGCTGGAGTACGGCGTCTCCATCTCGGCGGTCGCGGTCGGCTGGAGCGAGTACGTCAACGAGCTCCTGCACAGCCTCACCGGCCTGCAACTGCCGGCCGCGCTGTCCGCGGGGCCGGGCGACGGCGGGATCGTGAACCTGCCCGCCGTGATCGTCATCGCCATGGCGTCCGTGCTGCTGGTGCGCGGGGTGCGGGAGAGCGCCCGGGCGACCGCCGCGATGGCCGCCGTGAAGCTCGTCGTCCTGCTGGTCTTCTGCGCCGTCGGCTACAGCGCCTTCAAGCACGGCAACCTGACCCCGTTCTCCCCGGCCGGCCTCGGCGGCATAGGCGCGGGCACCACCGCCGCCTTCTTCTCCTACATCGGCTTCGACGCGATCACCACGGCCGGTGAGGAGGCGAAGAACCCGCGCCGGGACATCCCCGTCGCGATCCTCGTCTGCATGGGCCTGGTCACCCTGCTCTACTGCGCGGTCGCGGTCGCCGCGATCGGCGCCATCGGCGGCAAGCAGGTCGCCGGCCGGCCCGCCGCGCTGTCGTACGTCGTCGACGAGGTCACCGGCTCCGCCATCGGCGGCGGTGTCATCGCCTTCGGCGCTGTCGTCGCCATCGCCTCCGTCGTGCTCGCCGTGATGTACGGCCAGACCCGCATCCTGATGTCGATGTCCCGGGACGGTCTGATCCCGCGCGTCTTCGAGAAGGTGTCGCCGCGCACCTCCACCCCGGTGGCCGGCACGCTGATCGTCGCGGTCGTCTTCGCGGTCCCGGCGGCCTTCGCCTCCCTGGACGCCGTGATGAACCTGTGCACCATCGGCACGCTCGCGATCATGGCCGTCGTCAACATCGCGGTGATCGCCCTGCGCCGCCGCGAGCCGGGCCTGAGCCGCAGTTTCCGGGTGCCGCTCTACCCGGTCGGACCCCTGCTCGGCGTCGGCTTCTGCCTGTACCTGATGTACGAGACCGGCTGGCGGACCTGGATCCAGTTCGCGGTGTTCCTCGCGGTGGGCCTGGCGGTCTACGCCGCCTACGGGCGCCGGCACTCCACGCTGGCCCAGGTTTCCCCCGAGGTCACGCGGGACGCCGCTGACCGGGAACGACTGGCAGTCTGAACCACACCGCCTTGCCCGAAGCGGTCGGGCGGTGACCGCAGGACGAGCTGAGGGCGCGGATCAGCAGCAGCCCGCGCCCGCCCTCCTGCCAGAGGTCGGGCTCCTCGATCACCGGACGGGTGAGATGCCCGGGCGGCGCCGGGTCCGGGTCGTGCACCTCGACCTGGCAGCCGCCCGGCCGCAGCTCCACCACCAGCTCGATCGGGCCGCCCCCGGCGGTGTGCTCCACCGCGTTGGCCACCAGCTCCGCCGTCAGCAGCTCGGCGGTGTCGCTGTCGGCCGCGTGCTCCACCTCCGCCAGGGCCGACCGCACCAGGGCACGCGCCACGGGCACCGCCGCGGTGGTGTGCGGCAGCGCGATGCGCCAGGAGGCCGATTCGGCGGGGCGTTCGTACAAGGCGAGTCCGTTCATGGAGCAGGCTGTCCTGCTTTCAACCGTGGAAATGGTACGGGCCCGGCCACGAGGACCGTCGAGGGGCACCGCGCGGGGCCGCTCTGCCCCGCCATCGGCGGCCTACCCGGATGGACGCCCCGCCTCGCCCCGCCGAGTCCACTGTTACGCGGCTGTGGACGACCGGTGACGCGTGTGACGGGACCCGGCCGTCCCGGAGCATGTTGTCGCGCCATCGTGACGACAGTCACAAACAGGTGATAGCTTCATGGGGTACCGCACCGTGAGGCACCACCGCAGCAACGTGAGGCACCGCCCCCTCTAGGAGGCCGCACGTCATGAGTCCCTTCACCGGCTCCGCCGCCCGCACCTCCACGTGGGAGCACCTGCGGGTCCAGCTCGACGACGGTGTCGCCACCGTCACCCTCGACCGCCCCGACAAGCTCAACGCCCTCACCTTCGGCGCCTACGCCGACCTGCGCGACCTGCTCGCCGAGCTGTCCCGGGAGCGGTCGGTCCGCGCCCTGGTGCTGGCCGGTGAGGGCCGCGGCTTCTGCTCCGGCGGCGACGTGGACGAGATCATCGGTGCCACCCTGTCCATGGACACCGCCCAGCTCCTCGACTTCAACCGGATGACCGGCCAGGTGGTCCGGGCGATCCGGGAGTGCCCGTTCCCGGTGATCGCCGCCGTGCACGGCGTGGCGGCGGGCGCCGGCGCCGTGCTCGCCCTGGCGGCAGACTTCCGCGTCGCGGACCCCTCGGCCCGGTTCGCCTTCCTCTTCACCCGCGTCGGCCTCTCCGGCGGCGACATGGGCGCGGCCTATCTGCTGCCCCGCGTCGTCGGGCTCGGACACGCGACCCGGCTGCTGATGCTGGGCGAACCGGTGCGCGCGGCGGAGGCCGAGCGGATCGGCCTGATCAGCGTGCCGGCCCAGGAGGGTCATACCGACGAGACGGCGCTGGACCTGGCCCGCCGCCTGGCCGACGGACCCGCCCTGGCGTACGCCCAGACCAAGGCGCTGCTCACGGCCGAGCTCGACATGCCGCTGGCCGCGTCGATCGAGCTGGACGCCTCGACCCAGGCCCTGCTGATGAACGGCGAGGACTACGCGGAGTTCCACGCCGCCTTCCAGGAGAAGCGGCCGCCGAAGTGGCGGGGGAGGTAGCCGCGATGGCCGGCCGCCCCCTGCGCGTGGCGATCACCGGCGGGGGCCCCGGCGGTCTCTACGCGGCCGCGCTGCTGAAACGGCTCGATCCCGCGCGGGAGGTCACCGTCTGGGAGCGCAACGCCCCCGACGAGACCTTCGGCTTCGGCGTGGTCCTCTCCGACGAGACCCTGGGCGGTATTGAGCACGCCGACCCGGTGGTCCACGAGGCCCTGCGGCGCGACTTCGTCCGCTGGGACGACATCGACATCGTCCACCGGGGCACCCGGCACACCTCCGGCGGACACGGCTTCGCCGCGCTGGGCAGGCGCCGGCTGCTGGAGATCCTGCACGAGCGCTGCCGCTCCCTGGGCGTCGACCTCCGCTTCCGCACCGTGGCACCGCCGGCCGCCCGGCTCGCCGAGGAGTACGACCTGGTCGTCGCCGCCGACGGAGCCCACAGCACCACCCGCGACGCCTGTGCCCACGCGTTCCGGCCCCGGGTGAGCGCGCACCGCTGCCGCTACATCTGGCTGGCGGCCGACTTCGCCTTCGACGCCTTCCGCTTCGAGATCGCCGAGACCGAGCACGGCGTGATGCAACTGCACGCCTACCCGTACGCCCGCCCGTCTCCCGGCCACCACCCCTCAACGGGGCCCTCCGATCCGCAGAACCGACTCGGCGCCTCCACCGTGATCGTCGAGATGCGCGAGGAGGTCTGGCGGGCGGCCGGATTCGACGAGGCCGAGCCGCGGGAGTCCGTGGAGAGCTGTGCCAAGATCTTCGCCGACGCCCTCGGCGGACGGCCGCTGCGCTCCGGCAAGTCGGCGTGGACGACCTTCCGCACGGTGGTCAACGAGCGCTGGTCGCACGGCAACGTCGTCCTCCTCGGCGACGCCGCCCACACCGCTCACTTCTCCATCGGCTCCGGTACCAAGCTCGCCGTGGAGGACGCGCTGGCGCTGGCCGCGTGCGTCGGGGAACAGCCCGACGTGCCCCGCGCGCTGGCCGCCTACGAGGAGGAGCGCAAACCCGTCGTCGCCTCCACCCAGCGGGCCGCCCGGGCCAGCCTGGAGTGGTTCGAGGACCTGGGCCGCTACCTCGGCCAGCCGTCCCGCCAGTTCGCCTTCAACCTGCTCACCCGCAGCCGCCGGGTCACCCACGACAACCTCCGGCTGCGCGACGCGCACTTCACCGGGGCCGTCGAGCGGGAGTTCGGTTGCCCGCCGGGCACGCCCCCCATGTTCACCCCGTTCCGGCTGGGCGGCCTGACCCTGCGCAACCGGGTCGTGGTGTCGCCCATGGACATGTACTCGGCCGACGACGGTGTTCCCGGCGACTTCCACCTGGTCCACCTGGGCGCCCGAGCGCTCGGTGGGGCCGGCCTGGTGATGACCGAGATGGTGTGCGTGAGCGAGGAGGGCCGGATCACCCCCGGCTGCGCCGGCCTCTACACCGGCCGGCAGGCCGAGGCATGGCGGCGGATCACCGACTTCGTGCACCACCGGGCACCGGGCACCGCGATCGGCGTCCAGCTCGGCCACAGCGGCCGCAAGGGCTCCACCCGGCTGATGTGGGAGGGGATGGACGAGCCGCTGCCCGACGGCAACTGGCCGCTGGTGGCCGCCTCCCCGCTGCCCTACAAGCCGGGCAGTCAGATCCCGCGCGGCCTCACTTGCGCCCAGCTCACCGACATCCGGGAGCAGTTCGCCGCGGCCGCCGGGCGGGCCGCGCGGGCCGGCTTCGACCTGCTCGAACTGCACTGCGCCCACGGCTATCTGCTCTCCGGCTTCCTCTCCCCGCTCACCAACCGGCGCACCGACGCCTACGGCGGTTCGCCGGAGAACCGGCTGAGGTTCCCGCTGGAGGTCTTCGACGCCGTGCGCGCGGTGTGGCCGGACGAACGGCCCATGACCGTGCGGATCTCCGCCACCGACTGGGCCGACGGCGGCACCGGCGCCGAGGACGCGGTCGGCATCGCCCGGGCCTTCGCGGCACACGGCGCCGACGCGATCGACGTCTCCACCGGGCAGGTGGTGGCCGAGGAGCGGCCGGAGTTCGGGCGGTCGTACCAGACACCGTTCGCCGACCGCATCCGGCACGAGGTCCGGGTCCCGGTGATCGCGGTCGGCGCGATCTCCTCCTGGGACGACGTCAACTCCCTGATCCTGGCCGGGCGTACGGACCTGTGCGCACTGGCCCGGCCGCATCTGTACGACCCGCACTGGACGCTGCACGCGGCCGCCGAGCAGGGCTACGAGGGGCCCGGCGTGGCCTGGCCCGATCCCTACCGGGCGGGCAGCAGACGACCGCAGACCGGCCGCACGGACGCGCCGAAGCCCCGGCTGTCGCTCGGCGGACGATGACCGGGGAGACGAGGAGGAGCCGCGCGGTACCGGTCACACGCCTTCCACGTGATTCGCACGTTTCCTGAACCGCTTGTTCCGCTTCGGCTGGCTACGTTCGGCTGGTCCATGCCGGAGACGAGAGAGACCGAGACCGCGATGAACGACACCAGGCCCCTGCCCGAGCCCCCCGGATACGGCTACGGCGGCCCCCCGGCCCCGGAGCCGCAGTACGCGGAGCCCGCCTACCGGCCCGCCGGCCCCGGCCGGCAGCGCCGCGGGGACGGCTCGGGCACCCAGCGCACCGCCCTGATCATCCACACCGTCGCCGACGTCGCGGCGGCGTTCCTGGGGCTGTGGATCCTGCTCTACCTGCTGGAGGCCAACCACGCGAACGTCTTCGTGGGGTTCGTGGAGGGTGTGGCCGACGCGCTGGCCTGGTGGTCGCAGGACATCTTCACGATGGACACGGAGAACCTCCGGGTACTGCTCGACTACGGACTGCCCGCGGTGCTCTACCTCGCGGTCGGGCACGGCATCGCGATGCGGCTGCGGCGCTTCTGACCCGCTGGGCTCACGCCCCCACGAACTCCGCCCCCGCGTCGCGCAGCCGCTCGTGCAGCCCCCGGAACACCTGCGCCGAGCGGACCCCCGGCCAGTCGGCGGGCAGCAGCCGGGCGGGCAGTCCCGGGTCGGTGTAGGGCAGGTGGCGCCAGGAGTCCAGGGCCGTCAGATAGTCCCGGTAGGCCTCCTCCGGCGGGGTGCCGGTGCGCCGCTCCCAGGCGTGCAGGACGGGCGAGTGGGCGTCCAGGAAGCCCTCGTGTGTCTTGGCGATCGCCGTCAGGTCCCACCAGCGGGTGACGGCCTGCGGGGTGGCGGCGAAGCCGAGGTGCTCGCCGCGGAAGAGGTCGACGTACGGGTCGAGGGCCAGGCGGCGCAGGGTGTGCCGGGTCTCCTCGTACAGACGGGCCGGGGCGATCCACACCCCGGGCGCCGCCGTGCCGAAGCCCAGGCCCGCCAGCCGGGAGCGCAGGACGTGCCGCTTCTGCCGTTCCGACTCGGGCACGGAGAACACCGCCAGGACCCAGCCCTCGTCCTCGGGGGGAGCGGTCGCGTAGATGCGGCGGTCGCCGTCCTCCAGCAACTGGCGCGCCTCGTCCGAGAGTTCGTATCCGGCCGTGCCGGCCCGGGTACGGGCGGGCAGCAGCAGCCCGCGGCGTTTGAGCCGGGACACCGAGGAACGGACGGAGGGCGCGTCCACCCCGACCGCGGCCAGAAGCCGGATCAGCTCGGCGACGGGCACGGGGCCGGGCATGAAGCGGCCGTACGCGCCGTACAGCGTGACGATGAGGGACCTGGGGGCGTGCTGCTCGGACACGTTGATCATTTTAGGCCGTCGGTGTCACGGCCGGTCACCGGCGGTGCGTAGCCGGAACCGCTGCAGCTTGCCGGTGGCCGTACGGGGCAGGGCGTCGAGGAAGACGAACTCGCGCGGGCACTTGTAGGGCGCCAGCTCCGACTTGAGGAAGGCGCGCAGCGGCTCGGGGTCGCGCGCCGCCCCGTCCCGCAGCACCGTGTAGGCCACCGCCACCTGGCCGCGCACCTCGTCGGGGCGGCCGACCACCGCCGTCTCGACCACGTCGGGGTGGCGCAGCAGGGCGTCCTCCACCTCCGGTCCCGCGATGTTGTAGCCGGCCGAGATGATCATGTCGTCCGCGCGGGCCACATAACGGAAGTAGCCGTCGCCCTCGCGTACGTAGGTGTCGCCGGTGACGTTCCAGCCGCCGCGCACGTACTCCCGCTGCCGCGGGTCGGCGAGATAGCGGCAGCCGACCGGGCCGCGGACGGCCAGCAGTCCCGGCTCGCCGTCCGGCACCGGGTCGCCGTTCGCGTCCTGGACCCGCGCCTGCCAGCCCGGGACCGGGAACCCCGTGGTGCCGGGTCTGATCCGCTCGTCGGCCGCGGAGACGAAGATGTGCAGCAGCTCGGTGGCGCCGATGCCGTTGATGATGCGCAGCCCCGTGCGCTCGTGCCACGCCCGCCAGGTGGCCGCGGGCAGGTTCTCGCCGGCCGACACGCAGCGCCGCAGCGACGAGACGTCGTGGCCGTCCATCGCCTCCAGCATCGCGCGGTACGCGGTCGGCGCGGTGAACAACACCGAGACCCGGTGCCCGGCGATGGCCGGCAGCAGTTGGCGCGGCCCCGCCTGTTCGAGGAGCAGCGCGCTGGCGCCCGCCCGCATCGGGAAGATCACCAGACCGCCCAGCCCGAACGTGAAGCCGAGCGGGGGGCTGCCGGTGAACACGTCGTCGGGCCGGGGCCGCAGCACATGCGCGGAGAAGGTGTCGGCGACGGCCAGCACGTCCCGGTGGAAGTGCATGCACCCCTTCGGGCGGCCCGTGGTGCCCGAGGTGAAGGCGATCAGGGCGACGTCGTCGGCGGCGGTGCCGACCGCCGGGAAGGGGGTGTCCGGCGCCGGGCGGCGCAGCAGGTCGTCGGGCGCCTCACCGCCGTAGGCGAGGATGCGCAGGTCCGGTATCCCGGCCTTCGCCAGGTCGTCCACGGCCCGTATGTCGCACAGCGCGTGCCGGACCCGGGCGATCTCGCACATCGTGGCCAGCTCGTGCGGCCGCTGCTGGGCCAGCACGGTCACCGCCACCGCGCCCGCCTTCAGCACGGCGAGCCAGCACGCGGCGAGCCAGGGGGTGGTCGGCCCGCGCAGCAGGACCCGGTTGCCGGGTACGACGCCCAGTTCGCCGGTGAGGACATGGGCGATCCGGTCGACGCGGGCGCGCAGGACGCCGTACGTCCACGAAGGGCCGTCCGGGGTGTGGAAGACCAGGTGGTCCGGGGCGCCGTGGCCGAGCAGCTCGGCGGCGCAGTTGAGCCGTTCGGGGTAGCGCAGCTCCGCCAGGTCGAAGCGCAGCTCGGGCCACTCGTCCGGCGGCGGAAGATGGTCGCGCGTGAAGGTGTCGACGTGGGCGGAGACGTTCATGGCGGTGCGCCCCCTTGCCTGACGGCGTCGAGACGGGCGTCCTGACTGCGCTCGCATCTGGAGCGTATCGTGTTGGTGACGACAGTCAACTGTGCGCGATACCGTCGGAAGAAGACGGGAGGGTCATCGCCGGCCCGCCCCGGAGGGAGGACCGGCAGTGCCCGCATTCTCACTCGGACCGGAGCGGACCGCCCGGCGCGCCGAGCTGCGCACCCTGGCCGCCGAACGGCTGCGCCCGATCGCCGACAAGGGGGAGCCGGGCCGGGTCAACCGGGCCCTCCTCGCCGAACTCGGCCGACTCGGCCTGCTCGCCCGCCTGTTCACCTCCGGCGCCCTGGAGCTGTGCCTGATGCGCGAGTCGCTGGCGCAGGCCTGCACCGAGGCCGAGACCGCCCTCGCCCTCCAGGGCCTGGGCGCCCATCCGGTGCACGCCCACGGCACCGCCGCCCAGCGCGAGCGCTGGCTGCCCCGGGTGGCCGAGGGCAGCGCGGTGGCCGCGTTCGCGCTGAGCGAGCCGGGGGCCGGCTCCGACGCGGCCGCCCTCGCCCTCACGGCCGAATCGGACCGCGGCTCCGGCTGGCGGCTCACCGGCGAGAAGTGCTGGATCTCCAACGCCCCCGAGGCCGACTTCTACACCGTCTTCGCCCGCACCACGCCCGGCGCCGGGGCCCGCGGGGTGACCGCCTTCCTGCTCCCCGCGGACCGGCCCGGCCTCACCGGCTCCGCGCTGGAGATGCTCTCCCCGCACCCGATCGGCGCCCTGTACCTGGACGCCGTCCCCGTCACCGCGGACGACGTGCTCGGCGAGCCCGACCGCGGCTTCGCCGTCGCCATGGGCACCCTCAACCTGTTCCGCCCCAGCGTCGGCGCCTTCGCGGTCGGCATGGCCCAGGCGGCGCTCGACGCCACGCTCGAGCACACCAGCGAACGCGACGCGTTCGGCGGCAAGCTGCGGGACCTGCAGGCGGTCGCCCACCAGGTCGCCGAGATGGCCCTGCGCACCGAGGCGGCCCGGCTGATGGTGTACGCGGCGGCGACGGCGTACGACGAGGGCGCCGCCGATGTGCCGGCGCGGGCCGCGATGGCCAAGCTGCTGGCCACCGAGACCGCGCAGTACGTCGTCGACACCGCCGTCCAGCTGCACGGCGCCCGCGCGCTGCGCCGCGGCCACCTGCTGGAACACCTCTACCGCGAGGTGCGCGCGCCGCGCATCTACGAGGGCGCCAGCGAGGTGCAACGGGGCATCATCGCAAAGGAGTTGTACGCCACGCGGCCCGAGGGGGAGGCCCGGTGAGCACCGAGCGCGTCAACCCGCCCGAGCTGTCCCCGCCCACGGGCTTCTCGCACGCCGTCGTCGCGACCGGCAGCCGGCTGGTGTTCCTGGCCGGCCAGACCGCCCTCGACGGCGACGGCGAGGTCACCGGCGACACGCTGGTCGAGCAGTTCGAGAGGGCGCTCACCAATCTGCTCACCGCCCTGCGCGCGGCCGGCGGCACCCCCGCCGACCTCGCCCGTGTCACCGTCTACACCACCGACGTCGCCGGCTACCGCGCCCACGCCCGCCGACTGGGCCGTGTCTGGCGGGAGTCGGCGGGCCGCGACTATCCGGCGATGGCGGTCGTCCAGGTCGTACGGCTGTGGGACGAGCGGGCGCTGGTCGAGCTGGACGGGTTCGCGGTGCTGCCGGGGGACGCGCCACCGAAGGGGTGACGGTCACGGCGGGCCCCCGGACCGCCCGGTACGAGTGGAACCCCCACACCCCGTGACCGGGAGGTACCCCCCATGCCCGTACGCCCCGCCCTCGCCGCCGGCCTCGGCGCCGCCGCGCTGCTGTGCGCCGTCGTCGCACCGGCCGCCGGCGCCGACCCGACCGAGCGCCTCACCGTCGACGCCACCGGCCGGATCGCCGCCGACGGCACCATCACCCTCTCCGGCACCTACCGCTGCATCGGCAGCAGCGGACCGGTGTTCGTCAGCTCCTCGGTCACCGGGACCGACCCCGGCATCAAGTACGCCATCGGCGGCACCAGCGCCGTGTGCGACGGCACGGACCACCACTGGTCGAACTCCGGCAAGGCCGACACGGAAGCGATCAAGAGCGGTACGGAATCCATCACGACCGGGAAGGCGTCGGCCGAGGCGGAGAAGACGTCGCCCAAGGCCGGGAGCGCGTCGGCCGAGTCCGGGAAGGCGGCGCGGAAGGCCGGGAGCGCGTCGGCCGAGTCCGGGAAGGCGGCGCGGAAGGCCGGGAAGAAGTCGCACAAGGCCGGTGCCGAGCCGCTCAAGGCCGGTGCGGCGCACGTCGAGGCCGCCCTCCTGGAGCTGCGGCCCTCGGGCCTCGCGCCGATGCCCTACTTCCACGCCGTCCGGCAGCAGGACATCAAGCTCGTCCAGGACTGAGCGCGCCCCCTGCGGCCCGGGTGTGCCGGGCCGCAGGGGGACTCGGTGCCCGCCGGATCAGGCCCGCTGCCAGCTGTGCGGGGCGTGGTAGGCGTGCGGGCGCCAGGAGGTGGTGCCGGGGGAGCCGGGCTCGGTGCCGGCCCCGGCCAGGGCGGTGCGGCTGAGCAGCAGCACCGCGAGGGCGGCCAGCTCCTCGTCGGTGGCCTGGCCCTTCTCGACGCGGATGGGGGGAGTGGGGGACGCGCTCATGAAACCTCCGTCACTGGGGCGGGTTACCGTGCTTGCGGGCGGGACGCTCGGCGTGCTTGGTGCGCAGCATCGCCAGCGCGCCGATCAGGACGCGGCGGGTGTCGGCCGGATCGATCACGTCGTCCACCAGACCGCGCTCGGCCGCGTAATAGGGATGCATCAGCTCGGCCTTGTACTCCTTGACCAGCTCCGCCCGCCGGGCCTCCGGGTCGTCGGCCTCGGCGATCTGGCGGCGGAAGATGACGTTGGCCGCGCCCTCGGCGCCCATCACGGCGATCTCGTTGGTGGGCCAGGCGTAGGTGAGGTCGGCGCCGATCGACTGGGAGTCCATCACGATGTAGGCGCCGCCGTACGCCTTGCGCAGGATCAGGGAGATGCGCGGCACGGTGGCGTCGCAGTAGGCGTACAGCAGCTTCGCGCCGTGCCGGATGATGCCGCCGTGCTCCTGTCCGACACCCGGGAGGAAGCCGGGCACGTCGAGCAGGGTGACGATCGGGATGCTGAACGCGTCGCACATCTGCACGAAGCGGGCGGCCTTCTCGGACGCCTCGATGTCCAGCACGCCCGCCAGGCTCTGCGGCTGGTTGGCGACGACCCCGACCACCTGGCCGTCCAGCCGGGCCAGCGCGCAGATGATGTTCCGCGCCCAGCGCTGGTGCACCTCCAGGTACTCGCCGTCGTCGACGACCTCCTCGATGACCTTGGTCATGTCGTACGGGCGGTTGCCGTCGGCGGGCACCAGGTCGGCGAGGCTCTCGCAGCGCCGGCCGGCCGGGTCGTCGCAGGGCGCCGGGGGCGGGTTCTCGCGGTTGTTGCGGGGCAGGAGGGAGAGCAGATAGCGCACCTCCTCCAGGCAGGTCTCCTCGTCGTCGTAGGCGAAGTGGCAGACGCCGGAGGTCTCGGCGTGCACATCGGCGCCGCCGAGCCCGTTCTGGGTGATCTCCTCGCCGGTGACCGCCTTGACGACGTCCGGGCCGGTGATGAACATCTGCGAGGTCTCGCGGACCATGAAGACGAAGTCCGTCAGCGCCGGGCTGTAGGCGGCGCCGCCCGCGCACGGGCCGAGCATCACCGAGATCTGCGGGATGACACCGCTGGCCTTCGTGTTGCGCCGGAAGATGCCGCCGTAGCCGGCGAGCGCGGTGACGCCCTCCTGGATGCGGGCGCCCGCGCCGTCGTTGAGGGAGACCAGGGGGGCGCCGGCCGCGATGGCCATGTCCATGATCTTGTGGATCTTGGCGGCGTGGGCCTCGCCCAGGGCGCCGCCGAAGATCCGGAAGTCGTGGGCGTAGACGAAGACCGTACGGCCCTCCACCGTGCCCCAGCCGGTGACGACACCGTCGGTGTAGGGCTTCTTCGTCTCCAGGCCGAAACCGCTCGCCCGGTGCCGGCGCAGCGGTTCGACCTCCTGGAAGGAGCCGTCGTCGAGCAGCAGGCCGATGCGTTCGCGCACGGTGAGCTTGCCCTTGGCCTTCTGAGCGGCGGTCGCCTTCTCGCTGGGGCCGGCGAGCACGCGCTCGCGTATGCCGGCCAGTTCCTCGACCTGGGACCTCATGTCTCCCCCTCCGTGGGTGGGGCCTGTCCGGCGATACCCGTCGTCCGCCCGCCGGGCAGGCGGGAATGGTCGGACAGGCCCCATGGGGCGTGGTGATTCCACTCGCCCGTCGAGCGTGGCAATGCGGACTGACCGGGGACTGACGGACCGCTTACGCGGCGCGGGCGCGTCAGACGGGCTGGAGGCGGGCGTCGCCGGTGAGGGCGGGGTCGTGGGAGAGGATCGCGTGCTCGACGCGGCGCAGGGCGGGGGAGGGCTGGATGCCGAGTTCGTCGTCGAGTTGACGGCGCATCCGGTGGAAGACGTCGAGGGCGTCGGCCTGCCGGCCGGAGCCGTACAGGGCGACCATGAGCTGCTCGCAGAACCGTTCCCGCAGGGGGTGGTTGGTGTGCGCCTCGGTCAGCTCGGCGAGCACGGCGGCATGGCGGCCGAGCCGCAGTTCGGCGTCGAAGCGCAGTTCCATGGCGCGCATCCGGTACTCCTCGTAGCGGGCGCCCGCGAGCTGGCACAGGGTTCCGCCGGCGAATCCGCCGAAGACCGGGCCACGCCACATCCCGAGCGCGTCGGCGAGCAGCCGCGCGGTGCGCGCCGCGTCGGCCGCGGTGGCCGACTCGGCCAGCCGTACGGCCCTGATGAACTCGGCCGCGTCCAGCTCGCCCTCGCCGACGCCCAGCCGGTAGCCGGAGGGGTGCATAGTCAGCCGGGAGGACGGCCGGTCCGGCTCCAGGTCGCGGAGCCTGCGGCGTAACCGGCTGACATGGGCCTGGAGGGCGTTGGCCTGGTTGTCGGGGACGGCGTCCCCCCACATCTCCTCGGCCAGACCCTCCCCGGACACCGGCTGGCCCTCGCTGACCAGCAGCGTCTGCACCAGTGTGCGCTGCAGGTCGCCCGAGATGTCCGCCGGGCCGGCGGCGGTGAGTATCTGCAGTGCGCCGAGAATGGAGAACCTCAGCATGTCTTCCCCCCTTTGGTGAAAATTCCTGGCGAAGGTTGTCTCTTTCTGAGGTGGTGCTGCGGTGAAAAGACCGGGTGACCGAATGCGCCGCGCCCCGGCGGGCGTCTGCTTCCTGGACGTCCCGCCGGGGCGGTTGCTCCGCCGGGACGGGGGGCGGCCGGCGGTTCAGGGGTATCCGGTGTCGTGCCGCCATTGGCGCGGCACCGGAGGGGGATACGGGCGATTCGCATGCCGGATCAGCAATTCGCTTTCCCCCGTGCGGAATTCCGGACTGTGGCGGAGAGGGCAGGATTTGAACCTGCGTGGACCGTCGCCGGCCCGACCTCGAGGCGTGCTCCAGGTCCCCGATCAGCCACTCCGGGCACCTCTCCGTGTTTCCGGCCCGGTTTCCCGTGCCGTTCACGGGAACAACATTGGCACCCTGCGCTGACGGAAAGCTGACACGCTTCTGACGCAGGCAATGAATTCCTTTCGGCTCTTTTCCCGGACGTCCTTCCGGTGTTGTACTCCCTTCGAAGGAAAACGCTCCCGAAAGGGGTATGGGAATGACCGCCACCACCACCGAAACCGTCACGGACAACCCGGTTCTGGACGCCCTGCGCGCCCACACGGCAAGCGAGAACGCGAGTGCGTTCCTCGCCCTCAACAGCGGAAACAGTATCTTCACCGTCCCGGGCACGGACGGTGTGATCGTGTACCGCCGCACCGGCCGCTGGGCCGTCCAGCTCGGCGGCCCCTTCGCCGCCGAGGAGGACTACGGCACCCTGCTCGACGCCTTCCGCGGCCACGTCCGCGACGAGGGGCTGCGGCTCGTCGGCATCCAGCTCCAGCGCGCCGACGCCGAGCGGTACGCCCGGCTCGGCTTCACCGTCAACCAGGTCGGCGCCTCCTGGGCGGTGAGCCTCGCCGAGTTCACCCTGCGCGGCACCAAGTTCATGCAGCTGCGCAACAAGATCTCCCGCGCGCTCCGCAACGGCCTGCGGATCCAGGAGGTCGACGCGGGCGACGTGGCCGACTCCATCGCCACCATCGACCAGGCCTGGCTCGGCTCCAAGGGCGGCGCCCAGCAACTGGAGTTCCTCGTCGGCCAGATCGGCGGCGAGGCCCAGGAACACCGCCGGCTCTTCGTCGGCACCATCGACGGCGCCCCGGTCGCGTACATCTCGTACTCGCCGGTCTACGGCAGCCGGGCCGGCTGGATGCACGACCTCAGCCGCCGAATCCCGGAGGGCTCCCCGGGCCTGATGGAGGCCATCAACGCGCACGCCATCGAGGTGTTCCGGGCCGAGGGCGTCGAGTGGCTGCACTTCGGGTTCACGCCGTTCACCGGCCTGGACGCGAGCCACGAACTCGACGGCCACAGCCCGGCGTTCCAGTGGCTGATGCACGCACTGTGGGCCGAGGGCGCCGCCCTGTACCCGGCGCAGACCCAGCTGTCGTACAAGCAGAAGTGGGCCCCCGACGTGCTGATCCCGGAGTACGTCGCCTTCGACGGGCCGCAGGCCTCGCTGCCCGGTTTCGCGCACGTCTTCCGCGCCTGCAACGCCTTCTGACCCGCCACCGCGAACGACGAGAGGACACCGAGATGAGCCAGTCCACCGAGGAACTCCAGCACGCCACCGTCGAGCAGTTGATGGCCGTCATCGGCGCGCCCGACGACGAGTCGGTCGCCGAGGCCGCCGACGCGGCCGTCCGCGCCCTCGACGAGCGGCTGCGCACCGAGGCGGCCGCCTGAGCCGCTGCCGGGCGCGCCGGCGGGTGCCGGCGCACACCCGGTCAGACCGGTATCAGTGCCACATCAGCGCTCCACGGAACGCTGGACACACGTTCGCCCGGCGGTCCGGACCGGGAGTACCGCACTGTGCTCCCGTCGCCGGGCCCGCCGGGCGAAACGGGGCCCTGCCGTCGCCCTCCGGGCGTACGCCGGGAGTTCGACGACAGGGCCCATCCCGCGACGGCCACCCGCGCGGGAGCCTTGTCGACTCGCGGCGCCCGCAGGTCCGCGGGGCAGCGGCGCCGCCGCCCGATCCGGGCACTTCTCCCAAGGAGAGCAACGCATGCAGCGTCCGCACATACAAGAAGCCGCGGCCCTGGCCGCCGGTGGAGGCGCCGGCGCCGGGCAGCGCACCGGTGCCTCGGCGACCTTCGCCGAGCTGCTCAAACGGGTCAAGGCCGAGGGCCTGCTGGACCTCGACCCCCGGTACTACGTGGGCAAGCTTGCCCTCAACACCACCCTGCTGCTGATCGGGTTCGCCGCCTTCTTCGAGCTGGGCGACTCCTGGTGGCAACTCCTCACGGCCGTGTGGATGGGCCTGTGCGGCGGCCAGTCGGCGTTCATGTGGCACGACGCCGGCCACAAGGCGATGTTCCGCAGCAAGAAGGCCGCCTCCGCGGTCGGATACGTCCACGCCAACCTGGTCAACGGGGTCAGCTACGGCTGGTGGGTCAACCACCACAACCGGCACCACAGCAACCCCAACCACCTGGACATGGACCCGGACATCGGCCGGCGCACCGCCATCTTCGACATCAAGCAGTACCCGACCCGCAGCGGCACCCAGAAGCTCGTCGTGCGCTACCAGAGCGTGCTGTTCTTCGTGCTGCTCGTGCTCGAGGGCTTCAAGATGCTGCGGACGGCCGTCCTGTCCATCGTCCAGGGCAAGACCAAGCGGCCCGTGCTGGAGACCTTCCTCATCGTGCTGCGCACCGCCGTCTACCTCGGCCTCGTCTTCACCGTCCTGTCCCCGGTGCTCGCGGTCGCCTTCATCGTGGTCCAGCACGCCGCGCTGGGCGTCTACTTCGGGATGATCTTCGCCCCGAACCACAAGGGCATGCAGGTGCGCGACGGCGAGGCGGAGACCCTGGACTGGCTGGAGCGCCAGGTCCTCACCTCCCGCAACATCCGGCCCAGTCTGCTGATCGACTTCCTCTACGGCGGTCTCAACTACCAGGTCGAGCACCACCTTTTCCCGGCGATGCCGCAGAAGAACCTGGGGCGCGCCCGGGAGCTGACCATGGAGTACTGCGCCGAACGCGGAGTGCCGTACCACGAGGTCGGGTTCTGGGCCTCGTACCGCGAGGTCGCCTCCTTCCTGCACGAGGTCAGCGCGCCGGTGCGGCGCGGTGACGTGGAGGAGCAGATCCGGCGCCGGGCCATGGAAGCGGCCTGAGTCCGGCAGGCGACCCCCACCCACCCCACATCCCCCCACGCCCCCCACACCCGTCCCGCACCGTCCATTCCCCCACGCCCCGGCCCCCGGGCCACACGCCCGGGCCCGTCGGCGGCCCGGGCGGTTCCCTTCCCGGGAGCGACGCACCACCGGTCCCCAGGAGTTTCGTAAGGAGCCAGCCCCATGTCCCAGACCACCGCGGCGGCGGGTGACGTCACCGTTCCCGCCCCGATCGGTGTCCGCCTGGACCGCATGCCGATCACTCCCCTGCACCGCAGACTCACCGCGGTCATCGGCGTCGGCCTGTTCTTCGACACCTTCGAGAACAACCTCTCGGGCACCATCGCCAAGGTGCTGCAGAGCGACTTCGCCTTCGGCGCGACCTCGCTCAAACTCGTTCTGGCCTCCGTGTTCGTCGGCCAGTTCATCGGATCCCTGACGCTCGGCCGGATCGCGGACCGGTTCGGCCGGCGTCGGGCCTTCCTGATCAACCTCGCCATCTACTCGGTCTTCTCGCTGCTCGGCGCGTTCTCCCCGAACGCCACCTGGCTGATCGTCACCCGGTTCCTGGCCGGTGTCGGCATCGGCGCCGAACAGGCCCTGTCCGACTGCTACCTGGCCGACGTGCTGCCCGCGAGGAAGCGCGGCCGGTTCATAGCCTGGGCCTACACCCTCGCCTTCTGCGGAGTGCCCGCGGTGGGCTTCGCCGCGCTGTGGCTGGTGCCGCTCACCCCACTGGGCGTGGCGGGCTGGCGCTGGCTGTTCGTGCTCGGCGCGCTCGGCTCGGCCGTCGTGTGGGGCTTGCGTCGCCGGCTCATCGAGTCCCCGCGCTGGCTGGCCTCGGCCGGCCGGACCGCGGAGGCGGAGCGGCTGGTCGCCCGGATGGAGGCGGAGGCCGCGGGCCGCGGACTGGTCCTGGAGAAGCCCGCCGCGGCCGAACCGGAGCCGGCCGCCGGGCACTCCCGGCTGCGGGACGTCCTGCGCCCCGGCATGCGCCGCCGCACCCTCGTGCTGTGGCTGTTCTGCGTGCTGTCGGTCGTCGGCTACTACGGCTTCGGCACGCTCGCCCCGCAGATCGTCGCCGCCAAGGGCTACGGCATCGTCGCGGGGCTCGGCTTCACCGCGCTGTCCTTCCTCGGCTACCCGGTGGGCTCCGCCCTCGTCCTGCCCGTCGTGGACCGCCTGGAGCGCCGCACCCTCGTCGCCCTCTCGGCGGGCGCGATGGTGGTGGCCGGAATGGGCTTCGCCTACGCCGGCTCGGCCGCGCTGATCGTGACCTGCGGCTTCGCCTACACCCTGTTCAGCAACGTCTTTTCCAGCGTCAGCCATGTGTACCTGTCCGAGCAGTACCCCACCGCGATCCGCGCCACCGCCTCCGGCGCCGCCTACTCGCTGTCCAAACTCAGCGCCGCGGCACTGCCGTTCGTGCTGCTGCCGGTGCTGGAGGGGCACGGCGCGGGTGCCCTGTTCAGTGTCATCGCCGCCGCCATGGCCGTCCTCGCCGTCACCGTGCTGACCCTGGGCGAGCGCACCACCGGCGTCCCGGTCAAGTGAACGTGTCCCTCAACCCGAGGAGTTGAGCATGGCCTACGTCATCGGACTGCCCTGCGTCGACGTCAAGGACCGCTCCTGCGTCGACGAGTGCCCCGTGGACTGCATCTACGAGGGCCGCCGCGCCCTGTACATCCATCCCGAGGAATGCGTGGACTGCGGCGCCTGCGAGCCGGTCTGCCCGGTCGACGCCATCTACTTCCAGGACGACATGCCCGAGGAGTGGGGCGACGACCACGCGGCGTCCAACGCCGCCTTCTTCGCCGGGCTCGGATCTCCCGGCGGCGGCGCCGCCCTCGGCCCGCAGGACCACGACTCCCCGCTGATCGGCGCGCTGCCGGAGGGGGTGTCGGTGGCATGAGCGGCATCCTCGCGGGCAAGCGGATCCTGGTCACCGGCGTCGTCACGGACGCCTCCATCGCCTTCCACGTGGCCCGGATCGCACAGGAGGAGGGCGCCGAGGTCCTGCTGACCGGCTTCGGCAGGCTCTCCCTGATCGAGCGGTTCGCGGGCAAGCTGCCGAAGCCCGCCCCCGTCATCGAACTGGACGTCACCGACCAGAGCCACCTGGACAGCCTCGCCGAGCGGATCGGCGGGCACACCGACTCCCTCGACGGCGTCGTGCACTCCATCGCCTACGGCCCCCAGGGCGCCTTCTCCTTCCTCGACGGCACCTGGGAGGACGTGTCGACGGCCGTACAGGTCTCGGCGTACTCCCTGAAGTCGCTGACCACGGCCTGCCTGCCACTGCTGGAGCGGCGCGGCGGCTCGGTCGTCGGCCTCACCTTCGACGCGGCCGTCGCCTGGCCGCACTACGACTGGATGGGCGTCGCCAAGGCCGCCCTGGAGTCCACCAGCCGCTACCTCGCCCGGGACCTCGGCGACCGCGGCATCCGCTGCAACCTCGTCGCCGCCGGGCCGCTGCGCTCCATGGCCGCCAAGTCCATCCCGGGCTTCACGGAACTGGCCGACGTGTGGACCACCCGGCGCGCCCCGGCGGGCTGGGACCTCACCGACCCGGAGCCGGCCGCACGCGGTGTGGTCGCGCTGCTGTCGGACTTCTTCCCGCGGACCACGGGCGAGATCGTGCACGTGGACGGCGGGGTGCACATGATGGGCGCCTGAACCGCCGAAAGGGGCGGGAGCCGAGGACCGGTCCTCGGCTCCCGCCCCTTTCGCGTGCGGTCACTCGGTGGCGCCACCCGGCAGGATCCGCCGGAAGCCGGCGTACGGCACCAGCGCCTCGGGCAGGACCACGGAGCCGTCCTCCTGGACGCCCTGCTCCAGCAGCGCGGCCACCGTCCGCCCGATCGGCAGCGCCGAGCCGTTCAGCGTGGCCGCCGGCGACTTGCGGCCGTCGGCCCGCTTCACCCGGATGTCGGTGCGGCGGGCCTGGAAGGTGCCGCAGTCGGACACCGAGGAGATCTCCCGGTACGCGCCGCCACCGGGCAGCCACACCTCGATGTCGTACGTCATCCGGGCCGAGAAGCCCATGTCGCCCGCGGGCAGCAGGACGGTGCGGAACGACAGTTCCAGCCGGCGCAGGCACTCCTCGGCGTGCCCCACCATCAGCTCGAGCTGCTCCTGCGCCTGTTCCGGCGCGCAGATCCGCACCAGCTCCACCTTCTCGAACTGGTGCAGTCGCAGCACGCCCCGGGTGTCCCGGCCGTAGGCCCCCGCCTCCGCACGGAAGCAGGGGGTGCGGGCGGTGAAGGCGTACGGCAGCGTGCGCGCGTCCAGGAGCTGGCCGGCCACCAGGTTGGTCAGCGGCACCTCGGCGGTGGGGATCAGGAACAGCTCCCGGTCCGCGACCTTCGTGCGGAACAGGTCCTCCTCGAACTTGGGCAGTTGCCCGGTGCCGGTCATGGTGTCCCGGTTGACCAGGAACGGCACCGACTGCTCGGTGTAGCCGTGCTCCTGGGTGTGCAGGTCGAGGAAGAAGCCGCCGAGGGCCCGCTCGAGGCGCGCCCCGGCGCCGCGCGCGACGCTGAACCGGGCGCCGGACAGCCGCGCCGCCGCGGGGGAGTCCAGGATGCCCAGCGCCTCGCCGATCTCGGCATGGTGCCGGGCACCGGCCGCCGGACGCGGGGCCGGGCCGCCGCGCCGTATCTCCACGGCCTCCTTCTCCGAGTCGCCGTCCGGTACGGCGTCCAGCGGCAGGTTGGGGATGCCGAGCAGCAGCTCGGTCAGCCCGGCGGCGGCGGTCCGGACGGTGGCCTCGGCCTGCTGCACCTCGGCCCGCAGCGCGCGGGCGGCCTCCTTCTCCGCCTCCGTGGGCGGCCCCGAACGGCGGGCCTTGGCGGTGCGGTTCAGCTCGGTGCGCAGCCGGGTCACCTCGGACTGCGCGGCCGAGCGGGCGCGCAGCGCGGTGCCGAGGGTGTCCAGGTCGAGGTCGTGGCGGCGGCGGGCCAGGCGCCGTACGGCGTCCTCGCCGGCCTCGATCAGCTCACTGGGATCGTGCATGACGGTCTCCTGACAGGGCGGGGGAGGGGGCCGGGACGGGGTCGGCGGTGTGCTGGGTGCCGAGCAGGCGGTAGCGCACCGGGTGCGCCGAACGCAGCCGGGCCGCGTACAGCAGGCCGCCCGCGGCGACCAGCGGCAGCAGCCAGGGCAGCGCGGCGATCACCTCGGACGGGGAGCCGGTGAGCATGTCGAAGTTGCCGACCACCAGCCACACCGAGGCGGCGAGACCGGCGAAGCCCAGCAGCGGGGCGACGGTCTCCCGCCACCAGTGCCCGGTGCCGGTGCGCACCCGCAGCCCGAGCACGGACAGCGCGGCCAACGCCTGCAGGGCGACGATGCCCAGGGTGCCGAGACCGAGCATGCTGGTGGTCAGGTCGGCGTACGGGTCGAGGCCCGCGACGGCGAAGCCGGCCACGACGACCGCGGTCAGCGCGCTCTGCGCGAGGCTGGCCCGGTGCGGGGAGCGGTGCCGGGAGTGCTCGGCGGCCAGCGCGCCCGGCAGCAGGCCGTCCCCGGCGAGGACCTGGGCGTACCGTCCGGCGGCGCTGTGCAGGGCCAGCGTCGCCGCGAACAGGCTGGTGCACAGCAGGATCTGCAGCCCGGTGCTGCCCGCCTTGCCGAGGAAGTCGTCGCCGAGGACGAAGAACAGGTCGCCCATCTGCTTGCCCGCGACCTCGCGCACGTTGTCGCTGCCGACCGCGCCGACCGCCAGCCAGCTCGTGAGCGCGTAGAAGCCGGCGATCAGGGTGACGGCCACATAGGTGGCGCGCGGCACGCTGCGCCGCGGGTCCTTCGCCTCCTTGCCGTACAGCGCGGCCGACTCGAAGCCGATGAAGGAGACGAACGCGAACATCAGCGAGACGCCGGCGCCGTGCCCGGCCGCGGTGTGCGGGGAGAAGGAGGCGGTGGGCAGGGCGTGCAGCCCGTGGCGGGCGAGGATCGCCACGTCCAGCGCGGCCAGCACCCCGATCTCGCCGAGCATCAGCAGGGCGAGCACCCGGGCGCTGAGCGCGATCTCCCGGTAGCCGAGCACCGCCATCAGCACGAGCCCGACGGCCGCGCACCACTCCCAGGACACCGTCAGCCCGTGGGCCGCCAGCACGAGCTGGGTGAAGTAGCCGAGGGCGCCCGCGAGGCCGATGGTGGCGCAGTTGTAGGAGAGCAGGGCGACATAGCCGGCGGCGACCGCGGGCGGCCGGCCGAGCCCGTCGGCGACGGAGGCGTAGAAGCCGCCGGAGCCACCGGTGCGGCGGGCGCTGACCGCGTACCCCACCGAGAAGCACAGCAGGGTGACCCCGGCGAACAGGAAGGCGGCCGGCACACCGGCCCCGTCACCGAAGGCGAACGCGAGCGGAACGGTGCCGACCATCGCGGACAGCGGCGCGGCGGCGGCGACGATCAGGAAGAGGATGTGCCGGGTGCCGAGCCGGCCGGACGGGGGCGGGGAACCACTGGAGGACATGACGACTCCGAGACAGGGGAGAGGGACGGGGACAGCCGCCCGCCGAGACTCCTCGGCGGACGGCTGCTGCGACGTGCCGGGCGGACCGGACCCGGCGGGCGTCTAAGCGGGGGCGATCGCCAGGGCCGTGTTCTGCCCGCCGAACCCCAGCGAGTTGCTCAGTGCCAGATCGATCGGCATCGACGTGACCGTCTGCGCCAGCTTGATCTCGATCCGCGGATCGGGCATGACCAGGTTGGCGACGGGCGGGATGACCTCGTGCTCGACGCTGAGCACGGCGAACGCGGCCTCGACCGCGCCGGCGGCGCCCAGCAGATGACCGGTGACTCCCTTCGTGGACGTGACCAGTGGGTCCCCGCGCAGGGACCGCTGGATCATGCGGGCCTCCGACAGGTCGTTCAACGGGGTCGAGGTCCCATGGGCGTTGACGTGCTGCACGTCGTCCGGATCGGCCCCCGCGTCGGCGAGGGCCGCGCGTACCGCCGCCTCGATGCCGGTGCCGTCCGGGTGGGGTGACGTCATGTGGTGGGCGTCGGCGGTGGCGCCGTAGCCGATGATCCGGCCGTGCACGTGGGCGCCCCGGGCTCGGGCGTCCGCGACCCGCTCCATCACGAGGATCCCGGCGCCCTCCCCGGCCACGAAGCCGTCCCGGTCGACGTCGAACGGGCGGGAGGCGGACGCGGGATCGTCGTGCCGCTTCGACAGCGCGCCCATCTGGGCGAAGCCGGCCATGACCAGTGGGGTGATCATGGCCTCGCTGCCGCCCGCGAGGACGATGTCGCAGCGGCCGAGGACGAGCAGGTCCCGGGCGGTCCCGATGGCGGTCGCGCCCGAGGCGCAGGCGGTGGCCACCACCAGGTTGGGCCCGGTCGCCCCGAACTCGATGGCCGTCTGACCGGCCAGCATGTTCGGCAGCTGCATGGGCAGCAGCAGCGGCGACACCCGGTCGGCGCCCTGCTCGCGCAGCACATGGTGCTGTTCCTCGACGGTGCCCGGCCCGCCGTCGGCGCAGCCCAGCACCACACCCACCCGCGCGCCGTCCCAGGTCCGCGGGTCCAGGCCCGCGTCGGCCACCGCCTCGTGCGCGGCGACCAGCGCGAACTGCACGAACCGGTCCAGACGATGGGCGCGCCGCGCGCTGAGCAGCGTCTCGGGGTCGAAGCCGGGCACCCGGCAGGAGATCTGTACGGGGTTGTTCGCCAGTACCGGATCGAGGGCGGCGGCCGGCCTGCCGTCGCAGACCGCCGCCCAGCTCGGCCCGACCCCGATCCCACCCGGGGTGACCAGACCGAGTCCGGTGACGGCGATGTCCATGCCGGCCATCAGACCTTCGCGCTCCGCTCCTCCATGAGCCGGACCATGTCGGCCACGGTCTCGGCCTCCAGGAGGTCGTCGTCGCTGATGTCCAGGTCCAGCTCGGACTTCAGCAGCAGCGACAGCTCCACCACGGCGAGCGAATCCAGCTCGATGTCCTCGCGGGTGGCCTCCGGGGTGATCGCCTCGGGCGACACCTTGAGCTTGTTGGACAGGATTTCCTTGAGCTGCTCCAGCATGTCCGTTCCTTTCGAAGGGCGTACGCACCCCGCGTACCGCTGAATTCGGTATGGGTTACTGACGGTCGGTCAGAAGGTCTGCAGCTCCGGCCAGACGACGGTGCCCGCGCCCCAGGCCAGCCCGCCGCCGAACGCGGTGAGCAGGACCCGGTGGCCCGCGGCGAGCCGGCCCTCGGCGGTGGCCTCGGCCAGCAGCAGCGGAATCGAGGCGGCACCGGTGTTGCCGACCCGGTCGATGTTGCTCAACTGCTTGTCCTCGGGCAGCCCGAGGCGTTTGGCGACCGCTTCCAGGATCCGGGCGTTGGCCTGGTGCGCGGCGAACCGGTCGACGTCCTCCAGCCGCCATCCGGCGCGTTCGGCGGCCTCGGTGGAGACGGACGTCATCCGCTCCACCGCGTGCCGGTAGGTCTCCCGGCCGAGCATCCGGAAGTACCGGTCCGCCGGGTCGACCGGCCGGTCGGAGGAGCGCTGCCGTGAGCCGCCGGCCGGCACCTCGATCAGATGGCTCAGCTCGCCGTCGCTGCCGAGCACCAGCGGGCCGATCGCCCCGGGCTCGTTCGCCGAGCCGGCCCGCAGCACCACCGCGCCCGCGCCGTCGGCGAAGATCACCGCGGTGGTGCGGTCCTCGGGGTTGATGATCGTGGTGAAGGCGTCCGCGGCGATCAGCAGCACGCTGTCCGCCACCCCGGCCGCGATGAGCCCGGCGGCCGAGGCCAGCCCGTACAGGAAGCCCGAGCAGACGGCCGCCACGTCGAAGGCGGGCACCTGCCCGAGCCCCAGCCGGGCCGCCACCTGCGGTGCGGTCGCCGGGCAGGGCTGGTCGGGGGTGGTGGTGGCCAGCACCACCGCCCCGACCTGCTCGGCGCCCGCCGACTTCAGCGCCCTCAGGCCCGCCTCCACCGCCAGGTCGCCGGTGGAGGTGCCCGGGGTGATGAAGCACCGCTCGACGATCCCGGTACGGGAGCGGATCCACGCGTCCGAGGTGTCGAGCCGCTCCGACAGGTCGTCGTTGGTCACCACGTTGGGCGGGACGTACGAGCCGATCCCCGTGATGACCGCGGCCCGCCCGGTGCTCATGCGCCGGCCTCCGAGGCTGACGTCGCCTGCTGGGACGCCAGGACCTCGACGGGCAGGCCCATGTACTTCATGCGGACCTCGGCCATCTCGTCGGTCCACCGCTCGGCCATGTCGTAGCGCTGCTCGGCGGTGGTGTCGAGCAGCCGCACGCCCGGCCAGACCTCGTAGTCGCCGATCTTGTCGGCGTGCTCGAACATGCCCTGCTGGAACAGCTCCTCGCGGTGGATGACGAACTCCCGGTCCGGGATCTCGTCCCACAGCTTCACGCCCGAGCGCAGGATCTCCAGCAGCCGCGGCTTGTACTCCGGGTGCGCGACCACGTGGTCGCGCAGGATGGTGCTGGCCACGGTGAGGTGGCGGATCTCGTCGATCGCGGTGCCCCGCGAGATCTCGCCGGTCGCCGGGGACAGCGGGGTCCACTTGCGCTCGCTCAGCTCGGCGGCCGGGGCGAGCACACCCTCGATGATGATGGCGAACACCGCGACGCCGCCCGGGAAGTCGGCCTGGTCGCGCACGATGTCCAGGGTGAAGTCCACCACCGGGTCCAGGACCCGCTTGCGGTAGTCCCGGGCCATCTCCTCGATGTCCTTCAGCAGGGTGCCCGCCGGGATGCCCAGCTCCACCAGGTGCTGCCGGAAGACCCGGGCGTGCCGGGCCTCGTCGATGAGCTGGGTGGCGTAGAACTCCATCTCGGGGATGCCGGGCGCGATCGACACGTAGTGGCCGAGCAGCCGGGTGGCCAGCTCCTCCGCCAGCGCGCGGAAGCCGAACTCCAGCACCAGTGCCTCGCGCAGCGGGCCGGGCGCCTTCAGGAAGTCGGGCGTGATCGCGTTCTCGTGGTGGCCGGTGGCCCCGCGGTCGCGCAGGGTTCCCTGGGCCACCGAGGTGATCCAGTAGGCGAGGTCGCACTCCTCGGGGCCGAGGGTGAGTTCCTTCGCGCCGTCGAGCAGACCGGGCGCCTTGTCCCAGTCCGCCTCGGGGGCAATGGGTGCGGTCATGATGCGGCGGCCTCCTTCGCCGGACGCAGGGAGCCGGCGAACAGCCCGCCGGCGTAACTGAACAGCGGCAGACCCGGGTCGGCCGTGGCGCGTACGACATGGCCGAGCAGCAGTTCGCTGTCGCCCGTCGCGTGCGCGGAGTGGAAACGGCAGACGTAGTGGGCGAGCGCGCCCGCGATCAGCGGGGCGTGCGCGTACCGGTCCGCCGTCCAGGCCAGGCCCGCGAAGGCCGCGTCGCCGTCCGGACGGCCGCTGTCGGCGAACCGCCGGGCCACGTCGGCCTGGTCGCCGCCGAGCACGTTGATCGCGAACCGGCCCTCGGCGGCGGCCAGCCGGGCGAACGACGAGCCCGACCGCAGCACCACGCCGACCAGCAGCGGCGAGCGCGAGACGAGGGTGACCGTGCTGGCGGTCGTGCCGTGCATCCGGTCCTCGGGGCCGGTGGTCAGCACCGACACCGGGGACGCCAGGTGGTACAGCGCCCGGCGGCGCTCGGCCGGGTCCTGGCGGACCGGCCGGGCGGCGCGCACATCGGTCGCGGTGGTCATCCCACGGCCTCCGTCTCCCGGACGACCGGCCGCGCCGGGACGTGACCGACCGGCTCCGGGTCCATGGCGTGCCCGACCGGCTTGGGGTGGGGCAGGCCCAGGTCGTCCAGCAGCCGCAGGTAGCCCTGCTGGCGCACCGGCTCGAAGGGCAGCGCGAAGGACTTCATGAAGTTGCCGAACAGGCCGCGGTCGCCGAACAGGTGGAACGGCAGTACCAGCAGCGCCCACTCCGGCTTGACCAGCCAGCACCACAGTGCGGCCACCGCGCCCTGCGTGATGAGGCTGTGCATGACGTTGTAGAGGACGTAGTAGGCCTTGTGGATCGGCCGGCCCCCGCTCTTGCGGAACGCGATGGCACCGGGGATGTAGCCGATCAGGTCGATGTAGAGGAACAGTCCGATCGCCGGCAGCCAGCGGATGTCGCCGAAGTGGTAGACGATCAGTCCGGTGGTGACGGCGAGGCCCACCAGGTACTCGGCGCGGTGCAGCGAGTACGTGCGCGGTGTCTCGAAGGGGTTCGCCTGGTCCATGGTCAGCTCCTCGTGGGGGTGCTAGGCGCCGACCGCGGCGGCTTCGGTGAGTTCGATGCCGCCCTGGATGCGCACACCCGGGAACAGGCCGGTCAGCGCCCAGGCGACGGTCTCCTTGATGACCCGCTCGGCGATCGGGTCGAGGATGCCCTCCAGGCTGGGGATGCCGAAGTCGAAGTCGGCGTCGAAGCGGACGGCGACGTCGTCCCCGGACTGCTGGACGGACCAGGTCCCGGAGAAGGAGTCGAAGTCGCCGTCGGACTGCTCGAAGCGGATCTCGCCGCTCTCCGGCAGCACCGTGTCGTCCTCGGTCCAGCGCAGCAGGCCGCTGCGGAAGTGCAGCTCCCAGCTGGAGGAGGCCTTGGGGTCGGGGTAGGAGGCGTGCACGGTGGTCGCGTTGACGTGGGGCGCCAGGTCAGGGAAACGCTCCCAGCGCCGTACGGCGTGCAGGACCGTTTCGGCCTGCTCCGCGGGTATCAGGGCATCGAGTTCGACGTGCCGCACGATCAGTTACCGCCTTCCGGCATTTTGGCCGCGCCCTTGATCAGGTCGCGAGTGGCCAGGTCGAAGGAGTTGACGAGGAAGTCCACGTCGGTGTCGTCCAGCACGGCGGGCGGGGTGAACCGCACCACCGAGCTGCCGTTCATGGAGTGGTTGGCGACCACGCCGTGGTTGAACAGTTCGATCAGCAGCTCGCCGGCCAGTCCGGCCTCGACGAGCTCCACGCCGATGAGCAGGCCCCGGCCGCGCACCTCGACGACCAGCTCGGGGATGTTGCGCTGGGCGACCTCGGTGATCCGCGGCAGCAGTCGGGCGCCGAGGTCCATGGCACGGGTGACCAGGCGCTCCTCCTTGACGGCGCGGATCGCGCCCTGCACCGCCGCCATCAGCACCGGCTGCCCGGAGAAGGTGGCGGTGTGGACGTAGGGGTCCTTGTCGAAGGGGCGGAACGCCTTGCGGGTGGCGACGGCCGCCGACACCGGCATCACCCCGCCGCCGAGCGCCTTGCCGGTGAGCAGGACGTCCGGGACGACGCCCTCGATGTCGGCGCCCCACCACTCGCCGAGCCGCCCGAAGCCGGACTGGACCTCGTCGAGGATCAGGAAGCCCTCGTACTCCCGGACCAGTTCCTCGACCCGCTTGAGGTAGCCCTTCGGCGGGATGATGACACCGCCCTCGCCCTGCACCGGCTCGAGGATCACGCAGACCTCACCGGGGTGGGCCCTCAGCTCCTCCTCCAGGGCGTCGGCGTCGCCGAACGGCAGGTGCTGGAAGTCGGGGACGAGCGGGCGGAACGGCGCCTGGTAGACCTCCTTGGCGGTCGCCGAGAGGGCGCCGAGGGTCTTGCCGTGGTAGCCGCCGCGCATCGAGATCGTCCGCTTGAACCCGTTCGCGCGGGCCAGCTTCAGGCCCGTCTCCACCGCCTCGGCGCCGGACAGCGCGAAGTGCACGCGGTCGAGACCGGGCGGCATCACGGAGACCAGGGACTCGGCGGCGCGGGCCACCGTCGGCTCCAGCAGGATGCGGGTCGCGGTGGGGTGGGTGCGCAGCTGGCGCTCCACCTCCTCCATGACGATCGGGTGGCGGGCGCCCATGATGAACACGCCGTAGCCGCCGGCGTTCAGGAAGCGCTCGCCGTCGCTGGTGGTGAGCCAGGCGCCCTCGGACGCCGTCTCCATGTGGCTGCCGAACAGCTCGGCGAGCGTGGCCCGGCCCTTGCTGAGGTGGGCCCGGTAGAGGTTGAGGATGTCCGCCTCGTAGTCGGCGGCGGAGACCGGCGCCGGCGCCGGGGAGTCCTGGATGACGGTCACGTGTCGCTCACTCCAAGGGTGTGGGTGGGTCGGGCGGCCTTCGGCCGCGGCACTAGGCCAGTACCAGCGGGCCACCGTCGAAGTAGGTGAGCAGCGGCTCCGCGGCGGCGATGCGGGACGGCGGGTGGAAGGCCAGGGCACGCGTCGCGGCGGCGACCTGCGCGCTGGTCGAGTTGACGATGAAGTCCAGGCCGCCGAGCAGCTCCAGCGCCCGCGCCACGATGTCCGGCAGCGCGTTCTGCACGGCGTACCGGGCGATCAGCACCCGCGCCACCGACTCCTCGTCGCCGGGCTCCTGGCCGGTGCCGCGGGCCACGCCCTCCAGCAGCGCGAGGGCGGCCTCCATGTCCACGGCGAGCGCGGCCCGCTCGCCGGCGCTGCCCCGCCGCCGCTCCAGCACCTGCTCGACCAGGGCGGCGGCACCGCCCGCGTATCCGGCGGAGATCAGCATCTCGAACCAGACGAACCCGGCCGACTGCAGGTCGTCGAGGCGGGTGGGGTCGTCGGCGCCGGCCCGGACGACCATGTCCGCGGGGACGAACACGTCCTCCAGGCGCACCTCGTCGCTCTCCGCGCCGGCCAGCAGGTCGTTGCCCCAGAACGCGTGCACGGACAGCCCCGGCGCGTCGGACGGCACCAGCGCGAGCGCCAGCTCCGGCTCGGCGCCGTCCTCGCCGTGGATGGCGATGGACGCGGTGAGCAGGCTCATCGAACGGGCCAGGCTGCACGGCTTCTTCGAACCGGACAGCAGGAACCCGCCCTCCACGGGCCGCGCGGTCACGGCCGGCTTCAGGATGTTCTGCGCGGTCCGGCCCTCGGCCCAGCCGGAGGCCATCACCTGCTGGTCCGGAACGATCCGGTGCAGCAGTGCGGTCTGCGCGTCGGTGAGCCGGCCCGCCTTGACCGCCAGCGAGTACAGCATCGCGGCGGTGAAGTGGTGCATGGAGCCGGCCGCGACCAGCGACGGGGACAGCGCGCCGAGGGCGAGCTGCACCCGCAGCGCCTCCAGCGGGGCGGCGCCGTGGCCGCCGTAGCTCTCGGGTATGAGCAGGCCCACCCCGCCGTGGATGCGGAACAGGTCGATCACCGGGCTGCCGGGCTGCTCCCGCTCGGCGTACGGGATCTGCTCGAGCTCCTTGAGCAGTCCGGGATGGAACCGCTCGCACACGGTCCGGGCAGCATCGAGGGAACGCAACGGAAACCTCCGGAAGACGTCGAAAGCGAAGGCGGTCAGGCGCCGAAGACCGCGTCGTACGGGCTCACGTCGCGGGCGATGCTGACTCCCTGGATGTGGGAGGTCTTGAGCATCGGGTAGTTGGCCTCGCCGAAGGCGCCGCCGGTGCGGCCGGTGCCGCCGTGGCTCGGCAGGTACGGCAGGAAGCCGATGTGGGAGTCGTTGACCTTCAGCAGACCGCCGTTGACCACGCGGCGCACGAAGGTCTCGATGACGTGGTCCGAACGCGACCACAGGGAGTTGCGCAGCCCGTAGTCGTTGCTGTTGACGAACTGCAGGAAGGACTCCAGCAGGGCGTCGTCGTTGTCGCGTTCGGGGACCACGATCGGGATCAGCGGGAAGAACGTCTCCTCGCGGACCACGTCGTACGTCCGGGCCCGGTCCAGGCCGTCCACCCGCACCACCGTCGGCTGCAGGAAGACACCTGTCTCCGACACCGTGCCGTCGACCTCGGTGCGGTTGCCGCCGGTGACCAGCTCGGCGCCGTTGTCCAGCGCCTGGCGCAGCAGCCGGAAGAAGCGCTCGCTGCGCCGAACCGGCGACAGCAGCACGTCCTCCTCCTCGGGCAGGCCCGGCCTGATGCCCTTGACCTGCTCCTTCACCTCGGCGATCAGCGTCTCGGCGATCTCCGGGTGGACCAGGACGTAGTTGGGCACCATGCAGATCTGCCCGGAGCCGTAGAACGACTCGGTGATGGCCTCGGCCGCCCACTTCACGTCGGCGTCCTTCCAGACCACGATGCCGTCGTTGCCGGCGAGTTCGAGGATCGGCTTCTTGCCGTGCGCCACGCAGCTCTGCTCGAAGCGCAGACCCTCCTGGCTGCCGCCGATGTAGAAGATGTCGTCGATCAGCGGATCGGCGATCCAGCGGTCCATGGTCTGCTTGGGGTTGGAGCACACCGCGTTCAGCACACCGGCCGGCGCGTCGATCTCCTCCAGCAGCGGGGCGACGATGTCCCGAAGCAACCACATGGTGGACAGCGCGATCGAGCGCGGCGCCCGCACCACCACGGCGTTGCCCGCCATCAGCGCCAGCACGCACAGGGCGGCGCTCGGCAGCGGGGCGTTCTGCGGCGGGTTGAAGGCGACCACGCCGTCCGGCTGACGGTGCAGGATCAGCTTGCGGCCGTTGTACTCCTTCTCCACCCGCATCTGCTTCAGATACCAGCGCAGGGAGCCCGGGGCGTAGATCTGCAGCAGGCAGCTCAGCTCCCACCGGGCGAGCTTCACGGGGTGGGACTCGGCGACCAGCATGCGCAGGAACTCGTCCTGGTGCTTGATCAGTTCCTCGCGGAAGCGGGTGCCCAGCTGCATCCGCCGCTCCAGCGGTACGGCCGCCCAGTCGGGGGCGGCAGCGGCGGCCGCCTGGGTGGCCAGGTCGATGGCGGAGTCGTCCGCGATCGCGCAGCGCCCGACGACATAGGGGTGCTTGGCCGCCTCGGACTCCGGGTCCTGTTCCAGGGAGCGCTTCAGGCTGACGCTCGTGAAAACGTCCTCCAGCAGCGAACGCCCGCTGACGGTGTAGACCCAGCCGTCGCCGGCCACGTCCTTGCCCGCGATGTAGAGGTCGTAACTCTTCAATCCGGAAGGTGCCTCAGCACTCTCCTCCTGCTCCTGCGCGGCTTCGCGAAGCATCTTCAGCCTTTCGGATATGGCGTGTGGATTTCTTGAAGCAATGCGAGCCTGACAGCGGAATCTGACCCGGCGCTGACACGTGACTGACCGCGCCGATCCGGCCAACGCTTCGACTCCCGGCCGTCAGTGAGGCGTCAGCCGGCGCTGCTTGCATGACCGCATGCCACCTGTCGAGAGCACGATCCAGCGGTTGCGCGACCTGCCGCGCAGCGAACTCGCCGAAGAAATCGAGTCAATCGTCCTGGAGAAATTCAGGGCGGTCCTTCTCATGGACGAGTCCGAGGACCTTCCCCTCGACATCAGCTATTTCGATCTCGGCCTCACCTCGCTGCGGCTGACCGAGATACGGCAGAGCCTGGAGCTGCTCCTGGACCTGTCGATCAACGTCAACGTGCTCTTCAACGAGCCGACGGTCGCCCATCTCGTGGACCACCTGACCCAGGAAATCCAGGACGCTTGAGGAGTCGTTCCATGCCGCGTACGGAATCAGAGCAGGCGCCCGAACCGGTCGCGATCGTCGGAATCGGTCTGCGGTTCCCCGGCGGCAGCGGCTCGCCCGACGAGTTCGACGCCTTCCTGCGGGAGGGCCGCAGCGGAATCGGCCCGATCCCCCGGGACCGCTGGGACGTCGAGGCGTTCACGCCCGAGGGGCCCGACGACAAGGGCAAGATCATCGCCAGGGCCGGCGGGTTCCTTGACCGCATCGACCTGTTCGACGCCGGCTTCTTCAACATCAGTCCGAAGGAAGCCCGTTACATGGACCCCCAGCAGCGGCTGCTGCTGGAGACCGCCTGGCAGGCCCTGGAGCACGCGGGCATCGACCCGGCGCCGCTGCGCCGCGGCAACGGCGGCGTCTACATCGGCGCCAGCTCCATCGACTACGCCCTCGAGCTGGACTCCCTGCCCTACGAGGAGCTGGACGGCCATCTCGCCTCCGGCATCACCATGTTCCCGCTGTCCGGCCGGCTGTCGTACTTCCTCGGCTGGCGCGGCCCGAGCATGAGCGTCGACACCGCCTGCTCCTCCTCGCTGGTCGCCCTGCACCTGGCCGTGCAGGCGCTGCGCGCCGGCGAGAGCGACATCGCGCTGTGCGGCGGCGTCAACGCCCTGCACCACCCGCGCATCCCGGTGATGTTCTCCAACGCCCAGATGCTGTCCCCGGACGGCCACTGCAAGACCTTCGACGAGGCCGCCGACGGCTACGCGCGCGCCGAGGGCTGCGGCATCGTCGTCCTCAAGCGGCTCTCCGACGCCCAGCGCGACGGCGACCGCGTCCTCGCCCTGGTGCGCGGCACGGCCGTCGGCCAGGACGGCGACAGCGCCGGCCTGACCGTGCCCAACGGCCCCGCCCAGGAGAAGGTCATCCGCAGCGCGCTGGCCACCGCCCACCTCGGCCCGGAGGACATCTCCTACGTCGAGGCGCACGGCACCGGCACCCCGCTCGGCGACCCCATCGAGTTCGGCGCGATCGGCGACGTGTTCGTCGACTCCCACACCAAGGACCGGCCGGTGCTGGTCGGTTCGGTCAAGACCAACCTCGGTCACATGGAGCCGGCCTCCGGCATCGTCGGCGTCATCAAGACCGTGCTGCAGCTGCGCTCCGGCACGGTCTACCCGCACGTCAACCTCAACACCCCGTCGGGACGCATCCCCTGGGACCTGTACCCGCTGCGCGTGCCCACCGAGTGCGAGCCGTGGCAGGCCGAGGTGAAGCGGGCCGTCGTCAACAGCTTCGGCTTCGCCGGCACCATCGGCGCCGTCGTGCTGGAGGAGGCCCCCGAGCCGGCCGAGCGCGAGGAGCCCGGACTTCCTTACGCCGCACCGGTGTTCACCCTGTCCGCGAAGAGCGCCGGCGCCCTGCGTGAACAGGCCGCCCGCTACCGTCAGCTCCTCGAGGACGAGCCCGGACTGCCGGTCGACGCGCTGGCGTACACCGCCAACGTCGCGCGCACCCACCACCCCCACCGGGTCGCCGCCCCGGTCGCCGACCGCGCCGCGCTCACCCGGCTGCTGGACCGGGCCGCCGAGGCCGAGCACGAGGGCCCCACCGGCATCCGCAAGACCGCCTTCATGTTCACCGGCCAGGGCTCGCAGTACGCCGGCATGGGCGCCGCCCTCTACGAGGCGCTGCCCGTCTTCCGCACCCACGTCGACGAGTGCGACCGCCTCTTCGCCGGACCCCTCGGCCGCTCCGTGCGCGAGCTGCTGCTCGGCACCGCCGCCGACCCGGAGGCCATCGACCGCACCGAGTACACCCAGCCCGCGCTGTTCACCCTCGAATACGCCCTCGCCCAGCAGTGGATGGCCTGGGGGATACGCCCGAACGTGCTCATCGGGCACAGCATCGGCGAGGTCGTCGCGGCCGCCGTCGCGGGCCTGTTCACCCTGCCCGACGCCGTGAAGCTGGTCGCCGCCCGCGCCCGGCTGATGCAGGCGGTGCGCGCCGAGGGCGGCATGGCCGCCGTCGCCGCGCCCGCCGAGGAGGTCGCCCCGCTGCTGGAAGGCCGCGACGACCTGGCGCTGGCCGCGGTCAACGCCCCCGACCAGACCGTCGTCTCCGGCGCCACCGCCGCCCTCGACGAGGTCACCGGCATCCTCGCCGAGCGGGGGTTCCGGGTGGACCGGCTCACGGTCTCGCACGCCTTCCACTCGCCGCTGATGGCCGAGGTCTACGACGACTTCCGGGCCGCCCTGGACGGCATCACCTTCCACGAGCCGAAGATCAGCCTGATCTCCAACGTCACCGGGCGCCTCGCCCGCCTGCGCGAGATCGGCAACGCCGACTACTGGGTGCGGCACATCGGTGAACCCGTCCGCTTCCTCGACGGCATCCGCGCCGTCGCCAAGCGCGGCCGGCACGCCCTGATCGAGATCGGCCCGCAGGCCGCGCTCACCGCGCTCGCCCGCCGCGGCGTCACCGTCGAGGACCACGTGTGGCTGGCGAGCCTGCGCCGCCGCGACACCACCACGGCCACCACCCTGACCGCGCTCGCCGACTACTACGCCGCCGGCCTCGGCGTCTCCTGGGACGGCTACCACGCCGGGTACGCCACCCCCGTCAAGGTGGACCTGCCCACGTACGCCTTCCAGCGCAAGCGCTACTGGCTGCCCTCCGTCACCCCCCGCCGCTCCGCCGCGGGCGGCAGCGCCCGGCACCTGCTGCTCGGCACCGAGGAGCGGTTCGCCAGCGGGGTACGGGAGTTCACGGCGGAGTTCACGCCCGAGGAACTCGGCGCGCTCGCCGACCTCGCCGACGGCGGCCGCGCCACCCTGCCCGCCGGCGCCTACGTCGACCTGCTGCTCGCCGCGCAGGACGCGGTCCAGGGCCACACCCGCTCCGCGATCCGCGACCTCATGCTGCTCGCCCCGCTCGAGCTGCCCGCCGAGACCACCCTCACCCTGACCACCCGCTGGCGGCCGCGCCCCGAGGGCGGCGCCGACGTGGAGGTGTTCACCGTCGTCGGCGGCGAGGAGAACCCGCACGCCACCGCCGTGGTCGCCGCCGAACGCGAGGCACTCGTCCCGGTGTCCGAGCTGGCCGAGCTGGACGCCGCGCTCGCCCCGGCCGGGCAGCGCATCGACGACGAGGACATCTACACCGACCTCGCCTCCGTCGGCCGCCCCGCCGGCCCCCGCATGCGGCTGCTCCACCACGTCACCCGGCACGGCGAGGACGGCCTGGTCACGGGCGAGCTGACCGGGCGCGACGCCACCGCCGTCGAACACGTCCCGGCGGAGCTGCTGGAGGCCGCCGTCCAGGCGCTGGTCGTCCTCGACCCCGAGGGCCCGGTGTTCGTACCCCGCGAGATCGCCTCCGTGCGGCACTTCCGCAAGCCGCGCGGCGAGAACCTGCGGGTCCTCGCCCGGATCCGCGGCGAGCAGGACCGCCGCCTCGCCGACGTGCTGCTGCTGGAGAACGGCGACCCGGTCGCCGAACTCCTCGGCGTCCGGCTGGCCCGCCCCGAGGACCGCACCGGCCGCCGCCGCTTCCTGCACCGCCCCGAGTGGATCCGCCGGGCCCTGCCCGCCACCGAGGCCGCGCCCGCCGAACGGCACGCGGTGCTGCTCGACCCGGCCGCCGCCCGTGCCGCCGAACTCGCCGGCGAGCCCGGCCTGAAGGTCACCTGGCTCGCCGACCCCACCGAGCTCAAGGCCGTGCTCGACGACGCGACCGTCACCGACATCGTCCGCGTCTGGCGCACCCGGCCCGGCGAGATGTCCGTGGCCCGGCTGCGCGCCGAGTCCGAGGACAACTACCGTGAACTGCTCGCCCTGGTCGGCGTGCTGGACGCGGCCGGCCTGTCCCGGCCGCCGCGGCTGTGGCTGGTCACCCAGGGTGCCCAGGCGCTGCCCGGCGACCCGGCGGGCGACGGCGGCCACCTCGCCGCCGCCACCCTGTGGGGCTTCGGCCGGGTGCTGCTCACCGAGTACCCGCAGCTGCGCACCACCCTGGTCGACCTCGGCCCCGGCAGCGGCCTCACCCCGCTGCTGGAGGAGTGGCGCACCGAGCCCGCCGGCGAGTACCAGGTCGCCTACCGGTCCGGCCGCCGCTACGTGCGCCGGCTGCTCGCCGGCGACGAGGCGCTGAACTGGAGCGGCGACTTCGAACTGCGCGCCGCCGAGTCCGGCGACCTGTCCGACCTGGCCCCCGCGCCGGCCGCCGGCCGGGCACCCGCCGAGGGCGAGGTCCAGGTGCGCGTCCGCCTGGTGGGCCTGACCGCCGAGGACGCCCGCACCGCGCTGGACACCGGCCGCGCCGACCGCGAGGAGTACGAGGAGGAGGACGGCGAGGCCGCGCCGCCGCCCGTGCTCGGCCGCACCGCCCACGGGACGGTCGTCACGGCAGCGGCGGGCACCGGATTCGCGCCGGGCGACGAGGTCCTCGTCCGCCACGACGGCACCTTCCGTTCCACACTCACCCTGCCGGCGACGGCCGTCGTGCACGCCCCGGCACCCCAACCCGGCGACGGAGCGGCCCACTTCGGCATCGACGAGACCGGCGAGGCACTGCGCACCACCCTCGCCGACCCCACCGGCCCGGTCTGGGTGACCCTGCCCGAGGACCCGGCCGCCCGGCGGCGGGAACCCGCCGAGCGGCAGCCGGCCGGCCTGCGCGACGACCGCACCTACCTCGTCACCGGCGGCCTCGGCGGCCTCGGTCTCGCCACCGCCCGGAAGCTGGCCGCGCTCGGCGCCCGGCACCTGACGCTGGTCAGCCGCGGCGGCAAGCCCGCCCCCGAGGCAGCGGAGCTGCTCGCCGGCCTCGCCGAGGAGGCGGAGGTCGACATCGTCCGCGCCGACCTCGGCCGCGCCGAGGACGTCGCCCGGCTGGTGCGCCACATCGAGTCCGGGCCGCACTCCCTGGGTGGCATCGTGCACGCCGCCGGCGGCTCCTACGACGAGCGGCTGATCTCCGAACTGACCTGGGAGTCCATCGAGGGCCAGCTGGAGGCGAAGGCGTACGGCGGCTGGCTGCTCCACGAGGCCACCGAACAGACCTTCCCCGACCTGGAGTTCTTCGTCGTCTACTCCTCCGTCTCCTCGGTGCTCGGCGGCTTCGTCGCCCAGGGGCACTACGCCGCCGGCAACGCCGCCCTCGACGGCCTCGCCGACTGGCGCGCCCGCCGCGGCCTGCCCGGACTCGCCCTCAACTGGAGCTCCTGGTCCAGGGTCGGCATGTCCTCCCGTATGAACGACGTCCTCATCCAGGAGCTGGAGCGCGGCGGCGTCCACCTGTTCTCGCCGACCCGGGCGCTGAACACCCTGGTCAGCCTCTGGGACCAGCCGCGCGGCCAGCGTGTGGTGGGCGACTTCGACTGGGACCGCTACATGGCGGGCCGGGTCACCGGCGACCTGTTCTTCGACCGCCTGGCCCGCCGGGCCCCCGAGGACGACGGCGGCCTCGACGTCGCCGCGCTCGCCGCCCTGCCCCCGGGGGAACGCGCCACGGCCGTCACCGCCGTGGTCAGGGAGAAGGTCGCCGCCGTGCTGCATCTCGAGGAGGGCGACGAACTGGATCCGAACACCGAGTTCGTGTCGCTGGGCCTGGACTCACTGATGGCCCAGCAGGTCAGGTCCGGTCTGGAGCAGGCCTTCCGGCTGCCCCTGCCGGCCTCCCTCACCCACGACCACCCGACGGTACGGCAGCTCGCCGGCTTTCTCGGCGAGCGGATCGGCCCGGCACCGGCCGCGTGACGGACGACAAGGACACACGACCATGACTGACATCTCAAGTGGCATACCGAGGGAGCGCTGGACGCTCCACCACTCCGCCCGAGCCCACGCCGGCAGCCGTCCGGACCATCCGGCGATCGTCTGCGAGGGCCGCGTCACCACCTACGACAAGTTCCACCGGGACAGCAACCGCGCCGCGCACGCCCTGCGCGCCTGCGGTGTCCGGCGCGGCGACCGGATCGCCTACCTGGGCCGCGAGTCGGAGAACTACTACCTGGTGATGATCGCCTGCGCCAAGGCGGGCGCGGTCCTGGTACCGGTCAACTGGCGGCTCACGCCCAGCGAAGTGGACCACATCCTGCGCGACTCCGGCGCCGCCCTGATCTTCGTCGACGACGAGTTCTGGGACACCGTCGCCACCGTCCGCCACCAACTGCGCGGACTGCGCAAGGTGATCCGCGTCGACGGCACCGACGCCGACGGCGAACCCGCCCGCGGCGCCGGACTGCCCGCCTGGGCCGCGAACCAGCCGGACACCGACCTCACCGCGGGCACCGGCCCCGACGACGCGGTCATCCAGATCTACACCAGCGGCACCACCGGCCTGCCCAAGGGCGCCGTCCTCGCCCACCGCAGCTTCTTCACCCTGCCGCACGCCAGCCGGGAGCGCGGCGTCGACTGGATCGACTGGCTGCCCGAGGACGTCGGCCTGATCTCCCTGCCGGGCTTCGGGGTCGCGGGCATCGGCTGGTTCCTGCACACCTTCAACGCCGGCGGCACCAACGTGATCATGCCGCAGTTCGACCCGCAGGAAGCGGTACGGCTCATCCGTACCCACCGGGTGACCACCACCTTCGCCGCACCGGCCATGCTGCAGGCGATGGCGGCCGAACGCGGCGCGGGACCCGAGGCGTTCACCTCCCTGCGCAAGATCGCGTACGGCGCGGCCCCGATGTCCGGGACGCTGCTGAAGCAGTGCCTGGAGACCTTCGGCTGCGAGTTCGCGCAGATCTACGCCAGCACCGAGACCGGCAGCGTGGCGGTCTGCCTGCCGCCCGAGGCGCACCACCCCGGCAGCACCGTGCTCACCTCGGTCGGCAAACCCTGCCCCGGCAACGAGATCAAGGTGGTCGGACCCGACGGCGAGACCCTCCCGCCCGGCGCCATCGGCCAGATCTGCGTCCGCGCCCCCTCCCGGATGCTCGGCTACTGGAACCTGCCCGAGGCCACCGCGCGCACCCTGGTGGGGGAGTGGCTGCACATGGGTGACGCCGGCTACCTCGACGACGACGGCTATCTCCACCTGTGCGACCGGATCAACGACACGATCATCGTCGCCGGGCAGAACATCTACCCCGCCGAGGTCGAGAAGGCGCTCGCCGCGCACCCGGCCGTCGCCGACGCCGCCGTGGTCGGACTGCCCGACGAGCGCTGGGGCGAGAGCGTGCACGCGGTGGTCGTCCTGCGGCCCGGGACGAGGGCCACCCCGCGCGAGCTCCTGCTGTCCCTGCGCGGCCGGATCGCCGACTACAAGATCCCCGGCACCTACCACTTCGCCGAGTCCCTGCCCCGCAACCCCTCGGGCAAGATCCTGCGCCGCGCGGTACGGGAACAGCTCACGGCACCGGCCCGGGACCCGCTCGCGAGCACCGTATGACACCGACCCAGCACCCCATGCCCGAAAGGGACCTGACCATGAGCACCGAGCCCCTGCGGATCGGCATCCTCCTTCCCACCCGGGAACAGGCCATCAACGGCACCTACGCGGCCGCGCCGTTGCTGGACTTCGCCCGCCAGGCGGAAGCGCTCGGCTTCGACTCGCTGTGGGCCGGGGACTCCCTCACCGCCCGCCCCCGCCTGGACCCGCTCGTCGTCCTGTCGGCCGCCGCGGCGGCCACCCAGCGCATCACGGTCGGCACCGCGGCCCTCACCCCCGCCCTGCGCCACCCGCTGATCGGCGCCAACATGGTCTCGAGCCTTAGCCATGTCGCCGCGGACCGGCTGGTCCTCGGCCTCGGCTCGGGTTTCCCGATGCCCGAGACCGAGGAGGAGTTCGCCTCGGTCGGCGCCTCCTTCCAGGGCCGCGTGGGCCGCCTGGACGAGATCACCGCGCTGTGGCGCACCGCCTGGCGCTCCGGCGAGGACGGTGAACCCACCGAGTTCCAGGGCAGGTTCTGGCAGGCCGAGCACCTCGACCGGCTGCCCTCCCCGGCCGTCGCCGGCGGCCCCCCGCTGTGGCTGGCCGGCAGCGACACCCCGAAGGTCCTCGCCCGCGCCGCCACCCGCTACGACGGCTGGCTGCCGTTCCTGCCCGACGTCGAGGCCTACGGCCGCGCCCGCCGCCGTATCGCCGAACTCGCCGAGGAGGCCGGGCGCGGCGCCGGTGCCGTCACCCCCGCGCTGTACGCCACGGTCACCGTGAACAGCGACGAGACGGCGGCCAGGGCCGAACTGGAGCACTACATCAGCCACTACTACGGCCGCTCCCTGGACCAGATGCGGACCATCCAGGCCTACGCCTGGGGCAGCGCCGAGAAGTGCGCCGAGTGGCTCGGCGAGTACGTCCGGGCCGGCGCCCGGCACCTGGTCGTACGGATCGGATCCCTCGACCCCGAACCGCAGTTGAAGGAGATCGCCGAGGTGCTGCTGCCCGCGGTACGCGCCCTCGGCCACACCGTTGGGAGCACCCAGTCGTGACCAGTGCCATCGCCGCCGTCGGCCAGGACATGTCCCGCGCGGGGCAGTGGTTCCACCCCGCGGAACCCTCGCCCGACGCCTCGATCCGGCTGTTCATGCTGCCGCACGCGGGCAGCGGGGCCATCATCTACCGCGACTGGGAGCGGCTGCTGCCGCCCGACATCGCCCCGCAGGCGGTGACCCTGCCCGGCCGGCACAACCGCCGCGAGGAGCAGACGTACGAGGAGTTCGAACCGCTGCTCGAGGCGCTGCACGAGGCCGTGCTCGACGACCTCGACGACCGCCCGTTCGCCCTGTTCGGGCACTGCCTCGGCGCCCAGCTCGCGTTCCGGCTCACCATCCGCATGGAGGAGGAGGGCGGCCCGTCGCCCGTCCTGGTCGGCACCTCCGGCTGGTCTCCGCAGGGCTTCTTCAAGCCCACCGAGGAGCAGAGCCGGATGCCCGAGCCCGAGATGGTCCAGTGGATCAAGAAGCTGGGCTCCTTCCCGGCCGAGATCTACGACAACCCCGAGATGCTCGCCCTCGTGGTGCCGGCGCTCCGCGCCGACCTGCGCGTCGCCGCCGACCACGACGACGACGGCGCCGGGGTCAACTGCCCGCTCGCCTCCTACGGCGGCCGCTCCGACCCGCTCCAGGAGCACCCGGACGCCATGTCCCACTGGGCCGGGCGCACCCCCGCCTACCTGGGCCACAACGAGTACCCGGGCGGCCACTTCTACATCGACACCCACGCCCAGTCCGTCACCGCCCACTTCGCCCACCGGCTGCAGCGCATCGCCGCGACCCAGCCGGCCTGAGCACCCCTTTTCCATGGCAGCGGCCGACCGGGCCGGCCTCTGCCGCACGCGCTCGGAGCGAGCCGCGCCGGCGCCCCGAGAAGCGAGAGTGAGAGACACATGAGACCACCCCACGACCTGTACATCGCCGCGGCCGCGGCCTGGGTGCCCGGCGCCCGTCCGCTGGGCGAGGCCGTAGCCGCGGGCCTCGTCGACGCGGAGCACCAGAACCTCGGCTACGAGTCGATCGCCGTGGCCGAGGGCGTCTCGGGCCCCGAGATGGCGGTGCGCGCGGGGCGGCTGGCGCTCGAGCGGGCCGGGACCGACGGGCACGAGGTCGGTCTCGTCCTGCACTCCTCGTGCGGCTACCAGGGCCACGACATGTGGCCGGCGGCGTCGTACGTCGCGAACGAGACCGTGGGCCGCGCGGCGGCCGGCTTCGACGTCCAGCAGCGCTGCAACGCCGGGCTCGGCTCGCTGTGGCTGGCCGCCGGGCAGATCGCCGCCGGCTTCACCGACGCGGTGCTGCTGACCACCGGGGACCACTTCGCGCCGCCGTGGGTGGACCGCTGGAACGTGCAGCTCAACTTCGTCTTCGCCGACGGCGGCAGCGCGCTGCTGCTGTCCGGGCGGAGCGGCTTCGCCCGGGTGGTCTCGCTGTGCGTGGGCGCCGACAACTCGCTGGAGCGCTGGAACCGGGGCCTGGAGCCGTTCGGTACCACGCCCGGCCGTGAACTGCCGCTGCGGCTGCGTGAACGCGGGGTCCAGCACGCCGTCACCGCGGAGGCCGAGGGCTCCTGGGAGCGCTTCGAGGCCGGCCTGCTGGACACCACGGCACGGGCACTGGCCGACGCCGGGGTCACCACCGAGGACATCGCCCGGGCCGTCGTACCGCACATCCACCGGGGCGAGTCCCCGGAGAACTACGAGCTCCTCGGTTTCGCCGAGAAGCAGAGCACGTGGGACCTGGGCCGCCGGGTGGGCCACATGGGCGCCGGCGACCAGTTCCTCGGCCTCGAACACCTCGTCGCGCAGCGGGCCGTGGGCCCCGGCGACCTCGTCCTGCTGGTGGCCGCCGGCGAGGGCTTCAGTTTTTCCGCCGCCGTGGTCGAGATCCTCGACGTCCCCGACTGGCAGTAGCGGGTGCCGCTCCCGCGGCCCGTCCGGCCGGCGCGTCAGCGCCGTGTCAGCGGGCTGCGGGACAGTGGCCGTCCGACGCACACGGGAGACCGCCGCCGTCCGCGCGCAGGCGGGCAGGGCATGCCACCCCCCCACCCCTGAGCGAAGGATCGAGAAGACATGAAGCTGGACACAGAGCTGTACATAGCCTCCGCCGCCTCCTGGCTCCCGGACGCCCGTCCGCTGGGCGAGGCCGTAGCCGCGGGCCTCGTCGACGAGGAGCACCAGAACCTCGGCTACGAGTCCATCACGGTGGCCGAGGGCGTCTCCGGTCCCGACATGGCGGTGCGCGCGGGGCGGCTGGCGCTCGAGCGGGCCGGGACCGACGGCCACGAGGTCGGCCTGGTCCTGCACTCCACGTGCGGCTACCAGGGCCACGACATGTGGCCGACGGCGTCGTACGTCGCCAATGAGACCGTGGGCCGCGCGGCGGCCGGCTTCGACCTGCAGCAGCGCTGCAACGCCGGGCTCGCCTCGCTGACCCTGGCCGCCGGGCAGATCGCCGCCGGCTTCACCGAGGCGGTCCTGCTGACCAGCGGCGACAACTTCGCGCCGCCGTGGGTGGACCGCTGGAACGTCCAGCTCAACCTGATCTTCGCCGACGGCGGCAGCGCCCTGCTGCTGTCCGGCCGCGGCGGCTTCGCCCGGGTCGTCTCCGCCCGCGTGGGCGCCGACAACTCACTCGAGCGCTGGAACCGGGGCCTGGAGCCGTTCGGCACCATACCGGGGCGGGAGATGCCCGTACCGCTGCGCGCACGCGGCCGCCAGCACGCCGTCACCGCGGAGGCCGAGGGCTCCTGGGAGCGCATCGAGGCCGGGCTGAAGGACACCACGGCCGGCGCGCTGGCCGACGCGGGCGTCACCACCGAGGACATATCCCGCGTGGTGACCCCGCTGATACACCGTGGCGAGTACCCCGAGAACTACGACGTGCTGGGCTTCACCGAGAAGCAGAGCACCTGGGACCTGGGCCGCCGGGTGGGCCACATCGGCGCCGGCGACCAGTTCCTCGGCCTCGAACACCTGGTGAAGCAGCGGGCCGTGGGCCCGGGCGACCTCGTCCTCATGGTGGCGGCCGGGGCCGGTTTCAGCTTCTCCGCCGCCGTGGTCGAGATCCTCGACCTTCCCGACTGGCAGTAGCCGCGCGTGCCCACCGGTTCCGGTCCGCCTTGCCGGCCGGGCACACGCAGGACAAGAAAGGAACCGTCAACCATGTCCCTGCAGCAAGCGCGGACAGCCGGCGCCGAGACCAGGGAGCGGGCGCCGGCCGGCCCGCACTGGGCGACGCTGCCGCTCATCCTGGTCGGTACGTTCGTGATCACGCTCGACGTGTTCATCGTGAACGTCGCCATCCCCGAGACCCAGCGCGACCTCCACGCGAGCGCCTCCGCCGTGGAGTTCGTGGTCGCCGGATACGCCCTCGCCTACGCCGCCGGCCTCATCACCGGCGGCCGGCTCGGCGACCTGTACGGCCGGCGGCGGATGTTCCTGCTCGGCGTCGCGCTGTTCACCCTCTCCTCCGCCTGGGCGGGCATGGCGCCGACCGCCGGTCAGCTCGTCGTGGCCCGGATCGCGCAGGGCCTCGCCTCCGCGCTGATGGGCCCGCAGGTGCTGGCCATCATCGGCGTCACCTACGAGGGCCAGGCCCGGGTCAAAGCCTTCAACGCGTTCGGTCTGACCATGGGCCTCGCGGGCGTCTTCGGACAGCTCATCGGCGGCCTGCTGATCCACGCCGACATCGCCGGTCTCGGCTGGCGGACCTGCTTCCTGGTCAACGTGCCGGTCGGCATCGCCGCGCTGCTGCTCGGACCGCGGCTCATCCCCGAGTCCCGCGCCGAGGGCCGGGCCCGCCTCGACCCGCTCGGCATGGTGCTGGTCTCGGCCGGCCTGGTCGCGGTGGTCCTGCCGCTCGCCGAGGGCCAGCAGAAGGGCTGGCCGCTGTGGACGTGGCTGTGCCTGGCCGCGTCGCCCGTGCTGCTCCTGCTCTTCGCGGTGTACCAGCGGCGCCTGGCGAACTCCGGCGGCAGCCCGCTGGTCAACCCCGTGCTGTTCCACAAGCGGCCGTTCACGGTCGGCGTCGTCACCGGTGTCGTGTACTACTCCGGCATGGCGTCCTTCTTCCTGGTCCTCGCCCTGTACCTGCAGGCCGGGGTGGGGCTGACCGCCCTGGAGTCGGGCCTGGTCTTCCTGCCGCTCGGCGTCGGCTTCCTGGCCACCTCGCTGCTGGCCCGCAAGGTGGCGGCGCTGCTCGGCCGTCAGGTCCTCGCGGTCGGCGCCCTGGTGCTGCTGGCCGGGCTCGGCGGGCTGTGGGCCGCGGTCGACCACATCGGCACCGAGGGCGCCGTGGGCTGGCTGGTGCCCGGACTGCTGGTGGGCGGCTCGGGCATGGCGATGGTGATGGCCCCGCTGGCCTCCATCGCCCTCGCCGGCACCGACCTGCGCTACGCCGGAGCCGCCTCGGGCGTACTCTCGACGGCCGCGCAGGTCGGCGGCGCGGTGGGGGTGGCCGCGGTCGGCGTGGTCTTCTACCACGTCCTCGGACAGGGCACCGGCCCCGGTGCCTACGCAGACGCCTTCAAGGCCAGCGTCTACCTGCTGGCGCCGCTCGCGCTCGCCGTGGCCGCGCTGGTCCAGCTCATCCCCCGTCCCAAGCCGGCCCCCGCCTCCTGAGCGTGGCGGGGCCCCGCCCGGGGCCATGAGAGAGGGCGAGCACGCAGCGGCGTGCTCGCCCTCTTCCGTGCGAGGCGGTCAGGAGATGGCGTGGCTCAGCCAGAAGTCCAGCAGCTCGCGGTCGCCCGACACCGTCACGCGCGGGCTCTCCGGCCGCAGCCGCCCCTTGACCACGAGCAGCAGGTCCGAGGGCGAGGCGACCACGGTGGCGTCGGCCGGGGTGCCGTCCGGGGCGTTCCGGGTGACCCGCACACCGTCCGGGGCGCAGGTGACCAGCCAGCTCGAGACCCGGCCCGGCGCGCCCCCGGCCGACCGGAAGCTCAGCGTCTCACCGCCGCGCGGCACCTCGGCGAACAGGGGGGAGTGGAAGGGCCTGGCCTCGGGCACCCCGAAGGCGGCCACGCAGAAGTCCACGCAGTCCAGGGCGACATCCATGGCCAACTCGAAGGGCCGGCCGGCCAGCAGGTCCGCGTCAGCCCGGTGCACGGTCGTCTCGTACATCGCCCAGCGCGGCCAGAACTCCTTGTTCTGCTTGCCGTGCGGTGCCCAGACGGGGACCTCGGGACCGATCCCGCCGATCGCCTCGACCAGCCGGTCCGCGCCCTCGGTGACGAACCGCGCCCGCAGTCCGGGGTCCAGCAGCCGGCTGTCCTCCGCGGTCTCCCGCGCCCCGAGCCCGGCCACCCGCTCGGTCCAGCTCGTGTCGTCGTCGGCGCCGCCGGCGGGGTCACCGCCCGGCAGGACGAACTCGGTGCTCCGGGTGGCCAGGATGGTCGTCGCCCATTCGTGGCCCTGGCGTAAGTGCCGCACCAGGTCGCCCAGTGTCCATCCGGGGCAGGTCGGAACCGGCTCCGTCAGCGGAAGGTCCCGGGCGGCGTCCGCGAAGCGGGCCGCCTCCCGGCGGAGTTCGGAGGTACAGCGGTCCATGGGCAGCGGAACGTACGCCTGTGCGGTCATGAGGTCTCACTCCGGTCGATGGAATGTGCACGGATCGGTGCCCCGACGATCCTCCGGCCGCCGGGGCACCCCGCCATTCGAACCGGGCCGCCTGACACTTCGCTGATCATTCCGGGCGACCCGCTTTGCGGTGTCAGGCGCGTGTCAGAGGCGGGTCAGCGGCACTTGGCAGAGTCGTCCCTGTCGCACGCTCCTCCTCGCCCGAGCCGGGGCCGCATCCGTGGCCCGCGTCCGCCCGTGGCGGGGACACCCCCCATCGTTGCCGTGCCGGTCCGCCGGCGCGTCCGACGTGAGGAGAACGCTCGTCATGGCAGACACCGCAGCCCCGGGGCCGACCCGGGCCCTGATCGTGGCAAACCCGGCCTCCGGCAGTCACAGCCCCGAACTGGTCCGCCAGGTCGCGGAGCTGTGCGAGTCCTGCCTGGACCGCGCCGAGGTCCACCTGACCAGCGCGCCGGGCGACGCGACCGGCGCGGTGCGCCGGGCGCTGGAGCGCAAGGACGCCGCACCCGACCTGGTCGTCGCCATCGGCGGTGACGGCACGGTCCGGGAGGTCGTCCAGGGGCTCGTCCCCGCGGCCGGCCGGGCGACCCTGGCCGTCGTGCCCGGCGGCACCGGGAACTCCGGCTACAAGATGCTGTGGGGCGACCGCCCCTGGACCGAGTCGCTGAAGGCGGTCCTGACCGACTCCGGCATCGGCGGCAGCGCCCGCCTGCGCCGGCTCGACCTGGCCCGCCTCGCCGAGACCCGCAACTACGTCTACCTGGGCGCCTGTTCGGGCGTGATCGCCGACGCGCTGATCACCGCCCGGGAGCTGCCGCTGACCGGGCGCGAGCGCTACGCCCGCGCCTTCGCCGACACGGCCGCCGGCTACGCGCCCTATCCGGGCCGGGTCACCGTCGACGGCCGGGTGGTGCACGAGGGCCCCACGGTCCTCGCCAACGTCGGCGGCGGTCCCTACCGCGGCGGCCGGTTCAAGGTGCTGCCCGACTCGCTGCTCGACGACGGACTGCTCGACGTCTGTGTCATCGGCGGCGGGGTCCCCGCGGCCGACGTGCCCGGACTGACGCTGGAGGCGGCGCACATGGACCACCCGGCGACCGTGTACGCGCGCGGCCGCCGGATCACCGTCGAGCGCACCGACGGCCACCGGCTGCCGCTGGAGCACGACGGCGAGTACCAGCACGGCATCGGCGACTCGGCCACCTTCGAGGTGCTCCCCGGAGCCCTCCCGGTCTGGGCGCCGGCCACCCCCTGAAGCCCGTACCAAGCCACCTGCCGGAATCACAAGTAAGCAAGACACAGAGGAGAACGCCCGCATGAGCGACCTGACCACCACCGTCTCCCGCTACCTCGACATCTGGAACGAGGCGGACGCCGACAAGCGCGCCGCGGCCATCGCCGAGCTGTTCACCGCCGACGCTCCGTACATCGACCCGCTCGCCGCGGTCGAGGGCCCCGAGGGCTTCGGGGCCGTGGTGGCCGGCGCCCGCGACCAGTTCAAGGGGCTCACCTTCGAACTGCACGGCACCGTCGACGCCCACCACAACCAGGCCCGCTTCCAGTGGGGCCTGGTGACCGAGCCGGGCGCCGAGCCGATCGCCATCGGCTTCGACGTCCTCGTCACCAACGAGCAGGGCAAGATCCAGGGCGTCTACGGCTTCCTGGACAAGGTCCCGGCCGCCTGAGCACGCACCCAGCGCGGGAGCACCGGGACCGCCGGTGCTCCCGCGTTCGTGCGCACACCGCCGACGCACGCACGGCAAGGAAGGTAGCCGCCTCATGACCGCTGTCCTCGGGGAGAGCGTGGCCCAGGCCCTGTGCGCCGACTGGGCCGAGCAGGCACACACCCTGCCCCGGGCCGCCCCCGGCCGCGCACCGGCCGACACCCCCTTGCGGGAACTCTCGCACTGGGCCGCCGGCCTGCGCCCGCAGCACATCCCGTGCCGGGTGCTGAAGCTCGCCGCGAGCCAGGTGCTGTCGCAGATCGCCTCCATCCGGGCCGGTCTCCAGCACCCCCTCGGCAGAAAGCTGGTGGCCGCCTTCGGGCACCCCATGCAGCGAGACCCCCGGCAGGCCGCCGGTGTGTTCGCCGCGCTCGGCTCCTGGCTCAACCTGGACGACACCGCCTACGCCGGGCACCTGTCGAACTCCACGGTCGCGGTCCCCCTCGCCTTCGCCTACGCCCGCGGGCTCGACGGGCTCTCGCTGCTCACCGCGGTGGTCGCGGCCAACGAGTGCGCGGCCCGCATCACCGCCTCCGCGACCCTCGGCCCGCTGCGCGGCCAGAGCGCCGTCCACACCCATCTGGCCGGCGCGGTGGCGGGGCGGCTGCACAGCGACCGGGCCTCCGCGAGCCTCTTCGAGAACGCCTTCGGGCTGGCCTTCGCCATGCCCAACTGGCCGCTGATGCGCGCCTTCCTGGCCAGCGACGCCCGTCTGTTCAACACCTTCACCCCGGTGCGCACCGCGATGGACGCCTGCGACGCTGCGTACGCCGGGCTGCGCGGGGCGCCGGACATCCTGGAGCACAGCGACGGCTTCCTGGCCCGGTTCGCCACCGTGCCGCTGCCGCAGGCGGTGGCGAAGGGGCTGGGCCGCCGCTGGCACACCGACACCCTCTCGTTCAAGATGCATCCCGGCGGCCCCGGCATCGACGCGGCGGTGGACTGTGCCACCGAGATCCACCGCGAACTCGGCGCGCTCAGGCCCCGGGACGTGGCCGAGGTGGTCGTCGAGGCCTCGCTGTACACGCTGTTCGCGGGGGAGCGGGCCGCCCGCTACGTCACCGGCCCCGGCTCCCCGCTGGGCGCGCTGGTCCTGGACGTGCCCTACCCGGTGGCCACCACCCTGCTCACCGGCGAGTTCTCGGTGGACGACTTCTCCTCGCCCGCCGTGGACGACCTCGACCGCTGGGCGCTCGCCAAGCGGATCCGGCTGGAGCACGACACCGAGATGACCCGTGAACTGTTCCTGTCCGACGCGCCGTTCGGCGAGGCGGTGCGCGAGGCGGGGGAGTCGGCCGTGCCCTGGCTGCGCGGCTTCGGCGGGGACGAACTGGTGGACCTGGTCGGGGCGTTGCAGGCCGACGACCGGGACTTCTCCCGGTCCACCAAGGCCACCGGCGCCCGGGTCACCGTACGGCTGACGGACGGCCGTACGGTCTCCCGCACCCGGCTGATCCCGGTCGGCGCCGCCGGTCCGGAGACCCGGGCGGACCATGCCGGACTGGTGCGGGAGAAGTTCCTGTCGGCCGGCGGCTCGCACGAGGTCGCCGACACGGTCGGCGGGCTGCACCGGATGCGCCCGCGGGCGGTACGCCGCTGGATAGAGACGGCGTTCCTGGACTAGTGCTGCGACCGGAAGGGTTCACCGGCTCGCGACGCCCGGCAAACCTTTCCGGCCACGGCACCAGGCATGGTGCGTCGGCGCCTCACGCACCGTGCGCCACGTACAGGCGCACCGCCTCGTGCAGCCGGTAGCGGACCCGGCCGGACCGGTCCGGCTCGCCGGCCCGGATCATCTGGCGGTGCAGGAGTTCCTCCAGCAGGTCCACGGCGAGCCGCCGGGACGGGGTCACCCGGTCCAGCATGTCCTCGACGCCGAAGTCGTCACTCACATCGCGGAGTTGGTACAGGGATGCCTTCAGCGGGGGCGGCAGGGGCCGGTGGTAGGCGGCCACGCTCGCCCGCAGGGACAGGTCCCCGACGGACAGCGTGGCCAGCCGGTCCCGCTCGTCCGCCAGCCGGTCGGCCAGGTCGCGCGGCGACCGGCGCGGGCGGGCCGAGAGCCACAGCCCGGCGAGGTGCAGGGCGAGCGGCAGCCCGCCGCAGTACCGCACGATGTCGAATGCGGCCGGCCGGTCGGCCCGGACCCGGGCCGCACCCGCAAGGTCCTCCAGCACCCGGCAGGCGTCCGGCCGGCCGAGCGCGCCGATCCGGTGGCCCGATCGCCCCGGCAGGGCGGGCAGTTCGCGGCGCGCGGCGACCAGGACGGCGCTGCGCCCGCCGTCCACGAGCAGCGGACGCACCTGCGCCTCGGTGACCACGTTGTCGAGCACCACCAGCACCCGCCGTCCGCTGAGCGCGTCCCGCAGCCGGGCCCGCGCCTCCTCGGGGCCGCGGACGCCGGCACTCCGGCCGAGGGACCGCAGGACGCGGTGGACCAGCTGGTCGGAGGTGAAGGGGACGCAGGAGGTGGGGTGCAGGTCGACGTAGACCTGGCCGTCCGGGAACCGGTCGCGCGCCGCGTGCGCGGTGCGCAGCACCAGGGCGGTCTTCCCGGCGCCCGGCGGCCCGACGACCACGGCGGGCCCGCCCCGGCCGGGCAGGCGCGCCGCCAGCGCGTCCGCGAGCGCCTCCCGTCCGGCGAGGCGGTTCGGGGGCGCCGGAGGCAGTTCGGCCGGCACGGTGGATCCGGGTGGAGCGGCGGCACCGGCCGGCCGCTCGCCTCCCCGGGGCAGCCGTAACAGCCGCCGCACCTCGGCGGGCGCCAGCCCGAGCGCCTCGGCCAGCAGCACCAGCGACTGCCTGCGCGGCCGGGCGGTGTGCCCGGTCTCCAGATTCCGTATCGCCCGCACGCTCAGCCCCGACCGCACCGCCAGCTCGTCCTGGGTGAGACAGGCCGACTCCCGTGCCCGTACCAGCGCCACGGCGAGGCTCGGCCCGGGCCCCGGGAGGTGCGGCCCGGCCCCGGAGGGGGGCGGGAACGTCACCCGTTCTCCCGGACGGACACCACGGACGGTCCGCTCAGCGGCCGGCGCAGCGCGGCGACGAACTTGTAGCGCGAGCCCCGGTACACCGAGCGCACCCATTCCACCGGAGTGCCCTCGCTGTCCCGGGAGTGCCGGGACAGCAGCAGCATCGGCAGGCCCACGTCGGTGGCGAGGAGCTGGGCCTCGCGCGGCGTCGACAGCGAGGTCTCGATGGTCTCGTCGGCCTCCGCGAGATGCACGCCGTACACCTCGGCGAGGGCCGTGTAGAGCGAGGGGTACGTGGTCAGCGAGCGACGCAGCCCGGGGAAGCGCCGTACGGACAGATGGGTCGTCTCGATCGCCATCGGGTCGCCGCTGGCCAGTCGCAGCCGCTCGATGCGCAGCACGCGTTCGCCGGCGTCGATGCCGAGGAGCGCGGACAGCCGGGCGTCCGCGGGCACCTCGCCGATGTCCAGCACCTGCGAGGCGGGTTCCAGGCCCTGCGCGTGCATGTCCTCGGTGTGCGAGGTGAGCTGCAGGGTCCGGTACAGCTTGGGCTGGGCGACGAAGGTGCCCTTGCCCTGGATGCGGTCGAGCCGGCCCTCTCCGACCAGTTCCTGCAGCGCCTGCCGGACGGTGGTGCGCGAGGTGCCGAGCCGGACGGCGAGCAGGCGCTCCGCGGGCATCGCCGAGCCGGGCTCCAGCGCCTGCGTCATCTCCAGCACCTGCTGCTTGATCCGGTAGTACTTCGGCACGCGCGCGGTGCGGCCGGGCGCCCCCCTGGGGTGCTGGGCGCTGCTGACGTCGGTGGCCATGCCTGCCTTCCCGGCTGTGGGTGTGGGGGCTCCCGTTATAGCGACCAACTGCCTTATGGTCTAGTCCAACTGGCGCGAGAGGTCTAGTCCAGCAGACGCGCCGGGCGGGAAAGGGACGGAGGTGCTCCGGTGACTTTCTCGTAACGGCCACAACGCCTTTCCGAACCACCCTTGACACCCAAAAAGGTCTAGGCCAAGCTCCACCGTACTGGTCTACACCATTAGTGACCAGGTCCCAGAGCCCTACGTGCAACAGCGTCGTACGCAGGTCACCGCCGAGGGCGTGGGGGGATTAATGGCATCCCTGAGGAGGGTGGCGTGAAGCGCAAGCTTGCTGCCGCGATCGTGATCGCGGGCATGATGGTCTCCGTCTCAGCTTGTGGCGGCGACGACAAGGACACGGGCAAGAACGCGGGACCGGACAGCTTCAAGGGCCAGACCCTGACGGTCTGGACGATGGACGGCTCGGCGCCGCCGCAGTGGTCCAAGGACGTGCAGGCCGCCTTCGAGAAGAAGACCGGCGCCAAACTGAAGTTCGAGATCCAGAAGTGGGACGGGATCCAGCAGAAGATCACCACCGCCCTCTCCGAGTCCAGCCCGCCGGACGTCATCGAGGTCGGCAACACCCAGACCCCGGCCTACGCCGCGACCGGCGGTCTCGCCGAGCTCGGCGAGCTCAAGCAGGAGATCGGCTCGGACTGGACTCCGTCCGTCTCGCAGTCCTCCGTCTTCGAAGGCAAGCAGTACGCCGCTCCCTGGTACTTCGCCAACCGCGTCGTCATCTACAACAAGAAGATCTGGGCGAAGGCCGGCATCAAGGACACCCCGAAGACCCGGGACGAGTTCTTCAAGGACCTGGAGGCCATCGGCAAGAAGACCGACGCCGAGCCGCTCTACCTGCCCGGCCAGAACTGGTACTTCTTCGACGGCCTGACCATCGGCCAGGGCGCCGACCTGGTGAAGAAGCAGGGCGACAAGTACGTGTCCAACCTCGGCGACCCCAAGGTCTCCGCGGCCATGGAGCTCTACAAGAAGTACGCCTCCTACTCCAAGGCCCCCAAGGACAAGGACGAGGCCACCCCGCAGCAGGCCACGATCTTCGCCAAGGGCAAGACCGGCGCCTTCATCGGCATGGGCTGGGAGGCCGGCACGGCGATCCAGGCCGACAAGTCCATCGAGAAGGACCTCGGCTACTTCACCATCCCGGGCGAGAGCGCCGACAAGCCCGAGGGCGTCTTCCTCGGCGGCTCCAACCTCGCCGTCGCCCAGGGGAGCAAGAAGCAGGCCCTGGCCAAGGAGTTCCTGAAGATCGCCCTGTCCGACGAGTACGAGGGCCGGCTCGCCAAGCTCAACGGCGTCATCCCGAACAAGGAGTCGCTGGAGAGCAACCTCAAGGGCAACGGCGCCGCCGAGGCCGCCGCTCCCGGCGCCGCGGCCGGCGGCACCACCCCGCTGATCCCCGAGTGGGCCGCGGTGGAGAACACCCCCAACCCGATCAAGTCCTACATGACCGCGGTGCTGAACGGTAAGTCCCCGGCGGCCGCCGCCAAGCAGGTCGAGGGCGAGATCAACAAGCGCCTGGCCCAGCAGAACTGATGACCCGCGCCGGGGGCGTCGGCGGACGCCCCCGGCTCAGTCGTTCGTACAGCCCGTACAGCCCGTACAGCCCGTACAGCCCACACGGCCCGTACGGTCACGGAAGAGATGGCAACTCATGTCAGTGCAGACCGAAGGCACGGACACGGCCGGGGAGCCCGCTGTCCACAAGGCCCGGGTGCCGGCGCCGCCGAGGGGTGAGGACGGCGGCTCCGCCCCGTCCGCCCGCCGCGGCGCCGCAGCTCCCTATCTGCTCCTGCTGCCGGCACTGCTGGCCACACTGATCCTGCTCGGCTGGCCCCTGGTGAAGAACGGCATGCTGTCGTTCCAGAACCTCAACCCGCGGCAGCTCATCCAGCACCTCACCGAGTGGAACGGCGGCGACAACTACGAAGAGGTCCTGTCCGGTTCGGACTTCTGGCACGTCGTCGAACGGTCGGTGGTCTTCACCGCGGTCAACGTCGTCCTGATCATGCTGCTCGGCACCCTGACCGGGCTGCTGCTGGCCCGGCTGGGCAAGAAGATGCGGCTGCTGCTCCTGCTGGGCCTGGTGCTCGCCTGGGCCATGCCCGTCATCGCGGCCACCACGGTCTACCAGTGGCTGTTCGCGCAGCGCTTCGGCGTCGTCAACTGGGTGCTGGACAAGCTCGGCTGGCACTCCATGGCCGACTACAACTGGTTCGGCTCCCAGCTCTCCACCTTCTCCGTGATCACGCTGCTGATCGTCTGGCAGTCGATCCCGTTCGTGGCGATCAACCTGTACGCGGCCACCACCACGGTCCCCAAGGAGCTGTACGAGGCCGCGTCCCTGGACGGTGCCGGCGCGTGGAAGAGCTTCACCTCGGTGACCTTCCCGTTCCTCAGGCCGTTCCTCTACGCCACGACGTTCCTCGAAGTCATCTGGGTGTTCAAGGCGTTCCCGCAGATCTTCGCGATCAACGAGGGCGGCCCCGACCACCTCACCGAGACCCTGCCGATCTACGCCTTCGTCGAGGGCGTGGGCAACCAGCACTTCGGAGTCGGCGCGGCGATCTCCTTCCTGACCATCCTGGTGCTGCTCGTCATCACCTCGTACTACCTGCGCATGGTGCTCAAGCAAGAGGAGGACGAGCTGTGAAGCGCTCGGTCTTCGGCCGTATCTGGCCCAACGCGACCGCCGTCATCCTCTTCGCCGGCTTCGTGTTCCCCGTCTACTGGATGTTCGCGACGGCCTTCAAACCGACCGGCGACATCATCTCCGAGAACCCGGTGTGGTTCCCGACGAACATCACGGCCGGCCACTTCGCCAAGGCCGTGGACGCCGACCACTTCTGGACCCTGGTCCTCAACTCCGTCACCGTCACGGTCAGCGCGGTGCTGCTGTCACTCGTCATCGCCCTGTTCGCCGCCTTCGCGCTCGCCCGGATGCGGTTCAGGGGCCGGCGCGGCTTCATCGTGACCTTCATGCTGGCGCAGATGGCGCCCTGGGAGGTCATGGTCATCGCCATCTACATGCTGGTCCGCGACAACGAGATGCTCGACAGCCTGGTCCCGCTCACCGTCTTCTACGCGATCATGGTGCTGCCGCTGACCATCCTGACGCTGCGCGGCTACGTGGCCGCCGTGCCGAAGGAGCTGGAGGAGTCCGCGATGGTCGACGGCTGCACCCGTACCCAGGCCTTCGTCCGGGTGATCTTCCCGCTGCTCGCCCCCGGTCTGATGGCCACCTCGCTGTTCGGCTTCATCACCGCCTGGAACGAGTTCCCGCTGGTCCTGATCCTCAACAAGGACATCGAGAAGCAGACCCTGCCGCTGTGGCTGTCCCAGTTCCAGACCGCCTTCGGTGACGACTGGGGCGCCACGATGGCAGCCTCGTCCCTGTTCGCGCTGCCCATCCTGATCCTGTTCATCTTCCTGCAACGCAAGGCTGTCAGCGGTCTCACCGACGGCGCCGTGAAGGGATGACGCCCCCGATGACCACACTCGCCACTGGGCCGGACACCCTCACCCGGGACGCGTTCGCCGTGCTGCAGCCGGGGTTCGACGGCACCACCGCCCCGGACTGGGTGCGCCGCCGGCTCGGCGAAGGCCTCGCCTCCGTCGCCCTGTTCGGCCGCAACGTCGTCACCGAGGAGCAGGTCACCGCGCTGACCGCGCAACTGCGCGCGGAGCGGGACGACCTGCTGGTGGCCATCGACGAGGAGAGCGGGGACGTCACCCGCCTGGACGTGCGCACCGGCTCGTCCTTCCCCGGCAACCACGCGCTCGGCGCCGTCGACGACCCCGGCCTCACCCGGGGCGTGGCGCGCGAGCTGGGCCGGCGCCTGGCCGCCTGCGGCGTCAACTTCGACTGGGCGCCGTCCGCCGACGTCAACGCCGACCCGGACAACCCCGTCATCGGGGTGCGGGCCTTCGGCGCGGACACCGACCTGGTGGCCCGGCACACCGCCGCCTGGGTCGAGGGCCTGCAGTCCACCGGTGTCGCCGCGTGCACCAAGCACTTCCCCGGGCACGGCGACACCAACGTCGACTCCCACCACGCGGTGCCGCGGATCGACGTGGACGCCGAGACGCTGTACGCGCGTGAACTGCCCCCGTTCCGCGCCGCGATCGCGGCCGGCAGCCGGGCCGTGATGAGCGCGCACATCCTGGTCCCGGCCCTCGACCCGGACCGCCCCGGCACCCTCTCCCGCCGTGTCCTCACCGACCTGCTGCGCGGCGAACTGGGCTACCAGGGCCTGATCGTCACGGACGGCATGGAGATGCGCGCCATCTCCGGGACCTACGGCCTGGAGCACGGGGTGGTCCTCGCGATCGCGGCGGGCGCGGACGCGATCTGCGTCGGCGGCGGCCTGTGCGACGAGGCCACCGTGCTGAACCTGCGGGACGCGCTGGTGGCCGCCGTGCGCTCCGGCGAGCTGCCGGAGGAGCGGCTGGCCGACGCGGCCTCGCGGGTGCGGGAACTGGCGGGGTGGACGGCCGCGGCCCGGAAGGACGCCGGGACCGTCGTGCCCGAACCGGAGATCGGCCTGGTCGCGGCCCGCCGCGCGCTGACCGTGACCCGCGGCGGAGCCGCCGCGCCGGTCACGGAACCGGTGTACGTGGCCCGGTTCGACCCGGCGCCGAACATCGCCGTCGGCGACGAGACGCCGTGGGGCGTGGCCGCCGAGCTGACGCGGCTGCTCCCGGGCAGCACGGCCGGCTCGTTCACCGGGCCCGACGCGGGCCGCGAGGCCCTCGCGGCGGCGGGCGGCCGGCGGATCGTCGCCGTGGTCCGCGACGAGCACCGGCACGGCTGGATGGGCTCCGCCCTGGACGCCCTGCTCGCCGCCCGCCCGGACACCGTCGTGGTCGAGATGGGCGTCCCGCAGGCCGCGCCGCGCGGCGCCGCGCACATCGCCACCCATGGCGCCGCCCGCGTCTGCGGTGTGGCGGCGGCGGAGGCCGTCGTCGCGGGCTGAGGCAGCCACGCCGGAGCCGTCACCAGGCCGGCACCGAGCCCCCCACCGGGGCCCGGTGCCGGCCTTTCCCATGCCCGACAAGCGGCATTGCGGCGGCAGTCGGGCGGCACTTTGCCGGGGTACCGACCGGTAGTCGTTGACACCCTCAATTGGTCTAGTCCAGCTTGGGAGGGCGCTTCTGTTCGATCACCACGGAGTGACGGCATGCACCAGCCCACCACCCCCTACCTCCACCGAGCGGCCTCCGGCCGCCCCTACTTCAGCGCGGACGGCGAGACCTATCTCGCCCCGACCCCGCTGCGCGACCTGGAGAAGTCCCAGCCCCTGAGGGTGCTGTCCGAGGAGGACTTCGCCTTCTGGCAGACCTACGGCTACGTCGTCGTCCGGGAGGCCATCACCCCCGGCGAGGCCAAGGGCCTGCTCGGCCTCGCCCTCGACTTCCAGGGCCTCGACCCCGACCGCCCCGAAACCTGGTACGTGGAACCGGAGTTCCGCTCCGAACTCGACCGGCACCTGTTCATCTACGGCTTCGTCGAGGCCTACCACCACCAGCTCATCTGGGACAGCCGCCAGACCCGCCGCGTCCACGACGCCTTCGTGGACGTCTGGGACTGCGAGGAGCTGTGGGTCACCCTGGACCGGCTCAACCTCAACCCGCCCAACATCCGAACCCGTTCCCGCTCCCTGATCGAACCCACCGACGAGGGCTTCGACATCGAGCTGCACTGGGACGTCGACACCACCCTCGCCGTACTGCCGCAGCGGGTCCAGGGCATCATCGCGCTCACCGACACCCGCCCCGAACTCGGCGGATTCCAGTGCGCCCCCGAACTGTTCCGCCGCTTCGAGGAGTGGCGCCTCGCCCAGCCGGCCGGCCGCGACCCGGTCCGCCCGGCCGCCGACCGCGCCGAGTTCCCCGTGGTCCGGCCCGACCTCCAGGCCGGCGACCTGCTCATCTTCAACGGGCTGCTGGCGCACGGCGTGGCACCCAACCGCTCCGACCACGGCCTGCGGGCCGTCCAGTACCTGTCGATGATGCCCGCCCTGGAGGAGCACACGGAGCTGCGGCGGTCCCGCGTCGAGTCCTGGCGCACGCTCAGCACCCCCGACTGGAACGCGACGCTGCTCGGTGACGCCCGCCGGCCGGAGGCGCTGCGCTACGGACCCGCCGAACTCGACGGACTCGGGCGCAGGGTGCTCGGCCTGGACTCCTGGTCCGGCACGGAAGGGGCACAGTGAACCGCGTCTGTCTGTGCCTGCCCACCAACCGGGCCTGCCCCGCCACCATCCGCGCCATCCACGAGGAAGCGACCTACGCGGCACGGCACTTCGGCGCCGACGTCCAGCTGCTGATCCTCGACTCCTGCGACGACCGCACCCGGGCCGAACACGCCCGCGTGGTCGCGCGGCTCCCGCCGACGGCCGGGGTCACCGTGCACCACCTCGGGGAGGAGACGCAGCGGGACTTCCTGCGCCGCGCGATCCGGCGCGCCGGCCTGCCCGAGCCGGACCGCATGCTCGGCCTCCTGCTCCCCGCCGGCGTCTCCTACGGCGCCTGCACCGACCGCGCCTTCCTGCTGGCCGCCGCCCTCGGCTGCCGGTCGGTGCACCGCAGGGACTCCGACAGCACCTACCAGGTCCGGCACGGGGAGAAGGTCTTCCCCGTCCACCACGAACTGCCCTCGCTGGGCCTGCGGGCCGCCGACGCCTCGGCCCACGTGACCGTCACCGACCTCGACCCGGCCCACACCGGCCGCCCGGTGTCCCTGGCCGGAGCCTCCTTCATCGGTGAACTCTCCGTCGACATCGCCGAGATAAGGCGCCTCGACGAGGGGGTCTACCACGACGTCGTCGGCCTGTGGGCGCCCGCCGACTGCCACCCGGAGGCCAGGCACCGGCTGGTGGAGGAGTCCTTCACCGGAGCGGGCACCACCCCCTTCACCCGCGACCACTCCACCCTGACCCTCGTGGACCCGATGCGGGTGGACATGTGCAACATCGCCCTCCACCACGACGTGTACGAGCGGATCCCGCTGCCCCCGGCCACCGACACCATCGGCAGCGACTACTTCCTCACCCACCTGGTCCACGACGCCACGCTCCCCGGCGTCCTGCACAACCGGCACATCGAGAACTTCCACACCCCGGAACGCCGCACCGACGCGGGCTTCCTCGCGTACCAGACCCGCTTCGTGAAGTTCCTGCTCTCGATGCTGTACTTACACCACGTCTACGACCGCATGGCGGCGGCGGGCGCCGCCCTCCTGGACGACCGGCAGCGCGTACGGGCCCGACCGGTCGTGGAGTTCCTGCGCGAGAGCACCACCCTGGACCGCGCCGAGAACGCGTGGCGCCTGGACCGGATCGACACCGCCTACCGCACACTCGGCGGGCGCTACGAGGAGTTCGCCGAGCGGCTCACGTACCGGCGCGAGGAACTGCTGGACCGGGCCCGCCGGGACATCGACGACTTCGCCCTGCTCGTGGAAGCCTGGCCCGCGCTGGTCGACGCGGCCCGCGACACCGCACCCGGAAGCGGGTCACCGTGAGACCCGGCCCGCGACTGGCCGCCGCACTGGCCGACGCCCCGGCGGACCGCATCGTCTACGACCTCGTCGGCATCGAGAACCAACTCGACCGGCTGCGCGCCGAACTGCCCGGGGTCCAGGTCCGCTTCGCCCTGAAGGCCTGCCCCGTCGACGAGGTCCTGCGGTGCCTGGCGGACCGGGGCGCCGGCTTCGACGCGGCGAGCCCCGCCGAGATCCGGCAGGCCCTGCGCACCGCAGTACCCGCCGACCGCGTGCACTACGGCAACACCGTCAAGTCCGACGCGGACATCGCCGAGGCCCACCGGCTGGGCGTCCGCACCTTCGCCACCGACAGCCTCCAGGACGTCCTGGCGATCGCCGAACACGCGCCCGGCGCCCGGGTGTTCTGCCGCCTCGCCACCAGCGGTGACGGCGCCCTGTGGGGCCTGAACCGCAAGTTCGGCTGCTCCGCCGGGGACGCCGTGCGCATCCTCACCACCGCCCGCGCGTCCGGACTCACCCCGGCCGGCCTCTCCGTGCACGTCGGCTCCCAGCAGATGACCGGCGAGGCCTGGCAGCAGGCCCTCGACCTGCTCGCCGAGGTGCTCGTGACGCTGGACGGGCTGGGGATCGCGCCGGACCACGTCAACCTCGGCGGCGGCCTGCCCGCGCTCGGCTACCTCGACCGGCACGGCGAACCCCTCGACCCGCCCCTGGACAAGATCCTCACCGTGATCCGCGAGGGCATGGAGCGCCTGAGCGGTCTCACCGCCGGCCCGCTCGGCCTCGTCATGGAACCCGGGCGGCACCTCGTCGCCGACCACGGAGCCATCCGCGCGCACGTCTACCGCCTGACCGGGCGGACACAGCCGGACGGCAGCCACGCCCGCTGGCTCTACCTCAGCGTGGGCCGGTTCAACGGCCTGTACGAGATGGACCAGGTGAGCCACCGGCTGCTCTTCCCCACCCACCCGGACGGGGACCGCGTACCCGCCGTCGTCGCGGGCCCCACCTGCGACAGCGACGACGCCTACGGCGGCGGCCGGCACCCGGCCCACGTCCCCCGCGCCGCGGCCTCCGGCGACCCGGTCTGGATCCTCTCCGCCGGCGCCTACGCCACCAGTTACACCACCCGGGGTTTCAACGGCATCCGCCCGCTGCCGTGCGTCTGCACGCGCGGTCCGGAAGGACAACACTGACATGACAGACGTGATACGCGGCATCACCGAGGCCGACTGGCCCCAGGTCGCGGCCCTGGAGGCCGGGGCGTACGCGGACACCTCGCTCACCGAGGGCGAGGCCGGACTGCGCTCCCGGGCCGCGGCGGGCACCTGCTTCGTCCTGGACCTCGACGGCCGCCTCGCGGGCTACGTACTGGCCCTGCCCTACCCGATGTTCCGCTACCCGGACCTGACCCGGCCGGAGCGCGTCGCCCACCGGTCGCCCAACCTCCATCTGCACGACCTCGTGATCAGCGCCCCCCTGCGGCGCAGCGGACTGGGCAGCCGCCTGGTGCGCCACCTGACCCACGCGGCGGACGCGCGCGGCTACCGCACGATGTCGCTGATCGCGGTCGCCGGCAAGGAGCCCTTCTGGCGGACCAACGGCTACCAGCCGCACCCCGGGGCACGACTGCCCGCAGGCTACGGCGGTGACGCGGTGTACATGTCCGCGCCGGTGACCTCCGCGCACCGGAGGGCCGGCTGATGGAGCGCTCCGACTTCCGCCGCGCCAAGTGGTCCATCGCCGCGCTGTTCTGCTTCCTCGGCCTGCAGTACGCCACCTGGGCCGCGCGGCTGCCCGCACTCAGGGCACGGCTGGACCTCGGCGCCGGCGAGGTGGGTCTGCTGCTGATGGCCTGCGGCGCGGGCGCGGCGGCCTCCTTCCCGCTGGTCGCCCACCTGATGCGCAGGGTCGGCTCCCGACGCCTGTCCCTCGCCTCCGCCCTGTGCCTCACCGCGCTGCTGGCCGCCCTGTCGGTGGTGCCGGACTACCCGCTGGCCCTGCTGGTGATCTGCGCCGACGGTGTCGCCGTGGGCTGCCTGAACGTCGCGATGAACGCGCAGGGCGCGGCGCTGGAAGCGGCCCACGGCCGCACCGCCATGTCCCAGCTGCACGCCACGTTCAGCGCGGGCCTGCTCGCCGCCGCGCTCCTGGCCTCCGGCGTCACCGCGGTCACCCCGTCCGTCCCGGCCCACTTCGCGGTGGCGGCGGCGCTCCTGCTCCTGCTGCTCGCCGCCGCGCGCCGGGGCCTGCTGCCGCACACGGTCCCTGGCCCCGAGACCCCGAAGAAGCGGTCACGCCTGGCCACGCCCTCCGGGAAGACCCTGGTCATGGGCTGCGCCATGGCGTTCGGCACCATCACCGAAGGCGCCATGAACGACTGGTCCACGCTCTACCTGAAGGACGTCGTCAGGGCCTCGCCCGCCGTCGCGCCGATGGGCATCGCCGTCGTCTCGGCCATGATGCTGCTGGCCCGGGTGCGCGCGGACCACTGGCGCGACCGCTGGGGCGACGCCCGCGTGGTGCGCACCGGCAGCGCCGTGGCCGGCCTCGGCCTGGCCCTCGCCCTGCCGGCGGGCGGGGTGGTGCCCACCCTGCTCGGCTTCGCCTGTGTCGGTCTGGGCGCGGCCGCGGTGACCCCGTGCGTGTACGTGGCCGCCGCCGAACGCGGCCCGGACGCGCTGTCCCTGGTCGCCGCGATGGGAACGACGGGCCTGCTCGCCGGCCCCGCGCTGATCGGCTTCGTGGCGGGCGCGGGCGGCCTGACCCTGGGCATGGCCACGGTCGCCGCCTCGGCGCTGATCGTCACCCTCGCGGCGACCTGGATCCCGTGGCGGGAGAGGGTCATCCAGTCCGCGTCCGGCCGCTCTTGAACACCGTGTAGTAGTCGCCGGACATCAACTCGAGCCGGAACACCATGCCGTACCGCTTGCGGACGCCGGCGACCGTCGCCGACCGCGGCTCCCGCACGAACCGCCGCACCGGTGGATCGTTCTTCGCGGCGTACGGCTCACGGACCAGGCGCCCGGGGTCGTGGTCGCGCACCGGGTCCCAGGTCAGCGTGTCCCCCCAGGCGAACACCTCGCTGGGGTCCGCGTCCTTGGGGCCGTTGGGATTCGGGCCGTCGTGCCGGTAGTAGGCGAGCAGCTTGCTGCCGGCCTCGTCATGCGTGAACGGTATGTCCGAGCCGCTTTCGCCGGCGGTGAGAATTCCGTCGACGACATCGTCCATGTGCCGGGGATCGGCACCGAAGTACGCGGTGACGGTCATCCCGCACTTGATCTTGTACGTGTCACTGCCGTCCTGGAAGAACGGCTGCTTGCCCTTCCCCGTCCGGCAGTCGTCCCACACCGCGACCATGCCGAGGGTGAGCGGAGTGCGGTCGGCGTACTCCCGCACCACCTTCCGCAGCCGCTTCTCCACCTTCTGCCGGGCCGCGACCGCCTGGCTGCTTCCGGCTAGTTTCCGGGCCTCCTCCGGGCTCACGGCTCGATTGTCGTGAGCGCAGCCGGTGGCCGTGCCCGCGCACAGCAGCAGCGCGAGCAGCAGACCTGACTTCACCCTCATCGCCGGTGTCCCTTCGTGATCGAAGCCGGGGCAGCCCTGTGCGGGCTGCCCCGGAGTGGTCAGTGATCGGAGCGATCACGGGTGATCGTCACAGGCCCATGCCTGCCATGGTGCGCTCGAGGGAGTTCGCGTAGAGGCGCGCGCCCCCGATCTTCGGGTGGAACGACTGGGCCGACAGACCGTAGTCCCTGAGCCAGGGCCAGTCGTTGCTCGGGCTGTCGGACTTCACGAGCGTCTTGACGATGCCGTGGACCTGCTCCGGGTCACCGCACACGCCCTTGCCCGCGAAGTCGCTCGCCGGGTTGGAGAACCAGACGTTGATCCCCTTCTTCTTCGCGTCGTCGGACGCGCCCTGCATCGCTGCCGCCAGCGTGCCGGCGGTGGCGTTGAGCCAGTCCGCGGACTCCGAGGACAGACCGAGCGCACTGATCTTCAGGCAGGAGCCCTTGTCGGAGAGCAGCGGCGGGTAGCCCATGAGGACGATCTTCGCGTTCTGCGCCCTCGCGTGGATCTGCGCCAGCGTCTTCAAGATGTCCGGGCGGACGACCTGGTTGATGACGCCCGGCACGGCCGTCTCCAGGGTCTGCCCGACGAATCCTCCGTCTCGCCCGTGGACGTCGCCGTCCATGTCCCCTTCCTCGAACTTCTTGTCCTTGCAGTTGCCGCCGCCGAAGGACAGCAGGCACTTCTGGAAGATGTCGGAGAAGCGGGAGTCGTTGCCGCCGATGGAGATCGTGACCAGGGTGGTGTTCTGGTCCAGGTAGCCCTTGTCGATCTGCGGCAGCTCACGGCTGTTGGTCTGCACCACACCGCCCTGGTACGCGCCGTCGATCTGCTTCTCCTTGGTCAGCACGTCGTAGGTGCGGGCACCGGAGCACGCGATCAGGTGGTAGTCCATGTTCGCGTCCAGCGAGTCGTCCAGCTCGCCGATGGACTTCGACGCCCCGGGCAGCTTCGCCTGGCGCGACCACGCCTGGGTGGAGCGGTGGCAGGCGTCACGGGCGTTGTCGTCCAGCTTGCTGCGGTAGTTGGTCTCCGGGTAGTAGTCCCGGTCGCCCTCGGAGGCGCCCTCGCCGGAGGAGTACGAGTCACCCATCGCGACGACCGAGTTCTTCGGCTTCCCCGCCAGCGGCTGGAACGCGACCGCGCCCCAGGCGATGTCCTCGTCGGCCGTGCCGTCCTGGGTGGAGCTCGACAGGGTCACCGCCGGCCGTCCCGTGAAGTGGAAGGCGCCCAGGCTCACCCAGCGCCCGGCGCGCTGCTGCACGGAGCGTTCCGGGCTCTTGCTGTCGCTGTTCAGGACGTGGTAGCCCGCGAGCCGCGTCTGCGCGCCGGTGTCCGGCAGGTGCACCAGCACGCGGGCCCAGGTCATGTTCTGCCCGAGGGTCCAGGTGCCGGTGGTGGTCATCCGGCCGGCGTCGCCGCCGAGGTGGTCGGCGTCGCGCGTGTGGGCGTACCAGAAGTGCCCGCCGTAGCCGCCGCCGACCTGGTGGAGGTCCTCCTTGCCCTCGTAGCGGCCGTCCTTGTCGGCGTTGAAGTGGAACCCGAAGGATCCCGCGGACTTGACCGGGCCGCAGTCGGACCACGTCGGTGTCCCGTCCGCCACCGAGGCCACGACCTTCGCCCCCGACGGTGCGCCGGTGCACACCGGGGTGCCGTCCTTCAGCCGATGGCCCTGTCCCGGCTCCGAGATCAGCGTCTGGTACTTGATGTTCTCGTGTCCGCAGCTCATGGAGCAGTCGGACTTCCAGGTCACGTTGGGCTGGTTCCACCAGTACTGCTTGTAGCAGTCCTCGTTGGAGCAGTTCGGCGGGACGTTCGCGTCACAGCCGTTCTTGGTGTTGCAGAACGCGTCCAGCGGCGGCGAGACCATGCTGCGGTAGGCCTTCATCGTCCACCACGCGGGCTGGAAGCCGGCCGAGGAGAACCCGGAGTCACCCGGCCAGTCCTGGTGGCCGTCGGTGCCGTAGGAGAAACCGGTGTCGATGGACCAGGCGGCCCAGCCCATCACCTTCTCCTCGTACGGCCAGTCCTGCGGGCGCGCGGCGTCCTTGTTCGCCTCCGGGCCGTCCACGTCGGTGTCCATGAACGGGTGGCCCCAGCTCTTCTTGTAGAGCGGGTTGGCCGGGTTGTTGTACCAGCCCAGCCCCCAGTGGCCGGCGTTCTTGCCCGCGTCCGAGGCCGGGTTGAAGCCGAGGTTGTAGTTCCACACGGCGGTGAACCAGTTCTCCACCATCGCCGGGTCGTCGTTGTTGACGGTGACCTTCTGCCCGCTCTCGTGGACCTCGTTCCACTTGTCGGCGAGGATCGACATCGAGGCCGCGATGTTCGTGGCGTAGTCGGTCGCGATCAGCTTCTGCAGGGCTGGGGACAGGGCGGTCTCCTTGTGACCGTTGTCGTCGGTCTTCTCGTGCCCGGCCAGGCGCATGCCGTCGGTGACCTGTCCCACGCCGTAACCGCAGTCGGACTTGTCCCAGTGGATCTGCCAGTACGCGTTCGGGTCGTCCTTGACCGCCTTGCGGCCGTAGTAACCGTCCATCGCCGCCAGCGGGTTGCCCATCTGGCCGGGGATCGAGCCGTTCTCGGCCTGCCACAGGTTGGACTCCTGCGCCACGATGCCGAGCAGCACGTTCGCCGGGATGCGTCCCTTGCCGTCACCGCCCGCCAGCTTCGGCACCGGGAACAGGCTCTGCGGGTCGATGTTGCCGAGGACGGCCTGGCTGCGGTAGCCGCCCTGCCGCAGGTACTGTGCGCGCAGCTGGCCGCGGACGGCCATGTCGACGGCCCACTCGACCTGGTTCGGCGTCGGCTGCAGCGCCTGCGCGTTCACGTCGTTGCGGGAGACGGCGCAGATGCGGTCGGTGTCGCGCGGGTCGAACTGCGCGTTCGGGTCCGCGACACCCGACAGCGAGGGCCGCCCGGCCTTGGCGCCGGTGCCGGGGAGCGCGGGCGAGGGGTTCTTGCCGCCCGGCGCGGTCGTGTCCGCGACCGTCTGCTCCACCTTCCTGCCGGTGGCGGTGGCGGTGCTGGTGACCGTCACCGGCTGGTCCGCCGCCACGGTCTCGGGGGTCGGCGCGGGGTCGCCCTGCGGGCGGGGCTCCGCCTTGGAGAAGCCCTTGCCGGCGTTCCTGACGTGCGCGAGGCCCGCGCGGACGCCCGGGGTGAGGACCGGTTCGACGGCGAGCCGGCCCAGGGTGGAGATGTCCGTGTCGGCTGGGGCGTCGATTCGGGTGATCCCGGTGCCCTGTGTCTTCGGGGCTCCCCCGGGGCGGCCGGTGAGGAACACCCGGCCCGCCTCGCCCGGCATCAGGTCGAGGTCGCCGAGCTTCCCGGTGGCGACCAGGGCCGGCTTGCCGTGCCCGGACCACACCTTCGCCCGCACGGTCTTCGTGTCCTCGCGGTCGACGAAGCCGATCCGGCCGTCCCGCGTCGGCCGGATGTCGAAGGGGACGCTGTCCCCGGTGGCGAGGCTCTTCACCTTGCCGGAGCGGTCGATGTGCACCAGGTCGCGGCCGCGCGCGGCCACCGCACCGTCCGCGACCGGGACGGCACTGGTGACCTCGCCCTTGAGCGCCGCCTCGTCGAGTGCCCTGCCCGCCGCGTCGACGGTGACCACACGGGTGCGTGTCCTGGCGGGGTCGTTCATGTTCCGGAAGGCGGTGAACGCGGCCGTGTGCGTCCGGGTGTTGCAGGACGGGTCGAAGTAGGCCAGGGACACCGTGAACGGCAGCTTCGTCACGTGCCCGTCGGCGGTGTTGACGATGGCGGCGAAGGCGCCGCCCTGCATGAGGTCGGGCTTGTTCGTGAAGGTGCGCGGAGCGTAGACGGCCGCGACATGGTCGCGGTCCAGCACACACTGGTTGCCGATCCACGAGTCCGCCGTCAGGCCCGGTTCCGACAGGACGGCGGCGGTCTTCCACTCGTATGCCCGGCTGCTGTCGGCCACCATGATCTTCAGCCCGCCGGTGTCAGCGGCCGCGGTCACGGCCCGGTCGGCGCTGCTCTTCCAGCCCCTGCCGAGCAGGCTGTCGGGATGCGCGACGCGTGCGGGCGGCGTCGGCCCGGACCGGTCCGGTGCGGAGCCGGGGCGCGGCGCCGCGAGGGCGGGAGCGGCCTGTATGAGGGTGCCGGTCAGCGCGGTGCAGGCCACCACGGCGGCCAGCGGCGCGAGTCTGTGTCTTCTTGCTCTCAAGAGAGATTCCCCGTGTTCCCCGTTTTGATGTGGAGTTGTGGTGCGCGGAAGCGAGGGGCCTCACCGACAGGAGGCGAACTGGTCAGGTCCGCCCACCTGTACGGCGGGAAGCGTCCTCAGCCCGGTGCGAGAGCGTGTCTCAGCCGTGGACGAGCGGAGACCCCGTCAGTTCCTTGGTGAAGGCCCCGTGTCCGTCGCCCTCGATGTCGTAGACGATCGTGGCGTCGGTCGACCAGAACACCTCACCGTCGTAGACGGGGGACGGAGCTACGCAGTTGTTCGCGGGCTCGTCCTGGAACCAGGTGTAGTTGTCGTTGACGAGCTGGGTCAGGTCGCAGGTCTTGCTGGTGACGACGTGGTCCTCGCTGGTCTTGGTGAGACGCTCCTCCACCCGGCTCGTGATCTTGAAGCTGGTGAACCGCTTGGAGTTGTCGATGACCTGGTCGTCGAGGATCTGCCAGTACGTCATCGACCTCGTGGTGAGCTTGCCGTTCTTCAGTGCCGCGCTGTTGTCGACGTAGTACTCCGTCTGCGGCTTGCTGCCGGGGAAGGTGACGTCGAACGTGGTGGTGGTCGCGGTCGTCGCGGCGGCGGCCGGACCGGCGAGAAGTGCGCCGAGGGCGACGGCGGTTGAGACGAGTCCGACGGTGGTCAGCGTCCTGCGCATGAGTGTTCCTCACTGGTGTGTCGGGAGTACGACATCGGTGGGGTGCCGCCGCTTCCGCCGCGCTGGACCGGCACGCGTGTACGCGAACCCGGCCATGCCCGTGCGGTCCCGGTGGCCCGTTCCGTGAGCGGGCAGGGGTGGGCGCGGCGAGTCGCGGATCGATGGTCCCCGTGGATGGTCGGCGCCCCGGCCGGACTGGTCGGGTCCGATGCCTGCGATGGGCGCCCGTCACTGTAGACACACGGGAAACACCGGCAGAAGGGCCGGATCCAGTGGTGGCGCAAAGTCGCTCAGTGAAACGGAGTCTGTGCCAACAGACGCTGTCGACGGCGGGGATGGCCGGTGAAGCCGGTCAACCACTCCGGAAGTGGAAGAAGATGTGAGCCATTCGTGAAGATCGGTAATGGCTGAAAACAGTCAGGATTCGTCGGAAGTCGCGGCTCCGGGGAGACGTGACTCCCCATCAGCCCGGCACCGATGGCCCTTGACGCTCCGGCCGGGCGTCTGCCTATGGTTACCGGCGCGTAGGGCAGCCCGACCAGCTGCCGCGGCGCGCTTGTCAACGACGGGGGAATCGTCACGGGGGCGCATTGCCATGCCGCCACCTGGGCCCCGGCATGTCCTGAAGGGAAAACCCACTCCCATGCGCAAGTTCATCCGTGTGGCCGCCCTCGGTGCGGTGATCGCCGCCACGACCCTGGCCACCCCGCAGGCGTTCGCCCGCAGTGCCCCCGACGGCGAACGTCTCGTCGCCGGCACCGGCGTTCACCTCACCGCCCGTGGCGCTCAGAACCCGGACACCCGTGCGGTCGCCGCCGCCGACCCCGCCGCCGTCGGCGCCGCGACGACGCTCTGCGGCAGCGGCTACAAGCTGGACAACGCCGAACGCCTGCCCGACTCCCGCCGGTTCGGCACCCTGTTCACGTACACCAAGGACGTGCGGGGCGCGTACGGCGTCTGCTCCGTGTTCGAGAACAACACCTCGGGCGCCAAGCACATGAAGCTGAAGTTGTGCGCCGGCCTGCGGGAGGGCGGCTGCAAGACCGACGAGGGCACCTACAGCCAGTACGCCGGCCCCGTGAAGATCGAGAGCGGCAACCCCATGTACATGAACTGCCCGCCGGTCACCGCGATCATGTGGTCCGGCAGCACCGCGATCATCGACCGGGTGAGGTCGGCTACGCCTTGTGACTGACGGGAGCCCTGCTTCCCGAACGCCTGCCGAGGGGCAGGAGCCGCTGCCGATGACGCGACGGTGCCCGCGGGCACCGTCGCGTCATCGGTCGAGGAGCTGCCGCTTCTGCCGCTCGAACTCGGCGTCGGTGAGGACACCCTGGTCGCGGAGTGCGGCCAGTTTGGTCAGCTCGTCGGCGACCGAGGCCGGGGGAGCCGGGGCGGGGGTGGTCACCGGCATGGGTGGGACGGCAAGCGCGGCCGGTACGGGCTTGGTGGCCACCGCCGGCCGGACGGCCCAGCGGCCGGCGAACACCGCGACGCCGATACCGGCGAGGACCAGGCCGAAGGTCTTGTCCTCCTCGGCGATGCGCTTGTCCTGCTCGGCCTCGAACGCGGCGTCCTTGACGGACTGGTGGGCTTCGTAGCCGATGATGTCGGCCCAGTCGGCGGCGGAGGCGTCGATGGCCGCCTGGTCGGCGGCGTCACCGTCGGCGGCGGCCTGGCCGTAGATGATCAGCCCGATGGCGGCGATGATCAGTCCGGCGAGGGTGAGCGCGAGTCGGGCGCGTCTTTTGGCGGTGGTCACGTGCGGTCTCTCTGGGAGTACGAGTGCTGGTGACCATCAGACACCCGCCGCGATCAAGAGGTTGTACGGAAAGCCCCTCCGGCGCCGCTCAGGCCAGCGAGAGGAAGAGCTTCTCCAGCCGCGTCCGCATCTGCTCGGGGTCCTCGCCGTCCTTGCGGCCCGCCTCCATGTCGGTGATGCACTTCTGCAGGCCGGTGGCGATGATCGCGAAACCCGCCCGGTCCAGCGCCCGGGACGCGGCGGCCAGCTGCGTGACGACCTCCTCGCAGTCCCGGCCCTCCTCGATCATCCGGATCACGCCCGAGATCTGGCCCTGCGCGCGGCGCAGACGGTTCAGGACGGACTTGAGTTCCGCACCCGCGAGATCCAGTTCCACGATCACTCCTCGAAAAATACCCCTAGGGGTACTGTACGTCCCGGTTCGGGACACCGTCGACCACCAAGGGACACAACAGCGGCGGCCGCCTCCGTCATCCCGGCGCGTCGCCGGAGCTCATAGCCCGAGGCTGAACCAGGTCGTCTTGCCCTCGTCGGTGGGGCGTACACCCCAGTCGTCGGCGAGGGCGCGGACGAGCAGCAGACCGCGACCGGACTCGTCGTCCTGCGTCGCCAGCCGGGGCTGGGGCAGATGCAGGCTGCGGTCGCTGACCTCCACGGTCAGGGCGGTGTCCGTGCGGCACACGTGCACCCCGATCGGACCCTGGGCGTGCTGCACGGCGTTGGTGAGGACCTCGGAGAGCAACAGGAGCGCGTCGTCCGCCGTGCCTGTGCAGTCCCAGGCGACAAGCGCCTTGCCCAGGAAGTCGCGGCCGGTCCGTACGGACTCGGCGGCGGCGGGCAGGTCCGTCGTGACCGTGGCCAGCGGCGCCGCGGGGAGCTGGGTCAGCAGCAGCGTGACGTCGTCGTGCCCGTCCGCGTCGGGGAGCAGCGTGGACAGGACGTGTTCGGCGGCGGCCTCCAGGTCGGGCGGCGTGTCCGGCAGCCTGTCCAGCGTGGCGATCAGCTCGGTGAGCTGGTCCTCGATGTCGGTCCCCGGCGTCTCGATCAGCCCGTCCGTGTACAGCACGAGAGTGGCGCCGGGCTCGACCGTGGTGCGGCGCTGCTCGTAGATCACACCGCCGACCCCGAGGGGGGCGTTCACGGGCGCCGGGAGCACCTGGGCGCTCCGGCCCGGCGCGATGACGAGGACCGGCAGGTGACCGGCGGAGCACATCGTCACCTCCCCCGTGTCGGCGGCGATCACCAGGTAACAGCAGGTGACCAGCTGGTCCGGGACGTCGAGGTCGGCGACGACGCTCTCCAGTGTCTGCATGAGCTGCCGCGGCTGCACTCCGGTCTTGGCCAACGCGTGCGCGGCCGAACGCAACTGGCCCATGACGGCGGCGGCTTCGAGGCCGCGGCCCATGACGTCGCCGATCAGCACCCCTACCCGGCCCGCGCCCAGCGGGATCAGGTCGAACCAGTCGCCGCCCACGCCCGCGCCCTGGGTCGCCGGAAGGTAGCGGCTGGCGGTGGCGAGGCCCGGGATGGCGGGCGGCGTGCCCATGAGACTGCGCTGCAGCGTGAGCGCGATGTGCCGCTGCTGCTCGTACAGCTCCGTCAGCTCGGCCTCGGCGCGCTTGCGGTCGCCGATGTCCCGGACGATCGCGCACGCCCCGACGACCTTGCCGTTGCGGCCCCGGGTCGGCCACAGGGTGACGTCCACGTCCAGCAGGCCTCCGGAGCGGGTGACCCGCAGCGTCTCGAAGTGCTCGACCTTCTCGCCCTGGCGCAGCCGCTTCAGGAGCGCCGTGATCTCGTCCCCGCGCTCGGGCGGTGCCAGCACGGCCACGTGCCGCCCCAGCACCTCGTCCGCCGTGAACCCGTACAACCGCTGGGCCGCGGCGTTCCAGTACGTGATGTGACCGTCGAGGGTCTTGGCGAGGATGGCGTCCTGCGAGGACTCGACCAGCGCGGCGAGTTCGTTGATGCGCTCTTCGGCGGCCTTGCGTTCGCTGACGTCGCGTACGGCGGCGGAGACGAGGAGGCCGTCGGCGGTCTCGAGTGGGCTGAGGCTGATCTCTACGGGGAACTCGGTGCCGTCCTTGCGCAGTCCGTAGAGGTCGAGTCCGGCGCCCATGGGGCGGACCTGCTGGTTGTGGGTGTAGGCGTTGCGGTGTTCGGTGTGGTGGTGATGGAAGCGGCCGGGGACGAGGAGTTCGACGGGGTGGCCGAGGAGTTCCTCGCGGCGGTAGCCGAAGAGGGCTTCGGTCTGGGCGTTGACGAGTCGGATCATGCCCTGGTCGTCGACGATGACCATCGCGTCCGGCGCCGCCTCCAGCAGCCCCCGGAACCTCTCTTCGGCGGCCTTGCGTTCGCTGACGTCGCGTACGGCGGCGGAGACGAGGAGGCCGTCGGCGGTCTCGAGTGGGCTGAGACTGATCTCTACGGGGAACTCGGTGCCGTCCTTGCGCAGTCCGTAGAGGTCGAGTCCGGCGCCCATGGGGCGGACCTGCTGGTTGTGGGTGTAGGCG